>CAZUHB010000038.1:0-62539 GCA_964620445.1 uncultured Phycisphaerales bacterium
TCGAATACGCGATCGGTTCGATCAAGCAGGGCGCCTTCGACTACTTCAAGAAACCATTCCTCTTCGATGATCTCCGTCTCACGATCCTCAGGGTCATCGAGAACCAGACCTTGATCCGCAAGAGCTTCGAGTTGGAGCGTCTCAAGGAACGGCAGAGCATCGAGTCGAAGAACGTGGCTGAATTCATGATCGCCATGGCGGCCATCATCGATGCCAAGAGCCCGTACACGCGGCAGCACTCGGAACGGGTTTCTCAGTTCTCGTCGATGATCGCCGAGCTCCTCCAGCTCGAGAACAAGGAGATCGAGACGATCAGACTCGGATCGAAGCTCCACGACATCGGCAAGATAGGAACACCCGAGTACATCCTCGATAAAGCCGGGCCCCTGACCGACGAGGAGTTCGAGATCATCAAGGAGCATCCTGTCAAAGGCGCCGAGCTGATCAAGCCGATCTCGTCGCTCAGGGAAATCTGCGATATCGTGCAGTACCACCACGAGAATCTCGACGGTTCAGGCTATCCGGGGCAGCTCAGCGGCGACGATGTCCCGCTCGCGGCCCGGATCGTGCGCATCGCGGACTACTGGGACGCGATCACCTCCTTCCGCCCCTACAGGAAACCGATGCCCTTCGAGAAGGCCCAATCGATCTTGCGGTCGGAATGCGGCCAGAAGGTCGACACCGAACTGGTCGAGATGTTTTTCCTGCACCTCGCCGAGCGGAACCTCTGACACGAAAAAAACCGTTGAAAATCAGGAGGCCTTCATTCAAGATGCCTCTTTCGTTCGACAATTAATTAATATCAATTGATCGAACCACATCCTGACGGCATGCTGGCACCGGAGCATCGTTCAGGTCCTCCTGGCTCTCTTCCAGGCAAAAAGCGAAACGTTCGCAGCGAGAGACGCAAGGCACTTACAGCCGTAAGGCGGGACGGGTCATTTGCAGCAGTTCTGATCATTCAGATATATAGTAAGGGTTTATGCGATGAACATCATTGTCTGTGTCAAGCACGTTCCTGATACCGAGTCGAAGATCACCATTGCGAGCGATGGCGCCTCCTACGACAACTCAGGACTCGAGTACATTCTGAATCCCTACGACGAGTTCGCCGTCGAGGAAGCGCTCAAGATCAAGGAGGCGGGCGAAGGGGAGGTCACCATCATCCTTCTCGGCCCGGAGAGCGCCACCAAGACGATCCGCACCTGTCTCGCCATGGGAGCGGACAAGGCGGTCCACCTCGTCGAAGACAATCCTGTCAGGGATGGCGCATCGACGGCCGAAATTCTGGCCGGCGTGATCAAGGATCTGCCCCATGACATCGTCTTTTTCGGCAAGCAGAGCGTCGACCAGGACAATGCCCAGGTCGGTCTCATGGTAGCCGGGATTCTCGGACTGCCCGCGGCGAGCGAGATCGTGTCGATGGAGGTCGCCGACGGAAAGGCCACGGTCAAGCGGAGCATCGAGGGCGGCGTCGAGGTCTACGACGTCTCCTTTCCGGCGGTCTTCACCACCCAGAAGGGCCTCAACGATCCCCGCTATGCGTCCCTGAAGGGAATCATGGCGGCCAAGAAAAAGCCGATCGATGGAAAAGAGTTCAACGCCATCGACTCCAAGATCACGATTCTGCAACTCGAAAATCCTCCGGCACGCCCCCCTGGAAAAATCGTTGGAGAAGGCGCCGAGGCGATCCCTCAGCTCTTCCAGCTGCTCAAAGACGAGGCCAAGGTGCTGTGATCGAGGATCCTCGCGAAAATGCAAATCAACTTAAAACGGAACGAATAGAGGTCAGGAGGAAACAAACATGTCGGGTTTGATACTGGCATTCGGTGAACAGAGAAACAATGCATTCAGAAAACCGGCCTTCGAGGTCACGTCGGCCGCGGCCCGCCTTGCAAAGGAGACGGGCGGGGAGGCGGCCTCCGTCGTTATCGGGTCGGACGTGGGCGGTATTGCCCCCGAGTTGGCGAAATTCGGCGCGGCCCGCATCGCGGTCTGCGATAACGAAACACTCAAGGAATACAACGGCGAACTCTATGCCGCGGCACTCTCCCAGGTCGCGGCATCGCTCAATCCTTCGGTCATCCTCTTCCCCGCCTCCACCATGGGAAAGGATCTGGCTCCGAGGGTCGCGGCGCTTCTCGGTACGGGAATCGCTTCCGACTGCATCGAGGTCAAGGCCGAGGGCGGCAAGGTGCAGGCGCGCCGCCCCATTTTCGCCGGTAAGGTCCATGCCTGGGTCGAGGCCGCGGGAGACCGTTTCATCGCCACTCTCAGGCCCAACGTCTTTACGGCCGAGGAGAGTGCCGGTGCCGGCACGGTGGAAGCGATCGATTTCGCTCCCCCCGAGGGAGGCCCGAAGGCCGTGCTGAAGGAGATCCTGCAAGAGGCGAGCGGAAAGATCGAGCTCACCGAGGCAGACATCATCGTCTCCGGCGGCCGGGGCATGAAAGGCCCGGAAAACTACAAGCTCCTCGAGGATCTGGCGAGCCATCTCAAGGGAGCCACGGTCGGTGCGTCGCGCGCATCGGTCGATGCCGGATGGCGCCCCCACGCCGATCAGGTCGGCCAGACCGGCAAGACCGTCTCCCCGACCTTGTACATCGCCTGCGGCATCTCGGGTGCGATCCAGCATCTGGCCGGCATGTCGAGTTCCAAATACATCGTGGCGATCAACAAGGATCCCGACGCGCCCATTTTCAAGATCGCTGATTACGGAATCGTGGGCGACCTGTTCGAGGTGGTCCCGGCCATGATCGAGGAAGCCAAAAAGCTATAATTCTGAACCTGCGCGATCCCTCAGCAGCCCTTCCCGCCGAACCGGCCGGGAAGGGCTGTTTCTCGTGACCCATCGATACAAAAAAAAACACTTCCCCTATCCTCGATGGAGCACACAGTCGCCAACGGGAGACGCCAACGGGAGAATTCTCGGGGAGCGATCAGCCTGAGTCGGGGAATCTGACGGCCATCGGATGACCGGTGGGATCGTCGTCACCGCAGTCTTTTTCTGTTTCTGTTTAACAGTTCCCGACGGTTGATTCGCTGATCAATGCCTGAAGTGTCGGCGACCGGTGAAGATCATCGGGATGCCGTGCTCGTTGCACGCCTCGATCGATTCGGCGTCCCGGATCGACCCCCCCGGCTGGATGATCGCCTTCACCCCGAGTTCGGCGGCCTTGTCCACGCAATCCCTGAACGGAAAGAACGCGTCCGACGCCAGTAGCGACCGGTCGGCGCGATCGCCCGCTTTCCGACCGGCGATGATCGTGGAATCGATCCGGCTCATCTGTCCCGCCCCCACGCCGACCACGCAGCCCCCCCCCGCGGTCTCGCGGGCCAGAAGGATCGCGTTCGATTTGACGTGCTTGGCCACTTTCCAGGCGAAGCGCAGGGCGGCGATCGTGCTGTCGTCGGGCACCGCGTCGGTCACGACGCGGAACTCCTCACCCTCGTATCCCAGGTCGCGATCCTGCACGAGAAGGCCGCCTCGTACGGAGCGCACGACCGTGTCGGCGACTGCGTCCCCTCCCGGAGGGAGCGGATCCGTGGAGAGGAGGCGCACCTTCTTGCCCCACTTTACCTTCTTGCGGAAGACGCTCACCGCGTCGCCGTCGATACCGGGAGCGATCACCGCCTCGAAGAAGCACGTTCGAACGGCCACGATCTCGGCGAGTGCCGCGTCCACGGGCCTGTTGAAGGCGAGGATGCCGCCGAACGCCGAGACGGGATCCCCGGCGAGCGCATCGGTGTAGGCCTGTGCGACGGTCCCGCCCATTGCCGCGCCGCAGGGATTGGTGTGCTTGATCACGACCGCGGCAGGTTCGTCGAACTCCTTGACCAGCTCGAAGGCGGCGTCGATGTCGAGAATGTTGTTATAGGAGAGCGCCTTCCCGTTCAAGACCTCGGCCGACGCCACCGAGGGGCCGAAGTTGCCCGGCAGCGGATAGAACGCCGCCCTCAGATGGGGATTTTCACCGTAGCGCAGAACCGTTCCCGGTCTCGAAACGATACCGAGCGTTTCGGGAAGATCATCATCAGGCCCCTTCGAATCGAAATAGGCACTGATCGCTGTATCGTATGTCGCGGTCAGGCCGAATGCCTTGGCCGCAAGCGCCCGCCGGGTCTCGTCCCCGAGCGAGCCGCCGCGTTCGGTCATCTCTTCGAGAATCGTGGGGTAGTCCGCGGGATCGACGACGACGGCAACGGAACCGTGGTTCTTGGCCGCGGCGCGGATCATGGTCGGCCCGCCGATATCGACGCTCTCCATCGCGTCGGCATCGGTCACCCCCTCGCGGGCCACGGTCTCCTCGAAAGCGTAGAGGTTCACGGCCACGAGATCGATGAATTCGATCCCCGAATCGGCCGCCTGCTTGACGTGATCGGGATTCTGCCGCACCGCCAGGAGGCCCCCGTGAATGACGGGATGCAGGGTTTTGACGCGGCCGTCCATGATCTCGGGAAAACCGGTCACGTCGGAAATATCGCGGACCGTGATCTCCGCATCGCGCAGATGGCGCGCCGTTCCGCCGGTGGAGATGATCTCCACGCCCTGGTTCATCAATCCCCTGGCAAACTCGGCGAGCCCGCTCTTGTCGGTGACACTCAGCAGGGCGCGGCGGATTTTGCGATCAGTCATTCTTCTTTCCGCTCCTGAGATAGGGTTCTATGAACTGGTCGATGGCGCCGTCGAGCACGGCGTTCACATTGCCTGTTTCCTTTCCGGTCCGGTGATCCTTGACCATCGAATAGGGATGGAGAATGTAGGATCGGATCTGATGGCCCCAGGCGATATCGCTCTTGCCCCCCTGGAAATCCTTCAGAGAGGCTTCCCGTTCGCGTTCCTTCATGAGGAAGAGCCTGGCCGAAAGCATCTTGAGCGCCATCGCCTTGTTTTTGTGCTGGGAGCGTTCGTTCTGGCATTGAACCACGATTCCCGTGGGGAGGTGGGTGATGCGAACGGCGGAGTCGGTCTTGTTCACATGCTGGCCGCCCGCGCCGCCGGCACGGTACGTGTCGATGCGCAGATCGTTCTGATCGACGTCGACCTCGATCTCTTCGTCGAACTCTGGAAAGACGTCAACGGCGGCAAAAGAGGTATGGCGCCTGTTCTGCGCGTCGAAGGGCGAGATGCGGATGAGGCGGTGAATGCCCCTCTCCGCCCTGAGATAGCCGTAGGCCCAGCGTCCCTCCACGAGAAGGGTGGCCGACTTGATCCCCGCTTCCTCCTCGTAGAGGATATCGTAGACCTTGTGGCCGTAATTCGAATTCTCGATCCAGTGCATGTACATGCGCAGGAGCATCTTGGCCCAGTCGCAGGACTCGACGCCCCCGGCGCCGGCCTGGATGCTGAGAAAGGCGTTGCGCTTGTCGTGCTCGCCGTTGAGCATGACCTGGAACTCGAGCCGGGCCACCTTGCCCTTCAGTTCCTTGTGGAACTTCTCGGCTTCCTCGACCGTTTCCTCCCCCTCGTCCTCGCGGAGGAGTTCGAGCAGCACGTCGGCGTCTTCCAGTTCGGATTCGATCGATTCGACCGGTTCGGTGACGGCCCTGCAATCCTTGAGTTCGGCGATCAGAGAATTGGCCTTCTCCTGGTCCTCCCAGAAATCCGGGCCGGTCATCATTTTTTCGATCTCTTTTTTACGCGCAGACTGGCCCGCAAAGTCAAAGGGAGTCCTTGAGTTCGGTCAGGGTTTGACGCATCTGATCGAGTTCCAGGGCCAGGTCTTCTGCTCGCATGTGCTCTCCTCTAATTGTCTGCCACATCGATGATATGGCTGTAAATTTCTTCGACCGGCGCCATGCCGCCCATCCCCAGGTCTCCACAGGCCAGTTCCTTGACCACGGGGGGCACGATCGAATAGCGTCCGTCCGTTCCGTCGACGAGTTTCTTCAGGTTTTGCACGACGATGGGATTTTCCCACATGCCCGTGTTCATCGCCGGGGCCAGCACGATCGGTTTCCCGGCGGGAACGGCGAGAAGCAAGGTTGTTAGCAAGTCGTCGGCAATTCCCGAAGCCAGTTTACCGATTATGCTGGCGGTGGCCGGGGCGATCGCCACGCACTCAGCCCATTGTGCGCTCGCCACGTGTTCCACTGCAGGAGACCCCCGCCTATCGAAAAGCCCGAGAGGCACAGGATTACGCGACAGGACCTCAAATGTCAAGGGTGTGACGAATTCCGTTGCGCTCCGGGTCATGACGACGCGCACCTCGTGATCGTTCTTCACCAGCGTGCGAACGAGATCGCACGTCTTGTAAGCCGCAATGCCGCCGGTGATGCCGACGAGAACTTTCAATTTTTTCATCAGCTGCTCCGTCTTTCCGCGAAGATTTCCTCCACCGCCGCGATGATCGCTCCGGCGATGGCGACCTTTCCTTCCAGATCGATGGACGTCGCTCGATCGGGCCGATAGAGAATGGCCCGGTGACGGGCCCCTGCGATCTCGGTGATATCGTTGAGTAACATGAGATCCGCCCGCGATTGCCGTGCGCTCTCCGCACCGATGGAGAGAAGCTGCTCGCGATCGGATCCGGACTCCAGTTTGAATTTCACCAGAAGGGCTGCGCCATTCCAAGTTTTTACCCGATCGACGATCTTATCCACCTTGAGCAGTCTGAGCACGAGCTCGTCCCGCTTCGAAGAGATCTTTCCATCAAGCGGAACCGGACTGTAGTCAGCCACTGCCGCGGCCATGACCACGGCGCCCGGATCGGGCAGGTTGGGCACCTCTTTTTGAAGTATCTCCTTCAAATCCTGCGCGGTTTCGAACTCGGTGCACCGGATGCGGCGGTCCACCTCGTCCGAGACTTTCCCGAGCACGTGCACGCTGTCCCTCGCGCGGACGAGACAGACCTCGTGCCCGCGGGCCGCGGCTTCCGATGCGATCGCCGCACCGAGCCTGCCCGAGGACCTGTTACCGATATAGCGCACGGAGTCGATCGGTTCTCTGGTCCCGCCTGCAGTGACGATGAAGTGGATCTTTCCCATTCTTGCGGCCTCGGTCACCTGTTCAAGAAATCGGCGTCCGCCCAAAGCCGGGACTCTACCATCTTGTTGTGACAATTCCAACCCCCGCGCTCTCGCGATCAAAGCCGGAGGGGCGCCCCGGTCCGCTCGACCGGACCGGAATCAGCACACGGCAGACCGCGTCGGTGGATTATCTGCTTCCGGAGGAACGGTTTTGCGGGAGGTCAAGGGGATCAAAACTTCTTGAACTGGCTGTACCCGTTGGAGGAGCTGAACTCCAGGTATTGCACGTAGATATTGTCCAATGCGAGCTGTCCCGCGGCACTGAATGCGGGTTTCTCGAAGAGGACCTTTTCGACCACCCGACCCATGGTGAAGCCAGGCAGGATTCCCTCGCTCAAGAGCTCGTAGGCCGGCGCTGTTTTCTCCTTGAGGAAGATGGCATACGATGCAGTGCCGCCGTACGGGTCGACAGCGATTTCGACCATCACGCTGTACTCCATGCCGGCCAGATAAGCGACACCTGTGTCGACGCTGTCGATGAGCCAGTGGCCGTTGTTGCCCATGGAGAGATTGAGGACGTCGAGATCATCCTCATCGGTGAGCTTGGCATTGAATGTGGTCGTTTCCTGAAAAGATGTGACATCGTAGAAGACCTGGAAACGATCCCGGGAAAAAGTCTCGACCGGAACACCCCAGAAACGGCTCGGGTCGGTACAGCCCCCGGCTTCGTCGTCGAACAGGATGTGCCCCTCCGGGCCGTTCACGACCAGCTGGATATGTTCGTTGGGATCTTCGATGAGGAAGAAGCCGATCTGACCTTCGATATAGTGGGAGATGATCCTGCTGTCGTTGAAATCGTCGGCCAGGATCGTGATCCAGTCGTTGCTGTACACCGACGCGATGCTGCAAATACCAAACAGTCCGAGCGCGGCGGCAACGACTAGAATCTTGAGGGTCGACTTGATCATCTTTCGACTGTTCAATCCAAAACTTATTGTTTCGGGCTCTGTGCTTCAGGCTCTGGACTTTATTATGCCAGAGGTTACACAACAGGTAAATAGACTAAAAACGACAAAAAAGGCTTATTTTTAGTAACCAGGCTCTGTCTGACGGGAAACCAATATAAACGAAAGTTAATCCAAATACATCAAAAAAAGGAGTCTATTCGAATATTTATCCCTATGATTTAAAGAACGTGACTCGATCAATTTATACCATATTTGTCTAATTTTTTATACAAACCTCTCAGGCTCACTCCCAACTCTTTTGCTGTCTTTGTCTTATTGCCCCCATTGAGCTGAAGCGCCTTGATGATCTGTTCCCTTTCGAAGGCTTCTATACTGTGTTTGAGGCTCACCGTTGCATCGGTATCTTTGCTCTCGATACTGTAATGGGAAATGACATCCCGGCGGGTCAGTCGCGCCCCCGGCGGTGAGAGGGAGATTAGATTTCGAACCACATTCTCAAGTTCGCGCACGTTGCCCTTCCAATCGCGGCGCCTCAGTTCGTCGACGGCGCTCGCATCGAAGGTGGTCTCCGGTCCCTCCTCCCGGCTGCTGAAGAGCTTGCCGAAATGCTCGATGAGAAGCGCCACATCGTCGAGCCGCTCCCTCAAGGGCGGCAACTTGACCACCGCCGTGTTGAGCCGATAGAGGAGGTCCTCACGGAAAGCTCCATCCTGAACGAGCGACGGAATATCCTTGTTCGTCGCCGAGATGATCCTCACATCGACCTTGACCGTTTTCTTGCCCCCCACTCTCATGAACTCGCCGAACTGAAGCACGCGGAGGAGCCTTTTTTGCACCTCGATGCTCATGTCTCCCACCTCGTCGAGAAAGAGCGTCCCCTTGTGAGCTTGTTCGAAAAGGCCCGCCTTGTCCCTGACCGCACCGGTGAATGCTCCCTTCTTGAATCCGAAGAGTTCAGCCTCGATCAACGGTTCCACCACGGCGGCGCAGTTGAGGGAGACGAAATTGGCTTTTTTCCGCGGGCCGTTGTAGTGAATCGAGCGCGCCACCAGCTCCTTGCCCGTGCCGCTTTCACCGAGAACCATCACGGGGAAATCGGTGGGCGTGATGCGATCGAGCACCTTGAACACATCGATCATGGCCGATGACTGGGTCACGATGTTGTCGTACCTGTATTTCAATTCGAGCTGCCGCTGCTTGACTTCGAGCGAGTCCTTGATCGTCACCAGCTCGCGGGCCTGATCCTCGATCCTCACCTCGAGCCGCTGGTTGAGCCGCTCGATCTCGGCCTTGGAATGGGCAAGTTCCTTCTGCCTGTCGAGATTCTCCTCGAGCAGCGCCGCGTTTCCGAGCGCAATGCCCGCCTGCGTTGCGAAGGCGGTAATCATCTTGAGATCGTAATCGTTGAAGGCGCTGATCGTACGCGGGTTGTCGATGTAGAGGCTTCCCAGAAGGCTTTCCCTCGTCTTGAGCGGAACGCAGAGGACGGAGAGCAGATTCAGCTCGCTGATACTCACGGCGTCGCGAAAACGGCTGTCGGTCTGGGCGTTGGAGGTCAGGATCGGCTCGCCCGAGAGCGCGACCTCCTTGGCGATCGAGTGACTGACCTCGAACTCGGGATCGTTGATATCCTCTTCGGTGATGTGCCGCGCGGTGGCGAAGTTGAGCTGACGCGCCCTGACGAGAATGATGAAACCCCGCAGAGCGCCTGTCATCCCGATCGCCGTATCCACGATCAGATCGAGGAGCTTTTTCAGGTCCATCTCCGAATTGATGATCTGGGTGATCTCCTGGAGGCGCTCCATGTCGGACAGCTTTCTGATCGCATCGTGCTTCTTCCCGGGCACCGCGGGAGCGATCTCCACGATGCGCGCGTCTACCTCGGCGATCGTCTTCAGGAGGCCGGCGTGCTTCACCGACTCGGCAATCTGCCGCGCCTTGTCGAGCACCTGGAGCACTGTCTGCAACTCCTGAAACGATCCTTCCTCCCCCCTGATAGTGTGCAGTGTGCGGGCGAGTTCGAGGTATCCCTCCGCCAGGAGATGGCGGTGGCACGATGTATCGAGCGCCGCGAGCGCCCGGCGCAAGGTGTCTTCCTCCGGCATCGACAGCCGCCGGAGGGCGGCGCATCGCGTGATCCGCAATGCCGAACCGATCGGCGCCGCGATCCCATCCGGCAGTCGGCCGATTGCGGCCTGTGCCTCGTCGAGAGCCTCCTGATCGCGATCGAGCGCCAGGAGCGCCTTGGCTCGAAGATTTCGCAGGTGAAAGACCATCTCGCTCGCCTGCTCGGCGTCGAGCGCCCCGAGACCTCTTTCTACCGCGGCGAGCGCCTCCTCCGCCCGGGCGGTGCCAAGGGCATACATCGCCTCGAGGCGGTGAAAGATGGCCTGGTCCGCACCCGACTCCCCGTCGCCGACCAGAATCCGGGCGCGCTCGATCCATGCGCGGGCGCCTTCGAGATCGTCGAGCCAGATTTCCCGTTCAGCACGCAGAACGCAGACCTTGGCCACCGATCTTGCGTCGTTCAACTCCTTCCAGATCGCCGCGCACTTGTCGTAGAATTCGTTCGCCCTCTGCGGATCTCCCTCGAGGAGGGCCGTCTCCCCGAGCGTGCCGTACACGAAAGCGATGTTGCGTTTCGAACCGAGCTCCTGCGACACGGTGAGCGCCTCGAGAGCGTACTGTCGCGATGCGGCCGCGTCGCCGAGATCGAGACAGGTCGAGGCGATTCCGGTGAGTGTGGTACAGACCGCGTAAGTGTCGTCTTTCTCCTTCGAAAGATCGGCGGCCGCTTTCATCAATTCGACCGCCTCCGCCTTGCAGCCGCGGGCTTTCAGGATTCTGCCCAGGTTGTAATAGGGCCCCCGCGCCTGGACCGGCTCGCCGATCGCCTCGTAGATCCTGATCGACTCCCTGTACCGCACCTCGGCTTCGTCGAACCGTCCCATGGAGAAAAGCACGGTACCGAGCCTGTTGCAGGCCGCCGCTCTCAGGTCGCTGTCAGCCTCTCCCATGAGTTCGAGCGCGCCAACGAGTTCGTCGTGCGCGCGATCGGTCCGGTGCCGGCGATAGAGGGCATAGGCCATGTGGCTCTTGGCCTCCGCTTTCCGGTACCGTCCCCCTCGATCATCAGGAAGACCGAGGCCGAGAAGCTCCTCGCAGCAGGCAACGACCCGGTCGTTCTCCCCCTTCTGAACGAATATCTTGGCCTTCTCGGTGAGAACGAGTGCGGCATCGACAGGATCGGCCCCCGCGCGGCGCGCCATGGCGAAAGCCTCGTCGTAGAGGCGAGCGGCCTTGTCGACCCGTCCGCAATGCGCATCGATCCTGCCTTTGATGTAGTGAACCCGATAGGCATCGGGCGAGTCGGACAGCGCATCCATGCGCAGGGCTTCGTCGGCGAGGCTGTAGGCGCGCGTGAAATCCCAGCAGGCGATGCATCTGTCGACGGCGTCGAGAATCCGCGGAACGGCCCGGTTCACGTCGCCGCTGCGCGCCAGGTGGATGGCGATCTCCTCTTCCTTCGGATCACGCGCCTGCAGCGCCGGGCCGGACGCGGATCGGTCCGGCGGAGTGGACCCGGACATGAGTAGGCGGGCGGCGGTCTCATGATACTCTTTTCGAGCTTCGGGCCGCAGCCTGTCGTAGACGAGGCGGCGCAATGCAAAACCGGCCAGCGCCGCCACCGGCCCCTCGGCGTGCTGCTGAACGGTAACCAGTCCGCGGTCCCTGAGGGAGCGCAGCGTGGAATCGTCGAATCCCCCGGCAGGCAGAATGGAGGTGAGCACGTCGAGAGTCGCGCCGGTGGGAAAAACACTGAGCCGATCGATTATGGCCCGTTCGCCGGCGTCCAGAAAATCGAGCGAACAGCCCATCAGCCGATCGAGGCCATCGACGCTCGCCTGGGAAAGGCGGCTCTCGTGAAACCGGTAGTCGCCCAATTCGTAGTCGATGATTCCCGACGCGACGAGGTAGATCAGCATTTCCCTCATACCGACCAGGTCGGTGTGAGCCGAGGGACAGAGCAGGTCCAGGAGCGACCGTGGCGCGGCCGCCCACTCGAAAAGGGTCGAGACGAAGGGCTCCACGTCGTTTCTCGAAATGCGACCCACCTGCAATCTCTCGGGGGGCTCCTCGCCGGCGGCCCAACCGAGCAGCGAGAGATCATCGATCTGTTCAGGGGCGAAAAGGGCCAGGCCGATCGCCCCGGAGGCGCAGAGCCGGTTGAGTTTTTCGAGGATCCCCTGAACGAAACCGCCCCGCGAAGGCGGCCGATCGACGTAAAGGAGGAGGAGTAATCGATCACCGCTCTCCGCATCCCTTTCGAGGGTCTTTGCGCGGAGCCTTTTTTCCAGATCTCCGGCAGAGGCGGCTTGGGCGGCTCCGATCCTGCCCCGGAAGCTGTTTTCCAGAGCTGTCCAGAGCGCGCGGCCGCAGTCCTCGTCCATCTCGGCGTCCGAGGCGCCGCCGATCCCGGCTTCGGCTTCGATCCCGACACTCACCGCGGCGGAGCGCACCCCCATCGTGGCGGCAGCGAAACCGATCCGTTGACCCAGGAGCCGTGCGCTGGACGGGGAACATTCGACGAGGACCGGTCCGGCCGACCGGGCCGCATCTCGTCTCGTCCCGGAAGGATCCGGTCGGAGCGCTCTGAACAGGGTGTAAAGATCCTGTTCGACCTGCCCGGGCATTGCGGACCGGACCAGGCCGGAGAGCGTCCCTCCCGTGACGAAGGGGATTCTTTCGCCCGAAAAGTCCCCCAGATCGCGCAGCACCTCGCGTGCGGTCGCGTAGCGTTGACCGGGATCCCTTTTGAGCAGCTTGTCGAGAAGGGCCAGAAAAGGGGGCGGCACTCCTGGCGGAGGGGTTGCGGGAAGCGAAAGCTCGCCGAGCCTCTGCTCGATCGAAATCTCGGGAGTGGATGTATCGAAAGGCAGATCGGAGAAGAGGTGCTGGTAGATCATCAACCCGAGCGAATAGAGATCTGCGGCGATCCCCGGGCTCGATCCGTCGAGCACTTCGGGAGCCATGTAGAGAAGCGTCCCCGATGCGCCCTCCTCGCACCGATCGTCGACCGGATCCCGGATGGTGCGCGCCAGGCCGAAATCGAGGATCCACGGAACCGGTTCGCCAACGGGCTCCTCGACGAGAATGTTCGACGGTTTCAGATCGCCGTGAACGACCCGGTTGCGATGAAGAAAGTCGAGAGCACGCAAGATGTGGGCGAGGACGGGGAGCAGCCTGTCGAAGGGCGCGCCTGACATCGCGGTAAGAAAGTCGACTCCGTTCACGAATCGGGAGGTGAAGTAGAATGCGCCCCCCGACCGGTCGAGTCCGCAATCCACGACAGGCACGATCGAGGGGAAATCAACGCCCGCCATCCGTTCGAATTCCGCGAAGGCACGCGCATCCACCGTCCGGTCGCCCCCTGGCGACCGGAAGATCTTGAGAACGAGAGGTTCCTGGCGATCGAGGTCGAAAACCCTGTAGACCGCCTGGCCCGGCTGCTCGCCCAGCACCGCGTCCACGCGGTATCGGCCACCGCCGATGGGAGGAATCTGAACCTTCGCGCCATCTTGATCGTTCAAATACCGGCTCCATGCGCGGCCGCCCGGTACGCGGGCCAAGCCGATTCCGGCTCGTCGGCGGATCGACATTCACCGCGAACACCGATCCGTTCATTGTCGAAAAGCTGTTTGCTATTATAGAATATCGGTAACACTATAGCGAAGTTGAAGTAAAAGACGCGGGCGGGACGCGAGAACCGCCGGATTCAAAAGTGAAGGGAACGAGGATCACCCATATGCCGATCAAATTCTCAAAACTCAGCGTGACACTCATCGTCTCTCTCTCGACACTGCTTTTTTGCGCGGCGCCCGGCGTGGCGGACACGATCATTCTCAAGGGCGGGCAGAAGCTCGACGGAAAGATACTCGACGACCAGCCCGATTTCGTGGAAATCAAGACGAAGTTCGGCACGATCAAGATCGAGCGCGCCCGCATCGAGAAGGTGGTCTACGGTGAAACCGCCGAGGAGGAATACGAGCGCAAGCTCGAGCTCGTCGACAAGAAGGACGCCGACGCCCTCTACGAGCTCGCCCAGTGGTGCAAGGAGAAAAAGCTCAAGAAGGAACACCGCGCGCTCCTGAAGAAAGCGCTCGAGGCCAACCCCCAGCACGATGCCACGAACAAGGAACTGGGCAAGGTCAAGTACGACGGCAAGTGGTTCACGCCTTCCGAGCTCAACACCTACAAGAAGACCGAGGCGGAGCGCATGAAGGCGCAGGGCATGGTCTGGTACGAAGGGCAGTGGATGCCCGAACACGAGGCGAAGAAGCGGAAGGGCTACCAGCTCTTCGATGGCGAATACATTCCACAGATGGAGTACTACCGCAAGATCGGCGAACGGGATATCGAGAAGACTTTCGGCTACCCTTTGAACATCACCGACTCGCAGCACTTCACGCTCCGGTCCAAGAACCCCGAGGCGGTCCACCTGGAGCTGCTCGACAACTGCGAGCTCGAGTTCGAGCACTTCTTCCTCATATTCAAGCCCGATCCGATCGAGGCCCGCATGCTGTCCTATTATCCCGTCCCGATCTACATTCTCGACGACGTGGAGGCATGCGACCTTTTCATCGATTCCGGGTACATCAAGAGGTACAACCCGCCCGGCGTGCTCGATCGCTATGCTCATTCCACCAACTTCAGCATCTACTTTCCCCGTCCCCTGGTGGTCCTTTCCGAGGGGCGCCACCTCGTGGGACATCAGGACGCCACCGTGGCCCAGATCGGATTCATGTCCCACCACATCGGCCACATCCTCATCCGCCGCTTCAAGTGCGGCGGCCCGATCCCGGGTTGGATCGAGGCGGGCGTGGCCCACTACTACGAGGGATTGACCAATTTTCACCAGACCACGTCGGTCTGCGAATACGAGGGATACGAGGATGTGGAGAAGTGGACCGACAAGTGGGGCAACTTCCTCCAGTGGCGCAAGAACCTGATCGACCCGTCGACGCACGACTACCTTCCCGACGTGCAGGACCTCTTCGATCTACAGCTCGAGACGATGAACACGCGCCAGATGGCCAAGTCATGGTCGGTGGTCACCTATCTCATCAAGAATCATCGCGAGGAGTTTCTCACCTACGTGCGGCGCGTGCTCGCTCCTTATCGGGGCGAACGGCGGCTCTCGAGCCCGGACGCGTGGAAACTCGGCTTCGGGGAGGTCACTCCGGAACAGATCGAGACGGAATGGCGCGCCTGGATCGTGGAGCAACCGCCCGTGCCCCAGCGCGAGGACCGGCTCGATCTGCACCTGGTGGCGCCCCGGGAGGGAGAGGACGGCAGGCCTCCTCCGGGCGAACTGCCCGGGCAAGGGAAATAGGGGGCTTTTGCCAGCCCGACAGACCGCGGTAGGAAACGATCATGTTTGAAGCAGAAACCTACATCGAAAGACGATCGCGTCTGAAGAAGGAGATCGGCAGCGGACTCATCCTCTTTCCGGGCAACGACGAGAGCCCGATGAACTACGCCGACAACACCTTCCCCTTCAGGCAGGACTCCTCCTTTCTGTACTTCTTCGGTCTCGACAGACCCGGGCTGGCCGGCTTGATCGACGCCGACAGCGGGAAAGAGACGATCTTCGGAGACAATCCGACCGTGGACGACATCGTCTGGATGGGCGCCCAGCCGACCCTGTCGGACAGATGCCACGCCGTCGGAATCTCGACGGCCTCTCCCCTTTCCGCGCTCGACAGCGTCCTCGATCAGGCGATGAAGCAGAATCGAAAGGTCCATTTCCTGCCCCCCTACAGGCCTGAAAACAAGATCAAGCTCTGGAGGCTTCTGGCCATCGATCCGGCCGTGGCCGGCGACGCCGCCTCGATCGATCTCATCAGAGCCGTGGTGAACCAGCGGAACTACAAGACGGACGAGGAGATCGAGGAGATCGAGAAGGCGGTGAACATCACCGTCGAGATGCACCTGACCGCCATGAGGATGGCCCGGCCCGGCATGGTCGAGGAACAGATCGCGGCCTCGGTTCACGAGGTGGTCCTGGCCGCGGGCGGCGACATCTCCTTTCCCGTGATCGCCACGGTTCACGGTGAAATCCTTCACAATCATTATCATGGGCACACTCTCGAGAAGGGCCAGCTCTTCCTGCTCGACGCCGGAGCCGAGACCGGACGGCACTACGCGGGCGACATGTCGAGCACCTTCCCCGTGGACAGGACATTCACGACGAGACAGAAAGAAATCTACCAGATATCCCTCGACGCCCACCTCGCCGCTGTCGACATGCTGCGGCCGGGCGTGCCATTCAGGGAGGTTCATCGCCGGGCGTGCAAGACGATCGCGGCCGGTTTGAAAGAGCTGGGCCTCATGAAGGGGAACATCGACGACGCCGTGGAGCAGGGCGCCCACGCGCTCTTCTTTCCCTGTGGCACGGGCCACATGATCGGTCTCGACGTGCACGACATGGAAGATCTCGGCGAGGTGTACGTGGGCTACGACGGCAAACCGAAGAGCACGCTCTTCGGACTCAAATCGCTGCGGCTCGCGCGCCCCCTCGAGCCCGGTTTCGTTCACACCATCGAACCGGGGATCTACTTCGTCCCCCCATTGATCGACCTCTGGAGGGGCGAGGGCAGGTTCGGGGATTTCATCGATTACGATCGCGTCGACGGGTACATCGATTTCGGCGGTATCCGCAACGAGGAAGTCTACGCGATCACCAGCGACGGCGCCCGCCTTCTGGGCAATCCACTCCCCAAGACGATCGACGAGGTGGAGACGGTCAGGTGAGCGCCGCCTGAACCGCCCGGCACGATCAGCGCCCGCCCGCGGGCAGATTCTCGTTCAGATACCGCGTCAAGAGCTCGAAGAGGTGGCGCGACGTATTCTCACCCTCGTAGATCGAGTGGCCGCGGTTCGGATAGGCCATCATGGTAAAGCGCTTGTTGTGCTTGATCAGCTCGTTGATGAGCCGCTCGGGACCCTGGTAGTGGCAGTTGTCGTCGCCCGTGCCGTGCACGAGGAGCAGGTTCCCCTCGAGATGCCGGGCGAAGGTGACCGGCGATCCCTGCTTGTAAACATCGGGATCGTCCTGGGGAAGCCCCATGTAGCGCTCGATGTAGATCGTGTCGTAGAGCCGCTGGTCGGGAACGGTGGCGATCGCCATGCCCGTGTGATAGATATGGGGATACCGGAAGAGGGCGTTCAGGGTCATCGATCCGCCGCCGCTCCAGCCCCAGATTCCGATCCGTTCTCGGTCGGCCCACGACCACTGCTGCAGGATCGCCTTCGTTGCCACGGCCTGTTCGCGTGACGGGAGCACGCCCACCTTCTTGTAGACGCACTTGCGCCACTCCCTCCCCTTGGGCGCCGGCGTGCCGCGGTTGTCGACGCTCATGATCACGTACCCCAGCTGGGCGAGCATGAGGTGCCAGAGATAATACCTGCCCCCCCACCGATCGAGCACGGTCTGTCCGGCCGGCTCGCCGTAAACGTAGAAGAGGAGCGGGTAGCGCTTGTGGCGATCGAAATCGGGAGGTTTGATGCACCAGGCGTCGAGCAAGGGCCCGTCATCGATACCGATCTGAAAAAAGCTCGCCTCTCCGCGCGCCAGTTTGCCCACTTTCTCGCGCAGCGCGGCGTTGTCCTGCAGCACCCGCACCTTCTCGTGGGACGGCAGCCGCACCAGATCGACGCGAGGCGGTTCGCCGAAAGAAGAGTAGGTGTGAAAGGCCCACCTCGCATCGGGCGAGACCTGGTAGCCGTGGGTTCCACCCTTGTCGGGCGGGGTGATGCGTTCAGGCTCTCCCTCTCCCCGGAGCGTGATCCGGAAGAGGAAACGCTGCGCGGCGTTCTCCGGCGACGCGATGAAATAGAGCCAGCTTCCCTCGTCGACATGCTCCACGCTGATCACGTCGTAATCGCCGGAGGTGATGCACCGCTTCTCCTGGCCTGATCGGGAGATCAGGTAGGCGTGGCGCCAGCCGTCCCGCTCGCTCACCCAGGTGAACCAGTGGCCCAGGCCGAGCCACTTCAGGTCGTCGCACACATCGACCCAGGTCTCGTCCTCGTCCACGTGCACGGTGCGCACGGCGCCCGTTCCGGCGTTGCCGAGCATCACCTCGTTCCTGTTCTGCAGCCGGTTGAGCCGCTGGAGCACGATCTCGTCCGAATTCGCCGCCCACTCCATGCGAGCGATGTAGTTGTTGCGCCGATCGCCGGGTACGTCGAACCAGCGCGTCTCTCCGCCGGTCGCGGGGATAACGCCCACGCGGCACGAGGGATTCGCGGTTCCCGCCTTGGGATAGAGAATGGATTTGAGCCGCGGATAGAGGGTGTCGGTGTTGTTGATGAGCGTGTATTCCTCGATGCCCGATGCGTCGATCTGCCAGTAGGCGATCCTCGTGCTGTCCGGGCTCCAGCGGTACCCGTCGCGCAGGGAGAATTCCTCCTCGTAGACCCAGTCGAACGTGCCGTTGATCAGTGTCGCGCTGCCGTCGTCGGTGAGCCGTGTCGTGACGCCGCCCTTCACATCCTCCACGTAGAGGTCGTTCTCGCACACGTATCCGATCCGCGCTCCGTCGGGCGAAAACTTGGCGAACTTGAGGGTCGACGGCTCGGCATTGCGGCCGATCTGCCTGAGCTTCCCCGTCTTCAGGTCGAGCAGCCAGTAGTCGCCGCGCGTGTGGTAGCGCCAGACCCGGCGCGTGTTGGTGAAGACAAGGAGCCGCCCTCCATCGGGCGACCACGCGTAGTCCGCAATGTGGAGAGGTTTCTCCTTGCCCTCGGGGATCAGGCGGCGCGCGGCCACGAGGATGTCTCGCGTCCCATCCTCGGTTCGGTAGCGCACGATGTCGCGGCCGCCCGTCTCGCCTTCCGACGTCTCGAGGGTCGTGTAACCGGAACCGCCGTCGAGCCACCGCGCCGGTCCGAAACCTCTCGAGCTGAACTCGCCCGGTCTCAAGAGCCGCTCCAGGGTGAGCCGGGAGGGATCTTCCTCTCGAGCTTGCCCAACCGATGAGGCCACGATCAGGAGCAGCAAGACAAATGACATCTTTTTCATGAAATTCTCCGGAAGACGGATCTGGTGCTGTTTGTATATCATTACCATGATGACCTGCCCCAACACAGAGCGTGTCTCTTGCCGGAAGGAAAATCATGAAGATTCTCGAGTTTCTGATCCTTGCCGTCGCCTTGCTGTCCGGTTCCGCCTGCGAGGGAGCGGAGACGATCCTCTGGCAGATCGGCGAGTTCGACAACAGCACCGCCGAGTTCGCCTGCGGGCCGCAGGATTATCTCGCCTACGAACATCCGGGACTCTTCATCGTGGGTGCCGGCGATGTCGGGCGGGACTGGCCCTATGTCCAGCCCGGCACGATCGACGGGGGCTGGGCGCCCGGCACGCCGCAAACATTCCAGTGCCTTTTCGCGCTCGCCCACGCCCCGGAGGGAGCGTGCGCGCTCGTCGTCGATTTCGTGGACACCCACTCCGTGGATCCGCCCCTGCTGCGGATCGAGGTCAACGACGGGTCGTGGGAGTTCCAGACGCCCAGCGGTGCCGGAGACGCATCCGTGTTCGGCGATCCCTCGAAAGGGCGCGAACACCTGATCGAGGTGGCGGTACCCGCCGATTTGCTGCGCGCGGGAAACAACCGCGTGGCGGTGACGACACTGAACGGATCGTGGGTGCTGTGGGACGCCCTGCGTTTCGAAGCTCCCCGCGGAACGAGACTGTGCGCCGTCGAAGCGCGCACCGAGATCCGCTCGATCCGGGCCGAACCCGCGCTCCTGCGGCGCGGGGGGAAGGAGATCCGGCCGATCACCATCGACATCACCCACATGGGAGGGCCGGCCGAGGTGCAGGTGCTCGCAGGCGGCGTGGACACGGTTCTGCCGTTGAGGCCGGGAATCCAGAGTGTCGACGCCGCCATGAAGCCGGTCACGAGCCCGAGGAGTGTGACCGTCACCGCCACTCTCGACGGCGCGACGCTCGCGACGAAGGAGATCCACGTTCAGCCGGCGCGGCGCTGGGAGATCCACCTTGTCCACCAGACACACCTCGACATCGGATTCACCCACACCCAGGAGGATGTGCTGAAACGCCAGGTCGAACACCTGCGCACGGCGCTCCGCTACATCGAGGAGACGAAAGACTACCCGCCCGAGGCGCGCTTCGTCTGGCACCCCGAGGGGATGTGGGCGATCGAGGAGTTCATGCGTATCGCGCCTGACGCCGAAAAGAAGGTCTTTGTCGAGGCCTGCCGCAAGGGGCAGATCCACGTGGACGTTCTCTACGCCCAGGCCATGACGGGCATGTACTCCGAGGAGGAGCTCTTCGAACTGCTCGGCGCCGCGAAGCGGTTCGGCAAGAAGCACGGCATCCCCGTGACGTCGGCCATGCAGTCCGACGTGCCGGGCTACACCTGGGGGCTGGCCTCGGCGCTCGCCCACCACGAGGTCTCCTACCTGTCGGTCGGGCCGAACTGGTTCGCCTCGGGAGGACCTGACGACTACTTCCACGAGGGCAAGATCGTCGGCCGGACGCACCGCGGAGGGCGCGTGTTCCACTGGGCCGACCGGCCCTTCTGGTGGACGAGCCCGTCGGGGAAGCACAAGGTCTTCTTCTGGATGCCCGGATGGGGTTACTCGGGCTTTCACGGAAACCGGGGCGCGGTCAGCGAGGAGAAGGTCTTCGCCTACCTGCGCCACCTGGAGCGCGGGGACTATCCCTACGAGATGGTCTACTGGCGCTACGGAATCGGCGCCGACAATGGCCCTCCGTCGCGCCAGCTCTGCGACCTCGTCAAGGCATGGAACGAGAAGTACGCGAGCCCGCGGCTGATCATCACGCAGAACAGCACGGCGATGAAAGAATTCGTCGAGCGCTACGGCGACCTGATCCCGACCCTCGAGGGAGACTATTCTCCCTACTGGGAGGACGGCTGCGCGTCCACGGCCAGGGCCACGGCCGCCAACCGCAGGGCGTCGGAGAAGCTCGCCCAGGTGCAGACGCTCTGGTCGATGCTCGATCCTGCATTGAAGTTGCACGACCGCATCGACGTGGCCTGGAACAAGATGATCATGTATGACGAGCACACCTGGGGAGCCTACTGCAGCATCAGCCAGCCCGAGTCCGAGTTTTCCACGAAGCAGGATCGGTACAAGCAGGCTTACGCTTTGCGCGCGCGCGACCTGACCGACTCCTTTTTCGAGGAAGTGACCGGGGGTGCGAGCGCTGGAGAGACCTCTGCCGTGGACGTGTACAACACCGCCTCCTGGCCGCGCCAGGGGCTGATCCTCCTCTCGAAGGAGCAGTCCACTGCGGGCGACCTGGTCAACGACGACCAGGGCGAAGCCGTTGCGTCGCAGCGTCTGCACACAGGGGAGCTCGCCTTCGTGGCGCGCGATGTTCCCCCTCTGGGCGCGCGCAGGTACAGGGTCCTTCCCGGCCGGGCGCACGCTTCGGGCGCGGCTGGAGCCGACAAGAACCGTCTCTTTAACGGGCTGCTCTCCCTGGAGATCGACGAAAAGAGCGGCGCGATCAAGAGCCTGCGCCATCGCGACATCGGCCGCGATCTCGTGAATCTTCGAAAAGGCGCGGGGCTGAACGACTACCTCTACATCATCGGCCGCGACGCTAACAAGAACCGCTCCACCGTCGAGGGCCCCGTGAAAGTGACGGTCGAAGATGCCGGACCGGTGGTCGCCACCCTGCGCGTCGAGTCGGATGCGCCGGGCTGCTACGCGCTCACCCGCCGGGTGCGCGTGGTGGACGGACTGGATCACGTGGAGCTGATCAACAAAACCGACAAGCAGACCGAGCCCCGCCCCGAGGGTGTCTACTTCGGATTCCCCTTCGATATTCCCGATCCCACGGTGCGGATCGACGTGCCCTGGGCCGTGGTCGAGGTGGAGAAGGATCAGCTTCCGGGCGCCAACCGGAACTTCTACTGTGTGCAGCGATGGGTCGACCTGTCCGGCGGCGGCCACGGCGTCACATGGGTCACGCGCGACGCACCCATGCTCCAGTTCGACCCGATCAAGATCGCGCCCGCCTTCGGGGTGGAGCACTGGCGGGAGCGGATCGATCCGGGAGCGCACATCTACTCGTGGACCATGAACAACCATTGGGAAACGAACTACAAGGCCTACCAGTCGGGCGAGATCACCTTCTGCTATTACCTGCGGCCTCACGCGGGCGGCTACGATGCGGTGGACGCGCAGCGCTTCGGCCGCGCCATGTGCCAGCCCCTGATCGCGGTTCGCGCGAATCGATCGAGCCCGGTGCGCGAGCCTCTGGTCGCGGTGGATGGCGGCGGTGTGGTGATCACGACGGTCCGCCCGAGCCGGGACGGAGGGGCGTACATGGTGCGCCTGTTCAACGTGGCGCACGAAAGGCAAGCACCCCGTCTCACGTGGCACCGCCCGGTGAAGACGGCATGGATCTCGAATCCGCTCGAGGAGCGGAAACAGAAGGCGCCGGCCGCGATCGGGATGGTGCCTTTCGAGATCGTGACGCTCAGGATCGAGAGGTAGTCATGATGCGACCGCTCACAACGGCTCTGGCGATCTGTACTCTGATCTGGTCGGGGAGCGCCGGCGCGCACGGTGATGACTCCGGCCATCGAGCGCCTGGAAGCGTGAAGAATCACGAGGCGGTCTGGACCGCCCCACCGGGCCGCACCCCGGCGGATCACTCCGTCGACGGACCTCTCATGGGAAACGGCGACATGGGAGTCTGCTTCGGCGGTCCGCCCGAGGCGCTGCGCTTCTACCTGTCCAAGAATGATTTCTGGAGACTGAAATCCGAGTACGGCTCTTCGGGGCCCAGGGTGTTCGGCTTTCTCGACGTGACCATCGATGCTCTGAAAGGCGCCGGCTACCGGATCGAGCAGGAGATCTTCAGCGGTGTGACCGTGGCTTCATTGGAGCGCGACCGATTGAGCGTCCGGATCGCGAGCTGGGTTGCGGCCACGGACAACATGCTCGTCGTCGAACTTTCAGCCCTGAAAGGAAAGACCGAGGTCCGCGCAAGGCTGCACGCCCCGGAGGGCAACGGCTCGAAAGTGGGCAACGGCACGGACGGTCCGGTCGCCTGGGCCGAACGAAAGTTCGCTCAGGGCGTGGATATCCCAACCGAAGCGGCAGCTGCCATGAAGCGTATCGACGATCGCGAGTCGGCCGGATTCATTCTCGAGGCGGGCCATCCCGTGACGCTCGTTCTGAACATGACCAGCCGATTCAAGCACGAAGATCCCCTGGCCCATGTGGTGAGCCGGATCGCCGCGTGCGGCGCACAGGATCTGGTTCGCCTGCGGCAGGATCACGAGCGGTGGTGGTCCCGGTACTGGAGCCGATCGTGGGTGGAGATCGGCGACCCGATCCTCGAGAAAGCCTACTGCCAGTCCCTCTATTCCATGGGAGCTTCCAGCCGCGATCCCGAGTTTCCGCCGGGAATCTTCGGCACGTGGGTCACCACCGACTCGCCCAGCTGGGCGGGCGACTACCATCTGAACTACAACCACATGGCGCCTTTCTATGGTCTCTATTCGGCCAACCGTATCGAGCAGGCTGATCCGCAGGATGCCCCGCTGCTCGATTTTCGCGAACGGGGCCGCTGGTACGCGGAGCAGGTCACCGCAACGCGCGGCGTGCTCTACCCGGTGGGCATCGGACCGAAAGGGATCGAGACCACGCGCGATGCGGGACCCTACCGCGATTCGCCCAACTTCGAGAAGGGCGGTCTCTTCTTCCAGCAGCGGTCGAACGCGGCCTACTGCCTGGTCAACCTCGCCCAGCGCTGGCGCTGTACCTACGACCCTGAATATGGCCGGAAGATCTATCCCCTCGTGGAGGAGGTCGCGGCCTTCTGGGAAGACTATCTCGAATTCGAAGAGGGCCGTTACGTGATCCACGGCGATGCGGTCCACGAGGGCTCGGGGCAGGACATCAATCCGGTCCTCACCCTCGGCCTGCTCCGCAACACCTTCGATCTCGCACTCGACATCAGCACCGCTCTCGGTATCGATGCCGCCCGCCGCGAGAAGTGGCAACACATTCTCGATCGCCTCAGCGGATTCACGACTCAAGAGCGGGAGGGCAAGACAGTGTTCCGTTACACCGAGCGCGGCACGGCCTGGTGGAACGACAACACCCTCGGCATCCAGCACATCTACCCGGGAAACGCGATCGGCCTCGACAGCGATCGGGCCCTTCTCGAGGTGTCGCGCAACACGATCGGCGTCATGCAGAGATGGCTCGATTTCAACGGCACCAACAGCATCTTCCCTGCCGCGGTGCGCGTCGGTTACGATCCTGCCGCCATACTGAAACATCTTCGCCGCTATGCGCGGCACTCCTACCCCAATGGATTCAAGCTCGGCAATCCCCACGGCATCGAGAATTTCAGCACCGTTCCGAATACGATCAACGAGATGCTCTGCATGAGCCACGGCCACGTGCTGCGTCTCTTTCCCGTCTGGCCGCGGGATCGCGACGCGCGTTTCTTCAAGATCCGTTGCTGGGGGGCGTTTCTGGTGTCGAGCGCGCTGCGGGACAGCACGGTGCAATTCGTCGAGGTGCACAGCGAGCGCGGCCGCGATTGCGCCCTGGTCAATCCCTGGCCGGGCCGGAAGGTGGCGGTTTTCCGCGACGGTAAATCGGCAGAGACGCTGAGCGGCGAGCGCTTCACCCTCAAAACCACGGCGGGTAGAACCCTGGTCTTGAGAGAAGATTAAGCCCGGGTTGTTTTGCTCACTGCTGAACAAAGACGATAGTGTTGGTCAAGCTCAAGAGCCCGTCGGGAGAGTTGCTGTCGATGATGATTCCCTGCAGCGTCCACGTTCCCCGCGCTAGAATCACATTCTGAACGATATAGGTCGGCGCGGGGTACACGCCCGGCAGCAGAGGAATTCCCAGAATTCCGGGATACCCGATATTGTTGACCAGGGTGGTGGGCGGCGCGGACGGATTGCCGTTGCTGAGCGGCATTGGAAAACAGGCGGTGCCGATATTGTAGGGCTGCTCCGCGGGATCAGAAGGCCCTGCCTCACCGGGCCAGGCGTAGAGCGCGAAGGCTGCCGGATTCGGTCCGCCCGGGGGCGCAAGGATCCCCATGGTCACCGGCGCTCCGGGTGGATTGACGATGATCCTGTACGCATCGTCACCGGCGCTGCCGTTGACGAAGAGCACATCGGCCGGATTGCCCGTATCGGTGTTGACGTTACCGGCGCGCAAGAGAATGTGATAGGGCGGGACCTTGGCGACGAACGCATCGATATCGCCGTTGTGCGTCAGATCAGGACCGCCGATGACAGGAAAGCTCCCCTCGGTCGATGAGGTAAATCCCGCCACGTACGCAAAGCCGAGGCTGTCGAGCGCGACCGCTCCGTCCCACCCGAGAAATGTCTCATGGCTGCTGCCGCCAATGAAACCACTCGCGTCGAATGCTGTTCCCTGTGCGTTCACTCTGGCGATGAACACGTCGCCCGAACCACCGTTGAAGGTCAGGTCAGGACCGACAACCACTGGAAAGCTCCCGTCATCAGACATGGTGTGCCCCACGACACAGGCGCACCCCTCTTCGCCCAGAACAATATCATGCCCTTCATCGACATCGGAGCCACCGATAAAACCGCAATAGACGAGCGCGGATCCCTGCGCGTTCACCTTGGCCACGAAGGCGTCTCCACCCGACGGAGATCCCCAGCCGTTGAAAGTGAGGTCAGGCCCGACGAGGACCGGGAAAGTGTTTTCATCGGACAAAGTGCTTCCTGTCAAATAGGCGTTCCCCAAATCATCGAGGGCAATACCTACTCCCTCGTCCTCATTTTCTCCGCCAATGTAACCACAATAAAGAATTGAGCTGCCTGATGGATCCACCTTCGCAACGAAAGCGTCAGCCTGTCCGGGACCATTGTGTGTGAGGTCCGGGCCGACAGCCACGGGAAAAGTCGTTTCCATCGATCGCGTATTTCCCGTGACGTAGGCGTTGCGCTGATCGTCGAGCGCGATCGATGCGCCCGTATCCTGCGCTTCGCCCCCGATATACCCGCAATAGACAAGGCTGCTTCCATCGGAACTGACCTTGGCCACGAAGGCGTCAACCTTGCCGCCGTGAGTGAGATCAGGACCGACCGTGACCGGGAATGTCGTCTCGCGGGACTCTGCCGACCCTATCACGTGGGCATTCTGCTGGTCGTCGAGCGCGATGCCATGACCGGTGTCAGCCCTGTCCCCTCCGATGTAGCCACAATAGACGAGACTCTCTCCGGTGGCGCTCAATTTTGCAACGAACGTGTCGAGCCCCCCTCCGTTGAAGGTGACGTCCGGACCAACGACCACCGGAAAGCTTCCTTCATCGGACTCGGTGTAGCCGATGACATAGGCGTTCTGCTCGCTGTCGACGGCAATTCCCCGAGCAAGGTCTTTGTCCGTTCCGCCGATGTAGCCACAATAGACCAGTCCCGTTCCCTGGGCGTTCACCTTGGCCACGAATGCATCCTCTCCTCCACCGTTGTGCGTCAAATCGGGTCCGAGGGTTGTCGGAAAACTGGATTCGTCCGAGCGCGCGCTGCCCACGATATAGACGTTGTGGTCGCTATCCACCGCGATGCCATCGCCGCAGTCGTCGCCCGATCCGCCTATGTAGCCGCAGTAGATCAACAGAGAAGGATCCATGATGAGCGGCTGCGACCGATCGTAGTCACCGAGGCGGAATCCATAGGAGAAAACCTCCTCTCCCCCGGTCTCGCCGCGTGCGAAACTCGCACCGAGGGCGTACTCCATGGCCACGTCTTTCTGCTCGCCTTCGATTATCTGGTAGGCGAAGGGCACGCCGTCCTCGAACGATCCCAGAAGGGTTGTGATCTCGAGCGTTCCAGATTCTCGAACGCTCAGCCCGGTGATCCCTTGATAGGACAATTCGATCGCCCCCGGATCAGCGCCCGGTTCGACGATGAACTCGTATTTCAACTCGTTTACGGTCCCCGAAAACACGAGATCGATCCCTGGCCAGAGATCCTCGTAACACAATCGCGAATAAGTCTCGACGCCTGTCGTCCAATCATCAGGCGCCCCTTTGAAGTAGTTGACCAGGGTCTTCGTTCGATCTTCTCCCCTGGGGGCAACGCCGCTCTTTGCATCGTCGAAAGAGAGTCTGGCTGTCCAGCGCACTCCGTCTCTCCCGGATAGAGCGAAAGTGACGCCCTCGGTGGTGAAGTAGAGCACCTTGTCTGCCCCCTTCACGTAGAAAGCCACGTCGCTGCTGTCGATCTGCCCCTTGTTCTCGATGAAGCAGAGCGGAAGACTGCCGAAATCCTGGCGGGAAGCGCAATTTTCGCCGTCACCCGATTGAGTCGAGGCGAAACAGGTACCGAAAGAAAGGAAACCATACAAAATGATACTGAATAGAAAGTGGAACATGGCCCATCCTCCTTCTCATCCCGGGCAGTTTTAGTTTCCCATAAGCCGCTAAAAACTTTCATTAACATATCATATTTATCCCATAGAAGCACCATTTGGAGTGGAAAAGTCACCTAGCTGACGCTCGGTGTTATCTCTCACGTCGCTGCTTAGTGAATCGGCCTCTCCGTAACCGGATCGAGGAGAACGTGAATCAGACCGAGAAGTGCTTCTGCCATCGGAGAAAAGTAGTCAGCGCCCCGGTAGGACGACGGTTCAGGTATGATGATGTCCAGCCCAACCGCCAGGGAGCAGAGATCACCGTGGATGTCCCTGAACCAAGACGACAGCAGGTAATCATCGTCGGACCAAGGCGGCGTGTGCAGGAGCCGAACCAAGGTCACAAGGATCTGGAATAGTCGCGTCCAGTTCACGAACAGGGGCAGCCGTAACGAACCGAGCAGATCGTTCCATTCCCGAGCATTCCTGACGGAGTAGTTCCCTCGTGCAGGATCGGGCTGCTTGACCAGCAGACCCGCTGCCACCCAGCGTTCGAGTATGCGGTATACCGCTTTCTGGTCGTAGTACGTCTCCCGGCCGATCTGACGCGAATTGCCCGACTGCCTCCATAGAAGATAGAGGTAGATCTCCGGACGGGCATTGATCCCGAAGAGAGCACGAAGAAAGAGCTGGCACAGAACCGATTTTCGAATCTCGAGGGATGCGATTTTTCCCCGCGGTTGAAACTCGCGGAGCTCGGCCAGGACTTGTTTCTCGAGGTCGAGGGAGTGCTCCTTCGACTCCGGCTGCACCAGGAGCGGTTTCTTGTCGAAACGACTCAGAACACTTTTCAGCCATTCGATGCTTTCGAAAGTCAAAGAAGGTGGAACAGGATTCCAGGGAGAGGCCGAGTAGAACCGCCCGATCCTTTTCATCCTGGCCGCGTTCACCCATTGGTCATGGATCAGCAACCATTCGGTCGAAACGGAAAGGAGCCTGGGATCGACAAATCCTGCACCGAGAGTCGACACCGCCAACGCCTCGACATCGATCGCAATCTGTTTCTCTTCGGAAACGTGAGACGCCACTCCCAGTGCCGACCACTGCTTCCAGAGAAGGTCGAGAAATCGATTAGTCAGTTCTTGCCTGAATTCTTTCGGCGAGATCTGCATGGTTGTATCTCCGCAGAAAATCGATCAACAGCAGGCGAAATGTCTGGGATACATCTTGGGTGAGCGCCCAGCCGGAAGCGGTTTCCAATTCCTCCTCCGTGGGTTTCAGGGCGAACAGGTCTGACACGTGATAACTTGCGGCGCCGCTATCGATCGCTGCATAAAGCTTGAAAAAGATCTGGTCGTATCGGTCCACGTAGAACACTGTGAGATAATCGCCATAGGCTCTCTCGACCAGTCGGTCGATCAATCCCTCGGGCAACCCTGAATCGACTTGAGCTGTCGGTCCGGAGTTCAACCACGTCTCGGGTAGGTTGAAATCGCGCTGCACGATTTCGGCCGCTTTGGTCAGCCTTCGAGGAAAAGAACGGAGAGGCGCGATGGTGAATCCTTCTTCGTTTTCGCTGATCACTCCCAAAATGTCGACATCTTGTGTTGTGCGTACAACGAGATCGAGCGCGGCCAGCGCTGAACCGCCAAAGACGACGAGCCTGATCGTATCTCCCTTCTGGAGCATTAGTTGCCGATCCAGAGCCTCGAAGACCTTGTTGAGGATGTTCTTCTCTATTGTCATGGTTAGGACTATATCGACTAATTATTAGTCTTTCAAGTCCTATTTTTACCCGGCTTCAAAAAAAATTCAACTTTCCCGTTGACCTTTTCCGATCAGTGTTTTATTGTACTGGTTAGGTAGTACACTGAAACACTAATACGGAAGTGATCATGTTTCTAAAAGTTGACCATTCGAGCGGCGTGCCCATCTACCGCCAGATCATGGAACAGATCAAGTACTCGATCGCCCGCGGATCTCTCAAGGCGGGCGACCGGCTGCCGGCGATCCGGCAGCTCTCCCTCGAGCTACAGGTCAATCCCAACACTGTTGTGAAGGCCTACTCCGAACTCGAGCACGGCCAGGTGATCGAGACGCGGCGCGGCATGGGCACGTTCATCTCGGACAAGAAAATCGCGATCAGCAAGGATGGAAAGATGGAAATCATATCGAAACTGGTGGAGCGCCTCGTGGTCGAGGCGGTCCAGCTCGAGGTGGATGCGAACGATATCCACCGGTTGATCAACGAAACCCTGTCCCGCTTCGAAGGGGAGGAGGAAACCAGTCATGAATAGCGAATACGTGATCGAAACAAAGGGGTTGAAAAAAGCATACGACGGCGGCCACGAGGTGCTCACCGGTCTCGACCTGCGCGTACCGCGCGGCAGCGTCTACGGATTTCTCGGCCGCAACGGCACGGGCAAGACCACCACGATCCGCATCCTCATGGGACTTCTCCGCTGGGATGTGGGCCGTGTGCGGGTTCTGGGAGAATCGTCGTTCAACCTGAGCGTGGAGACGCGGCAGCGTATCGGCTATGTATCGCAAGAGCAGTCGATGTTCGAGTGGATGACGGTCGACCAGCTCGTGGATTTCACCTCCTCCTTCTATCCCGCCTGGGACAAGGAGTACACGCAGCGGCTCCGGAAGAAACTCGATCTCCCCGCGGGATATCCCCTGGGCGTGCTCTCGAGCGGCCAGCAGCAGAAAGCGGCGCTCCTCGTCGCTCTCTCGCAGCGGCCCGACCTGCTCGTCCTCGACGAGCCGGCCGCGAGCCTCGACACGGTCGTGCGGCGCGAGTTCCTCGAGTCGATCATAGACATCCTCACCGAGGAGGGGATCACCGTGCTCATCTCGTCCCAGATCCTGACCGACGTGGAAAGGATCGCCGACTGGATCGGCATCCTGTCCGACGGCCGGATGCTCATGTCGGCCCCCCTCGACGATCTGAAGGAGTCGATCAAGCGGCTCAGGATCCGCACGAGCGGCAGGGAGCCCGAAATCGACCATGTGCCGGGTGCGATCAGAACGGTCCGCCGGGGAGGCGAGGCGCTCGTCACCGTACGGGACTTCTCCCCCACCCGGCTCGAGGAGATCCGCACCCTCTTTCCCGATGGCGTGGACGTGCAGGACGTCGACTTGGAAGACATTTTTATCGATCTCGTGAGTTGAATGGATAGAGCACTCCGCCGCTTCGGCGGCGAGGCGCACCTGGAGGAATCATGTTCAAGACAGTGGCAATCAAACAATGGCCCGAAATCAGGGACAGGATCTGGACCTATCCGGTGGTGGCTCTGGCCCTGACGCTCTTTCTGCAGGAGATGAATCCCTTTTTCCTGGCCGTGGTGAGCCTCTTCCTCGCTCTCGACATGGCGGTCCAGACGGGAGGCGACGACGTGAGGTGGAACGCCTTCGAGTTCATCTTCACGCGAGCCATCGACAGGCGGAAGTACCTGACGTGCAGGTTTCTCTTCGGAGTGATACCTCTCGTGGGGATCGGTCTTCTCTACGTCGTCTTCGAATTCGTCGATCTCAAGACGCTCTACTGGAACCTCATCTCCGAGCCGGTCGGCCCGAACAAGGCTGATTATTACCTGCTCAAGGATCCGGCAGGACCGGGTTACTACACGATCCTGCCCTTCATGGTTCTTCTCGCCTATACAACGATTTTCTTCTTCTGCTCGACCACCCGCAAGGAATCGGCCTTCGGCGGTTTCACTCTCGTCGGTCTCGTGGGGACCCTGATTTACACCGGGGTAGCCACATACCTGCTCAGAAACACCCTGTTTGTCGAAGCCAAAGGCCTCACGACCCTCTTTGCCACACCGCTCTACGTGGGCCTGATGGTGCTTCTCCTCTTCCTTCCGACGGCGCTCCTTTTCTTCTTCAGCCGCGAACACTACGCGCGCTGCGAACTTCCCTCGGTCGACCGGGCTCAGGGAGGATCGTCGTCGATCGGTCTCTGGCTGGTGGTGATCGTATTCATCATCATCATTCTCGTTTCGCTTCTCACCTTCTCTGGCTCGCAGACATCTACCGGAGGTTAATAAAATGTCCATCGCAATCCTCTCCGTTGTCCTTCTGGCATTTGTTCTCTTCGTCACCGTCCGGCAGATGAAAAACACGCATCTCTTCACGCGGCCGCCGCGGAGCGCGTGGAGCAAGGCGACCTTTCTCGCCGGAATCGCTCTGCTCGCAGTTCCTGGGTTGATCACTCTTGCTGACACGGCCTTTTCCAGCCCGGGAGTCGATCCCCTCGACGGCAAGGAGATCATGACTCCCGGGGGAAGGCCGGTGAACACCCTCGACGCGGGGGCTTTTCTCATCAGGGCTTTCCTGACGGTCAAGGGTGCCGAGGACTTCCCGATCGACTATGTCCAGGCCGTCGTCCCCGTCCGCGGCGAGAAGCACTTCACGCTCCTCGACGGCAGGGAGCTGTCGATTTTCGTCACCTCCCAGTTCGAGGAGCCCCACGGTGAGCGCGTCAATTTCGCTTACAGAATCGAAGGTCTCGGCACTCACGACTTCGCCTCGGGCCCGATCGATAATTCCGATCGGAGAGAGCTCGAAGCAGGCCATCGACTCTACCAGAAATCCGATGACCTCCGATACCGCTCCGCAAGGCCCCTTGGAAGCCTCTTTTCCAGCACGGTTCACCCCGGCGATATCCGTTTCTGGCTGACTCCTCTCGAGGACACGGGATCTGTCGACACCATGCCTGCCGAAGAGTGGTGGAGCGAGCACGCCCACCAGGCCGGCGCCCTCTTCAACGGGCCGGGGTCCGGCTGGCAGTCGTCGGGCCGCGGATCGGGCCTCGACTTCGGTCCGGTGACGGGATCGGGCCTGGGTCTGATGATTCTGGGCGCTCTCTGCCTGGTCTTCACCAGCGCCCATGGTCTGCGCACCTTCTGCATCATCGCGATCTGCGCCGTGGCCTATGCCGGCATGGTGGACGGAGCGGTCGTGAAAATCGAGACGGCCCGGCTCGACGCCGAGAAGCCCGAAGAGATCGCCGGGGCCGCGATCGAGACGGCCGGAACGGTTTTGCACCCCGTCACCGCGGCGCGCGAACTCCTGGCGCTGGCCGAATCGGAGAAGAGCGTGGCGCTGCGATCGCTGGCGGTGAACTGCCTCGAACGGTCCCAGGTGCTGGACGCCCTGCGAGAGTTGAGTGACGGAGAAGGAAGCCTGAGAGAGCTCGCCACGAACGAGAATCCGGAGCTGGCCCGGTCGGCACGGCTCATCCTGCAGCGCCTGACAGAACCCGATCAACCCGAAAGCGTCCACACGGAAACCGGCGAGTAAGCCGGCCTCGAAAAGCACGGTACGGCAGCGCCCCGCGAGGGTCACGAATATCGACAGCGATATGACCCGCGCGGGGCGTTCCCTTGCGGGGAGACCTGATATCCTCTCCTATTGGCTGTTGTTCCTCCCCGTCTCTTTCGTAAGATGGTCGCTGCAAACAGTTGTACATCGAACAAAACCCTATTTGTTGGCGGCCCAACGCATGAACACCCGAATTCTCACGAAGAAACCCGGTTTTCTCGCCATCGTCACCCTGCTCCTGCTCACCGCTGCCTGCGCGAGCCCGGGCAACGAAACGGCACCTGTCGCGCCCCCCACGGCGCAAGCCCCGACCCTGCCCTGCCCGATCCAGATGCTCGAAAACAACGCCCTCTGCTACCCACCGCACCTCCAGCGCATGGGATCGAACGGCACCGTGGAAGACCTGGCGGGCCGGACCGATCTGCTTCACCACGAACGGGGAACGTGGATCTACATGGGACGCACCCCACAGGGAACGGTCAAGACGATCGTGCAGAAAGGCGGCGCCACACCCCTGGCGAAAGGTAACTTCGGCGCGTCTCTCGAGATCCAGCCCGTTACCCACCCGGCCGACATCATCCCCTCGCCGGACAAGATGGCGAAGAACGGTTCCTTTGCTTTCTCGATCCTGGCGGACGGCGAGTCCTGCACCGAACCTGTCCGATACGCCGCATCCTGCCTGGGCCGCAACCCGTCATCGACGGAATCCGCCGCGCCCGCGCCTGCCGAAACCAAGATGGGCAAGGGCAGAATCCACGTGGACGCACCCGGTCTCTGGTGGATCACCGCGGAGCGCGAAAACGAGGAGGGGACCAAGGTGCTGGCGAGTCTCACCTTCACCGTGGTCGGCGCTCCCGATGAGGACGACTATGCCGCCTTCACGAGCGAGGGAGTCTACCTCGACGGGCCCGACGCCATCGCGTCCCACCTGGCAGGGGCGGAGGTGATCTTCGTGGGAGAACAACACGACGACCCGGTCGCCCACCACCTCGAAAAGGAGATCCTCGCCGCGGTGCACCGCCTGAAAGGAGACGCGGCCCTCTCCCTGGAGATGTTCGAAACCGATGTACAACCCGTTCTCGACGGCTACCTCGAGGGGCGCTACAGGGAGAGCCATTTCCTGAGCGCCTCCCGGCCCTGGCCCGCCTACGCCACCGACTACCGCCCCATGATCGAGTACGCCAAGAAGCACGGCCTGCCCGTGATCGCCGCGAACGCTCCGCGCCGCATGGTGAATTTCGTGACGCGCGAGGGACCCGATGTGCTCCTCGATCTTCCCGAATCGGAGCTGCGGTGGCTGCCGCCCCTGCCCTACCATGTTCCCGACGAGGGGCGATACGTGGAGAAGCTGCAAGAGGTGTTCACGGCCGCGGCCGCCTCGTTCATGAAGCCGGACACCTCAAAACTGCCCGGACCGCGCACGAAACGGGACTGGATCGCGAAGGGTTCGCCCGCCGCGGCCGAGTACAACGAGATGCTCGCCGCGGCCAAGAAAAAGGGCTCCATGCCCGGAGGCCCCCCGCGAGGAAAGATGCCCGCCCACGCCATGATGGATGCGATGAAGAAAAAGAAGGGCAACCCGTCGCAGAGCCTGTGGGACGCGACCATGGCCCATTCGATCGCCACCTTTCTCGAGACGAATCCCTCGACCACCGTGGTTCAGGTGAACGGCGCCTTTCACAGCGACGAACACCTGGGAACGGTGGAGCAGCTCCTCCGCTACCGGCCGGAAACAAAGGTCGCCGTGGTGAGTGTCGTTCCTGACGAGTCCTTTCCGGCTTTCGACAAGGAAGCGTCTGCCCTACTGGGCGATGTGATCATCATGGCCGATCCCCGCTGGCGTGAATAATAGCGGGCGATCCGATCGATCCCTTCGCCATTCCCGGCCGGCGCTCACTCGACCCTGGCGCCGTCGGGCCCGATCACGTGACCGGCAAGGTCCTTGAACGCGCTGACCGCGTCGAGGGACACGTCCGTTCCCCTCAGGTCCAGGAAATTCAGGTTCGAGAGCCCTTTCAAGGCGGGAAGCCCCTTTTCGGTGACAGGCGTACCCTCGAGATCGAGGAGTTCGAGCTTGGAGAGACCGGCCAGATTCGCGAGCCATCCGTCGGTGATGCCCGTTCTCGCCAGGTTGAGACATTCGAGATCCTTCATCCCCTCGATCACCGGGGCTGAACGGTCGGTCAAACCGATGCCGCTCAGGGAGAGGTAGTTCAGCCCGGTCAGATTCTCGAGGAGCGCGACGCCATCCTCGGTGACCGCGGTATCACCCAGGTCGAGAGCGCGCAAGGTGCTCATCGCGGCGATCCACGTCATGCTCTTGTCCGTTATTCCGGTCTTGCCCGCCACGAGACCGCCGAGACTCAGGCCGGCCAGGCTTCCGAGGCCCCGATCGGTCACTGCCGTTCCTCTGATACAGACGTTGGCCACCATGGGCAGGCTGGTGATGTGGCCGATTCCGGCGTCGGTGACCGCTGTGTCCTCGAGGTAGAGTGTGGCGAGAGATTCGTGCCCCTTCAGCGCCGCGAGCCCTTCATCGCCCAGGTCGGTTTTTTCCATGTCGAGTATGGACAGGTTTTTCAGCGTGGATAGAACGCTCATGCCTTTGTCCGTGACCGCCGTGCGGCCGAGGTCGAGCACCCTGATCGAGCTCCCCGCAAGTGATCCGATCCCCTCGTCGGTGGCGGCCGACCCTCTCAGCCCGAGACAGCGCAAACCGCCCGATCCACCCAACTCCGAGAATCCCGATCCTGTGACAGCCGTGTCGCTGAGATCGAGCCAGGCGAGATTCTCCATCCGCCCCATGGCGCGCAGCCCGACGTCGGTCACTGCCGTTCGCGCCAGGCCGAACTCCTCGAGCCGGTCGAGGCCTTCGAGATGCCACAATCCGCGATCCGTCACCCCGGTTCCGCCAAGGTGGAGGATCCGCAGCCCGGTGAGATGGGACAGGTGAACGAGCCCCTTGTCGGTCAGATTCCGGCCTCTCACGATCAACGCCCGCAAGCCGGTCAACCGCGAGAGCTCCGCGAGGCCGTCCTCGTCGAACTCTTTGCGGAAAGAAAGGCAGAGTCCCGGAACGGAGTTCTTCTCGACCTCCTTCGCCAGATTGGCGAAATCCTGGCGCGTGAGAGGCCCGTAGAGGTCGGGCTCGACGAACCAGATCGGGTAGTCCGAACGATCGATCCCCTCCCACTCCCAATCACCATTCTGCACGGAGCCGAGCGGAGGCATATCGAGCGACATGAAGGGGTACCCACTCGCGGGATCGTCGAAATCGCGGTCCTCCCATCCGTGGACGAGAAGCGGAATGAGGGGTCGCTCCGTCGGTCGTGATTCAGGGTGCGCGGCGCGCCACGCGGAGCGGAGCACCTCGCGTTCGCGGTCCGTTCCGATCTCGAACCGGTCGAGTTCTTCCGCTGTCAGGCCGCGCGTGGCGATCGACGTGCCGAACGCGGCGGGATCGACAGGCCAGAGCCGGGCCGAACCATCGCCGAGAGCGGCGAGCACCCACTCATTGTCCGGGCTGAACAGGGCGGAATGGACCTTCCCCCCGGCCTGCAGAATGGCGACCCCCGCGCCCGTGGCCCCATCGAAGAGACGCACCGCGTTGTCGGCGCAAATCGTGGCGAGCAGCCGCCCGTCGGGGCTGAAGAGAGCATCGGCCACGTGAAGCGGATGTTCGAGCCGGAAGAGCTCCTCGCCCGAAACGGCGTCCCACACCCTGGCCGTCTTGTCCCTCGACGCGGCAATGATTCGCTTGCTGTCCGGCCCGAATCGGACCGACAGGGCCTGGCGGCACTCGATCAAGACGAGCTGTTTCTCATCCTCCATGCTCCAGACGCGGAACGCATGGGGCGAGCAGCCCGACTCGCCGCGAACCAGCAGCCGTCCATCGGGGCTGAAATCGATGAGGTCGGATGCGCTCGGAATCGTGTAGGTCCGCTTGTTTTCGAAATAGTGAACGATCACCCCGCCCCCGGTGGCGAGGGCCAGGCAGGTTCCGTCGGGGTTGAAGACCGCCGGGCCGACCGACCGATTCCGGGGGGCGGCGAACTTCTCGATCGGTTCCCCGGCCTCCACATCCCAGAGGGTGTAGATGTGCTTCCTGTAATCGGCCGTGATCGCCAGCCGGCCGTCGGGACTGAAACGGCCGAACCGTCCGGCCGGAAAGACCCAGATCTCCTCCCCCGTGCGCCCGTCCCAGACACGAGCCGTCCCGTAGAGGCCCTCGGTGATCACCCGCTCACCGTCCGGGCTGAACCAGGCGTTCACCACCTGTTTCTCGTGGCCGCGCAGCCTGATCGGCGCGCCGCCGCCCGCCACCGGCTGGATCGAGGCGGTCCCATCGTCGGACGCGGTCACGATGCGCGCGCCGTCAGGACTGAACCGCGCCATCCGCACGGCCGCGTCGTGCGAGCGGAAGGTGAGCTTGCCCTGCCACGTTTCGAGATCCCAGATGCGCGCCGTGCCGTCGTCCGAGCAGGAAAGCACCTTTCTCCCGTCGAGAGAAAAAGACGCGGTGCGGACATATTCCTCGTGTCCGCGCAGCGTGCGTACCACGGCTCCCGTGGCGATGTCGAAAACGCGGATCGCCTCGTCGCTCGATGTGGCCAGCAGCCTGCGGTTCCCAGGGCCGAAGGCGACGCTGTTGATCGATCCCGATTGGTTGTGAAACTCGAACAGGGCCGCGCCCGTCTCGAGATCGAAGACCGCCAGGCGCCCCTCCTCGAGGTTGCCCGGTCCGGACCAGATCGCCAGGTACCCGCTGTCGGGACTGAAAGCGCCATGCCTGAGGTTGAAGCTCTTCGAGTAGCCGAATGTTCCCAGCTTCCGCCCGTCGACCGCGTCGAATACGATCGCTTTCTTCCCGACCGACCAGCCCTTTATCGCCAGGATCTTCCGTCCGTCAGGACTGAAGGAGGCGAAGGAAAAGTCGGCGGCGTCCCTCAGGGCCAGGAGTTCCTCGCCGCTGTCGGCGTCCCAGACCTGCACCGGAATCGAGCCGTGATCCTCGTAGGATCTCCACGGGATGGCGGTCACGATTTTTTTGCCGTCAGGGCTGAAGCGGGAGGTCCACTCCCCCACGTAGCCGCCCTGCACCGGATCGAGGCCTTCGATGGCAAAGAGCCTCTCACCGGTATCCGCATCGAAGACCACCGAATTGCGGCGCGCCGTGCGCGGATCGATCAGCCGGACGACCTCGGCCACCACCCTCCGTCCGTCGGGGCTGATGACCGCGCCGGTGAGAGCGACGCAGGGTTCTTCGAAGGAGCTGATCCTTTCGAGGTCGAGGCTGTTCCAGACCTGGATCAATCCATCCCTCGAGGCGGTGACGATCCGCGAACCGTCGGCGCAGAAGAGAGCGGTGCAGATCATGCCGCCATGCCCGCTCAAGGTGGCGACAGGTTCACCCGAGTCGGGATCCCAGAGACGTGCCTCGTGAGTCGACCAGTGCGTGAGCACACGTGCGCCGTCGGGGCTGTACACGGCCTCCCTCACCCCCCCGCCGTGGCGCATGACGATCTGCTCCACCTCCGACCGATCGATGGCGCTCACGAGGGCATTGTTCGCCAGAAGGCCCGGACTCCGCGCCTCTCCCTCGAGCGCCAGAAGCAGGGCGAGGGAAGGACTCTTCTCCAGCAGAGCGGTCGATTGAGCGCTCAGGCGGAGACCCTCGGCGCGGCGCCTCGACGCACGCTCCTCCTCGAGGGCGCGTTCCCGATCAGTGAGGGCCTTCTGCTTTTCGCCGAGTGCTTTCTGCGTCTCGGCGAAGGCCTTCTGCTTCGCGTCATAGGCGGCCTGTTTCTCCTCGAGCGCCATCTCCTTGGCGTCGCGTTCCCTGCGAACCCTGTTCCGTTCCACGACAGCATCGTCGCGTGCCACCTCGGTCTGGCGCCACTGCCAGGTGATTCCGCCGATCCCCAGACACATGACGACGAACACGAGCGCCCCGAGGGCGGCGACCGCCCGGTTGCGGCGGCACCAGCGCGTGGCGCGGCCCACGGGACCGATCCTGCGCGCCTCGATCGGTTCGGTGCGCAGCCATCGGTTCAGGTCGTCGCCGAAAGAGGCCGCGCTCTGGTAACGGTCCCGGCGCTCCTTGGCCATCGCCTTGAGAACGATCGTTTCGAGGTCGCGCGGAACGGAACGGTTGAGCTTCCGCGGTGGGACAGGATCCCTTTCGAGGATCTTGTGGACCACCTCCTGCGGCGTGCGGCCGTCGAAAGCCGGGCGCTGCGCGAGAAACTCGTAGAGCGTGGCGCCCAGGGAGTAGACATCGGTGCGGCCGTCCACGGGGCGACGCGCGGCGCGGGCCTGCTCGGGGCTCATGTATCGCGGCGTGCCGAGCATGGCGCCGCTCCGCGTGAGCGCTGGGTCTTCCTCGCGGCGGGCGAGGCCGAAGTCGGTGATCCACACCACGCCGTTGCCGTCGAGAATGAGATTGGACGGCTTGATATCGCGGTGGATCACGCGGCGTGCGTGGGCGTACTCGAGGGCCGAAGCGGTCTGGATTCCGATACCCGCCAGCCACTGGAAGAAACGGGCCGTGCCGAAGGGCGGGGACGAGGGCGCGCCGCCCCCGCCGGGCTCGTCGAGAACCTGATCGAGACCGCGGCCCGTGATGAGCTCCATGGCGTAGTAGGGCAGACCGGCCACCTGTCCCACGTCGAAGACAGGAACGATGTTCGTGTGGTGAAGGCTCGCCGCGGTGCGCGCCTCGCGGAAGAAGCGCTCCAGATGCCCCGCCTCCTGCGGCCCGCGGATCGGCAGCACCTTGAGTGCGACGCGCTTTCCGAGCGGCACGTGGACCGCCTCGTACACGACACCCATGCCGCCGCGCCCCACCTCGCCCTCGATCCGATAACTGCCGAAACGCCGGCCCGGCTCCAGGTCGGTTGGCGCCTCCTGGACCGCTTCCTCCCCATCGGGAGCCGACCCGGCAGAAGATCCAGCCATTCCCTCGAGAAAGAGGAGGGTCGGGAAGAGCTCGTTGATGCGCCCGGCAAGATCTGGATGGGCGACGGCGTACTCTTCGATATCGGGGCGCTCGCCCTTTCGAAGGCGGGCGGTGAATTCTTCCGCGAGCTGTCCCAGTTTGACTGTCGGATCGATCATCGATCTTTCTCCTTGTCAGGCGCTTCTTCGTCCTGGCGGTCGACCTCCTCGGCGACGCGGTGCGCCGCGTCCGGCCCGATCGTGCCGCTGCTTGCGCTGATTCCCGAGTCGCGAAGGGCGGCGCGCAACCGGTCGAGTGCGCGCACGTACCGTTTGGTCGCGGCCGCATGGCTGATCTTCAGGAGAAGGGCGACCTCGCCGTTGGAAAGATGTTCGAAGTGGCGCCAGAGAATGATTTCCCTCTCTTCGTTCCCGAGACGATCGAGCGCCCGGCCGAATGCCAGAGCGAGCTCGTCCCGGCGCGCGGCGCGGCTCGGTGTCCCATCGTTGCCGATGAGGCTGCGCGCTATCGCCGCCGACCGGTCGACGGGAAGATGGAGCTCCTCGCGGTGGGCGGCGCGTTTTTCCGCGCCCAGGTGGTGTCGACAGGCCGCCTGGAGCTTCTCGCGCGCGATCCATCTCAACCAGAGGAAGAAGGGCATCTTCCTCTCTCTCACGTAGCCGGGCAGTCTGCGGGCCGCTTCGATGCAGGTTTCCTGGAGAATGTCCGACACGCCGACGCGGGCGCCGAGACGCCCGCCCGCGCGCAGGCCGACGCAGTCGCGGAGCCTGTCGATGTGCCCTTCGATCAGGAGGTCGACAGCGTCCTGCTCGCCCTTCTCGATCCTGTCGAGCAGTTCCTTCGTTTCCTGAGATTCTTCGTTCATGAAGCCCTCCAGGACACTCACTGCGGCCATGAGCCGAAAGGGACGGAAGAAATCCGAAAAGAGGTTATTTTTCTCGATTCTCCGCCAAGGGGACCGGAAATACAATCTCCCAATCGATCGAGCGGGCGGATTCGGGAGAGCGGCGTTGCGGCAAGAATGGCCTTTGGGAGGAAATTCTCTTTTGGTCGCCCGTCCCCAACCGTAACGTGGAGGCGGCGGCGCCGTCCTTCACCGCGGTCTTCTTTCTTTTGATCTTGTGGACAGTCCTTGCCATGAACCTCAAGGCGATCCTGAAACAGTACTGGGGATTCGATCAGTTCCTTCCCTTGCAGCGCGACGCGATGGAGAGGGTGCTCGCCGGGCGCGACTCGGTGGTCGTGCTGCCCACGGGAGGCGGAAAATCGCTCTGCTTCCAGGCGCCGGCCCTGAAGATGGACGGCCTCGCGGTGGTGGTCTCGCCCCTGATCTCGCTGATGAAGGACCAGGTGGACGCCTTGAGGAGCGCCGGTGCTCCGGCGGCGTTCCTCAACAGCAGTCTCGATCGAACCGAACGGCGGGCGGTGGAGGCCGACCTGGCCGCGGGCCGTCTGAAGATCCTCTACGTGGCGCCCGAACGGCTCGTGACCGAGAACTTTCTCGCCCTTCTGAAGAACAGACCCATCGCCTTCTTCGCCGTGGACGAGGCGCACTGCATCAGCATGTGGGGCCACGATTTCCGGCCCGAGTACCGCGCCATGAAGATCCTCAGGAATGCCTTTCCCCAGGCGGCGATCCACGCTTACACGGCCACGGCCACGGCCCAGGTGCAGGCCGATATCGTGAGCGAGCTCGGGCTGCGCGACGTGGAGCCGCTCGTCGGATCCTTCGACCGGCCGAATCTCGTCTACAGGGTGATGCGTCGCACCGACCGGCTGACGCAGGTGCTGGCGATCCTCGAAAAGCACGCCTCCGAATCGTGCATCATCTACTGTATACGGCGCGCCGACGTGGACAATCTCGCCGCCGCGCTCGCGGCCCGCTCTTACCGCGCCTTGCCCTACCACGCCGGCATGACCGACGAGGAGCGGAAGCTGAACCAGGACGCCTTCGCGCGCGAAAAGGTCGACATCATCGTGGCCACCGTCGCCTTCGGAATGGGCATCGACAAGTCGAATGTTCGCTGTGTGATCCACACGGGCGCGCCCAAGTCCCTCGAGCACTACCAGCAGGAGACGGGACGCGCCGGCCGCGACGGGCTCGAGGCCGAGTGCGTTCTCCTCTACTCGGGCGGGGACTTTCACATCTGGCGCAACGTGATCGATGAGATGGATCACGATGCCCACGCGATCGCCCTGCGAAAACTCAACGACATGTACGCCTACTGCACCGGTCTCGCATGCCGGCACCAGACCCTGGTCCGGTACTTCGGCCAGGATCTCGACCGGACCGGTTGCGCGGCGTGCGATGTGTGCCTCGACGAGCTGACACTCGTGGACGAACCGCTGGTCACGGCGCAGAAGATCCTCTCCTGCGTGGTGCGCCTGCGCGAACGGTTCGGCGCGGGCTACACGGCCTCGGTGCTCTGCGGATCGGGCGACAAGCGGATCAAGGAGTGGGGACACGACCGGCTCAGCACGTGGGGGCTCCTCTCCGACGAAAGCCAGCGCACGGTGCGCGACTGGATCGAGCAGCTCGTGGATCAGGACTATCTGGAGCGCCGGGGCGAGTACAGCGTGCTCGGCCTCTCGGCGAGCGGCCTCCAGGTGCTTCGCGGGGAGGAGACGCCGCGCCTCCTGGCTCCGCCGCGCAAGAAGCCGAAAGCGCCTAGGGCGCCAGGCGTCGAAAAGGAGTCGTGGGAAGGCGTGAACCGCGGCCTCTTCGAGGTCCTGCGGCAGCTGCGCCTCGACAAGGCGCAGGAACTGGGTGTGCCCGCCTATGTCGTGTTCGGCGATGCGGCGCTTCGAGACATGGCGCGCCGCCTGCCGGCCACGCGCGACGAGTTTCTCGAGGTCCACGGCGTGGGCGAAAAGAAGTGTGCCGATTTCGGCGAGGAGTTCATGGCCGCCATCCGCCATTTCCTCACAGGGGCCGAAGGGGAGGAGCTCGAAAGCGGGTGCGCCTAACGCGCGGGCCGCGTTTTCCTGTCCACGATCAACTGCGCCATCGGATTCTTCCACACATGGCAGATCGGCTCGGCCGACCGTTTCAGTCTCCCGCCGTCCAGGGCCGGATCGATCGACAGAATGCGCGCCCTGCCCGCACCATCGGAGTAGACGTAGAGGGGAACGACGCCGGCCGGTGCCGCGGCAGGCTCTTTGAAAGGCCCCAGACCGAAGAATGCCGCCGCGCCATCCCGATCGCCGCGGACCGGAACGTGCCCCGGGAGATTGCGCCCCGGCGGAACGGCGAAGAAGGCGATCTCTTCGATCGATTCCCACAACGCCTCGGCCTCGACCCGCTCCCGGCAGATCAGCCGCGCGCGCCCGTCCGCGCCCGCGACCCGGTAGACGGGCGCGGGAAGCGAAAGGCGCGGATCGTCGAGGTTCAGGGCGTACATGATCTGGTTGTAGTCATAGCGCGGTGTCTTGTTTTCGTCGCTCGTGGAAAAGGTCGTCGTGTAGGTACCCTCGAAATAGATACGGCGCCCCCCGTCGCGATCGAAGAAGGGATGGTGGGCGGGATTGTAGAAGGAATACCGATCGTGCGTGACGATCCGCCGCGCGTACACCCAGGGCCCCACGATCGTGTCGGCCTCGGCGTACCAGATCTCTCCCAGCACGGACGATCTGCCGAAGAGTTCGCCGGCGATCATGATCCACCGCTTCCGGTAGGTGTTCCAGAAAACCCTTCCCGCCTGGATGTGGATCCTGTCCCCACTCTCCACGTCGCGCAGGTGGATTCTCCCCTCGGCCGCGGTCAGGTGGCCGGCCTTGACGAGTTCCTCTTGCCGCCGCGTGTCGAGAGGCGCGGCCTCGGGCTTCCATGCGTAGACAAGACGCCCCCGGGCGTTCCGATCGAGGGCCGGAGCGCCGGCGTCGTACCGGCTCCCCGCGGCAAAGGGGGTGAACGTCTCGTAACAGTCCGGATCGCAGACCGAGTCGAGATCGGCTTTCACCCGCACGTTGGGAAGGGCGTTCGGGTGGGGATGCCCGAAATAGAAGTACTCCGTGCCGTCGCACACGGCGCGCACCGGCTGCCCCCTGGGATAGAGGTGAACGCCGGCGGTGAAGCGAGCGAACTTCTTGAAGCCGTTCTTCTCGTGGTCGAAGGACACGAGGCCCCGCTCCACCACCTCGGAAAGGCTCTTCATGCAGGCGTACTGGGCCACGAGCCTTTCGCCGCCCTTCCTGTCGGGGAGCACCATGAGGCCCTCGATCCAGACCGGCCCCGGGCTCTGCAGGGGACACATCTTCTTGCTGAAGCCCGCCTCGTCGACAAAGTATGTCAGGTCGACGCCGACCTCCGGATCGAGACCCCCGTTGCGCGGTAAGTCGGACAGGGCGCCCGACACGTAGAAGTTGCCGAGCGGATAGCGCAGGCGGTTCGTGTCCCCGTAGAACCAGTAGATCTTTCCGTTGTAGGGAAGGGCCATGACCGAGTCCTGGCCCATCACCTTTCCGTTGACCACGGGGTGCGCGAGGGGAACATTCTCCCCCACAAGAAAGCTGTCGCGGTAGATGCCCCCGCCGGTGATCCGGTAGAGGCGCTCGGCCACGTTGATCCTGTCGATCTCGACGACCTCCCTGCGACCGGGCGTCGTTTTCAGCCGCACGCCGCGATAGCCGAAACCATCCTCGGGAAATTCATACCCGTGGCTCTTGATGTGGAAGAAGACCTCCCTGTCCATCAATCCCGGTTCGTAAAAGGCGACGATCCCGTTGCTGTCCGTGTAGAGGCGGATATTGTTGACCGTTTTCAGTTCCACGAGCGGAACGCCCCGTCCCGTGGCCCTGTCGACGATGTGGATGGTGAAGTACTTCTCCTGCTGTCCGGACGCCGCCGGGACGAGGACGGCACAGAGCAGTGCCGCACGGAAGAGCACCTTCTGAAGAGTGTTCCTTGGAATCACCGTGTGTGCCTCCTTATCCGTCCTCGGGGGCCCTGTGTCGATCTCTTTCGGGAACTTCGCCCCGATTATGGGTGTAGACCGGATCATCCTGATTCTGCAGGAAGAGGCGATACTCGTCAGCCGGCACCAAGCTCTGCCAGTAACCGGTGGCCCTGCCGGCCAGCGTGCCGAGGAAAAAGAGAAGAACGACGACGACCGCGTACAGGGGACGCGTCAGGCGCCCCCGCCGCCGGGGCAGCGCGATCGACAGCGTGTCGTCCACCGGGCAAGAGTCCACGCACTGCAGGCACGCATGGCACTCGTCGGAGAGGACCGTTTTTTTCCTGTCCACATCGACGCGCACCGGGCAGACCTTCGTGCAGAGGCCGCAGTCGGTGCACGATGCGGTGTTGCGGCGGATCTTCCACGGGCTGAGCCAGCTCAGCGCGCCGAGGAGCGCGCCGTAGGGGCAGAGGAAGCGGCACCAGGAATAGCGCACCGCCACGGAGAGGAGCACGAGAGCGACGAGCACCCAGAAGGTGGTCGTCGACATCTTGGTGAAGAAGAAGAGCATCTTGACGTCGGCGATCCGGTTGTAGGGGCTGTCGATGAACTTCTCCAGCTGGAAGGCGCCCATCTTCACGAGCACGGCGTGGAGAAAGAAGAGGGCGAGCAGGTACTTGACGCTCCGCAGCGGGTAGTCGAGCCACCGGGGCAGGTCGCGCTTCTTCCTGAAAAGAAGAACGTGAATCTTGGCCAGGTACTCGGAGAGGAGCCCGAAGGGGCACACCCAGCTGCAGAATCCCTTCTTGAGGAAGAGTCCCGTCGCCATGATCACGAGGAACAGGATCAGGCCGGCCGGGTGAACGCGGCTGAACACGCCGGTGACGAGCCAGTACTTCAAGCTGATGAGCGAGCTGATCGGCAGGAAAGACTCGACGCCGGGGGGGCGGGCGACGAGCGGGTCTCCTCCCTGCTCGAGCTGGCCCACGAAGAGCGCGAAGCGATACCCGATCCAGAGCGTGAGGACCAGGAAGCCGTACTGGATCATCCTTCTGAGGGGCTGGATGGGGAAACTCTGCCGCTTCGTCGATGCCGTCTCTTGTGAGTTCTCCTGTGTGTTGTCTCTTTTCATGGCCTTTTTTTGCCGTCACTTCTTCGATCTGTCCAGCGCGAAAAAATCGTTGAGCGAGATCCGCTGGAACGCCATGTGGGCGCGGCTGCATTCGTAGAGGACACCGATCGTCCCCTCGTCCACCAGATCGAGGCTCGAGTAGCCCGCGCTCTGCCCCTCGTCGAGCGTGATCTGCCGGGCGGCGGGCCAGGTCATGCCCCCGTCGACGGAGAGCTTGATCGTCATCTGCCGCCGCGGCGGACGGGTCACCGCCGGATTGGTGAAGGCGAGCCACGGCTTGCGGCGGTCGGCGCCGGCCTTGATCCGCAGGAGACCCGCGTTGCACACCGGCTCGCGCAGAGCGCCGCGGCTCGTGGGGTGAACCTCCCAGGTCACGCCCATGTCGCGCGTCGTGTAGACCGCGCGCGATCCGCCCCGGTTGTCGCGCATGTTGAGCATGAGGGTCCCGGCCTCGAGTTCGACGACGCGGCACTCGGTCGTGTTCGGCTTGGCACCCGTGCCGATCCGCCACGTCTTGCCCCGATCGCGCGAAAAGATGATCGTGGAATGGGGCATGCGCTTCTTCTCGGGCCGATCCTGGTACTGGGCCGGAAAGACAAGGGTACCGTCCGCCATGGTGATCCCCTGTCCGGGCGACGGGAGCACGAAGCACCAGGCCGGGTCCTTCACCTGTTCGGTGATGTTGATCGGTTTGGACCAGGTGCGGCCGTCGTCGTCGCTTCTGGCGAGGATGAACTGGCCCGTTTCTTCCGGCTTCAGCCCCGGACCCGAGCCGCGCCACGACCGGTTGCCGTGGCTCCACGTGGCGGCGACCCAGATCGCACCGGTCCGCGCGTCGCACAGGACGCACGGATCGCCGATTCCGTCGTGGCGCCAGGCCGGGTCGTCGCCCATGTCGAGGATCGTCTTCATCGGCTCCCAGGTCCGGCCGCCGTCCGTGCTGCGGCTCATACCCACGTCGATGTCACCGGGCAGGTCGCCCCAGCCCCGGTGGCGGATGTCGTAGACGGCGATGAGCGTGCCTTTCGGAGTCGCGGCGATCCCCGGGATGCGGTACACGGCCGCGCCGTCGTCGTCCGCGTTGCGCAGGGCAACCCCGAAACGCTGCGTGCCTTCCGGCTCGGTCACGGCGGGCGCGGCTTCTCCATCGCGGTCGAAGCGTAACCGCGTGCAGCCCGCGTCGATCCAGCCGTCGAGATCGACGGCGTCGGTGAGTTCCACGGAGAGCCAGAAAAAATTGATGCCCCGCTCGAGAACGCGGCGCCCATCGAAGGAGATGGTCGCCGCGGGCTTTCGCGGCTTGCCGAAGCGGTCCCCCTGGCTGAAGCACCCGTTCGGTTTTGCGTGAGGAAGCGTGTCGTCTTTTCCGAAAAACACGCTCGCCCTTGCCACGTCGCGCAGCGCGCTGCTGCTCGCCAGGGTGAAGTCGATCTTTTTCAGGGTGAGGGGATCGACGCTCCCTTCCGTCTCGATCCGGAGCCGTGCGATCGGGTTGAGACTGTTGCCGACCAGGACGGGCAGGACCGGTTGCTCCGTTGTCACCGATACGATCCGCATCGGCCGGGACGGCTCGACGGTGAAATCGTCGATGAGGATCCCGCCGCCCTCGGGCGCCGTGCAGATGAGGCGGAGAGCGTCGAACCGTTTCTCCACAAGGAATTCCACGGAGGCATTGTACCCGCCGATGGTGATCGCCTTGCCCGAGTCGGCGTACACCTCGGTCCACTTGCCGCGCGTGCGGGCGAGAACCTTGAACTCGAAGGGGCTGCGCCGCGTCCAGCGCTCGGCCCAGAAGCTCACCAGGGCGGAGTCGAGCTTCTTTGCGAGCTTCAATTCGACCTGCTGATCGTGCCCGCCGAAGATGCGCAGGGCCTGTTTTCCGGTCCTGGCTCGGTGCGTGCTGATCTCGGCGTGGGCTTTCGAACGCCAGGTGCCGAGCTCACAGGTGAGGTTCTGTTTGATCGAACCGACCGCGTGGTTCTCGAACGAGTCGGTCCGGGCCGGGAGCGATCCGATCGACAGAATCCAGAGAACAATTCCGGTCACGGGGAAAACACGGATCATCGATCACGCTCCTTTGCTTTCACGGCAGTACTGATCGGCGAGACAGGCAGACCGATCCGACGCATTGCGTCGTGAATTCGGCAGGCGATCGCGCGCGCGCCCGCACTGTTCGGATGAATGAAGTCGGGAAACCACTCTGGGTGATCGCGCAAGGGGTCGAGCATATCGATCGTCGGAATCTTGGCGATGCGCGCGACCCTGGCGATGGCAGCGTTGACTTCTCGAAGGCGCGGGTGGTCGTGAAAGCGGTGCCCTTCGAAGAGCGGCGCAAGCGGATGCCAGATCAGTATGGCCGGCTTGGTGCGCAAGGCGCGATAGGTGTCGATCAATTCCAGGTAGTCCTTCACGAACTCGTCCAAATCGAAACCCTCCTCGGGCACGTCGTTGATTCCGAGGTTGACGACTACCACGTCGGGCTCGAACGCGAGGGCGCGTTCGTGCGGCGCGTTCTTGACAAAAGCCCGGTCCCACTCTGCGCGTTTGATCCGCTTGATGATGTTCGTGCCCGAACGCCCGAAGTTGCGCACATCGAAGAGAGGGCCGACGAATCGGCTCAAGTGAGCGGGGTAGCTCTGCGCGTCGCGATGGGCCAGGCCGTGACCATGGGTGATGCTGTCTCCGATGCAGGCGATCCGGACCGGTTTCCAGTTGTCGGTACGGAAGGGCGCCACCGGCATGTCGTCGTCGATGCGGCGGAGCGCGGGGAAAGGATCGGCTTCCCACGCGAAGCGCAAGGCCGCCGGTTCGGTGATGGCGTCGCACTCGGCGCGCACGCGATCTCCGGAAGCGTCCACCCACGTCGCGCGCCGGAAGATCCGATCCTCACCGGCGATCCAGAAGGATCTCGCGGGGCTGTCTCCTTCGAGCCGAAGCCCGCTTCCCGAACGGGCAATAGTCACCTCGATCCGGGAACCGTCGAAAGATACATCCCCGGCCAGCATCGGCGGCCGGCCGAGCAGTTCGCGCCGGTAGACGATCTCCAGCGCAAGTCGCGCGAGCCGTTCGCCGACAGGCTTCTTGCGGTGCGGGTGCACATCGGTCGGATGGCCGAGATCGAAAGCCGTCACCATTGCCACGCCAGGTGTGTCGAGAACCGCAGCCTGACTTTCGCGAAACTCTGGCCACTCCTCCCTGTCGAGGCCCGGAAGCTGGACCTGGAGAAGGGGCAAGTCGGGATCTCCGAGGGATTCGCGCAGGGTATCGATTAGCAGAGCCAGAAGCGTCCGGTGCCGCGTTGCGTCGTGGGCGTTCGACTCTCCCTGGTACCAGAGAACGCCCGCAATGGGCAGACCCTTCATCGGCTCGATCGCGGCCGCGTGCATGAAACCGGAACGAAAGAAGTGCCCGGGAACAGGAGTCTCGCGCCCCGATTGAACCCAGGCCCGAAGGTGTGCCTGCGGCCGGTCATTGATAAATGGGTGGGCAATGAACGAGAAGGGAAAGTCGCGTTCGAGAGGGGCGAGATCGGGATCGGCCAGGATGCGGCCCCGCGGAATCCATGCCTCGGTCGGTGTCCCCCCCACCGCCACGTTGATCAGTCCCACAGGTGTGGCGAGCTCGAAACCGAGATACCGGCCGAAGAAGAATCCCACGGCCGAGAAATCCGCCGCTGTCGTGCGCGTCGCGCGCTGCCACGCCGGACGTTCGAAGAAGGTCTCCGGCGCGATCGATGCGATCTGGTCTTCCGACCAGGGTTCGTTGCCGCCCGGGTAGCGCTGCGCGCGGTGAAGAATGCGCAGGCCGGGCAGGGAATCCGCTTCCTCCAGAGCATCGGCTCCGGAGGCCGCCGACCGGAGGGGAAAGGCCATGTTCGACTGGCCGGCACAGAGCCAGACCTCACCCACGAGAACATCTTCGAGCACGGCGCGGTCGCCGCGCGAGCCGGTTGCGATCAACCGCGTCGGAACGGACCGGTTCTCGAGCGGTGCGAGCCGGACCGTCCATCGCCCCTGATGGTCCACAACGGTGCGAACCGCCTGGCCGGCGAACTCGACAGTCACCGTCTCGCCAGGCACACCGCGCCCCCACAGGGGATGGTCGACACCCGCCTGGAGGACCATGTGATCGCCAAAGAGAGAATCGATCTCCACGGCAGCCGCGGGTGCGCCAAGTGCAAGCAAGGCACAGAATGCAATCGCACCTGTTCGGAGATCGAGATCTTTCATCGCACAGTCCTGTGACAAGAACGCTCCATTTCGACACATGCCAGCCGGCAAAGGCTCCCATTCTGCTTGAACAACCCGCCCGCATCATCTACTTTGCCAGAAGACACGAGACTTTTCGAGACTCCTGAGTCGAGGCAATCGCGGCCGATGACCCACTTCACCTGGATCGACGGAAGCATCGTGGGTGTCTACCTGCTCGTCGTGATCACGGCGGGGCTTGCCGTGCGGCGCTACGTGGGCAAGGTGGAGCATTTCCTCCTTGCCGGCCGCGATCTGAACCTCTACCTCGGGATCGCGTCCCTCGCCGCCACCGAGTTCGGCATCGTCACCTGCATGTACACCGCCCAGAACGGCTACGACAAGGGATTCGCCGGTGCCACGCCCGGTATCCTGCTGGCGCTCTGCATGTTCATCGTGGGTGTGACCGGCTTTTGCATCAAGCCGCTGCGCGAACGCGGGTGCATCACGATCCCCGAGCTCTTCGAGGAGAAATTCGGCAAGAGTGTGCGCTGGCTGGCCGGGGTGGTGATCGTGCTCGGCGGGCTCCTCAACATGGGCGTCTTCCTGCGCACGGGGGGCGATTTCCTGGTGATCGTCTGCGGCATGAACGAGAACTACCTCGAGATCACCATGACGACTCTTCTCGTGATCGTGGCGGTCTACACGATCCTCGGCGGCATGCTGTCCGTCCTCGTCACCGACTTTTTGCAGTTCGTGGTCATGGGCGCGGGGCTTCTGGCGGTGACCTACCTGATCCTCTTCACCATCGGGTGGGAGGCACTCGTGACCGCCGTGGACGGGAAGGTCGGGCCGGGCGGTTTCAATCCCTTCGTCCATCCCGAGATGGGCTGGGAGTATGTGCTCTTCAATTTCCTCGGCAACATGGCCGTGGTGCTCACCTGGCAGACGATGGTGCAGCGGGTGCTCGCCGCGAAGGACGCGCGCACCGGTCAGAGGATGTACACGCGGACCAGTTTCTTCTTCGTCTGCCGTTTCCTGATCCCGGGGCTCTGGGGCATCGCGGCGCTCGCCGTGCTGGCGCCCGAAGCGGTCGGGGAGAGCACCCTCTTCGCCATGCCGAACCTGCTCATCGCGATCGTGCCCGTCGGGCTGATGGGCGTCCTGGTGGCGTCGATGCTGGCCGCCGACATGTCGACCAACTCGTCCTACCTGCTCACATGGGGAAGCGTGATCTACAACGACATCCTCGCCCCCTTCCGGAAGAAGAGCTGGACCGAGCGGAAGGGCCTGCGCGCGAACCGCTTCATCGTGGCCTGCATCGGAGTCTTCCTCCTCGTCTACGGACTCTGGTACGAGCTCAAGGGCGATCTGTGGAGCTACCTGCTCGTGACCGGTTCGATCTACCTGTCGAGCATGTCGGTGCTGCTCGTGGCGTGCTGCTACTACCCGCGCGCCAACAACTGGGGAGCGGTGGGCGCGATCGTTTTCGGCGCTCTCGTTCCGGTGGCGTTCCTCGTTCTGGAGCAGGTGCAGGCGACCGCGGAATTCGCCGCGTCGATCGGGGCGAGCCGCTTCGGGATCGCCACATTCGTGCTGGTGGCGCTTTCGATGGTTGTGGGCTCCGAGATGAAACACCGGCTCGGAAGAACGGGAAACAGGCTTGAGGAGAGCGAATGATGTGGGATCATCCCTTCTGGCTGCTGCTCACTGCACTGGTGATGCTCTGGTACTCGACGATCACGATCGTCGTGGCCGTGAAAGGCTACGGCGACATCCGCCGCATGCTGGCCGGCCTGTCCGGCAGGGTCACCGAAGAAAAAGAGGAGCTCTAATCATGTCCCAGACTTCACGCGAAATCGTAGAGCGCGCGATCCGCTTCGAATTTCCGGAGCGGCTGCCGAGGGACCAGTGGGTGCTCCCCTGGGCCGACATCCATTACCCGGCCGACGTGAAAAGGATCCAGGATCGATTCCCCACCGATTTCCAGACGGTGGAGTTCTTTTACACCCCATCAAAGCGGGCGAAGGGCGATCCTTACAAACGCGGTGACTACACCGACGAGTGGGGCTGCACGTTCAAGAACCTGCAGGACGGAATCATCGGCGAGGTCAAGGATCCGATCCTGCGCGAGCTGGGCGACTGGAAATCGGTGAAGCCGCCCTACGAACAGCTGCCAGATGACCCGCGGTCCGCCCATGACGAGATCAATCGTCTCTGCGGCGAGACGGACAAATTCGTTCTTGCCAACATCTGCCCCAGGCCGTGGGAACGGTACCAGTTCATACGGGGCACGGAAAACGCTCTCGTCGACATCATGTTCCCCGACGAAGGCGCGTCGGACCTGCTCGAGGTGATTCACGACTTCTACCTTGCCGAGGTGGAATTCTGGGCGCGGTCCGATGTGGATGCCCTCTTCTTCATGGACGACTGGGGCGAGCAGAGCCAGCTGCTCATCCGGCCCGAGATCTGGCGTGAGCTGTTCAAGCCGCTCTATCGCGACTACTGCGAGATCGGCAAGGCTCATGGCAAGTTCATGTTCATGCACTCCGATGGTTATATCACCGACATCTACCCCGATCTGATCGAGATCGGCGTCGATGTTCTCAACTCCCAGCTCTTCTGCATGGATCTGGAAGAGCTCGCGCGGATCGCGAAGGGCAAGATCACCTTCTGGGGCGAGATCGACAGGCAGCACATTCTGCGATCACCGAATCCGCGGGACGGCCGGAACGCGGTGCGCGAGGTGGCAAAGCATCTCTATGACCCGAGCGGAGGGATCATTGCCCAGTGCGAGCTCGGTGCGGGCACCAATCCTGACACGGCTTACGCGGTGTTCGACGAGTGGGAGAAGGTGTGTTGAGTAGCGCGGGGGAATTTCAAACTGCCCCCCCGCCGTCCACCCGCGCAGGAAGGTCTCGAGGTGTTCCTGGAGATGTGTTGAACTGGATTACATCGTAAACCAGGTTTGAGTTTTCAGTGTGAATGTATTCTATCAAAAAGAGCTGGCATATGAGTTCCTGACTCGTGGATCGGCCGGAGAGTTCCACCGTTCCTTTCTTCTTCCTAACAATGCACACTGGGGATTCTGACAGGAATTTGACTTTGAATCTCGGAGGAGATCTCTGTTCGGTGCCGCGTGTCTAATCGCTGGTGGAATCAGCCCGGTCGGCGAGGTTCAGGTCGACGAGGAGCTGAAGGCCCATGTTCATGCCATCGGGACTGACGAAATAGGCCTCGTAACGCACGAGATGCTCTTCGCCCTTGCGCCACTGCCTCACATCGGGCGTATCCCCTTCCGATTCTGCCGCGCCCTTGATGACCGGGTGTGACATCAGATCGGGACGGCTCTTCGATTGCTCCGACCACCCTTGCCAGACCTCGTTGTATTTTTTCCATCCCTCTCCGTCCGGATCGTCGTGAGGGTCGTAAGAAGGGGGCTTGATCGAATCGGGACAGGCGAGGGCGAGCTCTTTCAAGAACGCGATCTGTTCGGCGAAGAGCTTCTCGATGGTTTCTGGTTCTGCAGGCGACGGCATGTCGCGAAGCGCGATGACGAACAAGCCGATGATCGCGAGGAGGACGAAGAGCCCGATAGCCATCATGGGCCAGAACGGGCGGCGGCGCGCAGCAGCTTTGACGGTCATGATGCGATTTCTCCGGATGGTACGAGTGCCCTGGTGATTATTTTGCGCGCTCCTCAACCTTTGCAGAAGCTTCCTGAAGCAAAGTCTGCGCGTCGCGCGTGAGCGAGTGTTTCTCGCCGTGAGCGGCTTTCGAACCATCGTAGCCGATCTGCAGCTGGATTCTTGCTTCTTCATACCTTTCGAGACTGATGAGGCACTCGCCATACCTCACGCGGGAGGTCAAAACCGCGTAGCCGAGTTCCTCGGGACTTTTCGCCGCGATGGTCATGATCTCGCTGAAAATCGAGTCGGCTTCGTCCAGCCTGTCCATGGCCATGAGAAGAGCAGCCAGGTTGTTCTGCGTCGAGAGAGTATCGGGGTGCTCCCGGCCCGGGGAGCGGATTTGGGCCTCGAGTACTTCGCGGTAAAGAGGTTCGGCGCCGGCGAAATCGCCCTTTCTCTTGAGCACGAGGGCGAGGTTGTTCTTCGATCTGAGCGTGCTCGGATGATCTTCACCCCGATCACGGCGCTTGATCTCGAGAGCCTTCCGGTGAATGGACTCGGCCTCGGAAAGGCGGCCTTGGATGAGGAGTACGGCGGCCAGGTTGTTCATCGAGGTGAGCGTTTCGTGATGCTCTTCGCCGAGGTGCTCGATCCGCAACTCCAGAACCCGCCCGAAGAGCGACTCGGCATCCGTGTATTTACCGAGGCGGTACAAAAAGGTGCCGAGAAGGTTCATCGAGGTGAGCGTTTCCGAGTGATCTTCACCGAGTTCTTGTTTCCGTATCTCCAGCGCACGGCGTAGTACTTTCTCGGCCTCGTCGAACTTCCCCTCCTCGCCGAGGATGAAAGCCAGGTTGTTCATTGCCGTGAGCGTGACCGAGTTCTTTTCTCCCATGGCACGGGTCTGGATCTCCACGATCCGGCGGAATATCCCCTCGGCTTCGGAAAGCTTTCCCTGATTGTAGAAAAGGTTACCGAGGTTGTTCATCGACGTAAGAGTGCTCGAGTCTTCCTCTCCCACGACGCGGCTCCGAGTCGCCATGAGTTCGCGGAAGATCGACTCCGCCTCGGCCAGTTTGTTCCGATCGACGAGCACGGTGGCCAGACTGTTCATCGAATCGAGGGTGTCCTCGTGATCGCGGCCCAGTTTCCGGCGCCGCCCGTCGAGCGCCCGGCGCTGCAGAGTCTCTGCTTCGTCGATCCGGCCGAGCTTCCAGAAAACGAGGGATAGGTCGCTCATGGAGGTGAGTGTCTCCCTGTGGCCCGATCCCAGGATATCCTCGCGGGTAGCGAGCGCAGCCGAGATCTGCTGCTCAGCTTCCTTGTAGAGCCCGAGCGCGTAGTAGGTCTTCCCGATCGTACTGCGTAGCAGCGCTTCGATCTCGGGCTCTTCACCGAATGCGCCGTCGAGGTCCGCCAGTGCGCTCTCGAGGATCTCGACGACGCGGACGTCCTTGCCCTCGCGGTCGAGGTCGGGCGCAAGGAGCATATCCTCGAGGAAGGCGATGACAGCCACTTGCTTTTTCGTTTCCTTGGTTATCTGGGCGTAGGACCACGCTCCATAGACCAGGAGGGTAACGACCGCGGCGAGGGCGATACCCGTGGCTGCGCTCAGGAGGGGATTTCGCCTGATCCGTTTCCAGACCTTGGCGCCCAGACCGGCCGGTCTGACACGGATCGTCCCGCCGGTGAGCAGGCCGTGAAGATCGCCGGCAAAGTCGACCACGGTCCTGTAGCGCCGCGACCGCTCCTTCTCGAGGGAGGCGAGGATCACCGTGTCGAGGTCCCGTGAAATCGCGGGATTCAAGCGCCGCGGCGGCACCGGCTCTTCTTGAAGGACCTGCTGAAACACCTGCTCCGTTGTCTCGCCATCGAAAGGAACACGGCCCGCCACGGCCTCGTAGAGGGTTGCGCCCAGGGAGTAGATGTCGGTCCTCGCATCGATCTTCTTCCCCCCGGCTCTGATCTGCTCTGGCGAAGCGTACCGCGGTGTGCCGCGGAACTCGCCGGCCAGTGTGAGGGAGGAGAGCATGGTGTGACGCGCGATACCGAAATCCATGAGCATGGCGCGTCCCTCGGGAGTGATACGGATGTTGGACGGCTTCACGTCACGGTGGATGATACCGGCCTGGTGGGCGCAGTCGAGGGCGTCCGCGATCTCGTGGATCCATCTCAAAATCGTCGGTGCTGGGATTTTTTTTCCCTGCGCGGCTGCATCGCGAAGGATCTCGTCGAAGCCGCGCCCGGGAATTAATTCCATGGCGAAGTAGCGGACGCCCTCCTCCTCGTCGCTTCCGAAAACGGTGACGATGTTGGGATGGCGCAGACCGGAAACAGCCTCAATCTCCCGCCAGAAGCGGGCGGCTGCCTCGAGCGAACCGATGCGGTCCTGGCGGGTGATCTTCAGCGCCACCTGCCGGCCGAGTGATTCCTGCACGGCAAGATAGACAACACCCATGCCGCCCTCGCCAAGCCTTCGAATCAGCCTGAACTCCCCGAGCCGCTCGAAGGGAAGACCGGGCTCGGCCTCGAGGCCGGCGCTTTCCGGACCCTCGCCGGCATCGGGGCCGACGAACTCCGACCAGGAAGGGCTTTCGAGAAAGCGCGTGTTCTTCTCGAATGCGTCGATCAGCGATTCCACCTCTTCTCTGATCGAGCGGTCCCCGCCGCAAGCTTCGTCGAGAAAAGCATCCCGCTCAGAGCCTTCGTGTTCCAGGGCGGTGTTGAAGAGCGTCCGGATTTTGTCGACGCGGTCATCTGTCATGGTTCTCGATCCTCTTTGTCTCGCGTAAAAGCCAGGCCTTTGCATATTTCCAGTCGTTCTTGGCGGTCGCAACGCTGATGCCGATCTCCTCCGCTATCTGCTTGAAGGTCTTGCCAGCGAAGAAACGCCGGTCCACGACATCGCTCGCCCGTCTGTGGTTCTCGGAGGCTCGGAATCTTTCGAGCGCGATATCCAAAGCTTCCAGATAATTGAGGTACTTGGACGAACCCTCCTTCTTCTTGGCGGGCTCCATGTTGGGATCGAGGGGCTCGCGTTTCTTTCCCCCTCCGCGCTTGGCCGCCCCCCTGGCCCGTGCATGGCTGCACAGAATGCGATCCATGGCCACAACCACGGCGCGAAAGAAGTTCGATCGATCCTCGTAGTCGGGATTTTCTTGTTTGAGAAGTTTCACGCAGAGTTCGTTGATCAGCGCCGTGGCCTGGAGGGTGTGGCCCGGCTTTTCCCGCTTCATGGCCACCTGTGCGAGAATGTGTAGTTCTCTGTAGACGAGGGTGACCAGGCTTTCCCAAGCGTTGCTGTCGCCCTCTGCAATCGCCCGCAGGATGCGTGTGACTTCTCCTGAGAGGTCGGTCACGGAATTTCCTCCCCGTACAAGATTTCTTTTAGACGATCTCCTATCCGTTCGCGCCTAGGAATTCAAAAACCGGAACGGTGACGGCGGCGCCCCGTCATGGCGCTTCCCTGCCCGCTGGAAGGTGTTGCCCCAACCGCCGAAATCCAAGAAAGGAGATAGTCATGAAAACCGATCTCTTCCTGAAGTCCTGCGCCCTTCTCATTTTCTGCGTCATTCTCATTATCACACAACCGGTCGCCCGGGGCGACGACTTTCCTCCCGAGGAGTTCCCCTTCGCAGACAACTCGGCGCCGGGAGATCCGCGTCTGTCCGGGCCGGGGATCGATCCTGGACGAGGCAACATCTGGTTCTGGATTCCCATTTTCAAGAACCTTGCCGGTGGCCGCAGCAGCCTTGACTTCCGCTTCCGATACAACTCGATCCGCAGCAATATCGACGATGGATGCGGTCCGGGTTTCTCCCACCGTTATCATCTTTATGCGGAAGAGGTACGGGGTCTCAAGGGCGGCAAATGGATTCTCGAGTACGTGGACGTGATCGACGGCAAGGGCCGTCCGAACCGGTTCAAGCCAAACAAAAACGGGAATTTTGAGACGCCCGCTGGTTTTCGCGCCACCCTGGCCGAAGAGAACGGACACTACTGTTTGAAGTTCTGGAGCGGCGGCGAATGGATCTACAATGACGTGGATGCGTCGGGCCGATTTTTTATCGACAGGATGGTTTCGCGCGAAGGAAGAACAATTCGTTTCGTGTACAGCGGTCCTCACAGCCAGCTCAGCAAGATCACCGACGCCTGGGGAAACAAGGCTTTTCTTTCCTACGATTCCGTAACCGGCTATCCGGAAACGATCACGCATCCGGATGGCAATCAAACTCAGCTGACCTACCAGGACGGCAAACTCGTGGCGATCACCGATCCTGCGCTGAAAACGCGCAGTTTCGAGTATGCCGGGAGCCGAGTCGTCAAGGATATCATGAAGAATGGAACTTGGTTCTCGATTTCTTACGGGAGCGGATTGAGGGAGTGCCGGGACAGTCTGGGCGAACTGGTCTTCAAGGTCACTGCGTCGAGATTCCCATCGAATCCGCTGCAAATCATGCATACCAGCGGCATCGTCCATTACGAGGATGGCGACGTTTTCGCCTGGACGCTCAATCGTGACAAGTATTGCCGCATCACGAAAAAGGAAACACCGGTCGCCGACGATGAGCCGGCTCTTTTCGTCTATGGAAGGCCCAACACCGAGAGCGAAGCCTACATCGTGGAGAGAACCGACCATATCGGTTTCGACGAATACTTCAACTACGACGCATATGGCAACAAAGTCAAGAAAATCGACAAGGAAGGAAACGAGACGAGGTACCGATTCGAGAATGGCAACTGGCCCAAGGCGCTGACCCGGCTCATCGAGGCTGACGGCGACGAATGGATCTACACTTACGATACCGCTACCGGCGATCTCCTCACCGTTGCCGATCCGCTCGTCGAGGAACCGGCTGATGCGATCATTCGGTACAGCTACACCTATTTCGACCCGCTCGAAGGCAAGGCGCGAAAAAGAGGTTCCTCGTCCAACATCGGCTTTCAATCACGGCCCAGGCACCCACTGCCCGGCCGCCTGAAAAGGTGGGAGAAAACCGACCGCTGCGGCCGCGTGGTACGGAAAGAGTTCGACGTCGAGGGACATATGATCCGCAAGACGATCGATCCCGGCGGCGAAAATTTTGTGACCGAGTACTCCGACTTCGACGCCATGGGAAGGCCGCAAAAAAAGGTCGAATACCGCGGTGCTTTCGACCTAGTCGAGACCGCGTGGAAGTACGACGCCATGGGCCGCTTGATCAAAAAAAAGGTCGATCCTGACGGTCTCGGACTCGCCACGGCCTATACCTACGACGGCTCCGGAAAGCTCCTTACCAGGACCGACGCGTGCGGCATTGTCAAAAAATTCGATTACGACCATCGAGGCCGCCTCACCAGAATCTGGAAGGACCACGGCGGACCGGATCAGACCCTGGCCGAGTTCTTCTACAACAAGAGGGACAAAGTGAGGCTGAAGCGGGACGCCGCCAGCCACGAGACTATTTTCGTCTTCAACGAACGAGGCCAGCTCGTCACGTCGATCGATGCCGAGAACTACGAGACCCATTTCTCTCCAGATGCCGAGGGTCGTGTTCTCGAATTCCGCCGCAACCTCGAGCCCGGCTCGGGGGGACCTCAGCAGATCCGTTCCCTTGCGTACGACGGGCTCGGCCGGGTTGTTTCCAGCTCCGTCGATCTCGACGGACGACCGCTGACAACGTACTTCGAATACACCGATCCCGATGATCCGGGACAGCTCGAACCCGCGACGCCGGGCTCCCACCTTGCTCACAAGGTGACCAGCCCCGAAGGCCGGATCCGATTTTTCTACTACGACATTCTCGATCGGACTTACAAGGTCGTTGGAAAGATGGACGACGGCGACGACAACGGCGGTGACAACAATGACGGTGTGTTGCGTTTCGAAAGAGACCCGGAGAGCCGCATCATCGCCGCGGTCAATCCCGAAGGAGACCGCATCGAGTACGAATACAACTCGGCAGGACTGCTCCAGGCGAAGATCGTCGATCCTGCCGATACCGCTATCCGGACCGATTTCGCCTATACGGGCACTGGAAAAGTGCACAGCGTCACGGTTCCGAACGGGAATACCGTGACCTTGGCTTACGATTCCGCGGACCGTCTCGACACGGTCGGTGATGTCCTCGGTCTGATCGTGGACCTCGACTTCGACGCCGCGGGTAATGTGATCAAACGGACCGATGCTGAAAGCCGCGCCTGGTCGTTCGATTACGACAACCTGAACAGGATCGTCAAGGTTTTCGACCCGATCGTCGAAACGCCGGCCGACCTGTACACGAAATACGAGTACGACGACGTGGGAAACCGCACCATGGCGATAAACAACAGTGGTGTGAGGACCAAGTTCGTTCATGACGACATCGACCGGCTCGTCCAGGTGATCGAAGACTGGAACGGGAGCGATCCGTCGACCCGGAACACGACGAGGACGTTCGAGTTCGACGGAGCCGGCCAGCTTCTCAGCCTGCAGGATCATGACGGCAACACCACATTTTACACCCATGACCTCGCGGGCCGTTTGACCGAGACCGTCTATCCCGACAATCAGCCTTCTGGCGCGGGTGAAGTCGACTACGGCTATGACGACGACGGATTTCTTAAGAGCCGTCTCGATCAGAATCAGGTGCTGGCGACCTATGTCATCGATGATCTGGGACGGTTGACCGACCGGATCTACTCGACAGGCAAGGCCGAATCCTTCTCGTGGGATCGCGCCGGACGGTTGATCGCGGCTCTCAACAGCAATGCCGAACGGCGCTTTTTGTATGACAGCGTCGGACGGCTCGTGCAGAGCGAGCTCGATCTCGCAGGCCTTCCCAGTTCGACCTTTGTAACGTCCCTTGCCTACGATGTGGAACCCGGCCTGGTGCAACGGACGCTGACCTACCCGTCGGGAAGCAGCACCGCGTCCGTTCTCGACGAGAGGTTTCGCCCGGAATCGGTCAACGATTCCAGCCTCGGCCTGGTTGCGGCCTGGAGCCACGACCTCGCCAACCAGCGGCTCGCCGCCGTCCTGGGCAACGGTATCGTGAGCGGCTTCGACTACGATCTCAACGGTCGTCTGATCAACGTGCAGCACGCCAAGGACGCGAACACGATCTTTCATGTGGAGATGGGATGGGACGCAGTGGGTAACCGCCTGTTCACGCGCGATCTGGTCGACACGACGAACAGCGAGCTGTACACCAACGACGCCCTAAACCGGATGGTCCGGTTCGAGCGCGGCACTCTCGATACGACAGGGACGGAGATTACCCTACCCACGCCGGCGACCTACCTTGTCCAGTCGCAGGACTGGTCGCTCGATCACCGCGGCAACTGGCTGAACGCCGACTCGATCGTCGACGATCAAACCGAGACGGACAACCGTACCGCCAACAGTGTGAACGAGTACACGCAGCTCCTTTTCGGCGGACAGCCGTCGATTGCACCGATCCATGACGACAACGGCAACATTCTCTACGACGGAAGTAAATCCTGCACATACGACGAGGAGAACCGCATGGTCAGCGTGATCCTCGACGGAGCTTCCACGCCGGCGCTGCAGATCCAGTACGACGCGCTCGGCAACCGTGTTTCGAGTGTTGATGAGAGCGGTAACTGGACATTCCACATCAGCGCCGGCGCACCGGGCGACCTAGAAGAACGGGATGGGGGCGGGGTTCTGCTGCGCCGTTTCGTCTATGGAAAGAACTTTCTCGAACCGCTCGCCATGGTCGATTTCACCGACGCGGGAGCTCTTCCCGCCAGCCAAGCCGAGGATCTCTTCTACTTGCAGTCCAAGCTCAGAAACGTGGTGGCGCTCACCGATAGAACAGGCACTCCAGTGGAAAGATACCGTTACGAGGCGTACGGCAAGACGCACGTTCTCGACGGCGATTTCAACCTGCTGGGAAGCAACGAGTCTGGATTTGGCAATCCCTTCATGTGGACCGGCCAGCGTTACGACGCAGCGGTCGATCTCTACCATTTCCATTTCCGCACTTACGATCCGGCGCTAGGCAGATGGTGCCAGCGCGATCCGATCGGGTACGGGAGCGGCAGTATTTCGCTGTACGACTACGCCAAATCCGCTCCCATGACCTACTTCGATCCGCTCGGATTGAAGGTGCACCAGGCGGGTATAGAGGCCGAGCAAGGCGAGGAGGAGGACGAGACCGACCCCGACGAAACAGGGGACGATCCGAAGGAGGATCCTGGGGACAAAAAAGAGCCCGACAAAGAGAATCCAAAGAAAGACGAGACGCCAAAGGACGGTGAACCGAGTCAACAGGAGCCAGAGGACCCCTCCACCAATCCGGACGATCCTAAGGGTGATGAAGATGAGAAACCAGAAATCACTGTTATCAAAAATCCCGACGGTACAACTACAATCATACTTCCAAATGGTAAAAAAGTCGAGGTTGACCCGAATGGAGGAAAAGTTGTTGTTACAATACAACCTGATGGCACAATATTGGTCGAGGTAATTCCTGGAGACGGGAGTGCTGCACAGGGAGAAGTAATCCTAGAAATAATCGTATCGGGATATATTGACAGCAGTGGCGGAGTCAAAATCATAGGCATTGGAGCAACTGCTGGGGTAAAGGGAGAGATAAGAGCAAGAGTAAGAGTGAGAGACGGAGATAATTTAGAGTCTATTTATAAGAGAGCTAAAGAGAAAATCGAAAAAACAGCTGGTGCTTTATTCACGGATAACAGTATTGAAGCTGATCATAATCTACCTCCTGGACATTGGGAAACCATTGAAGTCACCTCTTGCTTGACCCTAAGAAATCACACGGTAACTATATTCATACCGGATTGATTTTAATTCGTAGTAGTAACAACGTATCCTGACACATCTCATGGTGCCTTGACCAGACCAACATGAGATGTGTCAGGACGCATCGTTACTACTGGCACTTAATCAACCGCTCCGTTGGACATGGTGGAGCAAAGATTAAGTACACCAAGCTTTTTAGTAACCGGATAGTGCACCTCAAATTTCTTCAAGTCGGTTTCTACCGTTGACCTGCCCCCCTTAAACGAGTCCAGAGATTATGGTAGATTGATGGACGCAGT
>CAZUHB010000039.1:0-16207 GCA_964620445.1 uncultured Phycisphaerales bacterium
CTTGGCCACGAAGGCGTCATAACTTCCGCCATTGTAGAAGAGATCGGGGCCGACGGTCACAGGGAAGGTCGATTCGTCGGACCACGTGTAACCCGTCACATAAACACTGCCCTGACCGTCCACCGCGATGGCATTGCTGATTTCGTCGTTGCTTCCGCCGATGTACCCGCAGTAGACGAGAACGGCCGGGTCGAGATAGAGCTTTTCGTTCGCGTCGTAGTCGCCCAGATCAAAACCATAGGAGACAGTGCCTTCGCCGGTATCCTCGTCGAGCGCATAGAGCATGGACACTCTCTTCTTCTCGCCGTCGAACATTTGATAGGCATAGGGAACACCATCTTCGAAGACCCCGGCGGGTGTGGTTACCTCGAGCTCGCCCGTCTTTTTCAGGGAGACCCTGGACGCCCCCCGGTAGGTGAGCCGGATCAATTCGGGGTTCGCGTCCGGTTCGACGACGAACTCGTATTTGAGCTCGTTCACATTTCCCGAATAAACCAGGTCGATTCCGGGCCAGAGATCGTCGTACGTGATTCTGGCGTAAGTGGGGAGGCCGGTTTTCCAGTCCTCGGGCCTGCTCTTGAAATAACTGAAGATCGCTTTTTGTCGGTCTTCGCCCCGGGGTTCGACATCCGGATTCGGATTCACGAAATCGAGCTTGACGATCCAGCGCTCGCTCTTGTTTTTGTCCCGGCCTTTCAGAGCATAAGTGATGCCCTCTGAATTGAAATAGAGCGTCTTGTCCGCGCCCTTGACATAAAACGGCGCGTCTCCGTCGACTTGCCCTTCGTTTGCGATGAAATAGAGCGGCAGCCGGCCGAAGGCTTGCTCGACGTGGGCTTTTTCCTGTCCAGAACGGGTTTCCTTCACGGCCGGAGGTTCGGGTTGTCCCGACGAGTCGAGGTTCTTCGTTGGGGGAAGGCCGAATCCCCAGAACGTACCGGCAGTGAATAGAAAGCTGATGAGGATGAAAACCGTTCTTTTCTGACTCATGTCTTTTCTCCCTCTGGACTGGTGTCCTTGCCGTTCATACTCATCGGGACGACATATAACTCGTTCAACTGTTGTCCTGTCGAAGCGACATCCTTGCGCGACGACATCTCCTCATGCGAGAGCTACGGACCGGCGACGCCACTGAATTTCATTTTTTTGACGAGTGAGTGAACCTCGGGGCGCGAAATGGAGTGGTTTCAGAGCTGGATACGCGGAACCTTCATCCGATTATCCAGGTTCGGCACTGAATTCTGGCGGACGGTCACGGTGATCTCTTCGATGGCCTACTTCGCACCGCCCGCTGCCCCCTCTCGACCTTCGGGAAGGTTCAGCGACCGCAGGACAGGTGGATCCTCGTCGTTTTTGATTTCCTTGATGATGGCCGGGAGGTCGAGATCCTGGATCTTGTCAGGTTTCCAGTTCTTGGCCAGCAGCGCCTTTTCGAGTTCCCGAATTCGCGGAATCTGGGATCTGGCCGCGCCGCCGTAAAGGCGGAGTATATTCAGGCAGCGTTTGATCCGATTCCCCATACCCCATCGGTCGGGATCGATGAGCGAGATGCAGAGGGGCAGACCTTCCTCGATCCGATGCTTCGCCAGAATCTCGAGACCGCTCAGGCGGATGCCATCCGCAAACATGATCCCGCTCGGGGCGGGCTCGATGACCGCCTGGTAGATGGCGGGCAGTATCGGTTCGATCTCATCGTAGTCGAGGTTCCTGTAAACGGATTCGATGCTTCCCCGGGCCCGGCCGTCCTCGTTGCGGAGTCCGGCCAGCACGGCGGCGTGGAGCGCTTCACGATCCACCCCGTCGAGCGATCGCCCCAGCATTCCGTCGCGCCGGTTGAAGAGCGCAAAGCAGAGATAACGTTGCTGCATGCCGCGCGGATCCGATGACCGGTTCCATCGCGTGAGCATGCCGAGCAGGTCCGGCACCGTCGAAAATGCCGCGGAGCCGATACCCGCCAGGGCCTCGGCGGCCTTGATACGCAGCCAGAGATCGTCGGCCGTCAGTGTTTGCCTCAATGCCCCCACGGCGGGAGCGGCGCGTTTCTCGAGCATGATCAGAGCCTGGCAAGCTCCGAGGCGTGTGTGAAGGTCGGAAGCATCGAGCATCTCGATCAGCCTCGCCGTCGGGTCGCCATCGCGGTTGGCCAGTTCCATGGCCGAGCGCTCGCGCACAACGGGAGACCAGCTTCCGAGGCCGGCAAAGATCTCCGCGTCGCTGCGCGAGGAATAGGCGGCGATCCGATGCTTGGGGCTCCAGCCGCGCCCGTCGGCAACGAGACGCTCCGCCTCGGCCGCGTCGACCTGCGGGATGGCGCTCGTCTTTCCGGTGAGCACGATCTTTTTCAGCGGAAGGCCATAAGCGAGCAGATAGACGCCGGTGCAATCCCATCCCCTGTACGAGTCATGCCTCTCTTCGGGCGCGCCCTGGTGGAGAAAGGTCCCATCCCAGCGCCGCGCGAGGTCATAGTACCAGCCGAACTCCTTCATCCACGCGCCGGTGGCCCGCGGGCCGGAGAGCGCGACGCCCGGCATGGCCCAGAGGATGTTGAAGAAATTGCCCGTGTGCCCCGTGTCGCGTTCCGCACCGTGAGAGGCGACACTCATCCGCGAGAAGTACTCGGTACTTTTTGCTTCGCCGAGCAGGTTGAACATCAGGGCGGCGATCCCGTTCTTTCCATTGTCCTCGTGCGATTGTATCCACGGATGGTGGTCGCCGTAGGGCACGGCCCCCTTGCCGACGTAGAAGCGGATCAGAAACGCGCTCTTCTCGATCGCCTTGTCCAGGGCCGGATCGCTCACACCTGCTTCGCGCGCCAGGATGAGCGAGACCGTCAGGGGCAACCCCGGGGCGTTCATCATGCCGTAGCCGGCGAGGCGGCCGTTATGGGATTGAATGAACCTGTGCCCCCACGAGCCGACCGCGCTCTGTCCATTGACGATTTCCATGGTGATGCGTTTCAGGTCCGCCATGAAGGTGCGGTCGTTCGTGGCAATCGTATATTCGGCAACGAGCATGTTCACGAAGCCGTACCACCACGAATGCAGGGTCTTTCTTTCGAGATCGGAGTACTTCGAAGCCCATTCCACCTGCTTTTTGACCAAGGGCAGGTACTCGCGCTTGCCGCTGGACAGCAGGGCGAGAGCGTTCAGTGATCGCTCGATCGGATTGCCCTTGTCGGGATGCGCCTTCATTCTCTTGGCCAGCGCCTTGCAACCTTGCTCGAAGATCCGTTTCGACTTGGCGCATTCGAATGGGGCGGTCGAGCTGTAAGCGCCCAGGACCGGCAGTCGCAGGCCCACCTTGCGTGTTTTACCTTTCCGCCAGCGGATCAGGGACAGGGCCCCGTTGCCCGATTCTGATGCCGAGATGGCTTTGCCCATCTCGGTCCGCGGGTCGTGGGAGAACGGCTTTCCGGCGACCCCCAGGATCACATCACCCTTCTCGAGGACACCAGCGGCGGGAGAACCTTTTTCGACCTCGGTAATGCAGATCTGCCGGGCATCGCTCGTCTCCATCTTGTCGCAGTGGATCCAGCCGCGCGCACCGGTCGGGCCGAGATTCCAGTCGTGCGTCGCCCTCTCGGGAATCCTGTCGCCCTTGGTAAAATCGGGTACGGCTTTTTCTTTTCCCGTCGCGGTTGCAGAGATCAGACCGGTAAGAAATGCCACGATCGTCAAGGCCGCGATGAATGCGAAGCAATGTTGTTTTTCGCCCATGGTCGTTTCTCGTTTCCTCTCCGGGTAAGCGACATTCAGCGGATGGAGACCGACAAGCTCCGGGAATGATACCAGTCAATGCGCGGTAGAAACATGCTCCCGATCATTTTCCCACGATCTCCGCGCCCCGCTTCCCGAAACGCGGCCGAGGATTCGGTTCTCGAGAACACCCTCTTGACAACTGTACACCATTTAGTATACAGTTGATTCATGACATTGACCCTCTCCATCGACCGGCGTCTGGAAGATCCCGTTTACGAACAGGTCGCGAGCCAGGTCCGCCGGCTCGTCGCCTCGGGAGCCCTCGTCCCGGGCACCACCTTGCCGTCCGTCCGCCGGCTGGCGCGGGATCTGGGGGTCAGCCTGAACACCATCGCCCGCGCCTATCGACTCCTGGAGGCGGAAGGCTTCGTGGTCATTCGTGATCGGGCGGGAGCCACGGTCGCGGAACCGGCCGGAGTCGATCAATCGGTGCGCGCGAGGCTGCTCGATCATCTGCGCACCGTGCTTGCCCGGTTGCGGCAGACAGGCATGGCGTCCGAAGAACTGCTGCAGACGATACGGATCGAGATTCAATCCCTTGGCGGCTCAGCGGAGGAAACGAAGAATGACTGAACCTTTCGTGGTGAACGTTTTCCTCACGGTCCGGGTATTCATCGTCGGCGGATTCCTTCTGATCCTTCCGCGCATCGTGCGCAAGGGGCTGGTCTTCGGTACCTACGTCGGCGAAGCGGTCGCTGACGGAGATGCCGTCCGAACCATCCGGCGCAGCTGGAACCGCGGTTGCGTGATGCTGATGGTGCTGTCGCTGCTCGTGGGTTACGGGATCAGCCTCGCGGGCCGGCCGGTCGCGGGCAATCTCACGGGAACGGCGGTCCTGCTGCTCAGCGCACCGCTGCTGTATCTCCGGATGTTTCTGAAGGCGCGAGTGCTTGCCCCGCCGGCCGTGACGCGGCAAGCCGAGGTGGCGTCGGCATCTCTTTCCGCGGGTTCCACGAAAACGGCCCGCTTCGCCCGGATCGCGCTGGCTGTCTGTTCGCTCGCGGGATTGGCAACGATCGTCTACGCGGCTGTCAGCTACGAGGCTATTCCGGCCCGGATAACGGCCTATTCCAACCTCTGTGGCCTGACAGAGGACTTCGCCGAGAAATCGATCGTGGCCGTCATGTACCTGCCGAGCGCGAATTTTCTTTTCAGCGTGTTTTTTGCGCTGTTCGGCGTGCTGATGACCGGTGCGAAACGTTCGTTGCGCGCCGGTCCCGGCGGCCGCTCCGCCGCTGCCCAGGAAGCCTTCCATGCTATTCAGGTTCAAACCTTCAGCGGCACGGCGCTGCTGCTCTGCCTGGTCCTGACCATACTGGCCGTGCAGTATATTCGCATCGAGCTGTCGCAGACCCGATCTCTGGGTTTCGGCCTGGCGTGGGCTTGCGCTGCTCTTTTCCTGTTCATGGTCGCGAACCTGATCCGGATTCTGAAAGTCTCGGGGCAGGGCGGCGCACTGCTCGAGAAGGGTTCCGCGGATATTCCACTGACCGGCGGCCTCGCCGACAACGCACACTGGATCCTGGGTGTGTTCTATGTCAACAAGGAAGATCCGTCGATGTTGGTGGAGAGTCGTTTCGGGATCGGCTACTCGCTCAACTTCGGCAACCCGAGGGCCGTGCTGCTCTGGGGAGCCATTACGGTTCTGATCTTGACTCTTCTGGCTCTGCCCTTGGTGGGAGTCGTCAAATGACAGTTGATTTCAAACGCGCACCCTCAAGGAGGTCTCGATGCGTGCAATTTTTCTGATCGCACTTGCCACCGCCGTCCTGTTTCCGCAGACCGCGGCCCTCGCCGGCACGATCGCGTTGCCCGAGCCCCCACGGGAAGCCGACTTCGTGGACTGGGCCAGGGAGAAAGCAATCCGGCTCGATGTGCTCGACTGGCACAGGACCGATCCGGCGTCGTTCGCGTTCCTCGACGAAGCCCTGAAAGGTAAAAGGATTGTCTACCTCGGAGAGATGGATCACTTCGTTGCCGAACGGATGGAGTATCGTCTGCTGCTGATCAGGGAGCTGGCACGGCGCGGATTCCGGCGCATCGGCGCCGAGATGGGCCTCTCGGACGCCAAGAGAATGGACCGCTTCCTGGAGACCGGCGACGAGACATGGCTCGACCGGGTCGCGCTCTACGGCTACCGCGGCGACAAGCGGACCGACCGCAATGACGAGGTCGCGGGCTGGACCGACGACTCGCACCCGGAGTTCACGCGGACCGTGCTGGACGAGACCCGGTGGTTTCTGCGCCGACTTCGCGCGATCAGCCAGGAGCTGCCTTCCGGTGAATCGCGTCTCGAGTGGTTCGGCTACGACCTGAGCTTTCATCCGGGCGGAGGATACGCGGACGCCGGCGAGCTTCTGGCTCCGCACGCGGAGAATCCCTTGGTTCGCAGGATCGAGGAGCGCATGGCGCGTGTCCCGGGTGAGAGCCGGATCGAGGAGGCTGAGCGGCTGGAGGGACTCGTCGCCATGCTCGACGCAGAACGCGAAGAGCTCGTGGCGATGACCGGGGAATCGGGCGCGCTCGAGCTGCGCCGCTCGCTGCAGAGGATGGCCGACGCCTTCCGCTTCATCGAAGGTCTCGGGGACCTGAACAGGTACGACCCGAGAGCCGTCGCCGCCGCCCTGAGCAAACGTGAACGGCGGATGGACCACAACTTCGACGAACACCTTTCCGAGTGGCCGGCGGACGAGAAGATCATCCTGCTGGGCCACGCCCTGCACCTGAGCAAGGCGAGCGCGTCGATCGAGACGCAGAGCTTCGGTCTGATGTGGAAGTCGATCGGCACCTATCTGGCGGAAAAGCTTCCCGGCGAAATCTACGCGATCTGGCTCCTGCACGACCGGGGCCGGCACGGTCTGCCTCGCGGCGTCCCCGTGATCCAGAGCTTTCAGAGCCCGCACGATTCGGTCGAGCGCCTTCTTGCCAGGGTCCATCCGATCCTGATCCTGCCGCTCGATTCCGCCGACCCGCGCGCGGCGTGGCTCGACGAGACGCGCACCGTCTCTTACGGCGGGGGACCGGTCCACACCGTGCTGCCGCGGCAAACGGATTGCTTGTTCTTCATCGAAACGGCGAATGAGCCGGGCAAGCGCAGACACGATGCCGATCGGGCGCAAGAGGATGAACCGCCCGGGGCCGAGGCGATTTTCGACAAGTATGTACAGGTCACCGGTGGAAAGGACGCATACGCCAGACTCCGGAATCGCATCGAGGAGATCACCATCGAGTTCGGCGATTCGGGCATGACGGCCTCGATGACCGCCTATTTTACCAGGCCCAGCAAGGCGTACTTCCTGGTCGAGGCGGCCGCCATCGGGAGGATCGAGAAGGGAACCGACGGCGACGTCGCATGGGAATCGTCGCCCGGAACCGGTACGGTCATCAGGAAGGGTGCGGAGAGGGACGACATACTTCGTCAGTCCCTTTTCGACAGGTTCGCCCAGTGGCGCGGTTTTTTTCAAAAAGCCGAGTGTGCGGGCATCGCGTCGATCGACGGTAAACCGTGCTACAAGGTCGTCCTGACACCTGAGTCTGGTGAACCGGAGACGCGTTATTTCGACAGCACATCCGGTCTCGTCAGCAAGGTCGAAGGGACCGACGCCGCGACCGGACCCTACGAGCTTCTCCTCGGCGATTACAGGGAAGTCGACGGTGTACTCCTTCCCCACGAGTATCGCCGCGTGACCATGGGTCGGGAAGTACGGTTCACGATCGACTCCATCAGGCACAACGTCGACATTCCGGCCGACCGCTTCGAACTGCCCGACGCCGTTCAGGCCCTCCTGGCCAAGAAAACACCCGAATTGACCCGGCTCAACATCGAGTCGTTCGAGAAGGTCTTCGACATCGTCAACGACCATTTCTGGGACCCGGATTTCGGTGGCGTCGACTGGAAGGCCGTCGGCGACGAGCTGCGACCGAAAATCATGGAGGCCTCCACCCCGACCGAGGCCCGGGCGGTTCTGCGCGAGATGATCTCGCGCCTGAAGCTGTCCCACTTCGCCATCGTTCCCAAGGAGAGACGAAAGGAAACCAAGCCGTCCGCGAGCGATGGTGCGCCGGGCGGCGAAACAGGGATCGACGCGCGCGTGATCGGTCGCAAGGCGCTGGTCACGTCTGTCGCCGAGGGCTCCACGGCGGAGCGAGCCGGTGTCCGGCCGGGCTGGGAGATCATCCGTATCAACGAATACGACGTTGTCGCGCGCCTGAAGGAGCTCGATCGCCAGCTGCCCGACACCCCGTCCAAACGTGTCAAGATGGCCGGGGAGATGGTTGTACGCATCAGGTCGGGCGTGGGTGAATCGGTGGCGGTCACCTTCCGCAACGGCGCGGGTGATCTGGCCGACTTGACCATCCCCTTCGGCGAGCCGCGCGGCCGGAGCGCGATGGTCGGCAACTTCGGGTACGCCCGCGTACGGATCGATGTCAAGACCCTAGGGGATAATACCGGATACATCGCGGTCAACAAGTTTCTCGATCCGCTTCACGTCATGAAGATCTTCAACGAGGCGATGGAATCGTTCTTGGACGCGGACGGGATCATCCTCGATCTGCGCGGCAACGGCGGCGGGAAAGACTTGATGGCGATGGGCATGATGAGGTGGCTGGCGCCCCGCAAATGGGTGGCGGGGCGGCTGCGGACGCGCGGCAGGGAGATCGAGATGATCGTTCGGCCGCTATCGCGGACCTACGATGGCCCGGTCGTTGTTCTGACCGATGGCCTCACGGGATCATCGGCCGAGTTCGTGGCTGCCGCGCTTCAGGAGATAGGGCGGGCCGACGTCATCGGCACGCGAACGAAGGGTGAAGCGTTGCCGGCCGAGTACACGACGCTCCCGAACGGCGACGTGTTCCTCTACGCCGTCGCCGATTTCGTGACCGGAGCCGGAAAGAGACTGGAGGGCGTCGGCGTCACGCCCGACATCGAAATCGCCCTCACGCGAGAATCGTTGCTCGATGGACGCGATATCGTTCTGGAGGCGGCCGTCGAGTGGATCGGTACGGGCGATTAGCCGGGGGCGATAGCATGCTTCGGAACTTGACGGGCGGGCACAGGTCGAGGTGATGGCCTTCCGGGGCCAGGAAGAAAGGTCCCCCCTCCGGAAGAGTTGTTTCCGGGGGAGGGATCTCTGCGAAGAGTGAGGACGGAGTCTTCCCGGGATCAATACCCGGCGCGCAGACACCAGTAAGTGCCGTACTCCGCGGGCGGGTACTGGTTCGCCATCAGGTTGTACGGATTGAAACCGTACATCGTGTTGGTTCCCGTGTAGAACGCGTTACCCGCGAAGTAGGGTGTGCTCTGGTCCACGGAAATGACGTACTCGCCCGGAATGTGGGAGAGCACCGCGCCGACGTAGAATTCGCCGACCACGCAGACCGGCGTGGACAGTTCATAGTAGTTCATGATCTCCGTATCCACGTTCCGAACCGTCACAGTCTCCTGGGTGAGGTAGACCGTGCCCCAGGGCATGTTGATCGGTCCCCCTCCGTTGAACGAGTCGCCGATGATCACCGTGTCGAACGGCGCGGCGCCGGTGATCACCATGGTGCCGGTCTGGCCTCCGATCAGTGCATCGACGTCGAAGGTGAAGATATCGAGGCAGCCCTCGTCGAAGGCGCTGACCGCAGCGCAGCACCCGATCGCGGCTCTTTCCCCCAGATTGGCGGCATTCAAATTGGTGATGGTCACGTCGATCAGCGCTATGTCAGAGGAGAGCTCCCAGAGACCCTCGCTCCCCTTGCTCCAGCCGGCCGTTTCGATGGCGGCCTCGAGCCCGGCCTCGGTCATGGTGAAGGCCAGGTCGAAATCGGGATCGGTGGAAGCGAAGAGCGTGGCGTCGGCCTCGATGCTCCCGTAGCTGTTCTCGTAGACCTCGATCCGGTAGAGGTCCATGGCCCCTTCCGTCATCGGATCGGCCCAGAACACGTCGGGGAGGGGAGAACCGCCGCCGGGATTGAAGACCCCTTTTCCGAATCGCCCCCTGAGGATCATCACGGGCGGACCGCTCGGGTCGTTGACATTCGGCCCCTGGATCTGCGTTCCGGCCGAGAGGTCGTGCGTGAAAGACAGCTCCGTGCCCGCGTCGCCGATGGCGACGCTCGTGGGATCGACGTATTCGGCCTCAGTTTTCGTTTTGTGATCGGGCTTGGCCTTCGCCTAGGCGGTAACCTTGTACTCGTGGCCATGCCAGGTATAGCCGGCGTCGGTGGTCACGCTGGCCAGTCCGTAGCCATAACCGCCGCTGCCGTCGAGATCGTATTCGATGGGCGAAACCGCCCGGGTGGTTCCATCGCTACCCTTGTGTCCCGGGTTGCCTTTTTTCCAGGCTCCCATGGCATTATCATCGAATTTGACGCGCGCTTCACACTGGAACCAATTGGGAGGGAGATTGAAGGTCCACGTCGAATGGGTCGATCCGTTAGCCTTTATTTCTTAGCCCTTCGACGTGACGTCGACAGCAAAAACGTGCGGCGGTACCAGAATGAACAGGGCAACGAAAGCAAGGGAACCAGCGATGCTTGCCGCGAGTGCTGAACATTTCTTATCCATCTTTATTCCTCCGGTAAAAAGAAAACAACGGGTGGTTCGATCGAGGAGCAGATCAGTTTTTTATGCGATCCGATCGGCTCCACGGGCTAGAGCGCAGAAACCTGTTTCGATGTGCTCATGGTTTTTGGACGGAGCCTTTTTTTTTGCCGTGGGTGGGATGTTCGGATGGATGGGGTGATCAATCCCCTGGCGCCGGATCTTCGCTGGAATCGGCGAGCGCAGTGTACGCGGCCGCCTTCACTGGTTGCCCCAGGGTTTGATAGAGGGTGGCCAGCCAGCGGACGCACTGGACCGTCTCCATGTGCTTCGGCCCGATCGTTCCGGTCATGATCTCGAGAGCCTCGAGCAGTTTTTCTTCTGCTTCCTCGAACCGTTCGAGCGTCAACAGGAGATGCCCGTACACGCTGAGCAATGTTCCGAGACACCAGTAGCAGTCCGGCAGGGAACTCGCTCGCGCACGGCCTATGGCATCGACGAAAAGCGCCTCCGATGCCTCGTGGCGAAATTGCTTCTTGAGGTGAAGGGCGAGGTTGTACATGGAACTGAGCGTCTGGGGGTGTTCCGGACCCATCCGCTCCTCCTTGAGGGAGATGATCCGGCGATGGATCGCCTCTGATTCGGGCCACAACTTCTGGCCCGAGAGCGCCACGGCCAGGCCGTTCATCGCTCGCAGCGTGTCGGGATGGGACGCACCGAGGGAATCGCAGCGCAGCTCGACGCAGCGTTCGAAAAGTTCCTGGGCGGCCGCGGGGTTCTCCTGGTAGACGCGAACCCTGGCGAGGGTCTCCATGCTGTCGACGCGCACCGCATGAGATTCGTCGAAGACGCGGCGACCGGTCTCGAGAGCCTCCTCGATCGCCGCTGCCGCGCCCTCCACGTCACCGGTGTCGAGCGATGCCCGGGCCAGGTGGGACAAGATCTCGATGGTGAAGGGATCAGCGTCTCCGAGCACGTCCCGGCTGATCTCCAGGATTCTGCGGAAACAGTCCGCCACCTTTGGATAGAAACCCTGGGCGCGGTCGAGCAGGGCCAGGTGATAGAGCGAGCGCAGCGTGTCCGGATGCCTTTCGCCGAACAGCGACAGGCGGATCTCGCGCGCGCTCGCGAGATGCGGGGAGGCTCCGGCGAAGAGTCCCAGTTCGCGGTAAGCGCGGCCGATGACCTCGTGCAGCCTGGCGGCAACCTTCGGCCGGTGGCTCAACTCGTTCGCGAGTGTCTGCGATGCGCGATCGAGCACGTCCTGAACGAGCACGTCGCGTCCCAGATCCTGCGGGCGGATCGATGACAGCACCCCTTCCAGAAATCCGGTGACCTCCTCGGCTTCGGCCCAGCGATCCTCGGCTTGCCGGGCGTTGGCTGTTGCGCGGAGAGCCTGCCAGGTGGTGGTTGCGAATCCCAGAACGAGAAGCACGAAGGCAGCCGCAATCCCGGCGACCAGGCCGCGGTTGCGGCGGGCGAACTTCCGCAGCTGGTAGAAGGTGCTGGCTTTTCGCGCTTCGATCGGCTGATCGCTCAGGTAGCGTTCCACGTCGGCTGCGAGCTGCGCGGCTGATTGGTACCGGCGCTGCTTGTTCTTCTCGAGCGCCTTCGAGATGATGATATCGATGTCGCCGCGGAAAGCGCTGTCGATCGAGCTGAGACGGGCGGCATCCTCGTCGAGAATCATCCGGGCGGCCTCGGGAATCGATGTTCCGCCGAATTCGTGGGGCAGCCGGCCGGCGAGCAGTTCGTAGCAGACCACCCCCAGCGCGTACACGTCGGATCGTGTATCGAGTTCGGCCGGATCGCCGACGACCTGTTCCGGGCTCATGTAGGGTACGGTGCCGATCAGCTGTCCCATGCCTGTCTGCAGCGTGGTTGCCCGCAGGTCGGAGTCGGTGGCGCGCGCCACGCCGAAGTCTAGGATCCTGGGCCGGCCCGAGTTCTCCACGAGAATGTTGTCGGGCTTGAGATCGCGATGGATAACCCCCTTCTGATGCGCGTGGTGCACGGCCTCGCAGACCTGAACGAACAGGCTCAGGCGTGCTCCGATGTCGAGCGCCTGGTCGCGGGCGTGGTGTGTGATCGGCCGGCCCTCGATGTACTCCATGGCAAAGAAGGACTGCGGACCGTGGTCGGTCTGGACGGTTCCCGCCTCGTGGACCTGGGCGATCCCCGGATGGTGCATCAGTCCGAGAATCCGAGCCTCTTGCTCGAAACGCCGCGAGAGGTCCTTCGAAATCAGTCCCGGGCGGATCAGCTTCAGGGCGACTCGCCGCTCCGGATCATCCTGCCGGGCGACGTATACCTGGCCCATCCCGCCCTCGGCCAGCAGGTGTTCGATGCGATACCGGCCGATCCGCGTCCCGGTGGTCTGTACGAACGATTCCCACGGGGGCTTCTCAAAAAAATCATCGGGGCGTTCGCTCTCGGCGAGGAGCGACTCCACTTCCGACTGCAACTCGAGGTCGTCTCCGCACGCTTCGGCCAGAAAGGCCGCCCTCTCCGCGAGGGGGCGGTCGCGCACCTGACCGAAGAGCTCCCTGATCCTGTCCGCACGCCCTGGTGGCGGTTCACTCTTCACGGCTCATCTCCCGCTGAAGCCATGCCTTGGCGAACTCCCAGTCGCGGCGGACCGTGATCTTGGCGATACCCAACGCATCGGCGGTCTCGTCCTGGCTCAGGCCCGCGAAAAACACCAGATCGAGAACAGAGCACAGGCGTTCGTAGCCGTCGATCGCTTCCATCTTCTCCAGAGCGGCGGCGAGCTTGTCCAGTTTTTCCGGCTGAGGACCGGCCGGCGACTGCCCGTGGCTCACTTGGCCCACGACCTCGATCGACAGGGGAATCTTGCCTCCGCCCCGCTTGGCGGCTCTTCGCTTGCGCGCCTCGTCGATGAGGATCTGCCGCATGGCGCGTGCCGCCATTGCGAAGAAGTGTGTTCGGTTGTGGCATCGCACCTCTTCGCTCTTGACCAGACTGATGTAGGCCTCATTGATCAGAGCCGTGGTCTGAAGAATGTTGCCCGGATTTTCACTTCTCATCACGTTGTGAGCCAGGCCGTGAAGCTCGTCGTAGAGAAGGGAGAAGAGGTACTTTCGCGCATCGGGATTGCCGGATGCAACAGCTGTCAACAAGGACGTGGCGTCCTCGGTAGGGTGAACCATGTGACCACTCCCGGTCTGTCGTTTTCTATCGATCATTCCCGCACCCGGTCGAGGGTGCAACCGGGATCGACGAATCACGCGGACGGCCGCCCGTTGACAAAGAAACGCGCCTGCTCGTAAGTCTGCCGAGCCGCGAGAGCCGACTGACGGCTGCTTCGTTACACCCTCGCGAATTGGATCCGGCTCGGTCAGTTGATGACAAAGGTCGTCAGTTCAGACGTATCCCTCGGATTGTCCCCGGCATCCCGGACCAGCATGGTGCTGTAGACCGTTTGGCCGATAAGCGACGGATCGTTCGGAATCAAGAGACTGGTGGAAGCTTCGCCGCTTCCGTCCAGGGTTCCTACGAAACCGGGCCAGGTTCCATCGTAGCACTTTTGTGCCGGCGGGCCCCATGCCAGGGGAAGAATGTAGCCGTCGGCAAGGTTGATCAGGCGCGGCAGCGTCTGCAGGGAAAGAAGAGCCACGTAATTCTCGCCATATTCGTATGGATCGCTGAAGGTGAAGTCCATGGTCGTGCCGATCTGTCCCGTTCCTGTAGCAACGACCTCGGCCGTGGCCGCGTCACGCCGCGTGGAAACCGCGATACAGTAGGGTTCGCTCGTTCCGAGGAAGGACTGCTTCGTCAGGCGGATCGTGTACTTCCCCGTTGTGGGCGGTTCGAAATAGACGAGCTCGAAGGGATTCTTGTCGCTCGCCGACGAAGCGAGCACGATGGTGCCGCTCGGATCGAGGATCGACATGTCGAGGTCCATCTTGAGTTCGTCGGTGGAGTAACCCGAGTCGGGATCGGATTGCCAGAGGCAGATGACGCGCGTGCCGTCACCCGCGTAGGCGAAGAATTTCTGGTCGAAGTAACCCCCCGGAAAAGACCCGGTCGTGAAGGTCCCCGTCACGTACTGCCCATCGCGGACCACGGCATCGGCAGCGCCGGCATGCACGCCTCCGGCCCCATCCTTGTCGGAGACAACCGGGTCGCCTTCGACATTGTGCCAGGCCGACACCATGAGCACCGCCTTGACCGCCTCGGGGTGGACGATGATCGAGGGATCCCTGTTCGCGATCAGCGTGGCCACACCCATGGTGAGAGGACTGGCCGAAGAGGTGCCGCCGAATCCGTAATAGATCCAGGGCGATGAGGTCGCCGTGGTGTCCACTCCGTCTCCGGGAGAGGCGACCTCGGGCTTTTCGTGCCCTTCCACGGGATTCCACCAGGAGGAGTAACTGGCCATGTCGTCGTCGTCCCACTTGTGTGAATCACCGTCGTTGTAGCAGCCCGTGCAGAGCATGTTGTAGCCGTTACCGGGAGATGTGGAGTAAGGCTCCGAGGTGTTGCCCTGGTTGCCGTTCGATTTGAACATCAAAACCCCGTAATTGCGGATGATGTAATCGAAGTAACGATCGAGGAAGACGATCGAGCCTTTGTTCATGTTCCACCAGGAGCAGTTGCCGAAGGAGACTCCCGCCTGGATCCCCAGATCCCAGGCCGCCGGCGCGTCCACGTCTCCCCACCCGGGAGCGCTGTAGATAGACAACAGCCCGGGCGCCCCGCCGTGGAGGGTGGGATGGTTTCGCATGCACACGTTTCCGGCCACGCCGGTGGCGTGATAGTCGACAGAGCCGGAATTCAGCCAGATCACCATCGGAAGGTAGGGATTGCCCTGGACGACGTGGCCGCCGCTGTCCTGGACCATGACCTTTACAGCTCCGGCGCTTCCGTTGTTGCCTCTTCCGTGGACGACGGGGGTGCGAAGGGTGGGCTGGGCATTGTCGTTTTCCCTCACCCACGTGGGAAAGCAGTAATAAGCTTGGTCCACCTCGGCCCGAGACGCGAGGCTGGTGATATCTCCGGCTTGGGTCGATGCGATCACGATGGGCCAGCATGTTCCAACGTAGTCGACCGAACAGCCCCGACCGTCCAGCATGCGTGCGAACGCGGCCGTCAGGGGCGAAAAGAATCGTTCCCCTTCGTTGCGCGCCATGCGCCGTGCTTCCTCGGGGTGGATGCCCGAAGCCACGGCCTCGTTGATGATCGCCCTGAAATCGGGTTCTTCGTCGACTTTCAGCCAGAACACCACTTGAAGGATCTCGGAATCGGACGACCGGGCCAGGACCTTGGAGAGCTCCGACGATATGCCTGCCCGTTTGTCGATCCTGAGCTTCTGCTCCTCGACTCGCAAGGCGTCGATGTCGACAGGGTGGCCGTCCGAGCCGAAAGCCACACGATCGATCAAACCGGTCGAATTATCGAGGGTCCTGATTTCGGTGACTTCGATACCGAGGTTGTCGAAACGATGCTGAATCGTTTTGAGCACTTGGTCGTTCTCCTGGTGGGCGTCCACGCCGGTTCCCAGAAAAGTGAAGAAGAGAGACAAGGTCAGTGAAATAACCAGCATGGAATCGTCCTCCCGTTTATTGGTGTCGAGATGATGTGGCTTGATTCGAAGGCGCAAGACCCGTAAAGCGCACATTGCGATTATACTTCTATAGTATGGAATAGCCTGGGGCCTGGTCAAAAGAACAGAAACTCCTGTTCCCACAAAAAAATAGATCCGCTCTGTTGGGCCGAAGGCGGCTTGAATCGTACTCGTGAAGTCCCGTGTTGATATCCTCGCCGGTTGCGGGTCACCTCCCCTGACCATGAGAGGCGCGTTTCAACCGCTCCAACGCCCCCCCCGATACATGGCGACTCTGCGCGGTCGCCGCGACTCATCGCGGTGGCCGCGACTCTGCGCGGTGGCCGCGACTCT
>CAZUHB010000039.1:16307-62230 GCA_964620445.1 uncultured Phycisphaerales bacterium
GCGGTCGCCGCGACTCATCGCGGTGGCCGCGACTCTGCGCGGTGGCCGCGACTCTGCGCGGTGGCCGCGACTCTTCGCGGTGGCCGCGACTCTTCGCGGTGGCCGCGACTCTGCGCGGTCGCCGTCGCCATTGGGTTCTGGGCCGTGGCTCTCAGAACTCGCTGGACGCATACATCCCGCTCAGGTCCAGGGTCATCTTGACTTCCGGGCGCCCTTGTTTTATGGTGCTATACGTATTGATACTGACCGTGCTTTTGCCGGGATGACAGCACCAGCCAGCCATGTTCTGTTTTTATGTTCATCCTGGTGAACACGCGAATGGGTGGACACTCATGAGCACTGAAAACGGTTTCGAATTGCGCAAGTTCGTTGCTCCCGAATTCCTCTTCGGTGTGGGCGCACTCGGTTCCGTGGGCCACTACGCGAGGAACCTGGGCGCACGCAAGGCCCTGGTGGTCACCGATCCGGGAGTCATCGCGGCGGGTTGGAGCGGCAAGGTGCTCGCCAGCCTGGAGGAGCAGAAGATTTCCTACGCCGTCTTCTCGCGGGTCTCCCCGAATCCCCGCGCCGAGGAGGTGATGGAAGGGGCCGCGTTCTACAAGCAGGAAGCGTGCGATATCATCGTTTCCGTGGGCGGAGGAAGCCCCACCGACTGCGCCAAGGGGATCGGCATCGTCAGCAGCAACGAGAAGCACATCCTCGAATTCGAGGGCGTCGATCGGATCACCATCCCTATGCCGCCGGTCATCTGTATTCCGACAACGGGAGGAACGTCGGCCGATGTCTCGCAGTTCGCGATCATCACCGACCGCGAGAAGATGACCAAGATCGCGATCATCAGCAAGGCGGTCGTGCCCGACGTATCCCTGATCGATCCCATCACGCTGACAACGATGGATCCCTATCTCACCGCCTGCACGGGCATCGATGCGCTCGTTCACGCCATCGAGGCGTACGTCTCGACAGGTAGCTCGCCGATCACCGATGTCCATGCGCTGGAGGCGGTCCGCCTGATTTCGGGAAATCTCCTCGAGACGATCAGTCGACCGGACGACGTCGAAATGCGATCCAGGTTGATGCGCGGCAGTCTCGAGGCCGGTCTGGCTTTCTCCAACGCGAGCCTGGGAGCGGTCCACGCCATGGCCCATAGCCTGGGAGGGCTGCTCGATCTGCCTCACGGCGAGTGTAACGCTGTCCTTCTCGATCATGTGATGGCTTTCAATCTCCGTGCATCGCCGGAGCGCTATCTGCGCATCGCCACGGAGATGGGACTCGATCTGCGCGGGATGACGACGCGGAACGCCGGAAAGGCCGTCATCGACGAGGTCAGGCGGCTCAAGCGCGAGGCCGGCGTTTACCGGGCGCTCAAGAGACTGGGCGTCAGTCCTCCCGATATCCCCGATCTGGCCTCGAACGCCATGATCGACGCCTGCATGGTGACCAATCCTGTCAGGCCGAATCAGAGGGACGTCGAGGTGATCTATGAAGAAGCGCTCTGATCGGAACAAGAATTCCGAAGATCTTCGCGAGAAGGTCATCGGGCTCGGCGATTCGTCCACCCGAAAGAGCTATTACCCCCAGCTTCAACGGCGCCTGCGCGACCTCAAGGAGGAGATCATCGAGCGCAAGCGCGTGGAGGATGCGCTGCGGGAGAGCCAGGACCTGCTGCGCTCCGTCATGAACTCGGCCCAGGACGCCATGATCGCCATCGGCGAGGACGGACTGATCACGACCTTCAACGCGGCGGCCGAAAGGATGTTCGGGAGAAGGGAAAAGCAGATGCTGGGCCAGCCGCTCGACAAGCTGATACCGGAAGAGTTCAGGGAGCCGCACAGGGAATACGTGAAGAGCTACTTCGCCACCGGCAAGCCGGACGGCGCAATCGGCAAGGTCGTCGAACTCCCGGGGCTGAACAGTAGCGGAACCGTGTTTCCCATGGAAATCTCCCTCTCCCCCGGTGTTTTCGGCGGCAAGAAATTCGTGATCAGCATCGCGCGCGATATCACCGAGCGCAAACGCTCGGAAGAGGAGCGGGAGAGGCTGCGGAAAGCCGAGGCAGAACTCGACAGGGAACGGCGCGAACACATGATGGCCATGACCCATGCGTCCCGGCTGGCGACGATGGGGGAGATGATGGCGGTCATGGCCCACGAGATCAACCAACCCCTGGGGAGCATCAGGAACTACCTCAGCGGTTCTTTCGAGGCGGCCCGTTCGGGGCCAGGCGGCATCGACACGGTCGTGGTCGGGCTCGAACAGATCGAGAAGCTCGTCGACCGGGCGGCCAGCGTCATCCAGCGGCTGCGCGAGTTCTCCAGGCCTGACGGCGGCGCGGTCGAGATCGTCCGGATCGAGGAGATCGTCTCATTCGTCGCCGACCTCTTCCAGCCGCGGCTCCAGCGCCTCGGCATCGAACTGAATGTCAGCATTCCGAGCGATCTGCCCAGCATCCAGGGCCATCCCCTCAGGCTGGAGCAGGTTCTCCTCAATCTCCTGATGAACGCCTGCGACGCCGTGGAAAAAACAGCCGTCAAGATCATCGATATCAAGGCGGAGCGAGGAGCCGACGGAAAAGTGGCCGTCTCCGTGGCGGACACGGGTACGGGCGTCTCGGACGGGATCCGCGACAAGATCTTCGAGGCCTTCTACACGACGAAACCCTGGGAGAGCGGCCAGGGCCTCGGTCTCTCGATCAGTCGATCGATCATCAGGGAGCACGGGGGGACGCTCCAGGTGCGCAACCTCGAGGATGGCGGAGTGGTCTTCACCTTCTCCCTGCTCCCCGCGGGAGTGGATGTCCGTTCGAGATGACGATTTTTAATGCGATTCCCGAAATGCCGGAGCGCCTCGATGGAAAGAGCCGGAAGCGGTGACCCGCTCCCGGCTCTCGGTTTCCGGAAAAGGCAAGAGGCCTCTCACCTCCTACCCGCAAAGCCTACTGCGCCGAAACGACGACCTCGTCGATGTAGACGTCATCCCTGTTGCCCGACGCATCGCACATGAATCGGATCTTCATGTTCGTGGGAAAGTTGTAGCTCGACTCGTCGATCGTGACGGTCTCGCTGTAAAAGCTGCCGTTCTCGAAATCGATCCCCTTGGCATAGGAAGCCACGGTGTGCCATGTCGATCCGTCATAGTACTGGACCCAGAAATCTTCGTTCGAATTGTCCATGCTGATCGCCTTGAACCAGAACTCGATCTTGATCTGGGTGTAGCCCGGGTTGTGAACATTCACGCCGCTCGAGTAGTAGAAGGACGAGGACGTGCCGCTGTTGTCCTGGATGTTGGCCGAGTAGGAGCCCTGGTGGGAGTAACCGGTCGAACGCCGTCTGCAGTCGCCGCCGCCGTCCTTGAAGTTTCCCCAGCCCGACTCGAAGTCGTCGTTGGTCAACTCGACCCATCCCGATGATGGATCGGTCGTGGCCCACGCTTGGGCGGAGGCGCCCGTTTCGTTCTGGTTGGAGCTCTTGTCGCGCGCCGTCACGGTGTAGGTGTAGGTCGTGTTCGGCGAAAGGCCGGTGTCCTCGTAGGTCGTGCCGTCCTGCCAGCCCGAGTCGTGGCCGCCCGCGGTCAGGCAGTCGAAGTAGTATTCCACACCGCTCGGATCGGACGCGGTCGTGGCCGTCATGGAGATCGAGGTCTGACCGGTGGCGTGGGGCAGGGTGGCCCAGGTCATGGGATCGGGGTTGGGAGGATCCACGTCGGGTCCGCCGCCGCTTTCCACGAGGTTGACCGTGTAGTCCTCTGCCTCGCCGTACCCGAGGTCGCCCGAGTAGATCGGCGTGGCGTTCCAGCGCATCACCACGCGCATCCGCGTGGTCACCGGCGCCGTGCCCGCCGGCACGGTGATCGTGCCGCTCACCGAGCTCGAGCCGCCGACGACGTAGAAGACTTCCTCGCCGGCGTCCTCGAAATCCTTGTCGCCATTGAGATCGATCCAGACCTTCCAGTTCTCGTCGTAGGTGGTTCCCTGAAAACCGGGTGTCAAGGTGCAGTTCGCCGACTCTCCGATCGTCAGGTCGGTGGTGACCGCGGTGTAGTCGCCGTATCCCCCGGGATCGTCGGCGGAGGTGTTGTCGATCCCGCCGATCTGAACGCGCGCGATGTACTCGTAGTTGTTGTTTCCGCTGATGGTCGGATATTCCGGGGGCGGAGGCGATCCGCCGCCGGTGAGAGCGCCGTAAACGTCGATACGTCCGTACCCGAAGGTGTTGTCCACACCACCCGAACCCAGATCGTCACACCCATCCTTGAGCTTCGCCTCGACCTCGTTGGGCGTCAGGCTGGGATCGTATGACCAGATCAGCGCCACCAGTCCGGCCGTGAGGGGTGTGGCGAAGCTCGTTCCGCTCGCGTTGGCGTAGGAGCTGCTGCTCTCCGAGGTCGTGGTGTATACGTTCACACCGGGTGCGGTCAGGTCGACGAACTGTCCGTAGGCGGAGAAATACGCCAGGTCGTCCGATGAATCGGTGGCGCCCACGATGATGATGTCATCGTCGTCCCTGTTTCCGTAGGTGAGGTTCCGGCCGTCGTTCCCGGCCGCCCAGACGAGCAATCCGCCCTGGGACTTGATGTAGGTGGCCGTGGTCAGGTTGGAGGAGCTGTCCGGTCCCGAATAGCTCACGCTCGCGACCCTGTCCCCGCTCTCCACGGCGGTTCGGGCCGCGTGCTGAAGAGTGGAAAGGTTGGAGTTGCCGCTGCTGTCGTTGGACACGCGCAGCATGCGATGGCTGAGATTCCAGCCGACTCCCGAGATGCCGACGGCGTTGTTGCCGTTTCCGGCGGCGCAACCGGTGCACCGCGTTCCGTGGTTGTGAACGGGGCCGATATTTCCGCCCTGGGATTCCCACTTCTGATCCACCGCATTGTAGCCCTCCAGCCGATGGAGCTGCAGGTCTTCGTGGGAGGTGAGAACGCCCGTGTCGCAGATGCCCACGCTCACCGACGGATCGCCCGTGTGCTCGTCCCAGCCGCCAGCGGAATTCATCCGGTTGGCGGCGTGGTGCCACTGGCTTCCGTAGCCCGGATCGTTCGGAGCGGCGAGGGGGTAGAGGATCCAGTCCGGTTCCGCATACTGGAAGAGGCGTGTGGCCATCAGGGTTCTGGAGAGCGAGTTCTCCGTCATGTCGGCCGGAACGCGAATGATGAAGTCGTCGGTTTGCGGAACATGGTTGACCAGATCCGCCGAGAACAGGATCGCACGGGCATTCCGGGTCAGGGTCGCGGCCTTGGGCGCGCTCAATCCCCGCGCCATCCAGTCCGCTTCCTGAACGGGACGCACGATCATCTGTCCCGAAAATTCTTTGACCCCCGGAACCTCCTCGTAGACTGTTGATTCGTCTGCGGCGAGGGAGAGAGCTCCTGTGAAAATGACAAGTATCACGGTGCAGCTGAACATGAAAATCTTTTGTCTCATGGTGTTCTCCTCAATCTCATCGGGTCAAAAAAGAAATCGTGCCAACAGAAGATAGGAATGATGGAAGGACATACTCGGCCTGGAAAAGTCACTCGAAGGTTTCTCCGGAGAATTCGGTGACAAAGAGGTCAGTGCAAAATCCCGTTTTCCGGGAAGGCTCAGTATAGGTCTTCTTGCTCAAGCTTATTCGGATCGATTATACCCGATCCGGGTCATTCCGCCACAAGGTACATTTTTTTGTGGGACGTCCCTTTTGCCGGTTCGCTTCCGGAGTTGATTCGAGACGGCGCTATATTGATAATGGTGAAAACTTGAGAAATTAGGCCCCTCTCACGAAAGCAAGCCGATGAGAATTTCCCTCGCGCTGGTGATGGCTCTTCTTCTCGCGCACCAGGTCCAGGCCGCGGACACCTGGTTCGATGCGCTGATCGCCCGGCGCGAAGCCCCGCCGGCCAGGGCCGTTTCCCCGAAGAAGGTGCCCTTGCCCGACATGGGTGAGGATCGTTACACGATCGCGTTGTGGATCAGGACCGACGGCGACGGCGTGTTGTTCGCCAAGTCCCCCGCCGAGGGCGCATGGGCGCCCGGCTCGAAGGCGCTCTTCGTCCGGGGCGGTCGGCTCAACTTCGACATCGGCTGGATCGGTTGCGTCGAAGGACGCCGGACGATCGCCGACGGCCGATGGCATCACGTCGTCTTCTGCGGCGGTTCGCCGCAGAGGGTCTATGTCGATGGCGTCCTCGACCTGGAGGGGGATCTGGAGCGCACGCCGGACGTGGAGGGACATCTCTTCAAGATCGGCTGGGCGGCGGACGACTTCCCCGGGGAGGATCGCGCCTTCAACGGCGAGATCGAAGAGGTCCAGGTCTACGGCCGCATCCTCACGCAAGAGGAGATCGGCGCACAAGCGGGCGCCACCTCGGCCGAACCGCTCGCGGGGCTGATTTCGCGCTGGCCCTTCGACGAGGGATACGACGATGAGGGGGGCGGTCTGAATGACGCGGAGGCGCAAGGGAGGGTCGGGCTGGCCGAGGGCAGATTCGGCAAGGCTCTGAGCCTGCGGCGATCGGGCCGCCTTGTGGTCCGCTCTTTCGACGATCCGGCGCCTGACGCGTCGCTCTGGCGGGACCTCGAAAGAACCTTCGCCGATGTGCGGGCGAAGCGCGAGATGGACTGGGAGCGCGCCGACGGCATCTGGGGCCGGGACTGGTCGAGCGTCAGCTACGCGGAGGTCGCCCGTCGCTACGCCGCGGCCACACTCCGACCCGCGGAGAACGCCCGGAAAGCGAGGGCGCTCGCCCGGAGCGCCCTGACCGTCGCCGACGTGAAGGCCATCCGCGAACTGTATCTGGAGGGCAAGCGCCGCGAGGCCCGGCTGGCGGCCGCGGGCGCTCTCGAACTGACGCGGATCGGCGCCGCGATCGACGAGATCCACGGCGGCAGCGCGCGCGGCAAGAAGTATCTCGCCAGGTTGGATCGTCTGGAAGCCCGGCTCCTCGAGTGGGTCGAAAGTTCACCGGCCGTCGAATCGATGGGGCCGTTGGAGACGGCTGTCGCCAGATTGCGGCGCGAGGCGCTCATCATGGATAATCCGCTTCTCTGCGAGCGCCTCCTCTTCGTCAAGCGGGACACCTTTCACTCGAGCCATTTCTACACCGACTTCATCGACGGATGCGGGAGGTACGGCGGCAACCTGTGCGTGCTCGATCTGAAGACCGGCGCGGTGACCGATCTGATCCCCGAGATGAAGGACGGTATCTTCGGCCGGTTCGACCTGCATTTCGGCGCCACCAGGGTCGCCTTCGACTGGAAGAAGTCGCCGAGGGAGGGCTTCCGCATCTACGAGGTCGGCATCGACCCCGAGACCGGCGCCCGCGTCGGTGCGGTCCGGCAACTCACCTTTCCGCCCGAAGACGAGCAGGCGCGGATCGAGAAGTACGACAACTCCTTTCTCGGCGGCACGGCGCGGATGTACTACCATCAGACCGACGACATGCATCCCTGCTACCTGCCCGACGGCGGCATCGTCTTCGTCTCGACCCGTTGCGAGTACGGCACGCTGTGCGACGCGCCCGACGCCCTGTCCACGGCGGTGATCCATCGCATCGACGGGGACGGGAAGAACATGGTGAAGCTGACCAACAGCGCGGTGAGCGAGTTCTCGCCCAGCATGCTGTCCGACGGCCGGATCCTCTACACGCGCTGGGAGTACGTGGACAAGGGGCAGCTGGGGATCAAGTGCCTCTGGGCCATGCGGCCCGACGGCTCGGGGACGGTGGAAATCTACGGCAACGACATCCACCTGCCGCCAACGTTTCTCCACGGCCGGCAGATCCCGGGGGAGGCGAACGAATTCGTCTTTCTCGGCACGCCGCACTACCCGCAGAGCGGTATCGGCACGGTCATTCGCGCCGACATGACACGGAACATCCGTACGCGCGATCCGATGACCTACATCACGCCGCACGTCGACATCCGTCAGGAGCCGGGCTGGAACCACCTCGTGGACGGCAAGTGGGTCCGCCACACCCGCGGCCCGCTCTACATGGATCCCTATCCGCTGAACCGGTCCACCTTTCTCGTCGCCCACAATCGGGACCGGCCCTGGGACGACCCGAAGGCGTACGGCATCTACCTTCTCACGGAATCGGGTATTCACGAGTTGATCCACGAGGAGCGGGAGACCTCGTGCTGGCAACCCTATCCCCTGCGCGCCCGCAAAACGCCGCCCCTCCTGCCCTGCTCGGCCGATCCCGGACTCGCGAAGAAGGACCTGGCCGTCTGCATGGTTCAGGACGTTCACCACGGCATGGAGGGTATCGAGCGGGGAGAGGTGAAGTACATCCGCGTGATGGAACAACTCCCGCGGCCCTGGGACGCGCGCCGGTTCTGGGACGACCGCAACAGGGATAACGATCACACGCGCCTCGTCAGCGATGGAACGGCGCTCGCAGCCAAGGTGATGTGGGGCATCGTGCCCGTCGAGAAGGACGGGTCGGCCCATTTCTACGTGCCCGCCAACCGGAACATCTATTTTCAGGCGCTCGACGAGAACTACATGGAACTGCAGCGCGAGAGGACCTACGTGAACTACATGCCCGGCGAGGTGCGCTCCTGCGTCGGCTGCCATGAAACGCCGAACACCTCCCCCTCGCTCGTCGCGGGCAGGCCGATCGCCTTCGACGAATCTCCGGTCATGCCCGGACCGCAACCCGGCGACCGGACGGGGAAGCAGGTCATCCATTTTCCCTCGTACGCGCAGCCCGTGCTCGACAGATACTGCGTGAGATGCCACGGCGCCGAGGAGCCCGAGGGGGGGCTCGTCCTGACCGGCGAATTGACGACCCACTTCAGCCTCTCCTATGAAAACCTGATCGAGCGCGGCGCCGTGTCGACCTACGCCGAGGCCTCGGACTGGGACGGTTCGCCCTACGCTCCGCCGAAGAGCATCGGGTCGCACAGGAGCAAGCTCATCGCCGTGCTGCGGCAGGGCGAACAGCACGGGGATCTGGACCTGCCCGAGGAAGCGTTCGTGCGGCTCGCCACGTGGGTCGATGCCAGCGGTGTCTACTACGGATCGTACTGGGGCAGGCGGCACATCAAGTACAAGGATCACCCCTTCTTCCGGCCGGTGCCGACCTTCGAGGAGGCGATCAGCACGAAGTGCCCCGTACCGGTGACGAGGCGGTAAGGCCGGATTCGGATGAGGCGATGCGGCGTCCGCCCCCGGGCAGGGTAAATTTCAGGATCGAACCTTTTCATGTCGTCCAAATGGGGTTCCCGATCGTCGTTGACTGTGGATTTGGTAGTCTATCTCTTGGCTGATCGTTGGAGCATGGAACGATGAGACGAATTTTTTCAATCAGCGCCCTCGCCTCGAGCATCCTGTTTCTCCTGGTCCTTCAAGCCTGTGTGGAACGGGAAGAGAAGATCGAGATCGGCGAGGATGGCGCGGCGAGCATCCACGTGCGGTTCAGGGCCGATTCAGAGGACGAGCTGTACATCGGGCGGATTCCGGCAGAACGGGACGGCTGGAGCGTGACCGGTTCCGTCGAGTCGTTGGATGATGGCGCGACCAAGCAGATCCGCGACGCCCGCCGGGTCTTTCCTGCCGGTGCGGTTCTTCCCGCCACTTTCGGCCCGCCCGGGGAAGAGGATCTCTTTCTCCGTTTTCCCACGACCATCGAGATCGAGGAACGGGGAGACTTCATCTATTACCATTTTCGCAGGACCTATGACGGGAGGCCCTGGGCCTATCTGGAGTCGTTGAAAACAAAGGTCTCCGGAAACCGGATCGAAAAGCTCGAGGACAGGTTTCCCGACCAGCTCACTCCCGGGGAAAGAGCGGAGTTCATCCGCCACATGGCCCATGTGGAGGTGCTCAAGATGTTGAGCTTCGCCAGGGCGGCATTCCTGGACATCACACCCGACGGAAAGCAGGACGGCTGGCTCGAGGTCCACCGGCGGGCCCTTCTGCGGCTGCATCGGCTCGATCACGCGCGGATCGCCGAACTGATCGCCCGAAAGGACAAGACGATCGAAAGCGAAATCGTTCGAGAAGCCGAAGCTTTCGAGGCTGACGTGAAACTCGGCATCGTGAACGGACTCAGCGAGGCGTGCGGGTACGGGTCGGACGCAATTCGCCGCTTCGGGGAACGGTATGCGTGGCACAAGCGCTTCTACGAGATCACCGATGACCTGGGATGCGAAAAATTCGAGATCACCCTGGTCATGCCCGGTGCGATCGTGGGGACCAACGGAAAAATGGTGGAACAGAATCGGGTCACTTGGACCTTCGAGGGAAAACAACTCCGCGACTGCGACCAGGAGCTGATCGCCAGTTCCAGGGTGCGGCGCTGAGGGAGGGGATCGAACCATGGCCACGCCACCGGGGGCGGATCCTGCGGAGCTCTTCGAGTCTTTTCGTGGAGATGTCTATCTCTGGGGCCGCCGGCTTCTCGGGTCCCATCATGACGCCCTCGATCTCGTTCAGGATGTTTTTCTCCGCTGGTTCGAGCAGGTGCGGCGGTCCAAGCCTCGGAATCCCCGCGGGTGGCTCCGCCGCGCCACGGTGAACCGGGCGATCGACCTGATCCGGTCTCGAGAACGGAAAGCGTTGCCGGCCGGAGGCGGGGCGGTCGCCGCTCCCGCAGGCCCCATGAAAGCCTGCGAGCGCATGGAACTTCGCCGGGATATCGTTGCCGGGCTACAAAGACTGACGGACATCCAGCGTGCCGTGCTCGTGGCCAAGGAGTACGACGGAATGACCTTCGCCCAGATCGGGGCGGAGATGGACAAGGCGGTCACCACCGTGAAGACCCACTATCTGAGGGCGGTCGCGGGGCTCAGGAGCCACCTGGCCGGGAGGTGGAAGCCGGAAAGGGATGGAGCCTGACCATGGACAAAAGAGCGATTGAAGAACAGATGGCGGACTACCTGGGAGGGGAGCTCTCCGAGGAGAAGGTCGCACGCTTCGAGGCAGCCCTGACCCGGCACCCGGATCTCGAGAAGGAGATCGGCGAGTTGAAAGGTACTCTCGGTCTGATCCGTTCGATGACCGGTCCGGAATCGAGTGTCGAATCTTCCGAAGGCGGGCGGAGACATTGGCCATGGGCGCTCTGCCGCTATGCGGCGGTACTCATCCTCGCGTTCACGGCCGGCTACTTCTGCCGGGGCGAAAGCGGAAGTGAAAGAGGCGGCCCATCGCCGAGGAGCGACCTTGCGGCGGTCTCGACGACCTCCTCCGGCGGATCGGAGCACGAGCCCTGGGAACTCGCCTTTGCCCAGGCTTACAGCAGCCATGCCAGCTCTTCCCGTCTGGCCCGATCCTTCGTGGCCCTGAATCAGTCCTTGAATCGATGAGTCCCGGGGGCTCCGGACCGGCCGGAAGGCGGCGGCCCGGTCGCGGGAACAACCACTGGAGGAAGCACTCAGAAACGGAAGGCGTACTGCACCTTGAGGACCACATCCTGCTGGAGGGGCACGATCGTTCCGTCCCTCTCCTCGAGCCAGTTCATCGTGGCCACGAAAAAGAGTTCGCGACCATCGCAATGCGTGTAACGCACCCGCCCCTGAAAACCGAAATTGTCGGACACGTTGTCGTGCTGCACGAGGGTGTCGAACCGCATTTCGGGAGAAAAACTCAATCCCAGTGTCAGCCTCTCCACATGGGTTCTGAAGCTGCTTTCCGGCAGGTCGACTCTGTTCTCGGAATAGCTCGACGTCATGCTGAGCACGGAGTTGGGCATCCAGCGCGCCGAGGCGCTGTACCCGGCGATCTGGCCGTCATACCACTGCCCGACCCTTGTCGAGATCGACCCGGAGATGTCGCGCGTGCGGGCTGTGCTCGCGCTCACCGACAGGTCGTGCCACGTGTACTCATCGGCGGGCACGACCGAACCGGTCACCGGTTCGAAGGCCGCATCCAGATCGTCCGTGTTGAGCCTGTGCACGACGGAGAAGCTGTCGCCGCTGTGCATCGCCAGGCCGAAGAGCGTCGTCGAAAGGGAACCGGAGACCATCTCGCCGTCCCTGCCCCGCCAGATCGAGGGGGAGATCGACCAGCTGTAATTCCTGATCGAGCCGTTGTCGGGTCGCGGTGTCCAGCCCACGCCCGCCGAAAAAAGAGACTCGCCGCGACGGTTCACGTAACCGAGCGCCGGATCGAAGGAGCGATCGCTTCCCAGCGAGAGGAGTGAAAAGTTCCAGTCGGGCGTGGTCAACGAACTGCGCATCCCGAAGGCATAACCCACATCCTTGCTCTCCTGATCGTTGTCGGTGCGCAAGGACCAGGTGTTCAGTTGAAAGAGTCCCGGAAAAACTTCTGAATCGGAAAAGGACATATCGACGCCGCTCGTGACGCTGCCCTTGTCGGACGCGGGGTCGCCGCGGGTGAGGATCCCTCCGACCGAAAGCCGTTCCGAGAAGGAGTGGGAGGGCCTGAACACGAAGAGATCCCCCTCGGGTGTGCCGGTGGAGGAGAGATCGCCCGTGTGGGCGCCGATGAAACCGAGGCTCCACGGCCCTGCCTTGCCGGCGACCTTGGCGCTGTAATCGATGGGAATCTCGGAACCGTCCGGCGCGAGACCGATACGGCGACTGCGAAAGGGAACGATGTTGGCGCCGCCCGAGAATCCGCTCTCCCACCCGAACTCGAAGAGGTTCGAATCGCGCAGGAAGAAGTCGCGCTTTTCGGGGAAGGTGATGCCGAAGCGGGTCAGGTTCACCGTCTGCATGTCGACCTCGGTCTCGGCAAAATCGGTGTTCGCGCTGAAGGTGGCGTTCAGCTGGGAGGTGATCCTCCAGTTGATCTCGCCGCCGAATTCGCCTCTCATGTATTTCCGATCGTCGGGATGTGACGAGTGCCGCTTCGCCTTGAAATAGGGTGTCGCCTCGAGACCGAGGCCGGGCGCGATCCCGCTGAAGCCGGAGGCCTCGCCCAGTTCGCTGATCGTGGTGACGCTGAAGTGCCTCCTGGCGCCCGTCCACCTGTAATAGGCCCTGCGCGCGCCGTGATAGCGCTCGAAGTTGATGCGCCACACATCGCTGTCCGGAAAGCAGAGCGTGTTGAAGGGGATCGCGATCTCGGCGATCCACCTGTCTTCGAGGATCTTCGTTTTCCCTTCCCACACCGCGTCCCAGCTCTTGTTCATCCGTTTGCCGTTGTCGGTCATCAGCGCGTCGAGCCTTCCGCCGGCGGCGCTCAGCACCAGGAAGATCCCCGTCTTTCCGGTGCTGAAGGTGTCGAGCACGATCTTGACCGACTCGTCCTCGGACATGTTCCCGTCCCGCTTCATGTCCTGCACGATCATCTTCTCGGGATGGGGCTCGAAACACTCGAAGGCCGCGTAGAAACAGTTTTCGTTCCTGAGCAGCAGAATGCGCGTGTAGGGATCGGCCGGGATCCCCTCGACGGGCTCGACCTGTATCAGGTCGTCCACGATCGCCGCTCTCGACCACTGGGGATCGGAGATGTCGCCGTCGATGACCGGACCGGTCGCGATCAACGGAACACGGACCCGCTTGCGGTCATCGCCGTGGGCCGACAGGGCAGCGGTGAGTATCAGGAAGGAGAGGAGAGAGCGGTATATCATAATGTTGCGAGCGGTGGACCTACTTGTAGCGGAAGAGGATCCTGTGCTTGAGTTTCATCTTCCACGGAACGATCTTGATGCGGTTTCTGAAGGTCTTGTAAGTCCGGTAGCGGGTACAGATATCGACGATTCTGACCAGTTTGCAGATCAGGTAGAGCAGGCGAATCTTCTTCAGGAACCACTTCTTTTCCTCGATCTTCCTGATCAGCGCGTTCGGCATGATCTCGAACTGCGCCAGGGAAGCGAGGATGTAATGGTACTCGTGCAGCCTCGCCAGACCCTCGTAGTCCTTGTGTATATCGAAACCGGCCACCCAGTTCACGCCCGAACCGCCCATGGCGTCGCCTTTTCCCTCGATGTTCTGGTCGGTGATCAGTTTTTCATCGAGGAACCTCTTCGTGAGATTGTAGTTCGGAAAGAACACGAGGTTGAACGCCTGATAGACGAAGGGTTTGGGAAATTCGAGAATCAGGTCGAGGGTCATCTTCAGATCCTCTTCCTTCTCCAGGGGATTGTCCTTGATGAAATCGTAATAGGGCTTCAGCTTGAGTTCCTTGAAAACGCGAGCGGCTTTCAATATCTGATCGTTCGTTTCGGATCTGTTGTAGATCTTTTTGCGTATCTCCGGATTGCCGCTCTGAATCCCCATGTTGACGATCTCCAGCCCCGCGTCGCGAAGAGCGAAGAGAACCCTCCTGTCTGTGAAATGGTCGTGGGGATAGACATAGATGTAAAAAGGAAGCTGGACCTCTTTCTTGTAGATCTTGGCGAATTCGAGACACCACGTTTTTCTCGTCGTGAAGATGTTGTCCCAGAACATTACCATCTTCAGGCGGGGATTCCGCGCGCGAACCCCGACCAGCTCTTCGATGACGTTGCCCACCGAACGGCGCCGCAGCTTGTCGAACTTGAAGTAGTTGATGCAATAGGAACATCCGATCGGACAGCCGAAGGCGGTCATCGTGTGATGAAAGGTTTTTTCAGGATCGTCGGTGAGGCTGTAGCCGAGGTAGTCGAAGTTGTTTTCGGGCTGCGGGGAGCCGTCTTCGATGTAGTACTTGTTCCGGCCGTCGAAGCTCGCGAAGGGGAGTTCGTCGAGGTCGGAGATCTGAGCTCCCTGGCCGTTTTTGATCACCTTGCCGCCCCTGTTCAGCCAGATATTGTTCACGTCGTCACAAGGCCTCTTCTCCTCGATCCGCCTCGAGAGCTCGAGGAGCGGCATGAATCCTTCGCCCACGCAGATCATGTCGGTGTGCTTGATACACTCCTCGGGATCGATCGTGGGATGGGGCCCTCCCCAGATGACCGGGCAGTCGAAGCTCTTCCTGATCTGAGATGTGATCGTCTTCGCGCAATTGGAATGGGCTGTCTTGACATTGATGCCGATCAGATCCGGCTCGAGCCGCCTCAGCTGGGATATGAGACAGTCGATGTCCTGCGGCGTCGGCTCTTCGCAATAATCGTATATCTCGATCAGCTCGTTCTTCAGTGTTTTGACCCGCTTCATCCTCTGGCGCTTGAAGCCGACGAAGGAGACCTCGATACCGTGCGCGTTCAGGTGGGCGAAGAGCATCCTCGAAGCATAATTCTCGTACTGGTATAAGGAGATCAGAACGATCATTCACGGTTCTCCTGAGCCATCAGAATCGCTCAAAGGTCGTCGTTCAGCAAGATAGCGTGGCAAAAATTGAGGATCTCTTTCTGGTTATAGAGGTGGGCGATTCCCCGATCGGCCTCTTGAAGGTCTATGTTGTAGATGTCGGGCCAATGAATCAGCCTGACAAGCAGGTGGTTGATCCCGCCCTTTTTTCCGAGCACCTTGTTGATGAGCGCCGATGCCGTTCCCGAGAATCCGAACTTGTCGTAGATGTTGGATATCTTTTTCAAGCCGCTCGCCGAAACGTGATTCTTGAAGTTGAAATCGGGTATGAGTTCCACGTCGCCCTTCCGGAGGCGGAAATAGATGTGGAACATGAAATGATAGTTCGTGTTGTAAAAGCGGTCCTCGGTCAGGTTGTCGAGAATGTCCTCGCGCGCGATTCCCGTCCCCTCGCTGAACGCCCGGATGAGTTCGGAGATGAAGAATCCCGTATCCCCCGCGTGCCGTCCGATGGGGGCGACGCTCCTGATCCGGAGTTGGGTGATGATATCGCTGTTTTGCGCGGCGAAGTGGAAAATGGGAATGAGCTCGTCATCGTTGATTCCCTTGCCGAGCGTCGAGGCGAGCTGCACCCTGAAACCCATCCCGCGGAGATTTTCGAGAGCGCGCTGTTTTTTGTGCGACGTGTCCTTCATGTCGTAAATGTTCGCGTCCGACCGGTCCGAGAAGCCGTTGAAACCGAAGAAGACACGTTTCAGTCCCGCCTTCTTCAAGGTCCTGACATAATCGGGTTTCGCCAGCCTGATCCCGTTGGTGATGATGCACGCCTCCTTGCCCGAATCGTGAACGCACTTGATGATCTCGGGCAAGTCCTTTCTCAAGGTCGGCTCGCCGCCGGAGAGGCCGATGCTCCCGCCCGTGAAGTCATTGATGATCTCGACGAGACGGTCGAAGGGAATGTCCTTCTGTCCCGAGTCGGGCAGATAGCAATACTTGCACTTCATGTTGCAGCGGTAGGTGATGGGGATGGTGAGCGTGTCGAATCCCGGGCTCGGGCCCGGATCGTCGTGCATCACGCGCTTGTAGAATTCGACATCCTTTTCCACGAGGGCCTCGAAGGCGCCATGCTCGCCGCATTCCTTGTGCATGACGACGCGGTCGTCTTCGGAAAGGACCCGCGCCGGAATCTTGGTCTTGCACACCGGGCAGAGGCTGACCGTTCCTTCTTTCAGGATCTCCATGGATCTATCCCGTCAATCACCATTTTCCCCAGTCAGCGTCGGCACTGTTCATCAATGATTAAAAAATATTACTAAGTCTTTTCAGAAATGGCAACTGACAGGATTTCGAAAAAGAGTTTTTCACACGAAGCGGCCTGCGCGAGCGCCGTTCCCTTCGTTCGGGAGAAAAAGGCCAAAGCTAATTGATTCGGATAAATGAGTGCAATACACTGAATTTCTAGGAGCACTTCGAATCTTGGAATGCAGATCTCGAATGGACAAGACGAAGATCTTGATCGTTCTACCGCTCATGGATGGCAGCGGCGTCGTGACTGTAATGTCCCTTCTGGCGCGCTCTCTCGACAGGGCGCGCTACGAGCCGATTCTCGTTCTGTTCAACAAGACCGGCCGTTTCGTCGACCGGGTGCCCGGTGATATCGAGATCATCGACCTCGAGAAGCGGGGCCGCTGGAGTTTTTTCGCGCTCATTTTCAAGCTCAGGCGGATCGTGAAGGAGCGGAAACCGCACATCGTTCTCAGCTCGCTTTACTACCCCAACATCGTCTCGATTCTGGCGACCCTGTTCTCGAGGGTCCGCTGCAAGACGATCCTCTGCGAACACAGCCACTACAGGAGGCTGCTGCGACACAAGCCGTTCAGAAGACTGGCGAAGCTCTTGATGTTTTTCACCTACAGAAGAGCCGACAGGATCATCTGCGTGTCCGACGGGGTCAGGGTGCCCCTGCTGGAAGATTTTAAAATCGAACCCGATCGCGCCCAGGTTATTTATAATCCGATCGATATAGAAGAGACGCTATCCCTGGCTGACGAGGCCGTGGCCCATCGGTTCTTCGACGGCGAGGACGGCCGTTGCGTCATCGTCACCGTCGGCCGGCTGACACGCCAGAAGAATCACGAACTGCTCATCGACGCCGTCGCCCGTTGCCGGCGCCAGGTGCCCGCCCGCCTGCTCATCGTGGGAGAAGGAGAGTGCGAGCACCGCCTGAGACGGCGCGTCGATCGCCTGGGACTGGGCGATCATGTCGACTTTGTCGGTTTTCAGCCGAATCCGTTCAAGTGGATGAAGAGAGCCGACATCTTCGTTCTTTCGTCGAGCTGGGAGGGATTCGGCGTCGTTCTCGTCGAGGCGATGGTGTGCGGGACGCCGTGCGTCTCGACCGACTGCGACTCGGGACCGAACGAGATCGTCGTCCACGACCGGAGCGGCAAGCTCGTCCCGGAGGGTGACGTCGATGCGCTGAGCCGTGCGATCGTCGAGGTCGCCGTCGACGGTGACCTCCGCGGCGGTCTGGCCAGGGAAGGATCGAAGGCCGCCCGGAGATTCGACCATTCACTGATCGTCGAGAGATACGACGAGGTTTTTCAGGAAGTGCTGGAGCGGCAGAGGTAGATGGATTTTCGGCGTTTGGACCGATGAAGAAGATACTCTTTCTGCGCACCCATGACGTGAAGCTCGACGAGCACGTCGCCCATCCCCTGGGATCGCTCTACCTTTCGGCCAAGGTGCGGGACACCCGTCCCGGGCGGTTCGAGAGCCGGATCGTGCACACGGGGCTCCTCGGCGACGTGGAGAAGGAGTACGGCCGGATCCTTCAAGAGTTCTCTCCCGATTACGTGGTGGCCACCACGTTCACTCCCGAGATCTCCTTCCTGAACTATTTGATCCGCCTGACAAAGAAGCATGCCGGAACGTGCCGCGTTCTGGTCGGCGGACCTTATCCGTCGTCCATGCCCGAACATGCCGCGGCGCAATGGGGCGTGGACGCCGTGGGCGTGGGCGAGGGTGAAGAAACCCTGATCGATCTCCTCGATGCCTTCGAACAGGACCGGCCGCTCGACCAGGTCAAGGGTATCGCCTTTCGCAAGAACGACCCGGGCAAGCCGGATGGCGACATGGGCGGCGGGGGCGAGGTGATCAGTACCGAACCGAGGCCGCTCATCCAGGACCTGAATACCCTTCCCATGCCGGCCTGGGATCTGATCGATCCGGGACCCTATGGAAAAGTGGTGAACATGAGCAACTCGCTCAAGGGCCGCAACTACGCGAGCCTGTTCACGAGCCGGGGTTGTCCATACAACTGCGTTTACTGTCATTCGATCCAGGGACGGCGTTTCAGGGCCCGGTCGCCCGAACTGGTCCTTCGGGAGATCCGCTGGCTGTACGACGAGATGGACATCGACGAATTCCACATCATGGACGACATTTTCAACTTCGACCGCGAGAGGATGCACGCCATCTGCCGGAAGATCATCGATTCGGGAATGAAAGTCCACATCTCCTTTCCCAACGGAATCAGAACCGACCTCCTGACGGAGGGGGACGTGGATATCCTGGAGAGCGCCGGCGTGTACAAGGTCTGGTTCGCCATCGAGACCAGGTCGGAGCGCCTTCAAAAGGAGATCAACAAGCGGAATGATTTCGACAAGATCGATCCGATCATCAGGTACACGTCCCGTTCGAGTATCATCGCCAATTCCTTTTTCATGATCGGATTTCCGACGGAGACCGTGGAAGAGATGGCCGAGACGATCAACTACGCCGTCAAGTCGGATCTCGATGCGGCCGCCTTTTTTCAGGTCATTCCCTATCCGGGCACGAAGCTCTGGGAATGGGCGTTCAAGAAGAACGGCCACCTCGCCGACACCTTCTCCTTCAAGCCGGAGCAGTTTCATTTTTCCTCGGGGCACAGCGCCAGCACGCACCTGTCCCATCGCGAACTCACTTTTCTTGTACTGTCCGCCTATTTTCGGTTCTTTACGCGGCCGTCGAGGCTGATAAGACTGTTCAGGAAAACGTCGAACAAAAAGGAATTCCTGCGGACCTACTACAAGACCTTCAAGGAATACGTGAAGTTCTGCCTCAAGATGCCGATCAGCGAACACTGGAAGATCGCGGCAAAGATCAGAAGATGCAAATGACGCACAGGGCTCACAGATGAATGTCCGGCCTCAGAGAGTTTTCGTCAACCCGCGGGTCCTCCTGATCGCCGCCGCCTGGGTGCTGCTCGGCGTGGATTCCTTTCTTCTCTGGCTGCTCATTGCGGACTACGCGGCCTGGCTGTGCACCTTCCCCGAGCGGCAGAGCGATCCCGGTGTTTTTCGCGCCTGCCGGTCGAAGGGGCGGCTCTTCGAATTCACGCCACGCAACCGGTTCAACTTCTACTTCGGCAGCCGCCTCGTCTGGAAGAAATTCAGGAAGGTTTCCAACAGCATCAACGCGCACGGATTCCGGGGCGGGCCGATCGGACCGGGGAGAGACGACCTGTTCCGTATCATCATACTCGGCGACTCGAGCACCTACGGCTCCGGCGTGGAAGACGACGAGACCTTCGTGCACCTCCTCGAGAAAAAGTTCAACAACGGCAGGGGAACGGGAAAAACCGTCGAGATCGTGAACCTGGCCGTGGACGGGTACAACACGAGGCAGGAGGTCGCCCTCTACCGACAGATCAGGGAGAGCATCGACCATGACATGGTCTGGATGTTCACCGCCCTGGACGACGCCTTCGTTTCGGGACTGGTGCAGGTCAAGGAAGACGGAACCCTCTACCGGCCCGGCGCACCGATCCGCCTCAAGATCCGAAACACCCTCGTCCAGGGGAGCGGCCTGCTCTGGTGGCTGCACGATGCCTACAGGTTTCTGCGCGCCCCCAGCCACTTTCAGCGGATGTGGGATGTTTCGCAATTCGGTTACAACGACTGGAAGAAATCTATCGAGGAGTACGCGAGACTCGTCGGCAATCCGGAAAAGACGATCAACTTCATCATGCCCGTTCTCTACAAGCTCGACGACTACCCCTGGAAAAACATCCACGAACGGATCGTGCTCGAATACGAGAGGAACGGTCTGACCTGCATCGACCTTCTCCCCGGGCTGGCCGGGCGAAATTTTCTGGACTTGTGGTGCCATTACATGGACCCTCATCCGAACCCGGAGGGCCACCGGTTGATGGCCGATTACATTGCCGGCATGATTGACATCGAGAAACTGACATCCAAGAAGAACGTCTGAAATGCAACACCCTTCCTTTCCAGAATTCCGTTTCAAGGGGACCTTGAGACCCTCGCAGGAGCAGGCTGTCGAAGTTGTGCGGGGCGGTCTGGCCAAAGGCGAGAAACGCCTGCACATCGTGGCGCCTCCCGGATCGGGCAAGACCGTTCTCGGCCTGTACGTCTGGGCCGCGTGCGTACGATCGCCCGCTCTCGTCTTGAGTCCCAATTCGGCCATTCAGGCCCAGTGGGCGGCGCGCCTCGATCTCTTCGATTGGGAGGGGAGCGAGAAGGGCGGTCTCGCCAGTCTCGATCCGAAGCACCCGGCGCTTCTCACGTCTCTCACCTATCAGGCCGTGACCTTGCCGGCCCGCGGCGACGCCGAGACCGACGGCCAGGCGATCGAGCTCTGGAAGGAGAGGCTGATCGAGAAGGGGCAGGCCCACGATCCTGATGAAGCGGCGTTCTGGATCGCCGACCTCGAACGGAACAACCCGGCCTACTACAAGGACCGTGTGAGCCAGTACCGGAAGCAGCTGCGCGAGCTCGTGTCGCTCGGCGGGGGATCCTTGTCAACGCTTCACGCCTCGTCCAAGGCCGCGCTTACCCGTCTCAAGGAGGCCGGCGTCGGACTGATCATCCTCGACGAGTGCCACCATCTCCTCGGCCACTGGGGGCGGGTGCTCGAAGATGCACGCGACCTTCTCGACGAGCCGGTCGTTCTGGGGCTCACCGCCACGCCTCCCGACCTCGGAGGCCGCCGCCCCGAGGATGTGAAGCGCTATGCGTCCTTCTTCGGACCCGTTGATTTCGAGGTGCCGATCCCGGCGCTGGTCAGGGAGCGGAACCTGGCGCCCTACCAGGATCTGGCCTATTTCATCCGGCCTTCGGACGAGGAGGTTCGCTACATCGCTGATGCGGACCGGCAGTTTCACGACATCGTCGGCGAGCTCTGCAAGCCGGACGCCGCGGGGGGGAACGATCGGATCGAAGCACTGCCCGACTGGATCGTGAATGTGCTCTCGACCCATAAACTCCCCACGGGACCGGTCAGGGACTGGATCTCCTTCGAGCGGCGCGACAAGACCTTTGCCGATGCGGCGCGGCTCTTCCTGAAAGACAGAAAGATCGCTCTGCCCGAGAATGTTCCCGCCCTGCCGCCCAGTCTCCTTCTCGATCAGCGCACGGAGCTGTCCGTACTCGTGCCCGTTCTCGACCGCTACATCCGCCACGGCCTGCGGCGATCGGCCGACCCGGCCGACCACAAGCGGGCGGAGGAGGTGATCGCCCGCCTGCGCATGCTGGGCATGCAGGTCACCGAGACGGGCACGCAGCCCTGCGCGTCGCCGGTGGGGCGCGTGATGGCGTACTCGCGCACCAAGGTGCGGGCGCTCCTCGAAATCCTCAAGGCGGAGTCGAGAGTCCTGGGGGAGCGCATTCGGGCCATCGTGGTGACCGATTTCGAGAAGACGTCGACGACCAAGGCCGACGTCGCCGATCTGGTGGACGACGAGGCGGGCGGAGCGATCGCGGCGTTCCGCGCCCTGCTCACCGACGAGGAGACGGACGCCCTCGATCCGATCCTGCTCACCGCGTCCACCCTGCTCGTCGACGACGACCTCGTGGAACGATTCAAGGAGCACGCGCTCCGGTGGCTGCGCGAACGGGGATACGACATCGAACTGACCGCTCAGCCGCGGGAAGGTTTTTATCGGGTTCACGGACAGGGCGCGGATTGGTGCCCGCGCGTCTACGTGCAGATGATCACCGATCTCTTTCAGCAGGGCGTGACCCGCTGCCTCGTCGGCACGCGCGGTCTGCTCGGGGAGGGATGGGACGCCAACCGGGTCAATGTGCTCATCGATCTCACCACGGTCACGACATCGATGGCCGTGAACCAGCTGCGCGGCCGTTCCGTGCGACTCGATCCGGACGATCCGGAGAAGCTCTCCGATAACTGGGACGTGGTCTGCGTGGCGGGGGAGTTCTCCAAGGGGCTCGACGATTACCTACGCTTCATGTCGAAGCACAAGACCCTTTTCGGCGTGAGCGACGACGGTGTGGTCGAGAAGGGCGTGGGCCATGTGCACGCCGCCTTCACCGAGATGAAGCCGGAGGGTATCGAGGGAACTCTCAACATTCTCAACGACGAGATGATCAAAAGGGCCGAGGTGCGCGAGAAGTGCCGCGAGCTCTGGCAGATCGGCGAGACCTTCGACAGCGAACCGCTCTCGGCGATCGAGTTCAAGGGAGGTCTGGCGTCGGGCGGGTTTAGGCCCTTCAAGGGGGACCTGAAAAAATGGTCGAGCGAATCGCTCACCCAGGCGATCGCCAAGGCGGTCTGGTTCTCGCTCAAGGACGCTCAATTGATCGATCTCGGCGGAACCCTCTATCACGCCATGCGCGCCGGCGGGTACGCGAGAATGTACCTGAAGGGGACGAAAAAGGAAGACAGCGAGCTCTTGACCCGGTCGTTGCGCGAGGTGCTCGGTCCGCTCGATCGGCCGCGGTATGTCATTCCGCGCTACGTGAAGGAGCTCGAGCAGACCTGGCTGTCGTGGATATTTCCCGAGGTGATTTCGAAATATCTGCGCAAGAAGGTTCAGCGCCTCGAGATGCTTCACACCGTTCCGTCGGTCCTGGCCGGGAAAAAGGAAACGGTGCTCGTCTTCCAGAACCGGTGGAACGAGTTCGTCAGTCCTGGCGAAGCGATCTACGCCCACCACGGCAAGGGCGAGGATCTCGTCTCCGAGGCGCGCAACCTGGGCCAGGTTCCCGAATCACGGGAATTCGGCGCGTCGATTCACGAGAAGGACGTCTTCGTCTGAGCGGCGCTCGCGGGGCAAAAAAAAACCGGTCTCGAGGGGCCGGTTTTTTGGTCGTGCCATTCTGCCGCGGCTCTTCGAACCGCTCGGCTCGATGAGCCGAGCGGTCGATCTCCGCGGAGCGCTTCGGGTAAGATCATCGGGAAGCCGAACTGTTCAGCCGGTGGGGTACATCCCCTTCTTGATCCCTTCGAGCCTTTCGAGGAGCTGGTCGTGCTTGGTCTCGTCGGCGAGGAGGTACTCGAGGAGGTACTGCTGCAGGACCATGTTCTTACCCTTGATGGCGTCGAGGGCGCCGTTGGCGAAATCGAGGGTTTTCTTTTCGATCCTGTTGTGTTCCTCGATGATATCCCACACCGCTTCGAGGTCGTCGGGGCTCAGCGAGACCGTCTCCCTGAGGCTGTCGATGATCAGCTGCTGAACGCGATGGTGCATCAGCGAATCGCGCTGAATGATTTCCATGACGGTGCGGATCACGGGGTTGGTGGTCGCGGCGAACGCCTTGCCGGTCGAGGCCATGGACGCATCTTCCACGCGCTGCCAGAGGGACATGTTCTCAATGATCGAGTCCTGAATTTCTTTTGTCTTCATCCTGCTTGTCTCCTTTTTTTGTGTTCTGTCGCTGCTCGGACGGAATGGAACAGTCAATTTGTCATTTCTCGGATCCTTGGTCGCGCACCGACATGGTTGGTGAGCGTTTCGAATCGAAGAGTGTTATCTTCCTCACGATGTCGGAGGTCGGGATCTCACTCGTTTCCCCAAGGGTGGAAAGGATTTTCACTCCCACTTTCCTTTTGCCATGTGAGAATCCCGCTCCTTCTCCGCTTCGCGCCGGATCCGGTATGCACAATCACGAATGATCCCGTACAGGACCACGCACGTGTCATCTCCGGCACAGGCTTCTCCCTCGTCGGCGAGTATGATCAGCTTGCGGGCCAGCTCCAAAGCTTCGAGAAGATGTTCGTTGCATCTGCGCTTCATAGAATTTGCCACGCTCAGTCTCTGTTTCAATCTCGAACCTCTACGGCAATGAGCTCCAGGCTGCCCATGAGCCTGGCGTCACTTTCTGCGTGACTCTCGACCCGGTTGCGCAATAGCGGTGCCAAGAAGTCAAAAATGAAGAATTCCACGGCGCGTCTAGCCAGAAACTGGGGTGATGGTTTGACAGGATCTGACCGATCTCCTTCAGATTCGACTTCGGACCTGCTTTTTCGTGAAGCGGGTCGAAAGGAAGGCACAAAAAAAAATCGCCCTCGAGTACCCCTTCAGTTCGCTCTGTCTCAGAATGTGTCTCATAAATGTTTTAATGAACCAGACAATGTATCTAATTCGATACACTTGTTTTGCCTGTGTATCTATTAACTTCCTTAAAAATAAAAAGATATGTCGCATTTCTTGCCGGCAGTATGGCGGGGACCTGTCTCTCTATTGAAAGTGACACACTTTTTGAGTGAGACATAGAAGTGAGACACATTCTCCTGTCCATACCGATATGAGCTCTGGTTTCCCAAGAAAAGAGCCGCTCAACGAATGGGATCGAACCTTCTCTTCGACACGCGGACGGGCGGAGGGGGTATTTTTGAAAAGCCCTCGAGGCTGACGGCACAAGGTTTGCCTAACCGTGGGCTGTATTGACAATCGATCGGGATCTTCCGTTGCTTCGGATTCTTTCATCGAAGCGACGGCATGCGCGAGGCGACGGCATGCGCGAAGCGACGGCATGCGAGATCGTTTCAACTCATATCGAGGAGATTGGTTCCATGACTGAATGGCTTACCCAGATGCTCAACGACGCTGTAGAGTCGGGATCAGTCCTGATCTACTTTTTCGTGTTTGCAGGCGGCGTGCTCGCGAGTTTCACTCCCTGCACCTATCCGGTCCTGCCCCTCACCGTTGGGTATATTGGTAACATGGCTGGGGGTAGTAAGTTCCGAGGATTCCTCTTGAGCCTGACCATGGTGAGCGGCATGGCGCTGGTCTATGCGATCATCGGGACGGTTTTTGCCGCCCTCGGGATGCAATTCGGTGCGATCTGGGCAAACGGCTGGGCGGTTTTTGCGATCGCCTGGTTTTTCATACTGATGAGCCTCTTCCTTCTCGATATCTTCACCTTTCCTACACCGAAGTTCCTGTACAATCTACAGGCCAAGGTGGGGGGAAAGAAGCGCAAGGGCTTCACGGGCGCCCTTCTGGTGGGCGGCGTGAGCGGTCTCGTGGTCGGGCCCTGCACCGGGCCGATCCTTGCAATCGTGATCGTGGCCGTGTCCACCACGCTTCAGGAAGCCCAGGGCGCTGCGTTCGCCTACCAGCTTCTCGCTGGCGGATCCAAGCTCTTCCTCTTTGGGCTCGGTCAGGGAACGCTCATCCTTCTGGCCGGCACGTTTGTGGGCTTTTTGACATACATGCCCAAATCAGGGCAGTGGATGGTGGCCGTCAAGAAGGGATTCGCCGTGCTGATCATTGCAGGTGCAAGCCTTTTGCTGGTTTACGTCGGACAAGCAACCGATTTTCCCGAGCTGACGCAGCTGATCAGCGGTGACGCCGCCACGGCGGAAAGCACAGACGACTCTCTGTTACAAGGCAGCGATCCATCGTTGGTCAGCGACGAGTCCCTCTTCGGAGGGGACGAATTTCTGGATGGTTAGCGGAAAAATCCAACCCCCTTGAGGAGATAAAATATGCGTTCCATGAAAACACTCCTTCTTCTTCTTCTGGTCGTGGCTCTGTCAGCGCAGTTCGCGCAGGCCCAGGACGCCAGGCCGGTTCAGGTGGAAAAGGATCAGGCCAAAAAGGCCGCCGAAAAGAAAGCGCCCATGGCGCCCGATTTTACATTGAAAACTCACGACGGCAAATCATTGACACTGAGTAAGTTGCGCGGGAAGCGCGGCGTTGTGCTCGTTTTCTTTACGACCTGGTGCACCTACTGCATGACCGAGGTTCCGCACATCAAGGAGTTCGTGAAAAAGAGCAAGGATGACGGCGTTCTCGTTTTCGGGGTCAACATCAAGCAGCCCAAGCGCATCGTGGACAAGTTCGTCAAGGACAAGGCCGTGAACTACAGGATCTTGCTCGACGAGGAGGGCAAAGTGGCCAAGTCCTTCAATGTGTCGGGAATTCCGGCAATTTTCGGAATCGACGCCAGTGGCGTGATCCGGTACAGCGGCAATGGGCTGCCCAAGGACGAGGATGCGTTGATCAGAACTCTGTCCGCTCCATCGCCAGGGGGCGCGAAAAGTGTGGATCTCAAAACCCTGGCCAAGTGGATCAAGAGCGACAACAAACCGTTGGTGATCGATCCGCGCGGCAATGAATCGTTTCGAAAGAGCCATATCAAGGGCGCGATCAACATTCCCCACGATCACCTTGGCGACAAGAAATTCCTCGCTCGGGTGAGCAAAGACACGACGATCGTAACCTATTGCAATGGGCCGAAATGCAAGATTTCCCACAGGGCCGCCGAAAAGCTTTCGACTCTCGGGTTTTCGAAGGTCTTCGTTTTCTCCGGCGGTCTACTGGAGTGGGTCAAGGCAGGATTGCCCGTGGAACGGAGTGGATCGCCTGCCGCCAACGAACGAACCGATCCCGCCTCGGAACCGGTGAAAAAGACGACGGGGAAGGATGTCTCGAAAGGCTAGATCTCCCCGGTTCGTTCCTGTTGCGATTTGAGGAATCTATAGAGAGTGGCGCGGCCGACATCGAGAAGCCGCGCCGCTTTTGCTTTATTCCCTTTTGCCTGCGCAAGCGCCTTGTCTACCGCGCGTGGCGTGAGCTTTGCCTTCCGCCCTCGATGAGAGGTGCTCTTGGATTCAGGCGCGGCGATGATGAGCTCCCGGTTGAGAGTCCTGACGATGTTGGGGGGGAGGTGGTTCAGTTCGATCGTCTCTTTCCGGCTCTTGACCAGTGCGAACTGCAAGGCATTCTGCAACTCCCTCACGTTTCCGGGCCACCCGTACGACAGAAGCGCATCCATCCCGGTCGGAGTCAGACCCAACGATTCCACGCCCGCTTCCGACGCCATGCGGCGCAGGAAGTGGTTCACGAGTAGAGGGATGTCGCCCCGCCGTTCGCGCAGGGGGGGCAAGGTGATGGGGACAACGCAGAGACGGTAGTAAAGGTCTTCTCTGAAACGACCTGCGGCGATTTCCTCCTTGAGGTCTTTGTTTGTTGCACTGATGACGCGCGCATTCACACGGGTCGTCTTGGTGCCGCCCACACGTTCGAAGGTTCCCTCCTGCAGGACGCGGAGCAGTTTGACCTGCATGGCGAGCGAGATATCGCCGATCTCGTCAAGGAAGATCGTGCCCGCGTGAGCAAGCTCGAAACGGCCTTTCTTGTCGCGCACCGCGCCGGTGAACGCGCCACGCACATGACCGAAGAGCTCGCTCTCGAGCAGCCCTTCGGGCAGGGCGCCGCAATTGACGGGCACGAAGAGTCTGTTGTTTCGAGGGCTTTCATTGTGGATCGCCGCGGCGACCAGCTCCTTGCCCGTTCCGCTCTCACCCTGGATCAGGGCGGGAACACTCGATTCAGCCACGCTCCGTATCAGTTCGAAAACCTCCTGCATCGAGCTGTCCCGCCCGATAATACCGCTGAACTGCTCGATTTCGCCCAATCGCCGCGCGAGGTCCTGCTCACGCGTCAGGTCTCTAAATGAAGCGATCACGCCGACCATGTCCTCGTTCCTGTCCCTGACAGCGCTCACCGAGAATTCGAGCTGGCGCTTCTCGCCGTCCTTGGTGTTAAAGGTCAAGGGATAGGATTTATGGTCGAACGGCGGCTCGGCGTCTTCGCAGAAGCTGCAATTTGCACCGCAAAAACTTTCCGGAAAGACGGCGTGGCAATCCCGGCCGACCACGTCGCGCCGTGCGTAACCGGTCATCGATTCGGCTGCCGCGTTGAAATAGATGATCCTGCGGTCGAGGTCGTGGACCAGAATGCCCTCGGAGAGGCTATCGAGCACGAAGAGGGCCTGCTCCTTGGCCTGGATCAGGGCATCGAGATAACCGCACTCGAAGAAATCCTTGAGCAGGTGCTCGATCCGATCCCGGCAGGACCGGTACCGGTCGAGGATTTCGTTCTCGTCCCCGCTGAATTCAACAGGATCGGGAAGACTCCAGGAGACCATGTTCGGCTGCCCCGGGAGACGGGGTTGACACTTTTCGGCGATCCCGCCACAGAGTCTGACGGCGGCGTCGACCAGATGCAAGTTTATGTCAAGAATGGCTTTCGGCTTCTGGCCCGCCACGTTGATCCCGATCTCTTTCATCACCGTTTCAACAGGCGCAGCCATGGTGTCGGCGGGCTCGAATCCGGCGCTCATCACCTCGAGGCCGGGCGGCGCCATCGACCGCCCCAAAGCCTCGGCCATCTGACTCAGGTCGGCATTGTGGGCACAGACGAATAAGAGAGTTTTCATAGCGCTTTCAGCTCGATCATCGATCCGGACTGACCATGAACCGTTCTCTCGGGATCAGGTTGCACCGGGCTTTGCCAATTAGGACAAGTCTTTGCCAGGAATTCAAGATCCACTGCAAGTTCGGACGGGGCCATCCCGGTCAGAGAACACCTCTCTCGACCGAGAGCTCTCACCCGTTCTTGGCATACGAATTGCTGATCTTCCCTCTATTCGTTCTAAGTTCAATATCTAAAAGAGTTTTGATTTCTCGATACCGGGGGGATCATGAAACCTGCTGAGATTAAAAGAATCGTCAAGGAAGCCCGTGATGAGGGTGAACTCTCCGTCGCCCGTCTCGATGCCATTCTCGAAGAGCCGGAGAGTTTTGACAAGAATGTGGACAGGCTCATCAAAGAGCTCGGTGAGTTACCGGTCGAAACGGCCCCGAGCGGCGATGACAAGATCGTCGCCAATGATATCGTCTCCAAGAGTCGGGTCCAAAGGAACGCCAACGAAAAACACAACCGGCTTTTCGACTATCTCAAGGAGATCAACAGTCACCGCAGAATGAAGAGGGACGACGAGGTTCGTCTCTCGAGGCGCCTCGAATTCTTCAAGCGCCGCTTGCTCTGGATCGCAAAAAACAAAACGCTTCCCACGAAGATCCGGAAAATCCTCAAGAGCCTCGACGGCTGTTCGGCGGCTTCCGAGCGCGGGATGATGGCTCCGATCTGCAGCGAGCTGGGCGATTGCCCGAAGGGGATCTCGGGATTCCTCAAGAACTGCTGCTCATCGTACAACGCCCTCAGGACGGAATTCGTGGAACGGAACCTTGGACTCGTTGTGAGCCTTGCCATGCCTTATCGGACCTATGGGATTCCGCTCATGGACTTGATCCAGGAGGGAAACATGGTCCTGATCAGGGCGGTGGAGAAATTCGACTGGCGCAAGGGCGTCCGGTTTCAGACCTATGCCACCTTCTGGATCAGGCAGGCGGTCGAACGGTTCATCGGCGCAAACAACAGCATCGTCAGGGTCCCCAACTATCTCCAGCAGAAGATGCGGCGCTTCAAGCGTGAGGGTCTGCTGCCCAAGGACGGCGCGGCTCTCACGGCCAACGATGTTTCGAAAAACTTTCGCGTCTCGTCCAAGGTGGCCGGCCGTCTTCTCGAAACGTCGCGAAAGCACATCTCTCTCGACAGTCCCCTCAAGGAAAACGAGTCCGGATCCCTTTCCGATCTCGTGGCCGAGGAACAGGAAGAGAGTCTCTCCGACAACGAACAGCACAAACTGAAAAGCAGGATCAAGGAAGCCCTCGGCAACCTGAGCAACGAAGAGAGGTTCATCCTTCAGCATCGTTTCGGCCTCGAAGGCAAGAAAACGAAAACCCTCGAGGAGATCGGCAAGCTTCTGAAAGTCTCGAGGGAGCGCATCAGACAGCTTCAGAACGGGGCGATCAGGAAATTGAAGAAACCGTCGCTCGAGCAGCGGCTCGTTCCGTTCCTCGTGTGACATCGCAAAAAACAACAAGGACACCATCATGCAGACAGTCAAGTCGATCCTGGAAAAAAAGACCTTTGTTGCCTCCATCACGAGAGACAGCAACGTCCTCGAGGCTGTGGAGGTGATGGACAAACGGAACATCGGATCTCTCGTCGTGACCGACGGCGACACGGTGGTGGGCATCTTTACCGAACGGGACGCTCTCAAGCGTATTCTGGCCGACCGCCTCGATCCGGCCGAGACGGCGGTGAGCGATGTGATGACGTCGCCCGTTGCCGTATGCCGCCTCGACACCTCCCTCGATGAATGCACCGAGGTGATGACCCGGAAAAGGATCCGCCACCTACCGGTCGTGTCGAAGGGGAAGCTGGTGGGGATCGTCACGAGCGGCGACATTCTCGCCCAGCAGGTCGTCAAGCACGAGGAGACGATCGAGTATTTGAATCAATACCTCTTCGGGCCCGCGCCAGGCTCTGACAAGGCATAGAGTCGAAAACTTCACGCAAAGGACGGGCACCGATGACTGATCAACGCAACCCGGCAGCGGCCAAGGAACGGAACCGGCTCGCCGACTCGAGCAGCCCCTACCTCCGGCAGCATGCTTCGAATCCCGTGGACTGGTACCCGTGGGGACCGGAGGCGTTCGAAAAGGCCGCCAGGGAGAACAAGCCGATCTTCCTCTCGATCGGATACTCCACCTGCCACTGGTGCCACGTGATGGCCCACGAGTCTTTCGAAGATCCCGAGGTGGCGCGGCTCATGAACGATCTCTTCGTCTCGATCAAGGTCGATCGCGAGGAGCGGCCCGATATCGACGGAATCTACATGACCGTGTGCCACATGCTCGCAGGCCGGGGCGGTTGGCCCTTGACCATCATCATGACGCCTGAAAAGAAACCGTTCTTCGCCGCCACCTACATTCCCAAGACGAACCGGTTCGGCCAGGCCGGCATGGTCGAACTGATCCCCAGGATCAAGGAGATCTGGAAAGGGCGGCCCGAGGACGTGGCCCGGTCGGCCGACAAGATCTACGAGGCCCTCGAGCAGGAGGTGTCCCGCACGTCCAAGGGCTCTCTCGACGAGAGCGTGCTGCACAAGGCCTTCGAGCAGCTCTCCCGATCCTTTGACGAGAAGGCCGGCGGATTCGGCGGCGCCCCGAAGTTTCCGTCGCCCCACAATCTCCTCTTCCTCCTGCGTTACGGGAAACGGACCGGCGCCCGGAGAGCGTTCGACCTGGTCGAACGAACCCTCGACAAGATGGGGCGCGGCGGGATCTACGATCATCTCGGGTTCGGCTTCCACCGCTACTCGACCGACGCCGAGTGGCTCGTGCCACATTTCGAGAAGATGCTCTACGACCAGGCGATGATGGCCCTCGTTTACGGCGAGTTCTATCGCGCCACGGGCAAGGAGCGCCACAAGCGCAAGGCGGCGGAGGTCTTCGCCTACGTCTCCCAGCGCCTCACCGCGCCGGGCGGCGGTTTCTACTGCGCCGAGGACGCGGACAGCGAAGGCGAGGAGGGGAAGTTCTACGTCTGGGACGCGTCCGAGATCGAGGCGGTCCTGGGAGAGGAGAAAGCGCGCCTTTTCAGCAGGGTGTTCAACGTGGACGGGCAGGGCAACTTCCGCGACGAGGCGACCGGCCAGAAGACGGGCGCCAACATCCTCCATCGAACGAAGCCTCTCGAAACGGTCGCCGGTGATCTGGACATCCCCGTCGATGAGCTGTCGAAGGAGATCGAGCGGGCGCGGCGCAGTCTCCTCGCACATCGCGAGAAACGGATCCGGCCGCACAGGGACGAGAAGATTCTCACCGACTGGAACGGCCTCATGATCGCCGCCCTGGCCAGGGGCGCGGCGGCGTTCGGCGAGCCGGCTTATGCCGACGCGGCGCGCAAGGCAGCCGAGTTCGTGCTTTCCGAACTCCGTGAGTCGGACCAAGCGCTGCGGCACAGCTACTTCGACGGGCAGGCCCGGTTCGGCGCGACCGTCGACGATTACGCCTTCCTCGTCTTCGGTCTCATCTCCCTCTACGATGCCACGCACGAGGTGCGTTGGGTCGAGATCGCCCTCGAACTGCAGCACGATATGATTGAGCGATTCTGGGACGAGAAGGATGGCGGTTTCTTCTTCACCTCGAGCGATGCCGACGACGTGATCGTTCGCCGCAAGGAAGTGGACGATAGCGCCTATCCGTCAGGGAACTCGGTGGCCATGTCCAATCTAATCTGGCTGGCGCGCTTTACCGGGACGAGCCGGTTCGAGGAGATGGCGGATCGGACGGGCGCGGCCTTCGGCGGGAAGATCAACCAGTGGCCCCACATCTACACCCATCTTCTCACGGCTCTCGACAGCGCCACTCTCCCGTCGCGCGAGGTCGTGGTGGTGGGCGGCCGGGACGCACCCGATACGAAAGCGATGCTGAGCGCTCTGGCGAAGAGCTACTTCCCCAACGTGGTCGTCCTCTTCAAACCGGTGAACGGCTCATCCCGAACCGGCGCCGACCGGCCCGATATCGTCCGCATCGCGCCTCATGTCAGGGAGCATACCGCCATCGACGGTCGGGCCACGGCCTATGTGTGTACCGATTTCGCCTGCGCGGAGCCCACGACCGATCCCGGCCGGATGCTCGAGATCCTCCGGGGCCGCTGAGACCGGTCGCGGATCGGGATCGTGGCCGTCGATCGTTCAGCCTCCCCCTCGGCAGGGAGTCCTTGACAGGATCCTGATCACGGCTAACAGAAGGTCTCGAACAAACCGCGAGGGGAATCGGCCGAGGAGAGACGCAAGCGGAACAAGAGGCAGAAGGAAAGGAAAACGGAATGCCTTACCAGGAGATAGAAACGTTCGGAGTGTCCCACCTCCGGATTCTCGACGAGAATGGAGTGGTGGACAAGAGTCTCGAACCGGCGCTCGCCGACGAGGAACTCGTCCGTCTCTACCGGGCGATGGTGCTCGCCCGCGAGGGCGATCAGCGGATGCTCAAGCTGCAGCGCCAGGGGCGGATCGGCACCTTCGGGCCCTGCACGGGCCAGGAGGCCTCGGTCTGCGGACCCACGATGGCCATGACCGACAAGGACTGGTTCGTGGGCGCCTTCCGCGAACTCGGCGGACGCCTGATGCGGGGCGATTCGTTTACCGACTATCTTCTCTTTCACAACGGGTACGAGGAGGGAAGCACGCTCGATCCCGAGCGGCGCACACTGCCCTTCTCGATCATAGTCGGTTCCCAGACCCTCCATGCGGCCGGCCTCGGCTACGCCATGAAGTACAAGGGGGAGACGGACGCCGCGGTGGTGACCTTCTTCGGGGACGGCGCCACGTCGGAGGGCGATTTTCACGAGGCAATGAATTTTGCCGCCGTGTGGCAGGCGCCGGTCGTTTTCGTCTGCCAGAACAACCAGTGGGCGATCTCGATTCCGAGAGAGAACCAGACACGATCGGAGACGCTGGCCCAGAAGGCGATCGCCTACGGCATGCCGGGTATCCAGGTCGACGGGAACGACCCGCTCGCCACCTACGCGGCGGCCAAGGAAGCGCTCGACCGCGCCAAGAGCGGCGGCGGGCCGACGCTGATCGAGGCGGTCACCTACCGCGTGATGATGCATACCACGGCGGACGATCCGACCAAGTACCGCTCCGAAGAAGAGGTCGACGGCTGGCGACCGCGCGATCCGCTGATCCGTTTCAAGATCTACCTCGAGAGGAAGGGGATCTGGAACGACGATCTCGAGTCCGGATTGCGGGCCGAGGTCAAGGCGGAGATCAATGTCGCGGTGGAGGAATTCGAGAAGCGGACCGCGTTCAAGCCGGACACGCCCTTCGACCACGTCTACGGCACGGCCCATCCCGAGATCGAAAGGCAGCGGGCCGAGTTCCTCGATGAGCTTCAGAAGGAGAAACCAAATGCCTAAGATGAACATGGTGCAGGCAATCCAGTTCGCCCTCGACCAGGAGATGGCCCGCGATGAAAGCGTGGTCGTTCTGGGGGAGGATGTGGGCGTTGACGGCGGCGTCTTCCGCGCCACTGACGGACTCTTCGAAAAGTACGGGGCCGCCCGCGTCATGGACACGCCTCTGGCCGAAGCGGGTATCGCGGGCACGTCGATCGGAATGGCCATGGCCGGCATGAAGCCGGTGGCCGAGATGCAGTTCTCCGGCTTCTCCTACCTGATCGTGCACCAGATGGAAGGGCACGCGTCCCGGTTCCGCGCCCGCTCCCTCGGCAAGTGGACCGTTCCCATGGTGGTCCGCATGCCCTACGGCGGCGGAGTGCGCGCCCTCGAGCACCACTCGGAGAGCCGCGAGGCGCTTTACGGGCACCTCCCGGGACTCAAGGTGGTCATCCCCTCCGGTCCGCGCAACGCGCGCGCCCTCCTGGCCGCGTCGATACGCGATCCCGATCCGGTGATCTTCATGGAACCGAAACGGTCGTACCGCGCCTTCCGCGAGGAAGTGCCCGAGGAGGAAGAAGTCCTCGAGATCGGCAAGGCCGACATCGTGCAGAAGGGTGAGGACTTGACCGTCGTGGCATGGGGCGCGATGATGCGCCCGACGCTGCAGGCGGTCGAGGCGGTGCAGAACCAGAGGGGCAGGTCGATCGAGCTGATCGATCTGCTCACCATCAAGCCGCTCGACGGGGACGCCATCGCCGATTCGGTGCGCAAGACAGGGCGGTGCGTGATCGTTCAGGAGGCGCCGCGCACGATGAGCGCGGCGTCGGAACTCATTGCGATCCTCAACGAGCGCTCCTTTCTCTACCTGGAGGCGCCCGTGAAGAGGGTGGCCAACTACGACGTGGTCACTCCCTATTTCGGCCGGGAGATGATGTACATGCCCAGTGCGGAACGGATCGAACGGGCGATTCACGAAACGCTCGACTATTAGGAGAGACGGCTGTGTACGAGTTCAAGCTACCCGACCTTGGCGAGGGCATCCACGAGGGAGAGGTCCTGAAGTGGTATGTGGCGCAAGGCGACAAGATCAACGAAGACGAACCGCTCGTGGACGTGGAAACCGACAAGGCGGCGGTGACGATCCCCTCGCCAAAGGGCGGCAAGGTGATCGCCCAGAACGGCGCCGTGGGAGACACGGTCTACGTGGGGAACGTGATCGCCGTGATCGACTCGAACGGTGCGGCCGCGCCGGCTGCCGAGGCCGCTCCCGCGATCGAGGCGCCCGCGCCGGCCGTCGAGCGCGTGGAGGCACCGACCGCCCGTGCGCCCGAGGCGCCGGCCGCGCCCGCGGCTGCGCCCCAACCTCCCGCCCCCGCGGCGGCGGCACCGGCAAAGTCCAAGGGACCGATCCCCGCGGCGCCGGCCACGAGGAGGCTCGCCCGCGAACTCGGCGTGGATCTCAATCTCGTACCCGCCACCGGGCCCGGAGGCCGGGTGACTCCCGATGATGTCAAGCGGTACGCCGAGGGAGGCGCCCCCGCGGTCGAGGAGGTCGCCCCCGCAGCGGCCGAGGCGGAATCCGCGGCCTCTACCGCGTCATCCGCGGCCTCTACCGCGTCATCCGCGGCCTCTACCGCGTCATCCGCGGCCTCTGCCGCGTCGGCGATCCCCTTCCTCGATATCGAGCCGCTGCCCGAATTCGAGCAGTGGGGGCCGGTCGACAAGGAACCCTTGCGGTCGATCCGCCGGAAGGTGGCGCACAAGATGGTCACTTCCATGACGCTCGTGCCCCACGTGGCGCACATGGACGAGGCGGACGTGACCCTTCTCGACGACTTCCGCCGGCGCGAGAAGGAGCGGCGCGCGGGCCAGGCGGGCGGAAGCCTCACCATGCTCGCCTTCGTGGTCAAGGCGGTCACGGCCGGACTCAAGGCCGCGCCGGCCTTCAACGCGAGTCTCGATCCCTTCCGCGAGGAGATCGTCTACAAGAAGTACTACAACATCGGCATCGCCGTCGACACGGGCAAGGGGCTCGTCGTCCCCGTGATCAGGGACACCGACCGGAAGAGCATCGTTCAGATCGCGGCCGACATCGAGGACGTGGCGAACCGGGCGCGCGAGGGGAAGCTCGAGGTCGCCGACCTGCGCGGCGGCACCTTCACGATCACCAACGTGGGACCTCTCGGCGGCACGGCGCTGATTCCCACGATCAACTATCCCGAGGTGGCGATCCTCGGCATGGGACGGCACCAGCCCAAACCGGTGGTCATCGACAACGAGATCAAGATTCGCAACATGCTGCCCCTCACCCTCGCCTTCGACCACCGCATCGCGGACGGCGCCGACGCGGCGCGGTTCGTGAGCGAGCTTGCCAGGCAGCTGTCCGATCCGAATCTGCTGCTTCTCGAGTCATAGCAGTTCCCAAGGAGTGCTCGAAAGAGTGAAGGAGGCGCGATCATGGTCATGGGAAGCCTGAGTCAGGAAACGGACGTGGCCGTCATCGGCGGGGGACCGGGCGGTTACGTGGCCGCCATCCGCGCCGCCGACCTCGGAAAGGAAGTCACCCTCATCGAGGAGCGGGACCGGCTCGGCGGCACGTGCCTGCTCGAGGGGTGCATCCCGTCGAAGACTCTCATCCACGCCGTGGAGCTGGTCGAAAGCGTGCGGCATGCCGGCGAGATCGGATTCAGTTTCGATGGTTTCAGCTTTGACGAGAGCGGTCTGCGCAAGTGGACCGATTCCGTGGTCCAGACCCTGTCCGCCGGCGTGGACGGCCTTCTCGAGCGGAGGGGAATCGAGGTGATCCGGGGCCGGGCGCGGTTCGAGAGCGACCGCAGGCTCGCCATCGAGGGAGCCGAGGTCTCGGCCATCGAGTTCAAGCACTGCATCATCGCCACGGGCTCGAGCATCAACGAGATCCCCGAGGCTTATGACGTGCCCGTCTGGTCGTCGGCGGAGGCGCTCAAGATTCCCGAGATCCCCGAGCGGCTCCTCGTGGTGGGCGGGGGCTACATCGGTCTCGAGATGGGACTCGTTTACGCCGGACTCGGCTCAAAGGTCTCCATGGTCGAGTTCTTTCCCAGGCTCCTCATGGGGGCTGATCCCGACCTGGTCAACGTGGTGGTCAAGAACTGCCGGAACCGCTTCGAGCAGATCCTCGTCGACTCGAAGGTGGTCGGCATCGAGAAGACGGCGGCCGGATTCAGCGTCTCCATCGAGCACGAGGGCGAGACGGACAAGCAAGAGTTTTCCCATGTTCTCGTCGCGGTGGGGCGCAAGCCGAACACGTCCGACCTCGGCCTGGAGAACACGGGTGTCGTGGTCGACGAGCGCGGCGTGATCGAGGTGAACGAAGAGATGCGCACCGCGGAGAAGAACATCTTCGCCATCGGCGATGTGGCGCCCGGCCCGATGCTGGCCCACAAGGCGAGCCGCGAGGGAAAGGTGGCGGCCGAGGTCATTGCCGGACACCCGTCAGCGTTCGACAACCGCGCCGTGCCCGCGGTGATCTTCACCGACCCCGAGATCTCCTGGGCCGGGCTGACCGAGACCGAGGCGAAGGAGAAGGGGGTCGCCATCAAGGTGGGCCGCTTCCCGCTCCGCGCCCTCGGGCGGGCGTGGACCCTGGGACGCACCGAGGGTTTCGTCAAGGTCCTGTCCGATCCGGAGAGCGACCAGGTTCTCGGTGTCGGCATGGTGGGACCGCTCGCCTCCGAGCTGATCAGCGAGGGAGCCCTCGCCATCGAGATGGGAGCGACCCTCGAGGATCTCATGGTCACGATCCATCCCCATCCGACCCTGTCCGAGGCGATCATGGAAGCGGCCGAGGTCGCGGCCGGGAGCGCGACCCACATCGATCCGCGCAAGAAGAAATGAGGGCGGTTTCCTTCAGTGACGGGGCGAGCGCCATGACCTCCGAAGAGCTTCTGGTCGGCACGTACGATCTCGACGACGATCTCATCGACGCCACGCGCGCCGACCGGATGCCACGCGTGCGGGTGGCGCGCGTTGCGAACAGGTCGGTGGTCATCGGCAAAGGCAGCAAGCCCGAGGCGGAGTTGAACCTCGACGCCTGCATCCAGGACAAGGTCCCCGTTCTCAAGCGGCATGGGGGAGGGTGCTCGGTCGTGCTCGATCCGGGCAATCTCATCGTTTCCCTCGTGCTGCCTGTTCGGGAATTCAGAAAACACCGAAAGCACTTTTCCCAGATCACGCGCTGGTTGATCGACGGGCTCGAGTCGGTCGGTGTCGAGGGTGTCTACCACGACGGCATCTCCGACCTCGTCTTCGAAGACCGCAAGATCGGGGGATCATGCCTTTACTGCGCCAGGGATCTCCTGTACTACACGTCCACACTTCTCGTCGATCCCGATCTCGACCGTGTCAGCCGCTACCTCAAGCATCCTCCCCGGGAACCGGGCTACAGGCGCGGACGGCCGCACGGGGAATTCATGGGGGCGCTCTCCGATCGCGCATGGCGGCGTGATATTGGAGAGCTTGAAGACGCGTTGAGAGGCGCGCTCCTTCCCGGAGAGATCATGCGAGAAGTCGCAGGTCCTTCTCACCGCTTTTGAGGAGCGGGAAAAAATGGGCACATCGCACCCGGACACTCTTGATTGAGCTCGAAGGTGTCGCATTCGGGCTGTTCAGATGCGTGTAGCGCGATGGGGAGGTATTCGTGCGATAGCTCCGCCGCCGCCATCAGGGCGATGTAACACTCCCTCCGGCAACACCGGGCCGCGTTGATGTCGGCAATCCTATCCAGGATCCGCGCCGTGATCTTCTGACTCGATTGCCTCGGCTCCGACCGGAGCGGCGTGGCCCCGAGGATCGTGGAAAAAGCGATTCCGGCACCGATGGCGGCCCCACAGCTCCCCATGTAACCGCAGGCGCCGCCCGGAAGCAGCCCGCCCCTGTCTATGGCGGCTTGAATCTGGAGCGGGTCGATCTTGCCTCCCAGGTTTCGGTAAGTGGCGAGGATCACGCCCGGAACGAGGGAATGGTGTTCGGGACCGTGCGTCTTGAAAGCGGGGTGGCGGCGAATCTCGCTCATCATGCGCAGCATGTTGGTCTCTTTCGAGGTGGCGCAGATCTTACGGACCACCTCGATCGGATCTTGCTTGTGGCACAGGTCGCAGACGAAATGCCCGCGGCTGCACCGGGCGTCGGAAAGCACCGTGCGGCGGCATTTCTCACAGGTCTGCTTTTCGGGAAGTTCGAAGTACTGAAGCGGCGCGCCGCAGACAATACAGCCCGTGTCTTGCCCGCCCGATTCTGCGATTCTGCCGGGATTCTCTCTGTTGCCGCTGCCCGACGCCATGAGGAGTGGGCCTCCAATAAAAGAACATTCTTCGGGTACTCAGTATAACCACAACAACAGCAATGGATTAAATGAACTGATATTTTTTTTGCAGTTTAATGTTTGACAATTCTGGACAAACAGGTATTAAAGTACCAGATTACTACAATTGATGGTGTGTTGATTTAAGAACCCTCGAAATGCCAAGTCTTTTACGAATATCGGAAGCAGCCTCCCTCGCTCTGCACACCATGGCGTTGTTCGCCCAGGACGAGGAAAAGAAATTCTCCACGAAGGAGATCGCCGCCACGCTTCAGCGTTCGGAGAACCATCTCTCCAAGGTTCTTCAGCGGTTGACGCGCGCCGGTTTCATCCTGTCGATCCGCGGCCCCCAGGGCGGCTTCAGGTTGCGCGATGGCTGGGCGGAGACGGCTTTTCTCGATATCTACGAGGCGATCGAGGGGCCGGTCGATCCGAATCCGTGCATCGCCGACATGCCTGTCTGCACGCGCGCCAAGTGTATCCTGGGCGGATTGACCGATTCGGTCAACCGCCAGTTCGTCTCATATATGAGCAAAACCAAATTAAAAGATTTCGTGGAAACAAGAGCGATCTGAGGCCGAGAGAGTAATGGACCGAGAACTGGATTCCATGAGCATGAAAGAGACGAGCCGCGAGGCGAGCGTGCTCGAGCGCTTCGTGGAGGTCTATTGCCGGCAGCACCACGGAACAGGGCGGGGGGAGCTCTGCAATGACTGCGTCGCCCTCCTCGCCTATGCCTTCGAGCGCCTCGATCGTTGTCCCCTCGATCCCAAACCGCGGTGCAAGGCCTGTCCGGTCCATTGCTACGAACCCCGGCACCGCCAGAAGATCCGGGAGGTGATGCGCTTCTCGGGCACCTACTTCGTGAAAAGAGGCCGGCTCGACTGGCTGGTTCGATATTTTCTGACCTGAGTGTAAAAGGTTATTCGATAACGGTTACTGAAAATGATTAATCGGGAGACAAATCAATGAGCATGTTTTGTTATCAGTGCGAACAGACCGCAAAGGGAACTGGTTGCACGGTCAAGGGCGTGTGCGGCAAGGATCCGGAGACAGCCGCGCTCCAAGACCTCCTCGTCCACTCTCTCAAGGGGCTCTCCATGTACGCCCACCGCGCGCGGCAGCTCGGTGTGAGCGACGGCGAAATCAATGTCTTTACTCTCGAGGCGCTCTTCACCACGGTGACGAACGTGAATTTCGACGCTCAGCGCATCAAGGACATGATCGACAGGGCCGACGCGCTCACCGACAAGGCGCACCGTCTCTACGCCGACGCCTGCGAAAAGGCCGGCCAGCAGCCCGAGATCGGCGACCGCCCTCAGGCGTGCCGCCCCGCGGCCGATCTCGCCGGGCTCGTAACCCAGGGCGAAGCGGTGAGCATCGAGACGCGGAGGGAGAGCCTGGGCGAGGACATCGCGGGCCTTCAGGAACTCCTCACCTACGGTCTCAAGGGAACGGCCGCCTACGCCGACCATGCCTATATCCTCGGACAGGAGGACGAGAGCGTCTACGCCTTCCTCCACGAGGCGCTCGACTATATTTCGAAGTCGGAGCAGGCGGTGGACGAGCTCGTCGCCCTCAATCTCAAGTGCGGCGAGGCCAACCTCAAGGCGATGGAACTCCTCGATACGGGCAACACGGGCACCTACGGTCATCCCGAACCGACCGCGGTCCGCGTGGAGCCGGTCAAGGGCAAGGCGATCCTCGTGTCGGGCCACGATCTCAAGGACCTCCACGCGCTCCTCGAGCAGACTCAAGGTACGGGCGTCAACATCTACACCCACGGCGAGATGCTGCCCGCCCATGGTTATCCGGAACTCAAGAAGTACACCCACCTCGTGGGCAACTACGGCGGTGCGTGGCAGGATCAGGCCAAGGAGTTCGACGCGTTCCCCGGCGCGATCCTGATGACCACCAACTGCATCCAGAAGCCAAAAGACACCTACAAGGGACGGATCTTCACGAGCGGTCTCGTGGCCTGGCCCGAGGTGGCCCACATCGGCGACGTGAACTATCAGCCCGTCATCGACGCTGCCCTGGCGGCCGACGGCTTTGCCGAGGATGGCGCGGACAAGACGATCCTCACCGGATTCGGACACAACGCGGTCATGGGCGTGGCCGACAAGGTGATCGACGCGGTCAAGGCGGGCGCGGTGAAGCACTTCTTTCTCATCGGCGGGTGCGACGGTGCCAAGCCGGGTCGCAACTACTACACCGATCTGGCCGAGGCTGTTCCCGATGACTGCGTGATCCTCACCCTTGCCTGCGGGAAGTTCCGCTTCAACAAGCTCGACTTCGGCGACATCGGCGGCATCCCGCGTCTCCTCGACATCGGCCAGTGCAACGATGCCTACTCTGCCGTGCAGATCGCGGTGGCCCTCGCGGGCGCCTTCGAGACCGACGTGAACTCCTTGCCCCTCTCGCTCGTCCTCTCCTGGTACGAGCAGAAGGCGGTCTGCATCCTGCTCAGCCTTCTCCACCTGGGCATCAAGAACATCCGGATCGGACCGAGCCTGCCGGCGTTCGTGACGCCCACCGTGCTCGGCGTTCTGGTCGAGAATTTCAACATCATGCCCGTGGGCAACGTGGATGAAGACCTGGCCGCCATGCTCGGCTAGGTCGATTCGAGTCTTTTGAACCGCCCCGGCTCCGCGGGCCCAGCCGGCGGAGCCGGGGCGGACAGGTTATCCTTCGGAAAGGAATGAGGCAGCGAAAAATGGTCAAACGAAAGATCATCAAGATCGACGAGACGAAATGCGACGGCTGCGGCATCTGTGTGGATGCCTGCCACGAGGGCGCCATCCAGATCGTGGATGACAAGGCGCGTCTCGTGAGTGATATCTACTGCGACGGACTGGGCGACTGCCTGGCCGAGTGTCCGCAGGACGCGATAACGATAGAGGAACGCGAGGCAGATGCTTTTGACGAGAAGGCGGTGGAGGAGCATCTGGCGCGCAAAACCAAGGCTTCGAGCGCCCCCAAGCCGCCGATCGGCGGCGGCTGCCCCGGCGCCGCGATGCGGCAATTCGCGCCCAAGCAGGCCGCGGCCGCCGCACCCGGCTCCGCGCCCGCCGCGTCGGGTCTCGGAAACTGGCCGATCCAGATCATGCTCATCCCCCCGGCCGCGCCCTTTCTCAAGGAAGCGGACCTGTTGATCTGCGCTGACTGTGTTCCGTTTGCGGTTCCAGACTTTCACAACAGCTACCTGGCAGGTAAGATTCTCCTTGTCGGTTGCCCCAAACTCGATGACCTGCAGTATTACGAGGAGAAACTGAAAGCGATCTTTGCCGAGGCCCGGCCCCGTTCGATCACCGTGCTCAAGATGGAGGTCCCCTGTTGCGGCGGGATCGCGCAAGTCTCTGTGGCAGCAAGGAATCTTGCCGCGCCCGACACGCCGATCAAGGTGCACACCGTGGGGATCCAGGGTGCCGAGATCGCCTGTGAGGATGTGGCCTCCTGATCCGAAGCTGCCCGGCAGCTAATCGGAAGGCTCATCATGAACTCCAAGTGGCCAGTCGTTCTGTCCTTCCTGTCCCTGTTCTGCGTCGGATTCGCGAGTCTCAGCCAGAAGGCGGGTCCGGCGCAGCTTCCACCCAGTAAAGTCGAGAAGTCGGGATGCACCGCGTCCGCCTGCCATCAGGAGATCGCGCCGATCCGCGAGGAATCGTCGCTCATGATGCAGCGGATTCTGGAACGCGGCCGCGTCGCGGGCGATCCCGAGGGGTGCGTCGTGTGTCACGGCGGCGAGCATGAAGCGGACAGTGCCGAGGCGGCTCACTCCGGCGCGTCCCGGCCTTTCTATCCCGATCCGGGCAGCCCGTGGATCAATGCGCAAACCTGCGGCCTCTGCCACCCCGAGCTGACCGGCACCCAGTGGAACAGCCTGATGATGACCGAGGCGGGCAAGATCCAGGGCACATCGTGGACTTTCGGCTCGATGCAGGGGTATGAGCACGGGTGGGGCAACTACGATGCCCGGAATCCCGACGACGAGAATCTCAGGCGGGGGACCGAAAGGTATCGCGCCTACATGGCCCACCTCGGTGCTGTCGAACCGGGCGCCTTTCCCGACGCCATGCGCGGCGTACCTGCCGCACCGGTCGATCTGGAGAACCTGGCCGCTCACCCGGAACAGGCCGCGTTCACCTACATGCGCGCCGACTGCCTTCGCTGCCACCTCGCCGTCCGCGGCAGGGAGAAGCGCGGCGACTATCGGGGCATGGGCTGCTCGGCGTGTCACATTCCCTACGGGAACGAAGGTGTCTACGAGGGAAGCGATTCCTCGATCGAGCGGGATAAACCGAGGCATCTTCTGGTCCACACGATCCAGGCCACGCGCGACGCAAAGGTCACGGTGAACGGGACGACCTACACGGGGATCCCCGTCGAGACGTGCACCACCTGTCACGACAGGGGAAAGCGGATCGGAGTGACCTTTCAGGGGTTGATGGAGAGCGCCTACACATCCCCCTTCGCGCCGGGAGGCGAGAACCAGCTCGATCTCCACACGAAACACTACATGGCCATGCAGGAAGACATCCACTATCAGAAGGGAATGATGTGCCAGGACTGCCACACATCGATCGATGTGCACGGCGATGGTTTCCTGGCCGGCACCAACCTGGCGCAAGTCGAGATCGAGTGCGCCGACTGCCATGGGACACCCGGCGCCTATCCCTGGGAGCTGCCGCTCGGATTCGGCGACGAGTTCGACGAGGATGCCGCGACCGGACCGCCGCGCGGCGTGGCCACCTCGCTTTACGGCCGCTCCCTCGAAAAGGGACTCTCCTACCCGCCCGAGGATGGCTACCTTCTGTCGGCGCGCGGCAATCCCTTTCCCGACGTGGTACGCCGGGGTGACACCGTCATCGTGCACACGGCGGGCGGAAAGGACCTGGAGCTCGTGCCTTTGAAACAGATCGACGCGCGCGGCGAGCTCGAAACCGAACCGGCTGTGGCGATGAGAGAGATTTCACTGCACCTGAACGGGATGGAGTGTTACTCGTGCCACGCATCGTGGGCGCCCCAATGTTACGGCTGCCACGTGAAGATCGACTACTCCGAGGGAAAGAGATCTTTCGACTGGATCGCTGCCGGCAACAAGCACAAAGCCGCCGCTCACGCGGCCGATGCGGGCGAGAACGGCTATGACTGCTTTCTGGCCGGGAAGGTGAGCGAGCAGCGCTCGTACATGCGCTTCGAGGACCCTCCGCTCGGCGTCAACGGCGAAGGGCGTATCACGCCCGTGATTCCCGGGTGTCAGCCGTCGATCACCGTGATCGGTCCGGGAGGAGAGACGGTTCTGCTGAACCACATCTTCCGCTCCGCGCCCGGTCTCGAGGGCGCCGGTCCCGAGGGGCAGCTCTGCGTCGACATGAGTCCCGCCAATCCTCACACGAGCGGCCGGGCGCGGTCCTGCGAGTCGTGCCACCTGTCGGACAAGGCCGCGGGTCACGGCATCGACGGCGGAAGGCACACACGCGGCTGGGACGAGCCGGTCGTGGTCGACCTCATGACCGCCGACGGGATCGTGTTGCCCCGGAGTGCCCGGCCCCAGCTCGAACCGATCCTCGGCCTGAGCGCGGACTGGTCGCGTTTTGTCACCGAGGAGGGCAAGCAGCTCCAGACGGTGGGTCACCATTTCTCACTGTCGAGGCCGCTGGACGATTCAGAGCGCGCGCACATGGACCGGCGCGGAGTCTGCCTGTCCTGTCATGAGGAGATTCCCGCGGAATCGCTCGCCGTGAGCCTGCTTCATCACACGGCCGATGTCCTGGGAGCCCTCCCGCGGACCGCCGACGCGCACGGCTCCTTGCTGAACAAGATCCTGCTCCTCTCGGCGTGGACCCAGGTGGGTGGGGGAGCGGTCGCGGGCGCGGCATTCCTGGCCGGAGCGATCTGGCTGTGGCGCCGGAGACGGGCCAAACCAGAATCCAACGCATAACGTAACCAAGCAGCGGCAGGCTGAGGCATATGCGCAGGCAGATCTGAGGCCACTGGCCGGCGAAATTCCGCCGTAGGGGTGATCTCACCATAATCCACGAGGGACATGCCCACAGACTCGGCAAGAAAAGAACTTGTTTTGAACATAGTTATGCTATGAAATAAGCCATGAATTAATTCATCGTGACCTGGGGACCGACCCGACTTGGAGAAACTGAAATGAACCTGGATGAAGCAATCACGACAGCGATCGAGTATGAAGGAAAAGTGCACAAAACGTACCTCGAGGCGATGGAAAAGGCCACCGACGACGTGGGCAAGCGCGTTTTCAAGACCCTCTGCGACGAGGAGAAGGGACATCTCCTCTATCTGAGGAAGCGTCTCGACGAGTGGAAGAAAGAAGGCAAGATCACCCCCGAGACGCTGGGCACGGCCATTCCCACGAGGGACGCGATCGCGGATGGCGTGGCAAAGCTCAAGGAGAAGGTGGAAGCCAAGCAGGGCGCCGATTACGGCACCGAACTCGAGATGCTGCGCCGGGCGCTGGCGGTCGAGATCGAGGCCTCGAATTTCTACAAGGACATGGTGAGCAAGATGGACGGCGACGGCCAGAAGATGTTCGCCCGTTTCGTGGAGATCGAGGAGGGGCACCAGGCGATCGTGCAGGCGGAGATCGATGC
>CAZUHB010000040.1:0-50244 GCA_964620445.1 uncultured Phycisphaerales bacterium
CCGCACGGGACACTAGAGCATACCATTTTTGCGCTTACGGTATCAGAGAGATATTCGGCCATTGGAAAATTTGGACGGATTGCGCAGAAACCGGGAAGGACCAGGGCCAAACCAAATGACCACTCGCGATCTGGACAGAATCAAACAGATCTATCTCGACGCCCTCGATCTCGATCCCGGGGAACGGTCCGCTTTTGTCGAATTGGCCTGCGAGGGAGATCTGGCCATGCTGGCCCAGGTCGAATCGCTCATCGACGCGCAGGCCAAGGCCGACCGCCTCTTCGAGAAGCCGGCCTGGGAATCGCTCGTTCCTTCCACCCCGCGGGACGAGAAAGACGGGGGAGATGTCCCGGCAAGGGACTCGGACCTGCCCTTCGAGCGGATCGGGGACTTCCGAATGATCAAGCGGCTCGGCGGAGGCGGCATGGGCGTTGTCTATCTGGCCGAGCAGGAATCGCTCGGCCGGCATGCGGCCTTGAAAATGATCCATCCAGACAGGCTCGGATCTTTCGAGGCGGCCAAGCGCTTCTGGCGCGAGGTGGATGCCGTCTCCCGGTTGAGCCACCCCAACATCGTCACAGTCTACGAGAGCGGCGAAGAGAAGGGCGTGCGCTACTATGCAATGGAGCTCGTTCCGGGCAACGACCTCGACCAAGAGCTGAGCGAGGCCTCGGAGAGGCTAGAAAAAGTGGCCACGTCGAAGATCCTCGTCTGGATCAGGGACATCGCGCGCGCCCTCGACTGCGCCCACAAGGTCGGGATCATCCACCGCGACGTGAAGCCGTCGAACATCCGCATCGCGCCCGAAGGCCGCGCCATGCTCATGGATTTCGGGGTGGCGCGCCACATGAAGCTTTCCACCATGACGCTCACCGGCGAGTTCCGCGGCACGCCCCACTACGCGTCCCCCGAACAGGTTCAGGCCAGATCGATAGAGATCGACGCGCGCAGCGACATCTACTCCCTCGGCGTGGTGCTCTACGAGGCCGTGACCGGCCGCGTCCCCTTCATGGGAGAAACGACGGAGCAGGTTTTCAGGCAGATCCTGCATCGCGATCCCCTGCCGCCGCGGCGGCTCAATCCGGCGATCGCGCGCGATGTGGAGACGGTCATCGTCAAGGCGATGGAAAAGGACCCGGCAGGACGGTACCAGACCATGGCCGCCTTCGCCGACGACATCGACCGGATCCTGGCCGGCGAGATGATCCTCGCCAAACCGGCCGGATTCGCCACGCGGTGCTGGAAGAGGATCAAACGCAATCCCGTGGTGAGCGTGGCGATCGTTGTGGCGCTGCTGTCGGTGACGGCGCTAGTCCTGTCGGTGCCGTGGTATGTGATGCGTATCAATAGCGAGAAGGCCGAGGCTCTTGAGGAGGCAAAGAGGAAACAGGCTCTCTATAATCTCTCCTACAAGTTTCTGTCGGAAAGACTCAAGCTGCCGGTCTACAGGAAGTCCAATCCCAAGGAGATAGCCGATGGTCTCGCAGCCGATGTGAAGGCCGCTTTTCGGGGGGAAGAGGATTCCGAACACCACGCGTGGTTTCTGGAGGTCAGCGCCTTGTACTATCGATCTCACAGATATTACGAAGAGAGCACCGCGCAGTTCCGGAAGGCGTTGGCGATTCGCACGCGGCTTCAAGGGCCGGAGCATCCCGATACCCTGGACACCTTGGAACGGTTGGCAACAGGGCTCTGCCGTAGTTCAGCCAAATTTGCCGAGTCCGAAGAGCTCTATCGCCGCGTTTTGACCTTGCGCCAAACCGATCCGGGGCCTGACGATCCGAAAACCCTGGCCACAATGGATCAACTGCTTTGGGTTCTCATGCACCGAAAGCACTATTCCGAGGCCGAACAGCTCTGTGCCCAGATGATCGAGATCCGCCGCCGCTATTTGGGGAATGACGCCCCCGAAACTGTCTCCTCCTTGGTTTTACGCGCCGAATCTCTCATCGGTCAGAAACGATACAACGAGGCCGAGGTGCTTCTTCTCCAGGTGTATCACTTCTATCGTCGAGTTTTCAGGATAGAAGACTCCAGGCGCCGCAACGCCCGAGTCCGGTTGGTCGATCTCTACACAGCCTGGGGAAGACCGAACCGGGCAGCCCACTATCTCGCCGAGTCGGACACTGCGATACAGAAGACCGATCGATCGCTGATCGCCAAGGGATCAACGAGGAGCGATGGTGTCGACGACCTTGGATCAATCGACCTGGGGTATCACTATCCACGGCCGCTGAACGGTCTTTCTGAAGACAGTGGAGAACCATCCGAGGGGGGAAGGACAATTTTTGTTCCCGACGACTATGTAACGATACAACAAGGGATAGACGCCGCGATCGACAACGATACGATCGTGGTCCGCGACGGGAAATATGAGGAAAACATCGATTTCAAGCGAAAGGCGATTACACTCAGAAGCGAATCGGGCCCGGCGCACACGATCATCGACGGAACACAATCAGGGAGCACGGTGCGTTTCGTGAGTGGAGAGGGGCCGGATTCACGCATAGAGGGTTTCACCATCACAAACGGATCGGGCACCTCTTCCAAACATAATTTCGGTTATTCATACGGCGGAGGTGTTTTCTGCTTCAATTCGTCACCCACGATCAGACACAACGTGATCAGCCGGAACGTGGCGACCGCCACCGGCAATGGCGGAGGCATTTCGTGTCGTTCGTCGTCTCCGTTGATCGAAAAGAACGAGATCATCCATAATGCGGCCACTTGGGGGGGCGGTATCCATCTCGACTCATCTTTTGCCGAAATCAACAACAATACAGTGAGCCGGAATGTGTCGATTCAAGGATTTGCCGGGGGAATTTCCTGCTATTACTCGAGCCCCATGATCTCCAACAACGTGGTCACTCACAACAAGACCGATCTCATTGGGGGCGGGATCTACATGCACGACAGTTCGCCCACCATACTCAACAATCTCGTTTGCTTCAATGAAGCCGCTGGAGGCGGCGGCGGTTTCCATTTTTATTTCAACAGTTGTCCCCTCGTCATAAACAATACGATCGTGGGCAACAGAGCCGGAAATCGTGGTGGAGGCATCTCGGGAGTCGCTGCCCCATCCTTTTCCATCCTGACCAATTCGATCGTATGGGGCAACCAGGCGCCGAGCGATCCGGAGATCTACGCAAAACCGGATTGCTTGCGCACCATCTGCTGCAATATCCAGGGCGGCTGGACCGGCGAGGGGAACATCGACACCGATCCGCTCTTCGTCGAGTCTGAAAACGGCGACTTTCATCTCGAGCAGGCGCCCTGCCAGCCGGGTGTGGTGAATCCCTGTGTGGATGCGGGGGGCAGGGATTTTTGACTGAGTCTGCTACAGAATCCCCCTCACACAAAGCCAGACCGCCGTCCCCGCCGCGATCAGCTCCACGATCACGTTGAACTGCTTCTGCGGAATGCGGTGCGCCAGCAACACCCCGCAGATCCCTCCCAGCAGAATCACGGGTACGAAGAGAAGATTAGCCTGGAGCGATTCCCACGTGATCAATTCGAGATTGCCTCCGAAGGGCGTCTTGAAAACATTGAGCACAAAAAAGAACCACGCGCTCGTGCCGATGAGCTGCCGTTTCTCCAAACCCATGGCAAGCAAGTAAATCACGATGATCGGTCCGGCCGCATTGGCCATCATGCTCGTTGCGCCGGCCAGGACGCCGGTGGCGCCCGCAAGCCAGAGCGACCGCGGAATCTCCGCCCCCCTATCGGCCCGCGATGAGTTCCACCACTTGAGCGCGATCATGGCGAGCACCACTCCACCGATCACCGGCATGAGCTGGCGGCTCGTGATCGCCTCGAGACCGATATAACCCACTCCCACGCCAACGAACGTACAGGGCAAGAGCCGCACGAGCTGGCGCCAATCCACATGCCGCCGCCAGTAGACGATGGCGAAAACATCCCCCACGATCAGGATCGGCAGGAGAAAACCGACCGACTCGCGCGCCGGCATGATACCGGCCATGATCGGCACGACCACGATGCCCGCGCCAGGAAGACCCGCCTTGGAAAGGCCCACGAGCAGACCGCAAATCACTGCCAGCACACCCGCGATTCCTGCGAAAGGTGCGGGAAAGGCGGGCGCAGAACACAGCGCCATACCTTCACACAAGTGGCCTGCCAGCATGTCGGAAACCTTTGTGAAATGAGACTCGTGTGTACTTGCTTCGGGGGCACGATCTGGGCTCCCGACAACTATACGACAATCCACGCCGCGATCAACGCCGGGACCGAAGAGGATACGGTCGAGATTTGGGCCGTCTTGTCAAGATTGACGAGAATCCCACCTCCGAGTTTTTCGCTGGGCGCTCCGCCCAGCGGCGAGTATCCTTTTTTGTAGAATACGCGCGGGCACCCCCTGTCATTCAAGTCTTTCGAAATACTCGATCTTGATGTTTCCCTTCGAGGAGGTTGCATGGTCCGGGCTCGTTCATCGATGGTCACTCTGATTCCTTTCGTCATCCTTTCTTGCCTTCCTCTGGACGCGACGGCCCGAGCGGTCATCTTTTTCGGGCAGAGCAGCGATTCCCAACCGGCCCTGTTCGAAGAGGAGAAGCAAACGCCCGCGACAGTCCAGCCGCCTGCCGAAAAAAGGTGGATCGATCGCCCGAAGGACCAATGGCCGCGGATCGCCATGGCCAACCGCATCGCCTACTCTCACAAGAACCATCCCGTCGCGGGGTGCGGCTTTCTGATCGACACGGGTCATGGCGTGTACGCGGCCACGGCCAAGCACGTTCTCACCTATTTCAGGTCGCCCGAGATGGACTCCGTACACTTCGAGGGCACCCTCGACGAATGGGTCATGTACCCCAAGGACTCTCCCGGCGACAAGGTCGTCGTGGACAGATTGATCAACGAGGACAGGTCCGAATCGATCGACGAGATCCCCACGGGCAAGGACTGGCTCCTCTTCACCGTCAAGGAACGCTCGAAAAAGATCCAGCCACTCGAGCTGAGAACGACCCCCCTCGAGCCGGGCGAAAAGATCTACGTCACCGGCTGGCGCTACACGGAAACAGACTGCCCCCAAACGGTCTACGAGGGCCGTTTCGTCAAACCGCTCGCGGGCGCGATCGTGATCGACATCAAGGCTCTCGCCGAGAACAAGGTGCCCGGTCTGAGCGGATCGCCCGTGTTCGACGCGAGCGGCCGCGTCGTGGGCCTCATGAGCAGCGGCTACGGAAAGCTGCAGAAGGCGGCATCCACGCGCTACCCCGCGGCGATTCTTCAAAAGCTCGGCCCGTCGTGGCCGCGCTTTCGCGGGCCGGGCGGCCTGGGCCATGTCGCCGATGCCGGTCCGCCCCTGTCGTGGAACGGCAAGGCGCCCGAGGCGAAAAACATCCTCTGGAAAAGCGCGATCCCTCTCGCCGGACACAGCTCTCCCGTGGTGTGGGGCGACCGCGTCTTCGTCACCGGTTACGACGCCGCCGCGCACAAGGGCGAGGTCTACTGTTTCGCCGCGGGCGACGGCGCGCTCCTCTGGAGAAAGAGGGTCCACACGGGCGCGACGGCTGACGAGGATCTTCTCGACGTGCTCTACGATCCCGCCGTGGGCGCCGCGTCGACGATGGCGACGAACGGGACGCACGCCTGCGCCATCTTCGCCAACGGCGATCTGGCCGCTTTCGACCTCGACGGGCGCGCGGTCTGGAAGAAACACCTCGGAACACCGCACAGCGCCTACGGCTTTGCCGCTTCGCTCGCCATTCACGACACGCTCCTCCTCGTCCAGTTCGACGAGCAGCCCGAATCGAGGGACCTCTTCCGGTCGAAGCTCTACGCCTTCGAAACGGCGACGGGCAAGCTCGCCTGGCAGCGGATACGGCCCGTGACCGACTCGTGGACCACGCCGATCGTGGCGGAAACGGAATCGGGCTCCCAGCTCGTGACCGTGGCCAATCCCTGGGTGATCGCCTACGACCCCGGCAACGGCAAGGAGATCTGGCGGGTCAAGATGGAGGGTGCCGATCAGGCGCCGTCCCCCACCTTCGGTGGCGGACTCGTCTTTTCCGTTGTTCCCAATTACGACATGTTCGCCATACGGCCCGATGGAAAGGGCGATGTGTCGGACACGCACGTGGCCTGGATCGTGGATCAGGACATACCCGACGTCTGCAGTCCGGCTGCCAGCGACGAGCTGATCTTCCTGCTCTGCAACGGATTCGTGGCCTGCCACGACATCGCCACGGGGAAGCGCCTCTGGGACCGCGAGATCGATTCCGATTTCCACTCCTCGCCCACGATCGCAGGCGATCGGCTCTACCTCCTCGGCAGGTCGGGCACCATGTTCATCCTTGCCGCCGAAAGAAAGTACCGTGAGTTGGGCCGCGCAGAACTGGGCGAGCCATCGACCTGCTCGCCGGCTTTCGTGGGAGGCCGGATTTACATTCGCGGTGAAAAACACCTTTTCTGTATCAGCGAAAAGGGGTAATTACGATGGTGGCCGGCAGCAGGAACACTCCCCCCAACGCGCCGAAAGGAAATGGACTCATGAAAACCTTTTCGACCAGGGCGACACTCATCGTTTTCGTACTGTTGACAGCGATCGTGACCGCGGCCGCCGCGCCATGCGGCGCCGAGCAGAACTGGCCCTCTTTCCGCGGCCCTCGCGCCTGCGGCCGGGCGGAAGGGTTTTCCGCGGTCGCCGAGTGGAACATGGAGACGAAAGAAAACGTTCTCTGGAAAGTGCCCGTCGCCGGCCTGGGACACTCGAGCCCGGTCATCTGGGGGGATCGCATCTTCGTGACCACCGCGGTCTACAGCAAAGGCGAGCAGTATCTGAAGGTCGGCATGTACGGCTCGGGGGATCCGCAGCCGGAGGAGGGCGACTTCTCGTGGCACCTCCTCTGCTTCGATCGCGACACGGGCGCCTTGCTCTGGGACAAGACCGCATACAAGGGCAAGGCGAAGGACAAGCGCCATCCCAAGTCGACCCATGCCAGTTCGACTCCCTGCACCGACGGAACGCATGTGGTCGCTTTTTTCGGATCGGAGGGGCTCTACTGCTACGACTTCGAGGGCGCACTCCTCTGGAAGAAGGATTTCGGCCGCGTCAACCAGGGAGCGCCCGGCCATCCCAAGTACGAATGGGGCGGCGGCGCTTCGCCCGTGATTCATGAGGGGACGCTCATCGTGCAGTGCGATCGGCAGGGCCAGTCCTTCATCGCCGTCTACGATGTGGCCGACGGAAAGGAGATCTGGAAAACCCTCCGCGACGAGGATCCCACATGGGGCACCCCCACGGTGATCACAGGCGAGTTTCCGCAGATCGTGGCGAACGGGTACAAGCATATCGGCGCCTACGATATCGAGACGGGCAAGGAGATCTGGAAGATGCACGGCGGCGGCGATGTGCCCGTGCCCACGCCGATCGAGGCCTTCGGTCACGTTTTCATCACCAACGCCCATGGCCGGATGGCGCCGATCTACGCGATCAAGCTGTCGGCCAAGGGAGATATCTCCCTCGAGGAGACGTCTCTCGCCAACGAACACATCACATGGAGCATCCGCAGGGGGGGCAACTACATTCCCACGCCGATCATCTGGGGCGAGCACCTCTACTGCTGCAACGACCGCGGGGAGGTGACCTGTTTCAACGCGAAAGGGGGCGAGGTCGTCTACCGTCACCGGCTGGGCGGACGCCCCACATTCTCGGCCTCACCCGTGGCGGCGGACAACAAGATCTACTGCCCCAGCGAGAAAGGAAAGATCTACGTCGTGAAAGCCGCCCCCGAGTTCGAGGTCCTCGCCGTGAACGACATGGGCGAGATCTGCATGGCGACTCCGGCCCTGGGCGACGGGATCCTCTACTTCAGAACGCGCGGCCATCTCGTGGCGATCGGAACGAAGGAAGAATGAGCCGACCCGCCCGGACCGGTCAATAGTAGACCTCGGTGCGGATCCGGCTGTTGGAGATCCCCTTCGCCTCGAGCAGATCGTAGACCTCGCGGATCATGGTGCTGTTCCCGGCCAGGTAGAAGAGTGTGCTCTCCGGATAATCAGCCTCATTCAGATAGGCGGTCACCCGACCGTGAAAATCTCCCTCTTCGTCCTGGGAAGTGCAGAGCACGTACCTGTCCGGGCCGTAGTTCTGTCTGTCGTAGGCTTCCTCGGCAAATCGGACGCCGTGGAGCAGGACGTAGCGCAGATCGGGATAGGTCCCCGCGAAACTGTGAAAGGGCGAGATTCCCGTGCCCGTGGCCACGAAGAGATAGTTGTGCGTCTGGCGGTCGCTTTCCTCGAGGAGAAAGGAACCGAAGGGACCGTCCACGTCGAGCAGGTCGCCGGGCCGGCAGGTCTGCAGATCCCTGGACACGAGCCCTTCGTCCACGGCGCGCACGAGGACCTCGAGATGGGGTTCCTGTTCGGACGAGTAAATCGAGTACTCCTTCTGCTCGAGGGTCCCCGCCCTGCCGATGAAAAAATACTGACCTGTCCTGAATTCGATCCCTTTCCGTTCGAAACGGATGACGAATGTCGAATCCGTAAGGTGGCGTACGTTCGAAACCTCGTGCTTGGCCATCGTGAATGACTCACTTTCTCGCTTTGACTGATCCGGGCGTTCGGCCCCGTGCGGCAACGGCATTCAACAGTGGAGGCTAATAGCGGCCACACTGTTCCGGTACAGATCTTTTCGGCAATCGGGAGACAAAAAATTTGATTTCTCCTTGTGCCTTTTGATGTGGGCTCTATTACTCACATATCTATATATTTCGATATTTAACTTTCCCTGTTTTCGCTGCGATGACCGTGCCTGTTTCAGCTAAAGCCACGGCCGGAATGGTTCGAAAACGGAAGAGAAACCAAATTTAAGGGGATATTTATATGAAGGTCATGATCGCTTATCCGCCACTGAACGGCAAGGGCAGCCCCATGCTGACCCAGAACCGCCAGTTCCAGTGGATGCACCAGGGATCCTTTATTTTCCCTGTCGTGCCGGCCCAGGCAGCCACCCTCCTCCAGTCGGAAGGATGCGAAGTGGTCTGGGCTGACGCCATTACCGAGAGGATGGAGTGGGACGCTTTCGAGGCGCTCTTTGTCCGGGAAAAACCCGATCTGATCGCCATCGAGACCAAGACACCGGTGGTCAGGCAGCACTGGAGGATCGCTTCCGAGCTCAAGGCGCTCCGCCCCGGGTGTCTCATCGTGCTCATGGGCGACCACGTCACCGCCCAGCCGCGGGAATCTCTCGAAGAGTCGCCGATCGACTTCGCACTCACGGGCGGTGATTTCGATTTCCAGCTCCTCGGGCTGGTACGACACCTCGGAGACGGATCTCCCCTACCGGGCGGATTCTGGTACCGGGAGGAGGGAGAGATCAAGTCGTCGGGACCGTTCAAGCTGGAGCACAGTCTGAACGACCTGCCCTTCATCGACCGCACGCTCACCAAGGCCGATCTCTACTTCGAGAAATGGCAGAAATACTCGCCCTTCTACTACACGATGGCGGGCCGCGACTGCCATTGGGCCAAGTGCACCTTCTGCTCCTGGACCACCACCTTTCCCAAATTCCGGGCCCGCACGCCGGACAACCTGCTCGACGAGATCGGCATGCTCATCGAGGACCACGGTGTGAAGGAGATCTTCGACGATTCGGGTACCTTCCCGCCCGGCCAGTGGCTGAAGGAGTTCTGCAAGGGCATGATCGACCGCGGCTACAACAAGAAGATCCCTATCTCGTCCAACATGCGCTTCGGCATCCTCGACGAGGAACAGGTGAAGCTCATGAAAAAGGCGGGGTGGCGCAAGTTCAAGATGGGCCTCGAGTCGGCAAACCAGAACACGCTCGACCGCATCCGCAAGGGGTGCACCGTGCAGGATATCGTGGACGGCGCAAAATGGATCAGCAACGCCGGGATCGACATTCACCTCACGATCATGGTCGGTTTTCCCTGGGAAACGCGCCACGATGCCGAGAACACGGTCAAGCTGGCGCGCACACTCATGGACAGGGGCCACGCCGAGATGCTCCAGTCGACGGTGCTCGTCCCCTATCCGGGTACGCCTCTTCACAAGGAGGGCCTGGAAAAGGGCTGGTTCCGCATCGATCCGAAAGAATACGAGCGCTACGACATGACCGAGCCGGCGTTCAAACTTCCCGACATGACTCCCGACGAGGCGCTCGAGGTCTGCCAGAAGATCTACAAGTCCTTCCTCTCGCCAAAGTACGTGTTGCGCACCCTCGGCCGCGTGAGAAGCTGGAACGACGTCAACTATATCCTGCGCGGTTCCAAGGCGGTCGTGAACCACATGCTCGATTTCGGCAGGAAGCGGCAAAAACAGACCAAGAAGGAAAAAGTTCCAACCACTTAACGTATTTTAATAAGGTACGTTATGTTTATCGAATCAGCGCGCCCGGTCCCGCACCGGGCGCGTTCATGTTCGGGCCGAATTTTTCCGAAAAGAAGAGGATCGTTTTTAACCGGTTCGGGGTGATCAGGGAATTCGATTGGTTTGAGAAATGAACAAAATCGAGTGGAACGAGGAGCTCAGCGTCGGTATCGCCGAGCTGGACAGGGAACACCAGGTCCTTTTCACGATGTTAAACTCCCTCAGCGATTCGATCGAAGGGAGAGAGCGGGCCGAGGACATGGCCGGCCTCCTGTCCGAGATGACCCACTTTTTACGCCGGCATTTCGACAAGGAGGAGGCCTATCTCCAGCGTCACGGATACTCGGCTTCGGCGGAGCACAAGAGGATCCACGATCAATTCCGCAACCTGAGCGATCGCTTTCACTGGCAAGCCGACGTGCGGCAGCTCGTCGATGAGATCAGGTCCTGGCTCGTCGAACACATCACCGAGTGCGACAGGGAATATGCGACTTTCGTCGCCGGCCGGGCTCTTCCGGAAACCGTGACATCCGCGGAGTGCGACAGGGATGATGCCGACCCGATCAGTCGAGGATCTCGATCTGGTGCGGACCGGTGATCACCACCTGGGGCGCGCCCTCGTGCTCGGTGATCGTGCCTCTGACGTGAACCTTGTGCGACTTGTAGGCCCTCTCGGGCGGCTCGTCGAAGCGGGCGTAGCTCTCCTCGGCAATGACCACGGTGAGGGTATTCCGGAAATCCCTGTCGAAGTTGAGAAATGTGAGCTTTCCGATGTTCTTCGTGGCGACGATCTCGCCCACTAGCGAGACCACCTTGCCCATGTGGTCCGCCGCGTCGGTCCAGTGGATGTGATCCTCGGGGAGAACCAGCGGGAATCGGCGCTCCACCGTGCCTCTCGCGGGATCGGCGAGTTCCACGAAGACACACCGTGCGTCAGCGACCTCGAGCATATACTGATAGGCACGGCCCTCGTGCTCGAATCCCTTCACCAGCGTTCCCTCGAATAAGGCAAAATCACGCTCGACGGAACGGGCCAACCGCCGCACCGCGTCGAGAAGACGATCGTTTGCAAAGACCACTGCCGCGTGCGCATCGTGCCTGTGGGCCAGTTCGAAAAGACCGCCGGCATCGTGGAAGGCGCCGAAGAGGATCGTTTTCTTCCCCGCGAGACTGTCGAGCCGCGACCAGTCGTCCTCGTTCATCACCGAGACCGCATCGAGCCGGTTGCCGTACCGCGCCTCGAAAAGAGCCATCGCCTCCGAGCGACGCGACCACCAGCCGATCCGGGCGTCGTAGTTGGGATAACCCATGGCATAGGGCGACCAGATGCCGCGGCCATGGATGCGCGCGTCCCGTTCGGCAGCGATGAATTCCGCCTCGAACCGCTCCGAGCGGCCGTACTTCTCGAAGTAAGGGCTCATCCCGGCACGCACGCAGGCCACGTTGTAGTTGATCCACTTGTTATTGCGCTTGGCGAACACGTACCCCAGGACGCGGCCGTAGTAGCCTGTTCTGCGCGAGACGCTGTCGATCTCGATCCGCACGGTCGAGCCCTCGGGGAACCATTCCTGCGCGAATCGCTTGGCTTCCCACCCCATCGGCGTCTCGAACTTGGCGAACGGATCGGAGCGGGTCTTCCCTTTGACGTATGACGCGTAGTCGCGCGTCATGGCCGCCACCCGCGCCGGTGCATCGGATCCCTTGGAGCACTCCTCCGTGTCGATGCACAAGAAGCGGACGCTCTCGTTGAGACCGGTCACGTGGATCGTGTCGCCATCGACAACTTTCTCGACAGTGAATTCCCCCACGAGAAAGGGATTCTCGTCCGCCGGAACGAGAGGGCAGGGGCCCAGCAGGAGTGCGAGCATGGCCCATCCGGTCAGGTGCCTCATGGCTGCGTTCCTTTCAGATAGAGTTCCGTGGACGGTATTCTACAGAAATCAATGGGCGGCCTTTTTCTTTCCCGACGGAATGGCGTTCCAGATCCGCAGCAGCAGCAGGAAACCGAACACACCAAAGGGGAAGAGGAACACCGGCCAGAGCATCCAGTTCAATGTAGTCAGGTACCCGAGCGAGAAGGATTGGAGCCCCGTGCCGAGATAGACGAATCCGTCGATCATGCCCACCGCGGTGGCCGCGCCTTTCCGTCCGCCGAAGTCCATTGTCGCCGTGCCGCTCAGGAGTCCGTGCGTGCCGATCACGCCGATCGACATGATGAAGATGATCAGCCCGAGCCAGAAAGGATTGAGCCGCAATCTGGGTCCCGCGTCGAGCTTGCGCTGGTCTCCGGCGCGCATCGTGGGCGCCGGGTCGCGGAGCGCCACGTCGAGTACCTTGCCGTTGCGGGTGATGCGCGCATAGAGCAGGCCTGAACTGGGCGACTCTCCGTCGGGGATGCCTGTGCCGCCATAGGTGCACATCCGCTTTTCGGGGTCCCACGCGGCGCCGCCCGTGGTCCGGGCCGGCACCTCGGCGACAGCGACCGATACCTCGTCCCACTCGCTGAACGGGCCGTCGGCGAGCTGCGCGGCGAGCTTCTCCGGCGTCTGAGCCAGCCCCTCGATCGCGTCGCCCTTCTGAAGGGAAAGGATTTCGGGACGGGCGCCGCCATCGACAGCGCGCATACCGTTACGGGGCAAGATCCCCCAGGCCGGCGCGCCGCCGCCATCCGGCTCGATCACGACCTTCTCGGTGATTTCCCTGCCGTCTCTCACGAAGGTCACCGGAATGGACCATCCGGCCTCGGAGAATCGATCGGAGCGGGCGAGACAGGCATCCACATCGGCCCACGACGCGACCGGCTCCTCGCCAAGTGCGGTGATCAGATCGCCGTTCTCGAAGGGAGCCGGCGGCTTGGCCCAGTCGACCACTTTGTGTGTGCCGCCGAGAAAAAAGAACATCCCGACCGACGCCACGGCGAGAGTGGCGTAAAGGATTCCGGCGACCGGAGCACGGCGGCTTCCGAAGAAGATGTCGCTCACCCATCCGGCCACGTTGGCGCCGATCACACCTGCCACGAAAAGGATCCCGCCCCATCCGCCCTGCAGAAAGGGAACGAGAAAAACGAGCGCGCCCGACACGAGGAGCCACGCCTTGCGCGGCCCTTTCGCGCGGGTGCCGCAGTAGAAGAAGACGACCGCCGTCAGGAAGAGAGCCGCCACCACCCACCACGATCCCCACGATCCGTAGCACAGATAGTGGCTGCCGGGCAGAACCCACGTCTCCTTCGCGTAGATCGGAAACCAGTGCATGACACCGTTGCGGATCACGCCGGTGCAGAATTCGATGAACGCCACGGTCAGGATGATCGGATTGGTGATGATCCGCTTCATGATGGTGAGAATGGGGATGTCGACCCCCTCCTCTCCGCTCGACGCGTCTTTCGTGTCGAAATCCTCGAATCCCGCCTTTGACGGCGAGTCCTTCAGGATCATGGCCTCGATGACAAAGATGATGAAAAGGAGCGTCGTGGGGGCGAAGAAGACATACTTGGCCGCGACCGCCTCGGAGAGCCCCGTGCTGGTGAAAGCGTCGAGGATCCATCCGTTCACCGTGAAGGCGAGAAAGATGCCGCTCGCGATCATCGTGCCGAAGATGCCGGAGAAACCGCCGCGCTCGCGCACGTGGAACCAGTGGGCGTTGACCTTGACGATCGCAACGGCTCCGTAGGACTGGAAGTACATGTTGCCGCAGTAGAGGAGGGTGAACACGAGCCGGATACTCTCCCCCCACACTTCGCCGCTCTCGAGAATGTGGGAGAGATAGAGCCCCATGCCGAGGTTCATGAGCGCCGATCCGAAGGTGGCGATCAGGATCCCCTTGCGGCCGCCGATCTTGTCGACGAGGGGGCCGTTGACCAGGAAGGCGAAGGCGTAGACAACGGTCCCCCACCCGAAGATGATGCCGAAATCCTCCTTGGTCATCAGATTTCCGAGGGCGTTCTTCGACACGGTGAGGTTGTAGCGCCCCATGTAGAGGAAGGCGTAGGCAAGCCCCATGGGAAACCAGTTGATGAACCGCCTGCGCCTGAAAGCCGGCGCATGCTCAATCGGCACGCTGCTCATGGATTCTCCTCGTCTCGGCCTGGCCGGGATCGTTAACTAGCGGGATTCCTCTGTTTCCAGAGCCGGCCGAGGACCTCCTCGAGATGCGCGCCGAGCTCCTCGGGCTTGTCAGTGATTTCGGGCTCGTTCTGAAAGACCGCGTAGGGCACGTCGAACCCCTTGACCTTGAGGTGGCGGGGATCGGCGGCGCTGAAATCGGCCCAGTCCGATTCCTTGTAGAGCATCTCGAGCTTCTTGTCCTCGAGTCCGTGCTCGAGCACGCTGTCCGGCTTGTCCGGATTGAAACGGCGCAGGTTCTTGCGCAGCGACTCCTCCCACGAACAGTTGATGTAGAGCGTGGCGGCGCGCTCGAGGATCGCCTCCGAAAGAAAATCGTAAGCCGTCTTGAACCCGCCATGCTCCGAGCCGCGCGAGAACTCGATGATGAGTGTTTTCGAATCGAAAAAATCCGGTTCATCGCGCATCAGCTTGGTGTACTCGAGATTGAATTTCTCGATGAGAAAGTTCCAGAAGAAGTAGTCCTTGAAAACGTACCCCTCGTGGGTCTGCCCCTCGTAGGTGAAATGGGTGTTCGAGACGAGGCGCGGTTTGCCGTGCTTCTCGTAGATGTCGTCGTCCTCGAAGCGCTCCCAGAGGATGCAGAAGTCGTCCATTTCCATGAATTCGCCGATGTGGAATCGCTCGAGGCGCTCTTCGAGAGAGCAATGCTTGAGGTAATCGATGACTTCCGACTTTCCCGCCGCGGGACGTCCGTTGAGAATGATGATATCGAATTGGTTCTGCGCCATGAACCGCCTCCCTTTTTGAATAAACTCCGGGGAACGAAAGGATCCGCTGGATTTAGGCTGTGAGCCGGGCAATTCCACCGTCACGTGGCCAAAATATCACCGTTGGATTATAGGGTCGCCTCAACCAGAGTCCATGATGATTTTGCCTGCACGTTACGATCGCCGATCGTGCCGACCGCGGAACTGCTGGGCCCTCGGGGAACTGATTTCTCCGATCTGGAGAAAGCGAGAAAAAAAGCTGAAGACACCTCCCATCAAAGTCGATACAAGCAACTAGGGTAGTTTCTATTCGTTAACAAAACGGGCGGTAGGATTTTGTCCTGTTTTCTGAGGTATTTGCAGTGGCCTGCACCTCGAAGGGTATCACGGGGCGGCAAAGCGCATTCACTATCATCGAGCTGGTCATCATAATCGCAGTGCTTGCCTTGCTCGCGACGGCCGCGGTCCCGGCCTTTTTCGACCTGAGCGGAGACGCGTCGCGGTCGGCCGAAGACGCCGTTGTCGGAAATGTCCGGGCCGGGATCCAGCTCTACTCCATGAACTCGGCCGCCAACACGGGAGTTCCGTGCTATCCCGCGGAACTGGACTCTGAAAAAAAAGACTGCGAGGCGTCCGACGAGACACCGCTCTTCGTGAACGTCGTCGAGGGAGGGGTGACAGCGGGCTGGACAAAGCGCAAGTCCGACAGGTACGAAGGCCCCACCGGAACTATTTACAGTTACCTGGAACCCGACGGCACCTTCTTGGCGGAATGAGCCCGAATGGGATCTACTATTCCCGGAAAGCCCCCGTGATGAATTCCCTTCGCATGCGGGCGATGGTCTCGATCGAGATCTCCTTGGGGCAGGCGCCCTCGCACTCGCCGTGGTTCGAGCAGTCTCCGAAACCTTCCTTGTCCATCTGGGCGATCATGCGCAGGGCGCGGCGATGGCGTTCGGCCAGGCCCTGGGGCAGGTAGGAGAGCTGTGAGATCTTGGCGCTCACGAAAAGCGACGCCGACGCATTGGGGCAGGCCGCCACGCACGCGCCGCAGCCGATGCAGGCGGCCGCGTCCATCGCCTTGTCGGCATCCTCCTTCGGGATCGGCACCGCGTTGGCGTCGGGCGCGGAGCCCACGTTGGTCGACACGAAGCCGCCCTGCTGCTGGATGCGATCGAGCGCTCCGCGATCGACGACGAGGTCCTTGACGATCGGCGTCGCCTTGGACCGCCACGGCTCGACGGTGATGGTTGCGCCGTCCTTGAAATGGCGCATGCGCACCTCGCAGGTGGTGGTCGCCGGATTCGGCCCGTGGGCGACTCCGTCGATCACCAGACCGCAGGTGCCGCAGATCCCCTCGCGGCAATCGCTGTCGAACTCCACCGGCACATCGCCCTTCTTCGCGAGCTGCTCGTTGAGGATATCGAGCACCTCGAGAAAGGACATCTCGGGCAGGACCTTCTCGACGGTGTAGTCGACGAAGCGGCCCTTCTTCTCACCGCATGCCTGCCGCCAGATCTTCAGGTGGATCGTCATTTCATCGCTCATCGGTTCGCACCTCGTCTACTTGTAGCTACGGGTCTTGACCTCGATCTCGTTGTACACGAGCGGTTCCTCGTGCAGCTTCCATTCGTCACCGCCGGTCCATTCCCACGCGGAAACGTGCATGAAATTCTCGTCGTCGCGCGCCGCTTCGCCCTCGGCGGTCCGGTGCTCCTCGCGGAAGTGGCCGCCGCAAGATTCCTCGCGCGCCAGCGCGTCCACGGCCATCAGCTCACCGAGCTCGAAGAAATCGGCCACGCGGCACGCCATCTCGAGATGTTTGTTGAAGTCGCCGCCTTCGCCCGGCACTTTCACGTCCTGCCAGAACTCCTCCCGCAGCGCGCGGATCTCGGTGATCGCCTTCTCGAGCCCCTCTTTGCCGCGCGACATTCCCACCGAATCCCACATGATCCGGCCGAGCTTCCAGTGGAAATCGCGCACCGTGCGCGATCCGTTCACGGCGAGCAGCTTGTCGCAGCTCTTCCGGACCGCGTCCTCGGCCTCGCCGAAAGCGTCATGGTCAACGGTCGCGTCGTCGAGCTTCGTGCCTCCGAGGTAGTTGGCGATCACGCGGGGAATGATGAAGTAACCGTCAGCCACGCCCTGCATCAGAGCGCTCGCCCCGAGCCGGTTGGCTCCATGGTCCGAGAAATTGGCCTCGCCGGCCACGAAGAGCCCCGGAATCGTCGACTCGAGGTTGTAGTCGACCCAGAGGCCGCCCATCGTGTAGTGCGGCGCCGGGTAGATCATCATCGGCGTGTGATAGGGATCGTCGGCGGTGATCTCCTCGTACATGGCAAAGAGATTGCCATAGCGGTCGGCCACCACGTCCCGTCCGAGGCGGCTGATGGCGTCGGCGAAGTCGAGGTAGACGGCGAAACCGGTGTTGCCCACGCCTTTGCCCGCATCGCATTCGACCTTGGACGCCCTGGCCGCGATGTCGCGCGGCACGAGGTTACCGAAGGCCGGATAACGCCTCTCGAGATAGTAATCGCGCTCCGCTTCGGGAATCTGGTCGGGCGGCCTCTTGTCGCCCGGATTCAGCGGCACCCAGACGCGTCCGTCGTTCCGAAGGGACTCGCTCATCAAGGTGAGCTTCGACTGGTAGTCGCCCATCTGGGGGACCGCCGTGGGGTGGATCTGCGTGTAGCAGGGATTGGCGAAGAAGGCGCCGCGCTTGTGGGCGCGCCATATGGCCGTGGCATTGCAGTTCACCGCATTCGTAGACAGGTAGTAGACAGGCGAGTAACCGCCCGTTGCCAGAACCACGGCATCGGCCGCGTAGCGTTTCATCTCGCCCGTGACGAGATCGCGGGCGATGATGCCGCGCGCCCGGCCGCCGACGAGCACGACGTCGAGCATCTCGTGGCGGGGGAACATCTTCACCGTGCCGGCGCCGACCTGCCTGGAGAGCGCGCTGTAGACGCCGAGAAGGAGCTGCTGGCCCGTCTGGCCCCGTGCGTAGAAGGTGCGCGAGACCTGGACACCGCCGAAGGAGCGGTTGGCGAGGGTACCGCCGTACTCGCGCGCGAACGGAACGCCCTGGGCCACCATGGCGTCGATGATCGCCACGGAAAGCTGCGCCAATCGGTAGACGTTGCCCTCGCGGCTGCGATAGTCCCCCCCCTTGATCGTGTCGTAGAAGAGACGGTAGATCGAATCCCCGTCGTTCTGGTAGTTCTTGGCGGCGTTGATCCCGCCCTGGGCGGCCACGCTGTGGGCGCGGCGCGGCGTATCCTGGATGCAGAAATTCAGCACGTTGAAGCCCATCTCGCCGAGAGTGGCCGCGGCGCCACCGCCGGCCAGGCCGGTGCCCACGACGGCGACGGTGAACTTGCGCCTGTTTGCCGGGGCCACGAGCATGCAGTCCATCTCGTGACGGTCCCACTGATCGACGAGGGAGCCGGAAGGAATCTTTGCGTCCAGTATGTTGTTGCTGTCAGCCATCACTCACCTCCCGTCATCGCGGCGCCCGCGACAGGATCGACGAAGAAGTAGATATAAAGAGGCAGGAGCAGGAAGCCGGCCGCCAGCAGGATCGCGAAGAAAAGGGCCAGCCCGGTCAGGAGCGGCAGCCACTTGTCGTTCGTCCACCCCAACGACTGAAAGGCGCTCCAGAAGCCGTGCCGCAAGTGGAGGCCGAGAAGGATCATCACCGCCACGTAGGAGGCCATGACCGGCAGCTGCTTGAAGGCCGACACGACCACCGCATAGAGATCCTTCATCTCCTCGCCGTTGTAAACGACCGGCGGATGGTCCGTGAACTTGAACATGCGCACGTGCAGGATCACGAAGATGATCACGATCAGTCCGGTGTAGATCATCGTCGTCGAGGCGAGCGTTTTGCGGCTGTTACCGCCCGCGTTGCGCGACACCGCATACGCCACCGGACGGGCGCTGCGCCTGTCGAACCATGCCACGTAGACGGCGGCCACCATGTGAAATGCGAGGATCGCGATCATGCCGACCTCGAAAGCGTAGATGAGCCAGCCATGTGCGGCGTTCTCCAGGAAATGGGCATAGTGATTGAAGGCCTCGCCGTGATCGGGAATCAAGAGGGTCATGTTTCCGACAAGGTGAATGCACACGAAGCCAAAAAGCATGAAGCCGGTAACCCCCGTGATCACCTTCTTGCCGACCGACGACCAGACAACCGCGCGAAAGGAAGTCATGGACTTGGCCTCCCGAAAAAAGATGGCCTAGGACAAGAAACGCAACCGACATTGTGAGTAAAGCATACTCGAGCCCGTGATTCACGGTTTTTTCAACGGAGGGCCACGCTCCGAAATTTGTGATTCTTCATTTTCCATCAAGAGAGCTAAATGCCTGCAAATATCGCTTCGTGGCGAGCCCCTTGCTTGGATTCCCCGTTTCTGTTATAATACCGTTGGTTAATCGGGAGCTCTTTTGCGGTCAGGTACCGGTAAATCGGCAGAGCCCAGAATGCGAGGGCGCATGTTCCGAAGAAGTCTCATCGTCTGGAAGTTGAGCGCTGTCTTCATCACAATCATCCTCGTAGTTTTCATCATCTCCGGTTACGTCGACGTTCTCGTGGACAAGCACTATGCCCTGGCCTCCGCCTGCGATCTGTGCAAGTTCAACTCCACCACCATACTTCAAAGCATCAAGAAGCCGCTCATGTCGCGGGACAATGGAGCGATCAAGGAACTGATCGACAACCTCGCCAAGAACAACAACATCTACAGGGAGCTGAGTCTCGTCTCCCACAGCGGAGAGGTCGTGGCTTCGCCCTTCGATCCGAGAAAGAAGAAACTCTCCCAGGAATCGAGATCGTGCCAGACCTGTCATGGACGGGATAGCCCCTTCGAGGGCACCAAGGTGCCGAATCACGACGAGATCGTGGAATTGCCCGATGGTTCCCGCGTCGTCTCCGTCATCACGCCGATTCTCAACGAGATCTCCTGCAGCACGGCCGACTGCCATGCCCACGCCGACTCGCCTCCCGTTCTGGGTTTTCTGCAAACCGACTATTCCCTGAACCGCGTCGACACGCTCACCTCGGCGCGCACCCTGCAGACCGCGGTGGCCGTCGTCGCCGCCGTCGTTCTCGGCATGTTGGGCACCTGGGTGATGGTGGGCCGCATCCTGGAGAGGCCGATCAGGACGTTGGTGAAGGGCATGAAGAAGGTCGCCGACGGCGATCTCGATTTCAGGTTCGATGTGCACAGGAACGACGAGTTCGCCATCGTGTCCGAATCTTTCAACGACATGAGCGCCAAGCTCGAGGCATCCCTCTTTGAACTGCGGGAAACGACGGAGTACCTCGAGGGAATCGTGGAGAATTCGGCCGACATCATCATCACCGTGAATCCTACCGGCCTCATCGAAACATTCAACAAGGGCGCCGAGGATGTCCTCGAGTACGACAGGAGCGAGGTGGTCGGCAAGAGGATCGAGATCCTCTTCGCCGATCCGAACGAGAGGGACGCGGCGATCGAGCGTCTCAAGCGATCGGACAATGTGGCCAACTTCGAGACCCGTTTCCTGACCAAGTACGGCGACGAACGGAACGTGCTCATGACCCTCTCCCGCTTGCGCGGCCCTGACGGGACTCCGCGCGGAACCTACGGTATCAGCAAGGACCTGACCACGGAGAAAAAGCTCCAGAAGCGGCTCATTCAATCGGAGAGGTTCACGGCGATCGGCCAGTCGTTCACCGGGTTGCAGCACTCCATGAAAAACATGCTCAACGCGCTCAAGGGCGGCTCATACCTGGTCAAGTCGGGTATCAAGAAGGGCGACCAGGAGTTGCTCACCGACGGCTGGCAAATGGTCGAGGAAGGGATCATCGCCATCACCGAACTTTCCAAGGACATGTTGAAATACATGAAGGACTGGGAGCCCGAATTCTCCTGGGTTTCGGTGGGCGGGATCATCGAGAAGATCGACAACGTCGTGGCCCAGACCGCGTCGGACAAAGGGGTCGGCTTCCACGCGCTCGTTCTGCCCGAGCTGCCCGAGGTCTACTGTGACGCCGCCCTGATTCACTCGGCGATCATGGACATCGTCTCGAACGCCCTGGAGGCATGCGTCACGAAGGAATACGAGGAGGGCGAGATGCCGGAGATCAATCTGGCAACGACCCACTACGCGGCGTCGGCGCAACTCGCCATCGAGATCGCCGACAACGGTCCCGGAATGTCGGCGAACGTGAAAAACAACATCTTCACTCCCTTCTTCAGCACGAAAAAGAACAAAGGCACGGGGCTGGGCCTGGCGCTCACGTCGCGAATCGTCGGCCTGCACGGCGGTTCGATAGAAGTGGATTCGGAGCCCGGTCATGGCGCCACCTTTCACATACTGCTTCCGGTGGCCGGCCCCGACAAACGTTAAGGAGGTCTGAGATGGTTAAAAAGGTACTGGTCATCGACGATGACAAGAACACTGTCCGATTCATTTCCGTCGCACTGGAAGAGAACGGGTACGAGGCGGTTTCGGCCTATGACGGGAAGGAGGGTTTCGACAAGGTCGGCGTCGAGAAACCCGATCTCATCATCCTCGACGTGATGATGCCCAAGAGGACGGGCTTCGTCGTTTTCAAGCAGCTCAGGAAGAACGAGGATTTCAAGGAGATCCCCGTCATCATGCTGACAGGCGTGGCCAGCTGCCTGAGCGAACTGGACGGCAAGAAGGATGACACCTTCGAAGGCCCTTACGACAGCTTGCGTGAAAAGTTGCGCACCGCAATCCAGCAGATGCGCGACGAGGGCCTGGTCAAACCCGATATGTACGTGGACAAGCCGATCGATCCGGACGAGCTCATTTCCAAGGTGGGCGAGCTCATCGGCGTGTGAGAAAGTTCTGTTCCCCGGAGGTGACTGACGATGACCGAGAAGAAGGACGATGCGAAAACTCCCGCGTATATCATCGAGGACAGGATGTTTCTCGACGTGCTCAAGAGCCTGGTGGGGAAGACCGTCACCATGGTCAATCCGGAATCTTGCGAGGACGCACCGGCGGGGCACCAGATCAGGGTCGGCTTCTACCGCTCCAAGCTGATCGGCCTCGGGCGGGACTATCTGATCATGGTGGCCGAGTACACGCGGGCGGGAAAAGAAGGGCGCAAGGAGCCCGTGAAACAGTTCATCCCCATCGAAAGGATCAAGCGCATCAGCCAGATGAAATCGGATTGGTTGGTGCACATATAGACGTGCCATAATGGCCTTGACAGCATGTTAGGCTGGGGATATGGTCGAATATGCCTTCTTCGGAAACAGGCCGCACCATGACGGCCCGCCCGCAACGAGGCTGAAGATGAACGATTTTCTCACCTTGACCCATCATCATCATCTTCATTTTCTTTTGGCATTTTCCAGACAACAATCATCGAGAATACGCGACGTCCTTCAAGATCTTTCAAACGCAGGCGAGAGGCGGTGCAATGAGTCGTAACGCAAGACCTATCCTCGTCATCGGAGGCGGTATAGCCGGAATCACGGCAGCTCTGGAAGCTGCGGAGATCGGCTACAACGTCGTTCTGGTGGAGAAGGAAGCCTATCTCGGCGGGCGTGTGATTCGCACGCATCAGTACTTTCCCAAGATGTGTCCGCCCAGCTGCGGCCTGGAAATCAACATGCGCCGTCTCAGGCGGAATCCGAGGATCACCGTTTACACGCTGGCAACGGTGGAGGCGCTCTCGGGCGGTCCGGGTGATTTCAAGGCAACCCTGAAGATCCGGCCGCGATACGTGACCGGCAAGCAGCCGATCGACGACTCCGTGGCCGAACAGATCACCTCCGAGCGGGGCGACGACTTCAACCTCGGGATGGGGACGACCAAGGCGCTCTATTATCCGCACGACATGGCCTACCCGCCGCTCCACGTGATCGATCGCGACGCCCTGTCCGACGGCGACGCGGCGAAGCTGCTCGAAACCTGCCCCGAGGGCGCGATCGACCTGGACATGGCGGAAGAAAGGCTCGACGTCGAGGCGGGCGCCGTGATCGTGGCCACGGGCTGGCGCCCTTACGACGCCGCACGCATGGACAACCTCGGCTTCGGGAAATTCGACAACGTCATCACCAATGTCATGATGGAACGCCTGGCGGCAGGCCGCGGTCCCACGGGCGGCGAGATCGTCAGGCCCTCGGACGGTCAAAAAGCGGAGAATGTCGCCTTTGTCCAGTGCGCCGGATCGAGAGACGAGAACCACCTCCCCTATTGCTCGGCGGTCTGCTGCATGGCGACCCTGAAACAGGTGAGGTACCTCAGGGAAAAGAACCCAGACGCCAAGGCGACCGTCTTCTACATCGACGTGCGCACCGTGGGCAGTTTCGAGAAGTTCTACTACGACATGCTCGAGGACGAGAATTTGACCTTTGTCAAGGGCAAGGTGGCCGCGATCAGCGAGGATGGCGAGGGCAAGGACCTGATCCTCGACGTGGAAGACACGGTCTCCGGCGACACCCTGCACGAGAAATTCGACATGGTCGTTCTCGCGGCGGGCGTCGTGCCCAGCACGGCCGACGTGAAGATACCCTTCGAGCTGAAATACGACGAGTACGGTTTCATAGACGGAACGACCGACGTGGACGGCGTGTACGCCGCTGGCTGCGCCAAGCGCCCGAGCGATGTTTCGCGGGTGACGAAGGATGCGACCGCGGCTGTTCTCAAAGCGATCCAGATCCTCAAAAGAGGGGAATAGAGCGATGGAAGACAAGATCGGCGTATTCGTTTGTACCGGCTACGGGATAGCCGAGGCGCTCGATGTCGACGCCATCTGCAAGGTGGCCACTGATGAGTACAAGGTCGACCTGTGCAAGACCGTCGAATCCTGCGAGGGCCCGGCCCTGGAGTCGATGAACAAGGACATCGAAACGGAGGGCCTCACCAAGGTGGTCGTGGCCGGGATCTCGCCCCGCTGCTACCAGGACGGAGCCTTCGCCGGCGGCGTGCTCGTGGAAATGGCCGCCCTGCGCGAACATGTGGTCTGGTGCCAGCCGCCGGGCGAAGAGGATACGCAGATGCTGGCCGAGGATCTCGTCCGCATGTACATCGCCAAGGTACGGAAGATGGAGGCCCCCCTGCCGTTCGAATCGGAGGAGCCGATCGAAAAGAGTTTCCTCGTCGTGGGCGGAGGGATCACCGGACTCACGGCGGCCCTCGAGTCCGCCAGGGCCGGTTACGACGTTCGCCTCGTGGAGAAGACCGACACGCTGGGCGGCTGGCTCGGCAAGCAGCACCGTTCGGTTCCGACACGCCCCCCCTACCGCGACCTGGAAGAGACCGGTGTTGATGATCTCATTTCGGCGGTCGACGCACATGAAAGGATCACCGTCTACACCTCGACGGAAACGGCCGGGATCACGGGCGGACCGGGCCTCTTCGACGTGACCCTGAAATCGGCGAAAGGCACCGAGGGCGGCGATCCGCTCGACACCTTCCGCGTGGGCGCCATCATCCAGGCCACGGGCTGGCGGCCGGCCGATCCGGCAGAACACCTGCCCTACGGCCAGCTCGAGGACGTGATCCGGAACGTGGATCTCGAGGAGATGGTCGCCACCCAGGGGCGCATCACCCGTCCATCCGACGGCAGGGAAGCGAAGAGCATCGCCTTCATCCAGTGCGGCGGATCACGCGACAAGGAGCACCACTCCTACTGCTCGTCGATCTGCTGCCTCACGTCGCTCAAGCAGGCCCTCTACCTCCGCGAAAGCGATGACGATGCCAAGGCGTACATCTTTTACGAGTTCATTCGCACCCCGGCCCAGTACGAGGACTTTTACCGCAAGGTCCAGGAGGACCCGGGCGTGTTCCTCACCCGGGGCGAGGTGGCCGACGTGAAGCCGGACAGCGACGGCGCGCTCGTCGTCACCGCGCGGAACACCATGCCCGGCTCCCACATCGAGGTGAAGGTCGACCTCGTGGTCCTCGCGGCCGGGATGGTGCCGAACTCGGCCGATGGCGAGGCGATCCGCGCGCTCGTGGACGCGAAGCTCACCGTGACTCAAGGCGAGTCGGAGGAGCAGAAGGCCAAGGCGGCCGAAAAGGTGGAGGAGCTCGGGAACCACGAGGGAACGGAGATCCTCAACCTCGACTATCGCCAGGGGCCCGACCTCCCCATCTTGCAGCACGGTTTTCCCGACTCCCACTTCATCTGCTTCCCCTACGAGAGCCGCCGGACCGGCATCTATCCTGCCGGTAGCGTGCGCCAGCCGATGGACGGCATCGGCAGCCGCGAAGACGCGACCGGCGCGGCGCTCAAGGCGATCCAGTGCGTGGAGATGACCTCGCGGGGAGAGACGGTTCATCCCCGCGCCGGGGATATCTCCTTTCCCGATTTCAATCTCCAGAAGTGCACCCAGTGCAAGCGATGCACGGAGGAGTGCCCCTTCGGTACGCTCAACGAGGACGAGAAGGGCACGCCCCTGTTCTGGGCGACCCGGTGCCGCAGGTGCGGAATCTGTCTGGGCGCCTGCCCCGAGCGGATCGTCTCCTTCAAGGACTACTCGGTGACCATCGTGTCCGCCATGATCAAGGCGGTCGAGGTGCCCGAGGACTACGAGGAAAAGCCGAGGATCCTGGCGATCCTCTGCGAGAACGACGCCATGCCGGCCATGGATCTCGTGGGCCGGCACCGGCTCCAGTACAGTCCCTTCATTCGCGTCGTGCCGGTAAAATGCCTCGGATCGGTCAATCTCGAGTGGATCAAGGAAGCGATCTCGTCCGGTTTCGACGCGGTCACCCTGATCGGCTGCAAGTACGGCGACGACTACCAGTGCCATTTCATCAAGGGGAGCGAGCTGGCCGATGCGCGCGGCGAGAACATCAGGGAGAAGCTGGAACAGATGGCGATGGAAAACGAGAGGGTGCAGCTTCACCAGCTCCAGATCTCCGAATACGGTAGGATCCCCGAGATCTTCGAGCAAGCGGCCGAGGTTGTCGACGAATTCGGAATGAACCCCTTCAAGGGGATGTGATAGAGAACGAGCTCTTTTTACGCAGTCTGCTTGTCGGGGGCAACCTCATGGAAGTGGACAGGCCCAATCCGACCGAGCCGGTACGGATCGAACCTGATCTCGAATTTATCAGGGCGCTGGAATCACAGGGCGGAGAAACGCTCAAGAAGTGTTTCCAATGCGGCACCTGCTCGGCCACGTGCACCCTCTCGCCCGATGAAGATCCCTTTCCGCGCAAGGAGATCATCTGGGCCGTGTGGGGAATGAAGGACCGCCTGCTGAAGGATCCCGACGTCTGGCTCTGCTACCAGTGCCACGACTGTTCCACGCGCTGTCCGCGCGCGGCCCAGCCCGGGAATGTTCTGGCCGCTGTGCGGCAGGAATGCGTGCACCATTACTCGATCCCCGGATTTTTCGGCAGATGGGTCGGCCAGCCGTCGTGCCTCCCCTTCCTTCTCGGCCTGCCGGCCGCGCTGCTCACGGCGGCTCTTTTTGCCCGGAAGCCGATCGAGGACGCACTCGGTTTTTCGGCCGATGTGGGCGAACGGATCGTCTACGCCTATTCGGCCGTCTTTCCCCACTGGCTGCTGAACGGCTTCTTCGGATTTTTCACACTTCTCGCCTTTCTCGTTGTGCTCATCGGGATCACGCGCTTCTGGCGCGCCATGAAATCGGGCGCCGTGGAAGACGGAACCTATGCGCCGACGAAAGGCATCCTGCCATCGATCGGCGCAACCCTGAAAAAGATCGTCACCCATGCGGATTTCGCCGAATGCGAAGCGTCCCGTTCGCGGTCCTTCGCGCATCTGTGCGTCTTCTTCGGTTTCGGGGGACTGACGCTGGTCACCTTGTGGGTGATCACCGCCAAGCACAATCCTCTCGTGCAGGAGAACTTCGCCTACCCCTTCGGTTTCTTGAGCCCCTGGAAGATACTGGCGAACCTGGGCGGCGTCGCGGTCGTGACCGGATGCCTGCTGATGGCCTGGAACCGCATCAAGAGCGATGAGAACGTGGGCCCGGGCGGATACTCCGACTGGGCTCTGCTCGCGGCGCTGATCCTCGTTGTCTTCACAGGTTTCGCCACGGAGATCATGCACTACCAGCGTCTCGAACCGCACAGGCACATCGCCTACTTCGTCCACCTCGTTCTCGTATTCTCGGTGCTCATCTATCTGCCCTATTCGAAACTCGCCCACGTGGCCTATCGCACCACGGCCATGGTTTTCGCCGAACACACGGGACGGACCAGAAAGACAGATCCGCCCCCGGTGGTGGCGCCAGGCGCGGATCAGGAGGAAAGGAACGATGCCGGCAACAAATCGGAAGAATAAGAGGGCCCTTCTCATCGCCCTCCCCCTCGTGATCGTGCTCTTCCCGCTCGGTTACAGCGTCGTGGCCTCCCTTCTCGCGCGGGAGGCGCCGTCCGACGGCGGCGATCTCTTTCTCGAGATGCCGGGCGCCGAACACGAGGCCTGCGTGCGGGACACCGCCTACATGCGGTACCACCACTGGGAACTCCTGAAGCAGATCAGGGAAGAGGTCGTGCGTTACGGGATTCGGGGCGACGTGGGCCTGAACAGGTGCGCCGATTGCCACACGAGCAGGGAACGATTCTGCAACAGGTGCCACGAAGCGACCAGTCTCTATCCCGATTGTTTCGACTGTCACTATTATCCCTGAAGCGCGAGGGCGCGTCGATCAGTGCCAAGGCCGGCTCTTTGGAGGTTGAACAGAGGATGAAAAGACGAGATTTCCTGAAGACCGCGGGCGGCTCGATCCTGGCGGGGACCTCGTGTGCTTACGCGTTCCGCTTCCTGATCAGGTCGGACACGAGCGGCGTGGAAGCGGAGATTCCTCCCGGAACACGGCGCTGGGGAATGGTCATCGACCTCAACAGGTGCCGCGAGGGGTGCGCCGCCTGCCTGGGTGCGTGTCGAAATGAGAACAACGTGGCCCATCACGGGGACGTCCGCTGGGACAACCACTGGATCAGAAAAGTCCGTCTCGAGAAAAAGCACGGCAAGGGGGCGTCACAGGAGGTGCTCCTCCTCTGCAATCACTGCGACAACCCGCCTTGCGCGCAGGTCTGTCCCGTCCAGGCGACCTACAAGCGGGACGACGGAATCGTGATCGTCGATCACCACCGGTGCATCGGATGCAGGTACTGCATGATCGCCTGCCCCTACAACGCGCGGTTTTTCAACTTCAAGGAGAACGAGCACTGGCCCAACAAGGAATTTCCCAAACGATCGCACGGCGTGGCAGAGGCATGCACCCTGTGCGCCCACCGCCTCGAGAGAGGCCTTGAGCCGGCCTGCGTGGATGCCTGCGCAAAGGAGGGCGCCCGCGCGATCATCGTGGGCGACCTGAACGATGACGAGAGCGACGTTGCCCATCTGATCGCCCGCAATCCGGTCAAGCGGATCAGGGAGGATCTGGGCACCGAGCCGAAGGTGTATTACATCGGTCTCTAGAAGGGGGCGGCATGGAGATCAAATTCGAAAGCATTGAAGGACGCTCGAGGTCGTACTATCTCCTCCTCTCCGTGCTCGCGGCCCTGGCCGTGGCCGGAGGGGTGGCCACATGGTACGTGATCGAAAAAGGGATCTGGGTCACGGGTATGACCAACCGCATCCCGTGGGGCATCCAGATCACCCTGGCAGTCTACTACATCGGCCTGTCAGCCGGTTCGCTCGTGATCTCGGGCCTCTACGGCGTCTTCGGCAAGAGCGAGTACAAACCGTTCGCGCGTCTCGCCGTCTACCTGGCCATGCTTTTCCTCATCGCCGGTCTCATGTCGATTCTCACCGACCAGGGAAGGATGGATCGCGTCTTTGTCGAGCCCTTCGTCCATTTCAACCTCCAGTCGATGTTTTCCATCAATCCGCTGCTCTACAACGGACACATCCTGATCTGCGTCGTCTACCTCTGGGCGCTCTTCAAGGAGAAGAAGAAGCTCACCAAGGTGGTGGCCACCCTCGCTTTCGGCTGGGCTTTTTGCGTTCACAGCGGCACGGGAGCGATCTTCGGATTCGGGGCGCGCGTGCTCTACGAGTCGCCCCTCCTTCCGGCGAGCTTCGTGGCCGCGGCGATGGCATCGGGCACGGCGTTCATGATCGTCATGATCGTGGGGCTCTTCAAGGCCACGAAACGCCACGTCGACGATGAGCTCATTCTCTGGCTCGGGCGGTTTCTCGCCATTTGCCTCCTCGTGGTCGTCTACTTTCTCGCTGCCGAGAATGCCTACCGGGCCTACGTGGTCGAGCTGCGCGAGGCGGCGATCTACTATCTTTTCGAGGGCTTTCACGCCCTCCTCTTCTGGGGCGGTCTCATCTTAGCCGGCTGCATCCTTCCCATCGTGATCCTCTTCCACAAAAGGCTGGGACGATCGATCCGCTGGGTCGTCATCGCCTCCCTGCTGGTGGTGTTCGGCGTCCTCTGCGAACGGTACGTGATCGTCTTTCCCGGGCTGACCCATCCTCCCGACATGTTCCCGGGAATGGAAGTGGTCGGCTCCGCCTTCCAGGAGGGAGTGGTCACCTACTCGGTCAGCTTCATCGAGGTGCTCCAGGCGCTCGGTGTGTTCGGCGTGATCGGCTTCCTCTTCGTCTGGGGCCTGAAATTCTTCGAGCTGCTACCCACCGAGGCGAGGGTGCTCGCGCCGCCCGAGCCCGCCGAATCGGCCCCGGCGCGGAACGGGGCGGGCGCCTAAGGGCGCGAACCGATCGGGCGATCTCCTTCACACCCCCTACCGAGCCGAATGCCGCATGCGGGCGATTTCGGCGCGATTCCGATACCGGCGTTTTCCTACCGGCGATCACCGCGGCCCGGGGATAAAAATTTTTCACTATCCTGCGAGTCGTCGAATTGGCTCCTTTAGGACTCTGGACTGCCCTGTGCCGTTCCCTCATAATGTGCGTCTGCCAGCCGGCAAGAAGTTCGAACTGCCGTCGCAAATAAATCGGCTATGTTTAGGTGAACGATAACTCCGGGCCCGATTGGACAAGTGGGAGTGACAGCCGTGTCGAAAGACCGATTACCCGACCTGAGCGGCGCCGCTCTGCCTATTGCGGAGAGCGCCGACTATCTCGAGGAGATGTACCGGAAGTGGCGACACGATCATTCGGTCCTCGGCACAGAGTGGCAGGCTTTTTTTCAAGGTTTCGAACTGGCCAAGTGCCCGCGTACCTGCCAGGCAGCCGAAGAAGCGAAGCACCAGTCCAAGGTGGCGAGCCTTATCTACGCCTACCGCGATCAAGGGCATCTCGTGGCGGACCTCGATCCGCTCGGCAACAAACTCGATTTTCACCCCGGACTGCAGCTCGATCAATTCGGATTGACCGAGAAGGACCTGGAGCGGGTCTTCGACACGGGCCACCTCGGCGGTGCGCCTCAGCGCGCCCCGCTCAAGGAGATCCTCGCATACCTGCAGGATACCTACTGCCGTTCCGTGGGAGTGGAGTATCTTCATATCCAGGACGTGCAGCAGCGGCGCTGGCTCCAGAACGAGATGGAGCCGGTGCGGAATCGTCCCGATTTCTCGAGGGAGAAGAAGCTCGAGATCCTCGAGCTCCTCACCGACGCCGAGGTCTTCGAGACCTTCGTGGGCAAGCGCTATCCGGGCCAGAAGCGCTTTTCGCTCGAGGGTGCGGAGTCCCTGATCCCGGCCTTTCACAGCCTTGTCCAGCTGGCTCCCGAGCTTGATATCGAAGAGGTCGTGGTCGGCATGGCCCACCGCGGCCGGCTCAACGTGCTCGCCAACATCCTCGACAAGCCCTATGCCATGATCTTTTCGGAATTCGAGGGAAACTTCCTGCCCGAGTCGGTGGGCGGCGACGGGGACGTGAAGTACCACAAGGGATACAGCTCCACCCACAGACACCACGACACCCGGAAACCCGTGCGTGTCACGCTCGCATCCAACCCGAGCCACCTCGAGGCGGTCGACCCGGTGGTCGAGGGCCGCGTGCGTGCCAAGCAGAGGCAGAAGAACGACACGGAGCAGCGCAAGAAGGTGATCGCCTTCCTGATTCACGGCGACGCGGCCTTCGCCGGACAGGGACTCGTGGCCGAGACATTCAACCTCTCGCAGCTCGAGGGCTACTCCACGGGCGGCACCGTGCATTTCATCGTGAACAACCAGATCGGCTTCACCACGTCGCCGCGCGACGCGCGCTCGACCCAGTATTCGACGGACGTGGCCAAGATGGTGGAGGCGCCGATCTTTCACGTGAACGGCGACGATCCGGAGGCGGTCGTCTTCGTCACCGAGCTGGCGCTCAGGTACAGGCATACCTTCGGCCGGGACGTGGTCGTCGACATGATCTGCTACCGCCGCCACGGCCACAACGAGGGCGATGAGCCGGCCTTCACCCAGCCCCTGCTCTACAAGAAGATCAAGGACCGCCCCTCGGTGCGGCAGCGATACACGAACCAGCTCATGGATTGCTGCGAGCTGACGCGCCAGAACGCGGACAGGCTGAGCAAGGAGTTCAGGAACAGGCTCCAGAAAGCCTTCGAATCGGCCCGCGAAGACCAGCCCGCGATCGAACCGAACCGGTTCGAGCTCAAGTGGAAAGGGCTCGACACTCCCTACTCGCACGATCCTGCCGAGACCGGCGTCGACCACTCCACGCTCGTTGACGTGGCCCGCGCGCTCAACACCGTGCCCGACGGCTTCCGCCTGAATCCCAAGGTGGCGCGCACCCTGCCCGATCGGCTCGAGGCGGTGGAAGAGCGCGGCGCCGTGGATTGGGCTCATGCGGAGCTTCTGGCTTTCGGCACTCTGCTCCGCGAGGGCATGCCGGTACGGCTGAGCGGCCAGGACAGTGCCAGGGGCACCTTTTCCCATCGCCACGCCCAGTGGTACGACATGGAGACGGACAAGGACCACATTCCGCTCAATCACATCGGCGGCGATCAGGCGCGTTTTTGCGTACACAACAGCCTCCTATCCGAGGCCGCGGTGCTTGGTTTCGAGTACGGCTACACCCTCTCCGAACCTGACATGCTGGTCCTCTGGGAGGCGCAGTTCGGCGATTTCGCCAATGGCGCCCAGGTGATCATCGATCAGTTCATCGTGAGCTCGCAATCGAAATGGCAGCGCGTGAGCGGCCTCGTCATGCTCCTCCCCCACGGATACGAGGGGCAGGGACCGGAGCACTCCAACGCCTATCTCGAACGCTATCTCATGGCGTGCGCCGAGGACAACATACAGGTCTGCAACCTGACCACACCGGCGCAGTACTTTCATGCGCTGCGGCGGCAGCTGCACCGCAGCCTTCGGAGACCCCTGATCATCATGGCTCCCAAGAGCTTGCTGCGCCATCCGGCCGTGCGTTCTCCAGTGGACGAGCTCGTGAAGGGGAAATTCGAGGAGGTGCTCGACGATCGGTCCGCGCCTCCCGATCCGGTGCAGCTCATCTTTTGCAGCGGCAAGGTCTACTATGATCTGATCGAAAAGCGCGAGACCGACGGCATCGACCATGCCGCCATCGTGCGCATCGAGCAGTTCTATCCTTATCCGGAAAAGAAACTCCGCCGGATCAAGAAAAAGTACGGCGCTGTTTCAGAGGTCGTCTGGGTCCAGGAAGAACCGAAGAACCGCGGCGGATGGACCTTTATTCTCCCCCGCCTGCTCGAGCTCTTCCCGGACCGCCCCATCCGCTATGCGGGGCGCTCCGCCATGGCGAGCCCGGCCACCGGCTCGCTTCGCATCCATAAACTCACGCAGCAGAGGCTGGTGAACGAGGCTTTCCGGACCGGCTCTGCAACAAGGAGATAGACGCAATGGCAGATATCATCGTGCCCGAAGTGGGCGAGTCGATCACCGAGGGGATCCTGGCCGAGTGGAAGGCGCAGAGCGGCGACGTGGTCGATGTCGACGATCCTCTCTTCGTGCTCGAGACGGACAAGATCACCCTCGATGTGCCCTCGGAGCACGCGGGCCGCGTCGAGATCGCGATCGATGCCGGCGAGACCGTGCAGATAGGACAGGTCGTGGGATCGATCGATACGAGCGTCGAACCCGCGCCCGTTGAAGACGAAGCGATTGACGACGGCCCGCTCAAGGAGACACCGGCCGGTTTCCCCCAAGCCGCTGCCAAGATCGAAGCCGCCCAGGGACTGGCTCCCTCGGTGAGACGGCTCGTTGCCGAGCATGGGCTCGACGCACGTGAAATCGCGGGCACGGGCAAGGGTGGACGCATCATCAAGGCCGATGTGGTCGGCCATATCGCCGAACGCCGGGAGGCTGCGGCGACAAGCCCCGTTCCGCCGGCCGCCGCGCCCGCTCCCGGTGCCGTCGAGGCCGCCGGCAGTCCGGCAGAGGAAGGACGCGAGACGCGCGTTCCCATGAGCATGATCAGGCAGCGCATTGCGGAGCGCATGGTGATCGCCCAGCAGTCGGCGGCCATCCTCACCACCTTCAACGAGATCGACATGACCCGTGTCATCGAGCTGCGTGCCGAGCGCGGCGCGGCGTTCCGGGAGAAACATGGCGTCAAGCTCGGTTTCATGTCATTTTTCGTGAAGGCCGTTGTGGACGCGCTCAAGATCGTTCCCGAGGTGAACGCCCGGATCGACGGCACCGAAATCGTTTACAACAATTTTTACGACATCGGCGTGGCCGTGAGCACCGACAAGGGGCTCGTCGTGCCCGTGATCCGCGACGCGGACCTCCTGAGCTTCGCCGGGATCGAGCAGACCATCGCCGACCTGGCGCTGAAGGCGAGGGATCGCAAGCTGTCCCTTTCGGATATCTCGGGCGGCACGTTCACCATTTCCAACGGCGGTATCTACGGCAACGTGATGAGCACGCCGATCGTCAACCCGCCGCAGAGCGGCGTCCTCGGCATGCACGCCATCAAGAAGCGCGCCGTGGTCGTGGACGACGCGATCCAGATCCGGCCCATGATGTACGTGGCCCTCTCCTACGACCACCGGATCATCGACGGCAAGGAGGCGGTCACTTTTCTCAAAAGGATTGTCGAATGCATCGAAGATCCTGAACGCAATCTGATGGAGTTCTGATCCCTATGAAGAAATTCGATTTCTTGGTCATCGGCGGCGGCCCGGGAGGTTACGTGTCCGCCATCCGCGCCGCGCAGCTCGGCATGAAGGTGGCGCTCATCGAAAAGAGGCCCACCCTCGGCGGCACATGCCTCAACGTGGGCTGCATCCCGTCCAAGGCGCTCCTCGAATCGAGCGAGATGTATCACACGGTGAAGCACAAGGCCGGGGACTTCGGCATCGGTGTGCGCCACGTCGATCTCGACCTGACGCGAATGATGGCCAACAAGGACCGGATCGTCTCCGAGATAACGGGGGGCGTCGATCTCCTGGTGAAGAAGAACAAGATCACCCGCGTCGAGGGACGGGGACGTCTGAAAGGCGGCCACGTCGTGGAAATAGAGCGGACCAAGGGAAAGATCGAAATCGAGGGAGAGCATATCGTGCTCGCCATGGGAAGCGTGCCGACGGAGCTGCCCTTTCTTCCCTTCGATGGCGAGAGGATCATCAGCTCGACCGAGGCGCTCTGCCTCGATGCGGTTCCGAAGAGGATGGTGGTGGTCGGCGCCGGCGCGATCGGACTCGAACTGGGAAGCGTGTGGAACCGCCTCGGTACGCAGATCACGGTGGTCGAGATCTTCCCCAGGGTGGCGATCTTCGCGGACGGCATGCTGTCGAAGATGCTCGCGAAGCTCCTCGAGGCCCAAGGCATGGAATTCATGCTATCGAGCAAGGTCACCGGTGCCGACGTCAAGGAGTCCGGCGTCGAGGTGGCCGTCTCGTCCGAGAAGGATGGCGACAGGACTCTGATGTGCGACACGCTGCTCGTCGCCGTGGGCCGCGGACCCTACACGGAGGATTGCGGTCTGGAGGCGGCCGGAGTGGAGCTCGACGGGAGCGGCCGGGTGCGCGTCGACGAAGAGTGGCGCACCACGGCTGATGGCATATTCGCCATCGGCGATCTGATTCACGGCCCCATGCTGGCCCACAAGGCCGAGGATGAAGGCGTGGCCGTGGCCGAGCTGGCCGCGCGAAAGCCGGGCCATGTCAATTACGACGTGATACCGAACGTGATCTACACCTGGCCCGAGCTGGCCCAGGTGGGCATGACCGAAGAGGAAGCCAAGGAGAAGAAGATCCCCGTCAAGATCGGGCGCAATTACTTCAAGGCGAACGGGCGGGCCAAGAGTCTGGGCGAGGAGGAGGGTCTGGTCAAGGTGATCGCCCACAAGGAGACCGACCGGATCCTCGGCGTGCACATTCTCGGTCCACGCGCGTCGGACATGATCGCCGAGGCGGCCGTGGCGATGGAGTTCTCTGCAAGCGCCGAGGATGTGGCGCGCACCTGCCACGCCCATCCCACGCTGGCCGAAACGATCAAGGAAGCGGCCCTCGCGGTCGACAGGCGGGCGATCCACGGCTAGCAGCCCGTTGAAACACGAAATCGGCCCATCCTTTATCGGGCGGGCCGATTTTCGTTGAGGTCTGTTCGAAGAGACGCTGGCTGGTGGCGTGTGCCTTTAGAAATAGCCCTCGAACATGGCGCAGCAGGCCTTCATCTCCTCGGCCAGGGCGTGAATCTTCTTCACCAGGGCGGCATCCTTCGCCGTGACCACCGTGACCGTGCCGTCGCTGGTGAGGCCCCAGTCCAGGTGCGCGCCCGCCTTGTCGAGCTCGGCGAACTTCCAGCAGAAGGAGCAGACCTTCGATTTGGCATCGTCCCAGCCACTCTCCTTCTCCAGTTCTTCGATGCGGTCGTGGAACTTGGTCTGGAAGGCTTGGTACCTGGCCAGGTTATTCTTGTCGATCACCGTGTCGGTAATGACCATGCCTGACGGTAAGGTCGTCACCTCGGGCTTCGCGGCGAACATCAACTCCGGCTGAGCCATCATGAGGCTGCATAGAGCACACTTCTTCATCTCCTCCACCACGTTGGGAGGAAACATGGACAGGGGATCCTTTTCGCGCTTGGCGGCGCTCGAATCGCACGTTCCGGCCACAGCGGTGCGGCCATCAGCCGCCGCGGACCCGATCGTGCAGGTGGCTTCGGCGCTGCTCTCGGACTTGGCAGTGCAGGAAGCCGTGCTGCTGCACGAGCCGCAGCAGGCCTTGGCCTCGGCGGGTGATGCCCCGAACGCCGACGGGTCGAAGGCGGCCATCATCTCGCGCATGCGGGCCGACCAGTCGTGCACCTCCTCGAGAAGGGCCGGGTCGGCGGTCCGTGTGAGAACGATCGTCCCATTCGGAGTCTGGATGCGCTCCTCACCGAGCCCCTTCCGACGAAACTTGAAGTATTCGGCGCACCCGCCGCAGAGGCGCTCGGTGCATTCCGCGTCGCCCAGCTTCATGAACTTGGCGCTCGTCTCCTTGTCGTGCTTCTCGAAATCGCGGAACTTCTGCATGAGGGCGGGATTGTTGAGTTCGAGCAGATGGATCGTACCATGGCTCCAGTCGTGCACCGCATAGTCGCAGGACGTGAGTAATTCCATGTCCTGGAAGACGACGCTGCAGATCTCGCACTTGGCGATCTTGTCCATGTCCTGGGCAAAAGCGTGATTGGATATGAAACAAAGCGCCAGCAACGCCAGCACTGACAAAAGGTAAAATCTTTTCCATGTGAGCATATCGACTCTCCTACTCGGTTCGCTCGGATTGCCATATAAAGGCAACAAGTTCGTGTTATCGGTCTCGTCGACGAAAGATCCTCTCCCGTCGGCATGTTTGCTTTGACAGCACGTGAATATACCTAATACCTATAGCTTCAGGGGAGAAGGTTCCAAGGAAAATTGAGCGGTCAGATCGAGAATTTACCGGTATCAGCCGGCGGTGGTCAGCAGGCGCTGATCCTCCCGTTCTCTTGTGCGGGCATCGATGAGTGGCTGGAGCCGGGCGAACAGCGCGCCCAGCCTTTTGCTATCTACTGGTTTCGATATATAGTCATCCATGCCCCCGGAGAAGCAGCGATCGCGGTCCCCTTTCATTGCATGAGCAGTCATGGCCGCGATCGGCATATGGTCGCCCGTGTGCTCCTCCTTTTTGCGGATCGACGCAACAGCCTCGAAACCATCCATTACGGGCATCTGAATGTCCATCAGCACGAGATCGATCTCTTCTTCCTCGAGCGCATCGAGGGCCTCCTTCCCGTTCTCGACGGTCTTGACGGTGTACCCCTGCTTTTCGAGGAGGCGGAAGGCGACCTTCTGGTTGATGATGTTGTCCTCGGCCAACAGGATGTTCAATCCCTTTTCGGCCTGCCGCGGGGCGTGCTCTTCGCGGCGACGCGGCGGCGCCGGATCAACGGGATCGATCATCAATCGCAGGATCCGATCGAGGAGTTCGGAATGCTTGACCGGCTTGGTCATGACGAGATCGATTCCCATATCCCTGTAAGCGGACGCGGCGGGGATGTCGCCCGCCGAGGTGAGCATGACCGTCTTGGCGGTTTTGCAGGAATCGATCTTGGCGATTTCCCCGGCCAACTCGAATCCGTCCATCCCCGGCATCATCACGTCGAGCAGGAAAAGTCCGAAATGTGGCGCTTCTTGCGGACCTCGGTGCAAGATCTCGAGCGCTGCCAATCCCGAGTCGGCCAATACCGGCTGCATCTGCCAGGATTGGAGCAGCTCTTGCAAGATGCGGCGGTTGGTGGCATTGTCGTCCACCACGAGGACCGGCATGCCGGCCAGCCGGGCGATCTCATTCGTGGTCCGCCTGAAGACGACGGAATCGCTGGTCCCGAAGATGCCCGTGAAATGAAATGTCGAGCCCCGATCCATTTCGCTTTCGATCCAGATCCTCCCCTTCAACATCTCGACCAGACGGTGCGTCACCGTCAATCCCAGACCGGTGCCGCCGTACTTGCGGGTCATTGTGCCGTCACCCTGGGTGAAGGGTTCGAAGATGACCTTCTGTTTTTCACTGTCGATCCCTATTCCGCTGTCGATGACCCTGAAGTGCAATTCCACCTGACTCTCCGACCGTGAGACGGCCTCCACGTCCACGACGATCTCTCCCGCGCTCGTGAACTTGACGGCATTGCCCACCAGATTGACGATGATCTGGCGCAGGCGGAAGGGATCGCCCACCAGATGGTCGGGCAGATCGGAGGCGATCCGAAAAGCCAGTTCGAGGTTTTTCGCGTGGGCGCGGCAAGCCAGGGCGCGAACGGCGTCGGCCAAGCAGTCGCAGAGAGAAAAGTCGATCGTTTCGAAATGAAGCTTTCCGGCCTCCATCTTGGAGAAATCGAGAATGTCGTCGATCACCTTCATGAGCGTTTCGGCCGAGGTCTTGACCGTCTCGAGATACTCGCGCTGCTCGTCCGTCAAATCGGTTTGCAGCGCCAGCTCGGTCATGCCCAGGACGCCGTTCATCGGTGTGCGGATCTCGTGGCTCATGTTGGCCACGAACTCCCCCTTGGCCCTGTTGGCGGACTCGGTTGTTCGGCAGGCCTCCCGGTAGGCCGTCACATCGATGAAGGATTCGACGCCGCCCACGACGCGGTCCGTTTCGTCCCTGAGCAGATTCGCGTTCTTGATGACGCTGAGGACCCGGCCCCCCTTGGCGCGAAATCCGACCTCGGCACCGTTCTGGCAGATCATCGCGTCTTTGTTTGTACAGCCGAAAAGGGCGCACCGCTCCGAGCAGTTCTGGCCACGAAAGAAATCGCAATGCAGGCCGATGATATCATCCCTCTCGTATCCCGTGATGCGCAGGAAGGCATCGTTGACCGAGGTGATGCGCCGCTTCGTGTCCACCGTGAAGATCGCGGTGGCCGCGGTCGCCAGCAGTTGATCCTGAAAGTCGAGAGCCGATCGAAGTTTTTGTTCCGTTGCCTTGTGATTGCCGACCTCCGATTCGAGGTCAACCTTGGCGTTCTCCAATTCGAGGTTGGTTTCGTAGAGGTCGGTGACGCGTTCCTTCAGTTCCCGCATTGCGGCTCTTGCTTCCGCGAGCGAGGCGTCCAGTTCATCGCGCAAAGTCAACATGGCGATGATGTGGTCGTCGGACGACAGGTCGGCCAGGTCGAGACCGACCATGTCTTCGCTCTTGAGCAAATCGGGCGCGGCCAGCAGAACGAATCCTTCGCCTGAACGGTACCATCGGCCTTTCAGTTTGACGTGGTGGTCCTTGCACTCGAATCGAAGTCTGCATGCTTCGCCTCTCAAGGCGTTTACACGCTCGGCGCACACTTGCTCTCCGTCGTCCCCGAAGCGCAGGAAGTCCGCCCGCGAGCCGGTGCGGTCCTTTCCGAGGCGAACGGCGAAGGATTCGCTCGCCCACAAGACGCGGGATTCCGCGTCGACCGCGAGCAGGAAGGGGTGCCTCTTCGAAAGCTCGACCAGGTCGAATTCAGCCCGAATCCGATCCCGCGTCGTTGAATGGTTTTCTCGACAGCCCACTGAGGATCTCCCTGGTGAACACGACTGACTTCGTCTCGCTCCAATCCCCGGTCGAAGAACCTCCCAGCTGTGCCGAGGGCCGAGGTCCCCATATCAGTTTTGCCGATCACAACACCAAAAGTATCGGGAGGAATGAGCGCTACCTTGACGTCAAGCCGGTCGAATCGCGATTTTGAGCTATTTGCCGACATGACAACAGGAAAAACCCTACACGGTCCAAACGATCGCCCATTCAGAGATCTGGAGCTCGTCTTCAAGAGATCGCTTTCGGGATCATGCCCTTCGGCATTGCGCCTCGAGCCTGCCCGGTCTCTATTTTTGGTTTGTTGCCCGACGTCATCGAGGGTGCTAGTAGAAAGTAGGGTTGATAGAAAGGAATGTGGTCGCGTGTCGGCGGAATCGCTCAATGACACTGTCGGGGACCATATTCATGAGAGCTACCACAATCACATCCGGTATTTTTCGGACGGCGTTCCTCGTCGCTCTTCTTTTTTCCTTTTACGGCTGCGGTTCCGGGGGTGGAAGCGGCCCGGCGTCCTCGTCAAATCAGACGCCCGGGCAAGGGATCGCTCTCGAATCGATTGCTTTTCCAGCTTACACCGATCTGACCGATCCAACCACTGTTCCTCCGAGCAGCGCGCCACTGTCCCAGCAGGTGGTGTTCGATTTTTCAGGCGTCCCCGATGGCCCCCATTTTATTTCCATCGATCACGCCGCGACCTACGCGGCGCTCCATATCTACGCTCTCGTTGACGAGGATTACACCGGTCCCGAGGCTGCAGTCGACAGGGGAAGGAACATCATCCCCGCCCGCGGTACTTTCGAGAAGGTCAACGAGAGGATCGTTTTCACGCCCTCCTTTCCGACCGAGCCGATCGAGCTGACTCCCAATGCGAACCTCGAGGCGATTCCGGGTCTCTTGCCGGACATGGAGTACATCGTTTACGTTCCTCTTCACGTGGAAGGCGCAATCGGCAACCTCGAAACGGTCCGGCCCTTCGTGTCGAATCCGGTCCGCTTCAGGACATGCTCCGGTTCGCTGCCCAATCTCTTCTTTGGAAATCACCGGGACGATCCGCCGCGCGTCGTGAACCAGTACCCCCGCCATAATGACACCAACATCGCGATCAACACCTGCATGGAACAACTGGCCGGTTTTCCTCCGTGGGCCGAGTTCTTTGTCGAGTTCGATCAGCCCCTGCTCCCGTGCGACGCCAACATCACCGGAGAGGACCTCGACGAGGATGGCGCCGATGACGAGAACATCTTTTTCGTCTACAGGACTCCCGAGTTCTATGCCGCTCTCGACGAGGGAACATCTCTTCCGCCGGCGATCGTCAAGATCAATGCCAAGACCGGCGCCGAGAGCCTGGTCGGGACTACGCGGCTCTGGAACCAACCCCATGAATTGACCGGTCTGAAGAGCATTGCGGTAGACGGTGCCGGGCGCATGTTGGGCACCACGGGATCGATCCTCTATCAGGTCGACTACAAGGGGATCCACTCGCCCGAACAGGAGTGCCGTCTCTTCGTGCCCCGAGACCTGGAGGGACGGACCGGCGTGAGGGGTCTCGCTTTCAGCCCGGACGGAGCCCTGTTCGGGCTGGACAGCCAATCGAACGAGCTCCTTTCGATCGACACTGAATCGGGCGCGGTGACCGTGGAGCCGCCTCTTCCCGGAGTGGGCGAGGCGATCTTTTTCGACATGGCCTTCCGCCACGACGGTTCGCTCTATCTCGTTGCCGTGGCCCGCTCGGGCACACCCGATGCGCGGACGGTCCTCATCGAAATGGACACCGACACCGGTCAGAGTGTCACGCTCTACGACGGCGCCGGAGACTACACTTCTATCGGCTTGGCCGGTTTCGGCTCGATCTGTCTCTATTCTGGTGCGGGGCTCTTCGTCGATCTTTTCGATCTCGAAACGCTCCAGATCGTGCCCGACGCGAGATATGAAATCTCCGGCGATCTCGACGATGGAACCATGCTCGACACGGGCGCGACCACCGCCGAGCTGGGGACGATCGCCGATCTCGTGGTCAACACCTATCGCGGATCGAGGGTGACGTTGCGGCCCTCGGGAATATTGCCTTTCGGCGAAAAAATAGACTGCCTGATCCGCCGGGGCTTGGATAGTGTCAGCCTGGGCAGCATGGCCAAGGAAGGGTCTCAGAGCCCGGCCGAGGCCGACCTCTCCGCCACCTTCTTTACTTTCGACCCGGGAGAGGCTCCGGTGGACGACGCCTATTTCGAGGACTTCCTCACGAACGCGGGCGAAGGCCAGGCGATCCTCGAGGGGCTCGCGCCCGCTGATTGGGCTGTATACGACGTGGACGGCGTCCCACCCGAATACGATCACCTCCTCGCCGGCTACGGACTCGGCGGCACCGGTACGCTCGGCGATTTCGAGCCCCTCGGCATCTATCCCACCGTGCTCCTCGACACCGACTATCAGCCTCTGCCCCTCTACGACGGATCCACGCCGGGCGTGAGAAGGCCCATGGTCGTGAAGGGCGGTGTTTTCAACTTCGAAAATATTCATATCCCCGCGAACGTGACGGTCAGGGCGCTCGGCGCCAATCCGTTGATCCTCACGGCCACGGGAAACGTGATCATCGAGGGAACGATCGATTGCTCCGGGGTTGACGGCAGGGACGACACCACCTTCAACTCGGCTTTCGTGCCCACACCGGGCGGCATGGGCGGTCCGGGCGGAGGCCATGGCGGCATGTCTCAGCCGCCCACGCCCTCCAACTATCAGAACATGACCGATCTGAGATCGCCCGCCGGGGGAGAGAGGGGCTGGGGATACTCCAACCTGCGTCAGTCCGGCGGTCTGGGCGGAGAAAGCGGCGCGAGCGGAACCGACGTGCCTTTCGCGGGCTCGGCGCCCGATGACACGTCGCGCGGCGCGGGCGGCGGCGGCGGCTCGTTTCTGCAGCGGGGATCCAAGGGATACCGGGGGCTCGGAATGTACGGTGCCGTCCCTGACGATCCTGCCCGCTACCTGCCGCGAGCCGAATGGTACTTCGACGACGGCGCGCCGTCTTCCTTCCCCGACGAGAATCATCGTTTCATGACAACCGATCCGGAGGGGGGCGATCCCGGTGTGTGCTCCTTCGAAGACGACGAGAGTTCGAACGATTTCCTCGGCAAGGGGGGCGAGGTGGCGTTTCTGCAAGGCGGACAGGGCGGCGGCGGCGGGGGCTCGCGCCTCGACAGCATGAACACGCAAACAGCGCCTCTTGCGGCGTCATGGTTTCCGCCTGCAGATCAGAGCGCCTACGATGCCAAGGGCGGCGGAGGTGGAGGAGGGGGCGGCGGTCTCGGCATCTATGCCCTGGGCGAGATCTACCTGGCCGGCAGCAGCCTCGACGAGAACGGCTATCAGGGACCGGCCGTCATCCTTGCCAGAGGCGGCATGGGCGGCGGTGGAGAGGTGATCGGCCATTCCAATTTCGGGGGTGGCGGCGGCGGCGGGAGCGGCGGCGCTGTCATCCTCGATGCGGCCACGAAGATCACCATCAAGAACGGCGCAACGATCGATGTGTCGGGCGGCTGGCCGGGCGATGCCAAGGAAGTGGTCTGGACACGGTGGAACAATCAGAACTGGACCCAGTACCCGGGGAACAAATGCCTGCGGCCCGCGAACCGCCATCGGCAGAGTTTCTGCTGCTGGTCGATCGGAGACGGTGGGTACGGCGGCTACGGTCTCGTTCAGTTGCAGGTATCGGACCATCTCGATCCCGAGGCTCTCGAGGTGGAAAACTGGGACTCCATCTTTGCCGAACTCTGCGAGGTGGACTGGAATGGCGACGAGTGGGGAAGCTATGCCCTCTGCGACGGTCAGGGGCCGAACTGCAGTTGCGTGACCATGTCTCCGCCGCCGCCCGAGTGGGACGGCAACTGCCTCGCCCAGTACTACCACTACAAGGTCATATACCCCGGTCCCTCACTGCCTCGAACCGCCGATTGCCTCGTCGATCCAGCCAAGACGCCGACCACCCTCGGACCGAAATCCTACGCCCTGTCCAGGTGGATCGATCTGGGACAGACCGTGACGCGCGGGCCGATCGACGGACTGCCTGTTCCGCTCTTCGAGGGATTCGAAGGGATCGACACCTTCACGGGGCGCGTGATAACCACCGAGGCCGGATACATCCCCCACCCCGAGGAGAATGACATCGAGGTCTTCGCGCCCGACTTCGACAATGGCACGATCCACTACATCCCGGAAGAGAACGAGGTGACCGTCCTCTTTCAGGGCGCCGACCCGCTCGTTGCCGGTTCGAGGATTCCCGATCCGGACAGCGTCGCGCCGGGCCCGAGCGAGTGGACCGCCGACATAACCGACTTGCACGGAAAGCAGTTCATCAGGTTCCGCATCTGCCTCGATACGGCGAAGGAAGGATTCGAACTGACATCGAAGAGCACGAAACCGCAGGTCAACTTCGTGCGCATCCGCATGCGCTATTAATAATGAATCCCGATCTGCGGCGGTTGTTGTAAACCATCGAAAAATATCGTATACTCGCAAACTCGGCGACGGTGGATCACACCGTCGTCATTCTTATATGAGCTCTTATGCGAGCTCTTGTGCAAACCGGATCGGAGCGCGGAATCGATGACAGAGCCCTCGGGGAGTCAAAAATCGGGAGAGGAAAAACCTGAAATCGTGCCGTTCGTCAAAACGGGCGAACTGCGCTCGGACGGGGCTATCGGATCGTGTCTTCGACCTCTCGGGTTATGCGAACTGGGCGGATGCTGCGATGTCTGCTGGTACGGCGGCGGGCGTCACCCCCCCACCGAACCTCCGCCAGGGGCGGCATCTATCGGATCCCAGGCCGGCGAGATTCCCGCTCGGCCGTGATTGTGTTTTCCTGTCTTTTCGAAGGAAAAAATTCAGAATTCCTGTACGAAAGTACCGGAATTCGTTTAGTATTCACGGTAACGGTTCGACTGAGAAAACTAGAGACGTGATAGAACCCCACTATTCCTTCCTCCTCGACTTTCCTCATTCGACATAACGAGTACCGGGCTCTGCTGTGATTGAGCCCCTTTCGAACGGCCTGGTTTTTGAGATCAGGTCGCTATCCCGCATTGGAGAATTTCATGGGTAGCAAATTGTATGTAGGAAACCTGAGTTACGACGCGAGCAGCACAACCCTCGAAGAGCTTTTCAGCGCCTATGGCACCGTGGTGAGCGCCACGGTCATCAACGATCGTATGACCGGTCGTAGCAAAGGTTTTGGATTTGTCGAGATGGGCAGCGACGAGGAAGCCAAGGCAGCCACTGACGGCCTGGACGGCCAGGACTGCATGGGGCGCGCCCTCAAGGTGAACGAAGCCAAGCCGAGAGAGAACCGCGGCGGCGGCGGCGGCGGACGGCGCAGCTACTAAGCAAACCGTTTCCGCGTCTTTTCCCAAAAAACGATACGATGGAGTCCTCCGCCCAAGGGCGGGGGCTCTGTTTTATTTATGTCCGGCATCTCTTTCTCGATCGAACGGACGCGCGGGAGACATTGACCGCGCCCGCTCAAATTACCTCCCTCCTTCCACAACGCTGTAGCCCTTTGGAGATCTGGATGAAAGTTTTACTTTCCTCTGTTTTCGGACCGTACGGAGTGGATGACGCCTACGGCCGGAAAGAGAATATCATGGAACTCCTGCACAACCAGGTCACGCGGGAGCAGGGTCTTTTTTCGCTGCGTTTCAATCACCCGAGCTTTGGACTCTATTTCATCGCGGAGAATATCCGCGTCCCGACGTCGGTTCTCGATTTCCCTTCGGAGAAACAGTTCATCAAAGAGATCCGGAAGGGGTACGACTATGTGGGCATCTCGTTCATCGTGCCGAATTATCTCAAGGCGAAGCGGATGGCCGACCTCGTGCGGCGCCATGCGCCCGAGAGCCGGATCGTACTCGGCGGCCACGGGACATCGATCCCGGGGATCGAGAATCTGATCGAACACGACCACATCTGTCGGGGTGAGGGAGTGAAGTGGTTTCGCACGCTCCTCGGGGAGAACGCGGATCGTCCTTTCAACCATCCCAGTCTGCCTTCGACCTTCGGCAGACGCGTTCTGGGCGCGCCCATGAAGGCCGACACGGCGATCCTGATCCCCGGTGTGGGCTGTCCCAACGCGTGCCGTTTCTGCTGCACGTCCCACTTTTTCGACAAGGAGTACACCCCCTACTACCAGACAGGCAGGGAACTCTTCGACCTCTGCGTGCAGATCGAAAAAGACACCGGCTTCGACGAGTTCGGCATCATGGACGAGAACTTTCTCAAATATCCCGAGCGGGCGCACGAGTTGTACCGGCTCATGAAGGAGCAGGGAAAACACTACCGGTTCAGCATTTTCAGCTCTGCCGAGACCATCACGAAGGCCGGTGTGGAATTCCTGGTGCGCCTGGGAGTGACCTTCGTCTGGATCGGTGTGGAATCGAAACGGGAGATATACGAAAAGAACAGGGGGATCGATCTGAAGCGTCTGATCCGCGAACTGCGCGATCATGGGATCAGCGTCCTCGCTTCGGCGATCCTGTTCCTCGAGCACCATGACGAGGAGTCCATCTGGGAAGATATCGAGTTCGCCGTCGATCTCGAATCCGATCTCGTCCAGTTCATGCAGCTCGGTCCCATTCCGGGGACAGCGCTCTACCGGGACTACGACAGAAAGAACATCCTGAGAAAGGACGTTCCATACGAGGAGTGGCACGGCCAGAACCAGATCTGGTTCGAACATCCCCACTTTTCTCCCGAAGAATCGGCAGGGATCCTCCGCGAGGCGTTCGTCCACGATTACGACAGGCAGGGATCGTCACTCCTCCGCATGTGCGACACCGTTCTGCGGGGATACAGAACCCTGGCGCGTTACGACGATCCGTTCATGGCGAAGAGGCGGGAACTCATGAAGCGATGTGCGAACAAGTACCGCCCCGCCCTGGCAGCTCTGAAGCGCTACGGCCATAACGACCGAAGCCGCTCCCTGGCCGAGAAGCTCATCGCGGATTACGATAACGAACTCGGTCCGTTGTCGCTCAAGCAAAGGATACTGACGACCCTGTCCCTGGCGTACGCGCGGCGTGAAACCGGACGGGTGACGAGCAACAAGAACATCTACCAGCCCAGGTTCAAGAGATCCAAGTACCGCATGTCGGCCAAAGACCTCGTCGTGGAGAGTCTGCGGGGCAAAACGCTCTCGAATCTGCTCGAGCTCGACATCAAATGGGGCCAGTCCCCCGTCACGGTGACGCTCGACGGAATCCTCGACAAGGTCAACGCAAAGGCTCTGGGCAAGAAGATCTGCAGATATCTGAGGGAGCAGGGTGGAGAGCTGATGGTCAATCTCGACCGTCTCGTCGTTATCGAAGACGGGGCTCTGGCCAGATTCCTCAAGAAGATCAAACGTTATCAGGGGCGTGCACGAATCGTCCTTGCCCAGGAGGCAAAAGTCGTCCGTGATGCGATCGCCAGCCTTCCCGAGAACCTCAACTGGCTCGTCGTGACGAGTGGACGCGAACCGTGCTATTGTCATCAAGAGACTGTCGAGTCGCACTGATAGCGACAGTACTCGAGTCTTGCGGGGATCGCGCCGGGACGCGCGGATCGAGATGCCTCCATCTTGTCTTCCCAGAACTCGTTCATCCTGTACTGGCAGACGAGCAGCCAGATGATCCCTCCCAGGAAGGGGAGAACAAGCCAGAAACCGGAGAGACCGGTGATCGGCTTCGTCTGGCCGTCCTCGGCGTACATCCGCCCGATATAGGCCGGAATCAACCAGGGCACTGCGATCGTCACGGGTGGCAGAAGGAACTGGAAGATGAGATAGAGCATGCCGCTCCACCCTTGCCCCCGCCAGTTCCGGAGTTCTTCGAAAGTGGAGTAGTGGTACACGAAACCGTACAGTCCGAAGGTCACGATCAGGAGAATCAAAACGACGAAGGGGCTTCTTACTTTTCCCACGGGTCTTGTCATGACTTCGGCCATGGGGTTCCTCCTTGTGAAATTGATGCGATCACTCCCAGACGGATATCACCTTAGCGATTCGGTATGAGCGGTCAAGTTTTTACTCCCCGCGGAGAATTTCGAGATCGACGACTCCCACCGTGCCGGGTAGCCTGATCGAGAAACTTGCAGATCTCTTCGCGTGCCCGAATGGGCAGATGGAGGCGCGTCCCATGCGATGCAATCTTGCGGCAACGAATGCGATCGTGGCCATCGGAATGGCGCTGGCCGGTTGCACGATCATCGAGAATCCTTCCGATCCCGAAGCCATCGTCACCGTGTGCACGGAAAGGATCAAGACCTACCCCTTCGCCGATCCGGACCCCATGCCGATCCTGGCCCGCTCCGACAAGTGGTGCGATGGAGCACGGCTCTATCCATACAGTTTTTTCGACAAGCTGAGCAAGAGCGCCGCGGAGCAGGAGTGGACCGTTGTGCGCATGGAAAATCCCCATATCGCTCTTGCCCTGCTGCCCGAGGTGGGCGGGAAGATCTGGGGCGCTGTGGAAAAGTCGACAGGCAGGGAGTTCGTCTACACGAATCACGTTCTGAAGTTCAGGGAGATCGCTCTCAGAGGCCCCTGGGTCTCCGGCGGCATAGAGTTCAACTTCGGTATCATCGGGCACACACCGGCGGGAGCCACTCCCGTGGATTACATGGTTCGCCGCAATCGGGACGGGAGCGCGAGCTGTTTCGTGGGCACCCTCGATCTCCCTTCGCGCACCCGGTGGTGCGTGGAGATTTTTCTTCCCGCCGATCGGGCCTGTTTCGAGACGCGCGCCCAATGGTACAACCCATCGCCTCTCCATCAGTCCTACTATGCCTGGATGAACAGCGCTGTCCGCGCGTCCGACGATCTCCAGTACTCGATGCCGGGGCGCTTCCGCATCGGCCACGACTATTCCGTTCCCCTGCGGTCCTGGCCCGTGGATGGGGAAGGCCGGGATCTTTCGCTCTACGGGAACAACGATTTCGGCTCCTACAAGAGTTACTTCACCATCGGTGAATACGAACATTTCTTCGGCGGCTACTGGAAGGACTCGGCTTTCGGTTTCGGTCATTATGCCCTTTACGACGACATGCCCGGCCGGAAGGTCTGGATCTGGGGCCTGTCGCCGCAGGGCGCCATCTGGGAAGACCTCTTGACCGACGCAGATGGCCAGTACACCGAGCCGCAGGCCGGCCGCCTCCTGAACCAGAGCGACCACGCCTTCTTCGCGCCGTACACGACCGACCGGTGGCGGGAGACCTGGTTCCCGTACAAGGAGATCGGCCCGTTGACCCACGCCTCCCCCATGGGAGTGATGAATGTGGAACGAAAGGCCGACGTGCTGCGGATCAGACTCTGCGCCATCCGGGAGATCGACGAGGAGATGACGGTCAACATGGACAAGAGACAGCACGCGTCTGAACGGATCAGGCTGCGCCCGATGGAGGTCCTGGAACGTGACGTGCCGCTCCCAGCCGAAAAGGGTCTCTGCACGGTGAAACTGGGCACCGAGATCTGCTACACGAGCGACCCCGCGGCAAACGATCTCGACCGTCCTTTCTCTTTTCACGATGCCGACGAATCCTCGACGGAAGGACTCTTCCTCGCCGCGGCGCAATGCGAAAAATCCCGGGACCACCGGAAGGCGTTGAAAGGGTACACCGAATGCGTCGAGCGGGATCCGAACCACCTGCGCGCCCGCTGCCGGATCGCCGAACTCCGCCTTCGGAGAGGCGAATACGCACTGGCTCATGAATCCACACGTAAGGCTCTCGAGATATCGATGTACGACGCGGAAGCCAACTACATACACGGCATCGTCTGCCAGCGCCTGGGAAAGTCGACCGACGCCAAGGCGGCTCTGGGTTGGGCGGCCCGGTCGATGGCTTACCGCTCCGCCGCCTATTGCAGGCTGGCCGAAATTCATCTTTCGCAGGAGAGATACGACCTTGCCGTCGAGTACACCCGCCGGGCGCTCGATTCCAACCGGTACAATTTCAACGCATCCCTGGTCCGGGCGATCGCCTTGCGGAAGGATGGGAACGGGGCAAAGGCCGGGAAGACGATCGACGCGCTTCTCGAGGTCGACCCTCTCAATCACGCCGCCCGTTTCGAGCGCTACCTCCTGAACGGATCGGAAAGCCTCCAGAAATTTCGCTCCATGTTCCGGAGCGAGTTGCCCCACGAACACCTCATCGAGACGGCCCTCTTCTACCTCGGGCTCGGCGCGACGAAGGAGGCCGTGAATCTGTTCGAGCTCGCCAGACCCAACCCCGTGGCCTGTTACTGGCTCGCCTTCATTCACAAGGACGATGGCGCAGGCAGCCGGTTCTTCGTCGATCGCGCTCGCGACGCCGCGCCCGGCCTGGTTTTCCCCTTCCGGGAAGAGACGATTCCGGTCCTGACCTGGGTGATGGAGAGATATCCCGGGCAATGGACAGAGGCTTACTACCTCGGACTGATCTACTGGAGCAAGGGGCGGATCGACGAGGCGATCGAGCTCTTTTCGGCGATCGAGCCTCCCGATTTCGCGCCCTTTTATCTCGCCCGCGCTCACCTGATCGGAAAAGACCGCCCCGAGCTGGCCGGAAGGGACCTGGAAAAAGCACTGGCTCTGGATGGAACCGATCGGCGCTGCTGGCACCGCCTGCTCGCATTCTACCTCCGCGAGGGATCGACGGAGGCGGCCCTCA
>CAZUHB010000040.1:50344-61654 GCA_964620445.1 uncultured Phycisphaerales bacterium
GGCCCTCATGGCGGCGGAGCGCTTTGCCGACGCGGCCGTCCTTTTCGAAGGCGCGACTTTTCTCCCCGCAGAGGGAGCGACCGGCGTGCGCGACCTCTTCGCGGAGTGTCACCTGCGTCTGGCCCTGGAGAAAATGAGGGCCGGCGAGTTCGTCCCCGCCGTCGGACATCTCGAGAAATCGAAGACCTTCCCGGAGAATCTCGGTTCGGGCAGACCCTACGATCCGGACCAGCGCATGGAGAACTACCTCCTTGCGATCTGCCACGACAGGCTGGGAAGAGCGGAGCGCGCCGAGTCTCTCCGGGAGGGGATCATCGAATACACGTTCGCTCATGAAGAGAGGGACGATCACGCCTACTTCGCGGAATTGATCCTGACCGGGCGCGGCAGAAGGGCCGAGGCAGAAAAACTGGCGAACGGGAAACCTCCCCCCGAAGAGGTTCTCGATATCATCGAACTTCTGGAGTGATGACAGGGGGATCGACCGTCCCCGAACAGGTCTGTCAAGGCGCGCGACCGCGCGTACGAAGCGGGGTCGCGCGCCCTTTTGAATGATTATCGTTCTACAGGATGATCACTTGCACGACGTCGTGATAGGCCGAGCCCATGTCGAGCTGGCCGTTCATGATCATGTCGACGCCGAAATAGAAGTTATAGGTTCCGGGGGGTAAGGTCGCGCCACTGTAAAGGATGTGGCCGGCGACCGGAAAGAGCGCTCCCTGGAAAGTCGTGGAAAAGCCGGGAACGTAACCGCTCACCAGGTGGAAGTAGTACCAGCCGAAAGGCGAGCTTGTGACCACCCACCAGTCGGCGTTGTTTCCGGCTTCGTTTCCTGGATCCAGGGAGACGTCGATCGTCAGACTGGATCCGTAATTCAGCGTCATCGGTCCATCCTGACCGTTCGCCTTGATGTCCGGAACAGGACCGGGAACGACGCCGTAGATCTTGAACAGCATCCACCAGGGATCGGAGACCCAGTTATTCCACCCGCCGCTCGGGAAGGACTGGGTGATCTTCACGGGATTGCTCACGGGAGGACTCGTCGCGGTCGCACTCGACCAGGTGAAACCGGGCCAGCCGCCCACGGGACACCTGCGCACGAACCAGTAGATCTGCCCCGGCTGGACGATGTAATTGGCTGCCGACACATCGATGGTGACCCAGCCGAACATTCCGCCGCCGTCCAGATCGTTCCTGCTGGCGAGCAGGGTCATGTTGGTGTCATCGGGTATGCCGCCGTTGTCCGTGGTCATGTAGAATTCGTACTCCACGCCCAGCGTGGGCGCTGCGTAGTACTGGAGCTCGGTCAGCTTGTGGGCCGCCGTGATGTCATTGGTGTCGAAGGCATTGGCCCAGGTGAAATCGGCGTTGAGACTCCAGTTGTACTCGGGGGTTGTATCCCACGAGTCGATGAGTGTGTCGGGAAGGAGCGACGATGGATTCCAGGAGCCGGCGACCGCCTTCGCGACCGGCTGGCCGTCATTGCCGAACACCAGATCGCTTGCCAAAAGCGATCCCGACAAGAGACAGATCAGAAAAAGTGAGGCCGTGAAAAAGATGAGCGATTTCATGTGGTTCCTCCTTCTGTTCGAACGAATACAGAACTGTATCCTCGCGCCGTCCCTATCGATTGGCGACGCGGGATGGCACCGATCGTGACTGTCACACGAAACATTTCTCTTTCGAACTATTTGCTTCTGTCCCGAATGATTGGCCGCTATCGCAACGCCGCGATTCGAGAAAGCGCTGCGACACCTGAAACCATGACGGATAGCTCTTGCCGGCCCGAGATCAAGATCCTCTTCCCGGGAAGAAACACACGGTGTTTTTTTGAGCTTGTCCTTCTGGGGGAAAATTATAACAGATGGGGAGCCGGGAGGTCAAGCAGTGTCGATGTTTGCCACTCCTTGGATCACGGGGGCACAGAGGCTCGACCTCGCCCAGCCGTCCCGCGACGCCTCCCATTCGACCGCCTCTCGACAGAAGAATCCCGCCGTTGGAATCGACTTTGCACGCGAAATCTTGCATGGAGGGGGATCAGTAACCGATCTCGAAGGCGTCGACGGCAACGACGGTTCCATTGGAAGACGACGAACCTATCCCCTGGTTCACCACTAATATGGTGTGCAAACCCGGGCCGAGATCGCTCTTTTCGAAGAGGACTTCCTGCCACTGATTCTCGCTCGCGTAGGTGTCGACGTATCTCTGAAAAACGGAATCGACGAGGACCGCCGCCATTCCGCCCAGAGGTCCGCGGTGCCCGATCCAGGCGATCGATTCGCCTTCGAAGAATATCCCTGCCCAATCGCCCGCTTCCTGCGAAAAATGCAGTGACATACCGTGACAGCTCGGTTCCACGAATTTATTCCACTCACCGCTATATTTGACATACTCGCTCGGGTTGTCGATCCGGTCGACATCGAGGACCCGCTGCCATGACAGGCCGCGGTCTTGCGACCGGTAGACACCGTACCAGCAGCCGGCGAAAAGGGTGTCGTCCACGCCGAATGACGGGGAGCAGGCAAGGTTCCTGATGAACTCGTTTTCGAGCCCCGAAGGCTGCCATGTGTCTCCTTTGTCCTCCGATCGAAAGACCCCTCGGCCTCGAGTACCGGCATAGACCATGCCGCAGTCGACAGTGTTGGGAGAGATGGCGAGCGATTCGATCGTGACGACATCAGGGATCCCCGTGTTGACCGCTGTCCAGTCTTCGCCTCTGTTGTCCGAACGCTGGACGCCGAGATTCATCGTCCCGGCGAAGATCGTCCCGCTCGTGGCGAAGTCGGGCGACACCGCAAGGCAGAAGACACGCGTCTCCGCGAGGCCGAGCTGCACCCACGAGTTCCCGCCATCGCACGACCGGATCACGCCCTGGTCGTTTCCGACGAAAACCGTCTTGTCCATGTTGTAATTCGGCGATATGGCCAGACACCGCGGCGCGGTAAAACCGGGGTTGATGACATCGAAGGTCTTCCCATGGTCGATGGTGCGATAGAGAGGATAGGTTCCCGAAAAATCGTTGCCAACGAAGAAGGTCCCGTCGCTCGGATAGAAGGGTGAAAAGGCCATGGTGCGGGCAATGACATAATCGGGAGGATGAACCGGAACGCTGGCCCAGCGGTTCGAGTTGGTTTTCATTACATGTTTCGTGATGCCGGCAAAGACGGTGTTGTCCAGGGCATAAGCCGGGCTCACCGCCAGGGAAGCGAGGAACATGTTCGTGAGCCCCTCGGAGAAAGCAAACCAGCTGTCGCCATTGTCTGTGCTCTTGAAGATTCCTCCGCCGTAGGCACCGGCAAAGACGGTGCCGTCGGTCGCGTAGTTCGGCGAGAGACAAAAGGCCCTGATCATCCTCCGGCTGAAGGTATCGAGATGCCACCAGTACTTGCCGCCGCTGCGGGTCAGGTGCAAGCCCTCCCACGCGGCGAGAAGGACGGTCTTGTCGCTGGCGTAAGCCGGCGAGATGGCGAGGTCGAAATAGTGGACGTCCGTCTGAGGCGCCTGCTCGTCGATGCCGTTGTTCATTGCCTGCCAGAGGTTGCCGAAATTGGTCGACTTGAAAACCCCCTCCTGCCCAAGGGCGACGTAAACCGTGCCGTCGGTCGGAAAGGCCGGCGAGATCGTCAGCGCCGTGATCTGCAATCCCGTATCCGAAATTCCCTGGTTGACTTCGGTCAAGGTCTGACCGCCATCGACCGATCGATACACTCCATCGCCCCAAACCGAGATGAACAGTGCTTCGTCGCTGGCGAAATCGGGAGACAGAACGATATCGGTGGCGCGGAAATCGCTCCAACCGCTGTAGATCGGGTTGAACCAGTTCGCTCCCCCGTCGATCGATTTGATGAGACCACGACTCGTGGCCGCGAAGAGTGTCGTGTCCTGGCTGAAGTTCGGCGAGAGCGCGATGGCGTACACAAAATGCTGGTACGGATGCGATGAGGACAGGGACCAGTTGAGGCCGCCATCGAGAGTCCGGAATACACCCGAGGAGGTGCCGGCGAACAGGATACCGTCATTGGCAAAGTCGGGCGAGATCGCCAGCGAATCGATCAGATCGCAGTCCAGGCCGTCGCTGCGGGCCGTCCAGCTCGCTCCCCCATCGTCGGACCGGAAAACTTCGCCGGGACCCTCTGTACGGTTGATAGCCGCGAAAAGGGTTTCGTCTGTTCCGAAGGCGGGTGAGATGGCGAAGGCCTTCGTGATGCCGTAGGGCATGCCCGACTGCGCGGGCCACCACGTTTCACCTCCGTCTTCCGACTTGAGAACGAAGCTGTGAACATGGGACAAACTACAGAAGAGCGTACGATCCGATTCGAAATCGGGACTGACAGCCACGGTTTCGATGTAGTCGTGAGGTTGATGGGCCTGCAGAAAGTATCCTGCCCAGAGAAACGATACGAGGAGTACCGCAATTTTCGCAGCTTTCATTCCAACCAATTCTCCCGAAAACATGACAACGGCATCGTGGGACGTAACGACTGATCGTAAACAGGTCTGTCCTTTGATGCAGAAAGTTTGTCGATTTTTATGAGGATGCGATTATATCATCTTGATTTGATTTTACAAGGCCCCACTCATCATGTTAATAGCGAACAATCCCCAAGTGCCCAAAAGGGGCAGAATAATTAAATCTTGCAGGCAAATAGCGCGAACATCAAGAAAATTACTTCCCGATCATCAACCCGGGACTTGCGATCCTTTCTGGAGCGAACGACAACGCGTGCGGACTCCCCGCCAGGTGCTTGATAAATACATTATTTATTATATAATAATTTCTTGATAAATACATTATTTATTATATAATAATTTGTAGTAGGGTTAAAGTAGAGATGATCTTACTCGCGGCTTCGACAGGTCGCGCACATCAACAATACAAGAGGGATAAAAGTGCCAAAGTGGATTGTGTTTGCCGGTACAGTCTTTGTCGTCCTGGTCGTTTTCGCCTCTTTGAGACAGGCCGGCTCATCAGACGATCTTGATACCAAGAGCCGTAATCTGATCAACGTGATACCCGGCGAATCGGGCGGAGACATGCTCGGCATGATGATCGTTGCGGCCGGAGACGTCGACGGAGACGGGACAGAGGATTTCGCGGCCGGAGTTCCCTATCACGACGGTCATCCAGGTCCGAACAGCGGGCAGGTGATCGTCTACTCCGGAGCAGACACTTCCATCATCCATGAAATCGACGGACAGCAGGCCGGGGAACAGTTCGGCAAGGAACTCTGCCTCGGTGACGATATCGACAGCGACGGCGTGCCCGATCTCCTCGTTGGTGCTCCTAACCACGACAACAATCAAGTTCCCGACTGCGGGCGGGTTTATATCGTCTCCGGTTCGACTGGCGCATTCCTCTGCACGCTGGTCGGGGAAGAGGCTTCCGAAAAGTTCGGCCTCTCGATCGCGCGGGCGGGCGATTTTAACGGTGACGGGATCACCGAAATCCTCATCGGCGCTCCCACCTACGAAGGGCCGCTCGGGATCAACACCGGCCGGGCTTTTCTCTGTACGATGACGGGTTACAAGATCGGCACGGCAACCGGAGAAGCTGCCGGCGACCTTTTCGGCTACACGATGTGTGCCGTAGAAAACAGTGGAGGCGGACCTCCCCTCTACTGGCTCTTTGGGGCGCCTCTTCACGACGATGGCCAGTTCGTGGATTCGGGACGTGTGTATGTCTACTCTCTCGCACTGATGAGCTTCACCGCCACTTTTGACGGGGACAAGAACCGGCAGCTCTTCGGCTCTGCTCTGAATTCCTCGGGCGACTTCAACGGCGACGGCCGGAATGACGTGATCGTCGGCGCCTGGGGACACGATGGCTCTGCCGGGGATAACTCGGGAAAGATAGTCGTCCTATCAGGATCCAACGGCGCCAAGCTCCACGATATCGAAGGTGATGGAGTAAGAAGCCAGTTCGGATCGGTGGTGGACTCTCTGAAGGACCTGAATAACGACGGCTGTGATGAGATCCTTGTCTCAGCACCCTGGTTCAACAACACCGTCGGTTCGCAAGCCGGTCGTGTTTACCTCTTCGACGGCAAAACGGGCGCTTTGCACAAGGCCATCTATCCTGGATCGGGCTTCACATATGCCGGGGACTACTTCGGCACCGGAATGGCCGCGATCAGCGACGTGACCGGAGACGGCAAGGGTGATATCCTCGGGGGCGCTCCAAGTCATGGCATCCCGACCAGCAGGACCGACTTCGGTAGGATCTATGTCTTTTCAGGTCCTGGCGGCGAGAAAGTCCACACGATCGACGGCTACAAGGGGGGGGATCAATTCGGCTACTGCCTCGACGGCGGAGTCTCCGATGTGGATGGAGATGGCACTCCGGACCTCATCATCGGTGCGGTCGGCCACAACCAGCCGGGAGAAGAACCCACCCTGGGCCGCGTTTACGCGATCTCAGCGCACGATGGCTCCACGATCATGACCGTTGACGGCGACCAGTCCGAGGCCTTGTTCGGCATTGCGCTCGCCAGCATGGGTGATGTCAGTGATGACGGCCTGGGCGATTTTCTTGTTGGCGCCCCCCATTACGAAGTGCTTTCCAATCCGATGGCGGGCCGGGCTTATCTCTACTTCGGCGGCCAGCCGACACCAGCCACGGTCCTCTCCGGGGCGAATGCCGAGGACCTTTTCGGCACAGCGGTGGCAAGGGTTGCCGACTACGACGGCGACGGCAAGGCGGATTTCCTTGTCGGGGCACCAGGTTTCGGGAATGCCACGGGACAGGTTTCGCTCTTCTCCGGGGCGAATGGCTCACTCATCCGTCTTTTCGACGGAGAGTTTCCGGGCGACCGGTTCGGAGAGGCCCTTTCATCCGCGGGCGATGTCGATTACGACGGCAAGGACGACCTGCTCCTGGGGGCGCCGGGTTACGATGCGCCAGGCTTGCTTGACTGCGGCCGCGTCTATCTGTTTTCCGGGGCGGACTTCTCCCTGCTCGGGTCCGTGGACGGCCAGAATGACGATGACGCGTTCGGCGGCGCAGTCGACCGGATCGGCGACATCACAGGCGACGGACACGGTGAGTTCATTGTCGGTGCGGAAATTCACAGCGGCACCCCGGGCTATCACTGCGGCGCGGCCTACGTTTTTTCAGGAGCCACGATGCAGGCGCTCTATACTTTCGAAGGCGGGAACAACCGATCCCACCTGGGGCATGATGTGGCCGGGATCGGCGATGCCAACGGAGATCTCGTCAATGATTTCTGCATCAGCGGCCATCGTCATTCCGATATCGGGATTGGCACGGGAGACTTCGGACGTGTTTACGTCTACTCCGGATCCGACGGCAGTCTTCTGGACTACTACGACGGCGAAGAGGCAGATTGGCTGGGGACTTCCATTTCGGGTGTCGGTGATGTCAATTCTGACGGGCGTTGCGACATCATGGCCAGCGCGCCTCTCTCCAACGACGTGGAACCGGGCTATAACGCCGGCAACGTGGGGAAGGTGTACGTCTTCTCCGTGGGTCCCTGATCGACAAAGACCAAACGACCCCTCATCCTTCCTTCGATAGAAGAATCTCTCCGTTGGAATCGGTACCGCCATCGCTGCGAATCTGCGCGCGGAGTGTGATCGTGGCGCCGGCCGGGAACTCGCCAATCTCCAGGCTGTACGTATTCTTCTCGTGGCGCGCTCCGGTCGTTCCCCAGTGAGCGTCTTTTGCCACGATTCGGCCGTCGACCACGATCTCCACCGAACGCACGTCGAGCCGGCAACCGCCGCCCGTGTAGAGGAAGGTCACCTTGATTTTTCCCGCCCCGGTGACGTGCCGGCCGATTTCCCACTCGCGCACGGCCCAGGTCTCCGTCGGCTCGCCGCTCTTCCACGATCCGACGACGGCCGGTTCGGGATCGAGTGCGCGGTAGTGGACCTCGGCCTCATCGAGGTGCGCGAGATGCGCCTTCAGGCGCGCCACGAAGTCGCCGTAATCCTTCCCTTCCCTCGGCGACCAGACGACCTCGGAAAGGGCGATCATCCGTGGAACAGCCATGTACTGCACCTGCGCGTAATCGTGTATGTATTCGGTCCAGATGTTGCCCTGGGCTCCCAGAATGTGCGTCGCACGCGAAGGATCGAGCTGTTCGGGATCGGGGACCGGTTCGTAGGCGTAGACCTTTTTCAAGGGAAGGTATCCGCCGATCGCCTCGGGCTCCCTTGCCCTGTCCCTGCCCTGGTAGTAGTCGAAGTAGCAATGCGAGGTCGGGCTCATGACCACATCATGTCCGGCCTGTGCCGCCGCGATGCCGCCCTTTGTCCCGCGCCATGACATGACGCTGGCGTTGGGAGCGAGCCCGCCCTCGAGGATTTCGTCCCATCCGATCAGGCGGCGCCCCTTGCTGTTGAGAAACTTCTCGACGCGCCGTATGAAGTAGCTCTGCAGCTCGTGGGAATCGTGCAGTCCTTCTGCTTCTATCCGCGCGCGGCACCTGGGGCAGGCGTCCCAGCGTTTCTTCGGTGCCTCGTCGCCGCCGATATGGATGAACTCCGACGGGAAGAGATCCAGAACCTCGGTCAACACATCCTCCAGGAAGGCGAAGACCTCCTCCCTGCCGGCGCAGTAGATGTCCGCCTCGACACCCCAGCGGGTCCGGACCTCGTATGGTCCGCCCGTGCACCCGAGCTCGGGGTAAGCGGCGAGAGCGGCGCGGCTGTGTCCGGGCAGTTCGATTTCGGGCACGATCGTGACATGACGAGCGGCGGCGTACGCCACGAGTTCGCCGATCTCTTCCTGGGTGTAGAAAAAGGGACCGTAAGGTGTGCCGTCGCCCTCGGTGCGATTCCCTCTGCGAGGGGACTCGGCGCGCAGCGAGCCGACTTCGGTCAGCCTGGGGTACTTCTTGATCTCTATGCGCCATCCCTGATCCTCGGTCAGGTGGAGGTGCAAGACGTTCATCTTGTACAGGGCGAGGAGATCGATGTGCTTCTTCACGTCGTCCACGGGAAAGAAGTGGCGCCCCACGTCGAGGAGCGTACCGCGCCACGTGAAGCGCGGGCGGTCCTTGATCGTGACGGCGGGTATCGTCCACTTCACACCTTCCGCCACCTGCCCACCCATGATCTCGGCGGGCAGGAGCTGCCGGAGCGTTTGTATCCCGTAGAACAATCCCTTTTCCGTCCTGGCCATGATCACGATCGTGTCCGGCGAGGCGTCCAGCGTGTAGCCCTCCGCTCCGAGGTCGTCCGCAGCGTCTTGGACCAGAAGCGCGATCGCACCTGCCGGCGCTCCGGCGGCCGCCTTGATGTCACAGGGATAGCCCGTGGCAGGCCGGAGCGCGGAGGCCAGGTACTCTGCCGCGCGGCGTGCGCTTTCACTGCCTTCTTCGTGCACGATCAATGTCCCTGCCGTTATCGTGAACGAGCCTTTCTCGACCTGGAGCGACTCAGGTCTCGGAAGAACGCTCACCGCGGCAAGAACCGAATTGCTCACAATCATCAGAACCACCAATATCCGGACCATTCGTAACTGCATGCTTTTCCTCGCCTGGTGTGTTAAAATTAGTTGCCCCCACATATCACAATGACAGCGGCGATGCAACCGCGGGAAGAAGAACAAGCCGAAACGGGTCGACGGGGGCTCGAAATAGTTTTGTTTCCCTTGAGGAAAGGTCGGACTCTTTGCGCGTCTTTGGTTGAGATAAAAAGAGGCCCCGGTCCTGCTCCCATGCCAGAGTTGACATTCGGATACAGGTAGTACGGAACAATCTGACAATGAAAGGAAATGAGATGAAGTTGATTAAAATCACTTGGTTCGCGACCGTGACTCTGCCTGCCATCCTGCTTCTCGCGATTCCCTTATCGGCGCAATATGCAGAGGATTTCTCAAACGCAGCGAACAACGACACCTCCTGCACGTCGGCTTCATCAAAGGGCAACGGCAGGACTTCCCCCTTGCCCGACATCAAGGCCAATGGCCAGGACGGCCAGATCTACCTGTCCTTCGGGCAGCCCCTGACAGTAGATCTGTCGCTCGATCCCGGCGATGAAGCCGGCAACGATGCCGATTGGTGGTTGGTCCTCCAATCGCCCTCCGGTTGGTACTACTACCACGTGAGGGACAATGAATGGAAATCCGGTTTCAGGGTGACCTATCAGGGCCCGCTCGTTCATATTGGCCCCTACACCTTGCTCAACGGCGCGATTCTGCCTATAGGGACCTACACCTTCTATTTCGGTGTCGATATGGACATGAACGGTTCCCTGGACATGGACCAGATCTACTATGACCTGGTTACGGTGACTGTCATCTGAGATGAGCGGTCGTCAGGGCCCGTTGACATCGGGTTCTATTGCCATCCGGCTCACAACGCTCCTCGAGGGGAAACCTCACTTCCGCTTGCAGGGACTCGCCGTGTTCAGAAGGAGGGCGATCGGTTTGCCGTCGTCTCCCATCTCGAAGGAGATCGTGTGCTTGCCGTGCTCGTCGAGCCGCCACCCTTCCTCGTCAGGAGGATCGAAATGAACGAGTCCTTCCTCGAAGGGCGCGTCCACCGCTAACCGGTCATCATCCCAGTGCACGGTGAACGCGGCCTTTGCGCGCGGCAGGATGTAGACTCCCAGGAGAGGGACGATATCCGCCGGAACACCCTCCGGGATCTTCTCCGGATCCGACTTGCGGTTCAACTGGATGATCTCGTGGATGATCATCTTGGAGACCGCACCGCTCTCGTTCCGCTCGAAGACGAAATAGAGCCGGCTCGTCAGCGTGCAGATCCACCGCCCCTTCTCGTCGGGATCCTTCATGGGGATGACCTGGCCCCGGATATCGACGCAGAGTTTTCCGTCCCGGACGAGCGCGGGGATGGTGAGGTTTCCCTCGGCGAGATAGTCGCCCACGTAGGCAAAGTACTTCTCGGCAGCGGCGGTGTCGTCGCCCCCACCCTGCCCCGAACCGATGCGGTGGTCGACGACCTCCATCGACCGCGTGTTGATCGCCGTGGTCATCGACTGGAGGGTGCCGACACGGATGTGACCGGAGTCGACGAAGTCCGCCTGGTAGGCGGTGGAATCGACGGGGATCCAGCCGGCGTCGCCCATCCAGATCTCGGACCAGGCGTGCTGGCCGAAGGCGCCGCCCATGTTCGGGATGTACATGCATCCCCAGACCACGCGCGCCGGGATCCCCAGCGCCCGGCAGAAACCGGCGAGAAGGATCGAGTGGGCTCCGCACTCGCCCTTACGCATGTCGTACGTCTTGCGGGCGGTCATCCCACCCGGAATCTCATAGGCGATGTTCTCGGCCACCCACTGGCTGAGCCGGACCGCCGCCTCCCAGGAGTCCTTCGATCCTTC
>CAZUHB010000041.1:0-11830 GCA_964620445.1 uncultured Phycisphaerales bacterium
GTCGGATGCGAGCAGCTTGGCTTCCTCCTGCCAAGTTCCCGAGACGCTGTCGTAGACGAAGAAATAGGCTGAGCCGGAATCGGGTCCGTTGTCGTCGTCCCAGTGGGCGCCGACAAGAGCCCTGCCTTCGTCGAGAGCAATCGACCGGCCGAATTCGTCGCTGCCCGCGCCATCGGATGCGAGCAGCTTCTGGTTCTCGTACTGCTGCGCCCAGCTCGGCGTCCCGAGAATGACCAGGATCGATACGATTCCGGCCGCGATCATCTTTTCGGCGCAAAGAAAAGAGCGCACCCGTCTCGCGCGGCAATGACCTGTCACTTGAGAGCTCCTTCCCGATGAATATGGCCCGATCCCGGTGTGTGTCGAAGATCCGGAGATTGCCTAAGGATCTATAAATAATGATATATTAATACCTGTAGTTTTACAACGGATCTTTGGGGCGTTGGCGGCGGGGAAAAATCGGGCGATTCTCAACGAATTCGAAGTGTGGCGCCCGGGCCGCTCACCTCCACGGTGGCGCGCAGGCCCTTGCGGTCGATGCCGACGGCGTAGCGTCCCGGTTCGAGACCGTCGAACCTGATCTCGCCCGAGGCGGGGACCGGCCTGGCCGAATGCCGGCCGCCGATCAGGCTGACGAGCTCGTGAGCCCCCGCGGGCACGACGTAGACGCGGACCCCTTCGTCGGCGCTGACCGTGAGACCGGCTGTCCCGAATTCGGCCGTGACCAGGCCGGTCTCGATCTCGATCGCGACCTGCCGTCCGTCGCGGGCCAGCAGCAGGTAGGTGCCGGGAAGGATATCGCGAAGCAGCAGGACTCCCCCCTCGGCTCTGGCCTCCTGCAGGGTGAAGAGCCGGTCGAGACCGACGGCCGCAAACCGGCCCGGTTCCGCGTAAGGCTGCCCGTTCGCGTAGAGCTCCACCCTGACCTCGGGAAGGAAATTGTTCAGCGCGGCGCGCGCCGTCTCCCCTGCGATGACATCGACGGCGGCATAGACCTTGCCCGGCAGGATGAGTCCGCGGATTCCGGGCTCCACGCCCTCGAAGAAGAAGCGGCCCCACTCGTCGGTCACCGCCTTGCGCTGCCGGTCGAGCATGATCTCCACACCCTGCCGGGGACGCCCGGCATCGTCGAGCAGGACGCCGTCGATCGCTCCCCGCGAGGGAAGCTCGATCAGGCCGGCGTCGACCACCTGAACCGTGGCCGGGCCGTGCGCCTCGTGCCAGGCCGTGATCTTCTCGCCGCGCCCCACGAGGCGATAGGTCCCGTCCGCGTCGGTCCGCGCGCCGCTCTTGATCCGTTGCGGCACGAACGGCTTGAATGGCTCGTCCCCGCGCCCGGCGGGCAGACCTCCGAAATAAACGAGGGCGTCCCGGACAGCCACGCCCGAGGCATCGACCACCTTTCCCACGATCTCCCAGCTCCGGTTGCGCGGATAGGTGACCGTCACCTCCTCGAGATCGCCCGGCCGCAGGGTGAAGCTCTTTCTCAGGTCTTTCGGCACGGCGGGGTGGTAGACAGTGACAGTGAAACCGGCTTCCCGACCCTCGTGGACGGGCAGTACCTTTTCGAGGTAGTCGCCCTCGGCGCGGCCCGGATCGTAGTTCTTCGTTTCCCTGCTCCAGAAGGTGCAATCGAAACCGGAGAGCCGCGCACCGGTCTCCTCCTCAACGACCTGAAGGATCACCCGCGCCGTCGGTTTGGGCTGGATCGTGAAGGCGACGTCCTCGGCGGGGGTCTCGATCCAGCGCCCCTGCCATTTCTTTCCGCCGGTCCTGGGGTCGACATTGGGCTGGTGGAGAAAGCTCCCCGACGAGAAGAGATAGGCGTAGCAGCGCGTCTTTTTCTCGAAGGAGACCTCGAAGCGTCCGTCAGCGCCGGTGTGAACGATCGCCCCGTCGTTGAAACGGGCCGACGGTTCGTCGAATTCGTAGACGGGCGCATCCTCTTTCGTCTCGTCCATCCACAGCAGGCGGATCGACGCGTCCCCGGCAGGTTGCCCGGCCGGATCGACCACGGTCCCGCGGATGAAGAAGGGACCGGCCGCGGATGCGATCGGAACGCGCTTTGTGGACGAGGTTTCCTCGCTCCGAACCGTTCCGCCGTATCCCACCTTGTCGAGCCGCGAAAACCCTTTCCACTCCGGGTCGTCCGGTACGGATCCGTCGAAGGAACCGCTCGTCAATGGGATGTAGATGCCGAGCCCGACGCCGACAATGAGAACCGCGGCGAGGGCGGCCTTTAGTTTCGTACTCATCACGATGACTCCTGTGAACAATGATGCCGTGCCGGCCGAGGCTGCGGCGGTCGCGCCGAGCTTAAAGCCTGCCAGTGGTGCGAGCGCCATGCACCAGACCCTGCGGTCTCCGTCGTGCATGGCGTCGAGCCGGCCCTTGAGTTTTTCGAGACCCTTCTTGATGCGCGTTCGGACCGTCTCCAGGGGGATCCGCTCCTCGGAGGCGATCTCCCTGGCGGAGCGGTCCTCGTAGTACCTGAGCAGAAGCACCGACCGGTAGGGATCGTCGAGATCCAGAACCGCCTCGATCAAGCGCTGCCGCGCCTCACCGCGGGCGAGGAGGGTATCCGGAGAGGGGAAGGACCGGCTTTGGCCAACCGACTGTTCATACTTTTTTTTGCGGCCCTCCTTCCGGTAGAGGTTCGTGGCGAGGTTGCGGACCACCCGGGAGAGCCAGGCCCGCGGTGACCGGATCGACCTCTCCCCGCTCTTGAGGGCGGCCAGCCAGGTGTCCTGCTCCAGATCGGCCGCGCGGTGCTCGTCGAGCACGAGCCTGCGGGCGAGGGCGTGGACGAAGTCGGCGTGGGTGAGAAGTTCTTCCGGGTTCATCGGTTGCGTTCGTTCCTCTACTGGTCATCGACCCTGGAATTTGCCGGAGCCGCACCGCACGGTACGATCGCGCCGGCGCTATTTTCCGGTCGGCTTTCAACAGGATGTCGCTCGAGTCTGGAGAAATGGTTTAGAAAAATAAAAAAAGCGCTCCCCGAGGACGGAGTGCGCCCGAACGGGCGGGGCGGCTACTTCTTTTTCTTCCTCTTGTTCCTCGCGATCTCCCGCTCGAGGCCGGCGACCTTCTTCTTCGCCTCGGCCCGGAGCTTCTTGTAGGGTTTTCTCTCCGCCGATTTCAGTTTATCGATCGATTCGAGGACACCCTCCCATGCGCTCTTCTCGCCCCGGCTTCCGAGTACCGAGGCGTTCCTGGCATACTCCGACCAGACGAGAGGATCGTCGCTCAGCCGGGCCGCGGTGTGCAGACGATTCGCTCCCTCTCTCGACGAGCCGAGGCCGATCAACGCCTTGCCGCTCGCGAGGAGGCATCGGATCTGATCCCGTTTTTCGGAAGCGCCTTTCTTCTTGACCTCGTCGAGGATTTTTTTGGCCTTCTCCTTGTGCTGATCGAGTTCGGAAAGCTCGACGAGAAGCTCCAGGATCGCGACCTTGTCGAGGACCGAATCGGACCCGAGCTCGATCGCCTTGAAATACATCTCGAGCGCCTCGGACAACCGTTTCTGGTCGTACAGGATCAGGCCGAAAAGGCTGTGAGGCCGCACCGCGGCGGCATCGCAACAGATCGCTTCGCGCAGAGCATTCTCGGCCCCTTCGACGTCGCCGACCTTCCAGCGGCAGCAGGCCACGTCGCTCCACGCATGTTCGGGAAAGGAGTGGCCCAGTTCGAGTGCCTCGAGGTGGAGTTTTTCAGCCTCCCGCCAGTAGCGGGATTTTGTCTCGCCATCCTCCTCCCGTTCGGCGAGCATTCCGGTCACGAATCCTTCGCTCGACACGAACTCGAAGGGGCGCGTTGCCGACGCCCCGCCCGCTTCGATCGCCGCCCGGGCGCGGCGCAGATCGCCCGGGTCGACGGTCGAGCGGTTCAGCACCCGCTGGGCATACCAGCGCGCCAGGGCGGCGTTGGCCACGGGATGAAGGGGGTCCACGGCCAGAACCTGGCGCACGAGCCAGCGCACCTTGATCGAGCGCCAGTCCGAATCGTAGAGGGAATTGTAGGCCTTGCGCGCGATGACCATCAGGTCCGCCTCGAGGGCGGAGAATCCCGCGGCCCTCCCGATCCGCGCGCCGACCGATCCATCGCCCGCCACCTTGACGAGGGCGCCGTTCAGGATCCTGACGCGCTCGAGGAGGCTGTCCGCCACCGAGTGGAACATCAATCCTCGCGCCTCGAGATACTGGTCGAGCACGTGCACGACCCCTGTCCGCGCCGCCGGCCCCGCCTTTCGCACCCAGCTCTCGGCCGATGCTTCGGTGAGGTGGGGCAGGACACGGCTCAGCTCCTTGATGACCTCCTCCTTGTTCGCGGCCGGCGCGGGCGCGAGGAGGAGCAACAGGAGAGGGATCGTTCCCAGGGCGGCGTTCATTTTTTCTCGAGCTCCTTTTTCAGGGCCGTTGCGTCAGGATGCTCCGGTTCGAGGTCCAGGGCCATCTGCAGATGTTCGAGGGCCGATCGCCTGTCGTTCTCCCGCAAGCGGATCTGGGCGACCCAGACGTGAGCCTGGTCGCTGGGATCGACCTTCATCAGAAAGGAAAGAGCCTCCCGGGCCATGGGGAGGGATTCATGATCCACGGCAAGTGTCATGTGTACCAGCTCCCCGACGGCATCGGCAAAGGGCGGCTCGATCAGGGCGGCCTCGTTCAGGAGCAGGGCGGACTCCGCGGCGATCTCCTCGATGACCGGTTGAAGCAGAACGATCCGCCTTCGGATCTCCTCGCCTCCCCACTCGGAGGAGAAATCGGCCGCGGCCAGATTGATCTTCTCCAGCCGGCCGGACCACCGGCGCGAAATCTCGATCTCCTCGTCCCTGCCCCACTTGTGGATCCTGCCGATCAATCCTTCCAGGTCGGAGAGGAGGCGGTCCACGGTGGAAGCGAGCGCGTGGCCGGCGAAGAACTGGCGGGACGCATCGTCGGGTTCGATCGCCGCCCAGCGGTGCGCGGCGGCCAGAAGGGCTTCCCCCGCATCAGCCGCCTCGCCGGGAGCGATTCGCGAGATCGTGGCCAAACGCGCCCGGGCCACGTTGAGTTGCGTCTCGAGGATCTTGTTCACCTCCCCGGGCCGGAGCTGGCCAAGGGAAGCCTCGTCGAGAAAGGTCAAGGCCTCCTCGGCGCGATCGACGAGTGAACGGGCGCGCGCGGCTGCCGCGATGCCGCTGTGATTGAGTTCCTGCCACGCGAGATCGGCCAGGGCGAGCGCCCGAAAAACGGAATCCCGCGGAGACTGTCCGGCGTTGTACCTTGTTTCCACGTGATCGCGCCAGCGCCCGACCAGCTCTTCCTCGTTCATCTTCAGACAATCGAGGAGGTCCTGTCCATGCTCGGTTCTCCGGCGCATCGACTTGAGAAACTGGCGCATCATTTCGGAAAGGGCTTCGAAGGGATTCCGGCTGTTCTTCGATTTTCTGGCGACCGCGAGCCGGGCGCGTTTCTCGTCCTTGTTCTCCTGGATCCACGCCTTGAGAAACTTCTTGAAACCCGATTGAAGGGCGCGGTCCCGGGCGAAGAGATCGATGAGCGACCACGAGGCCGCATACTCGTCGGGAGTGAAAAGTTTGGGCTGCAGCAGATCCCACAGGGTGGGCGCCGTTCCCGTGCGGATCATTTCCTGGATGCGCGTGAGGTAGAGATAACCCTCGGCGCCGCACGAGTCCGCCCCGGGATCGCCCGAAAAGTAGGTGGCGAAACCCTCGTGGATCCACCGGGGAACGTAGCCCTCGGCCACTTGGTCGAGGTGGGCGTGGATCGCCTCGTGGCGCACCGTGTTGGCGAAGTTTCTCTGATCGCCCGGCCGGTCGAAGAAGACCATCTGGTCCTTGCCCGGAATGTAATAGCCGGCCACGTTCTCGGCATTCCGCTGCTTGGTTCGCGACGAGAAGGCGAGAAAGGCCTGCCGTGTCCGAAAGAGGTCGACCTTGATCGAATCGCGCGCCTTTCCCGAAACGAACGGATTCCGGTAGGCGGAGAAGAAACGGTTCAAGATGTCGAGGACCTCCTTGGATCGTTTCCGGGTGCAATTCGAGGTGAGGGCAAATCTGTTCGATTTGAACGTTTCGGCCGCGGACCAGGGCCGTCCGTCGGCCAGGTACCTGTCGCGCCGCTCGGCCGCCAGGCGGCGGCGGCCCACCAGCTTGTCGCGCTTTTCGGGCGGGATCTTTTTTCCCTCGAATTCGACGAGGTCCTCGGGCGCGTACCACTTGCGGTCGTATCGTACGTAACCCTTGAGGCGGTAATGCTCCGCCTCGGTGACCCACTCCCCCTCGTGGCGCACGAAACCGAGGCGCGCACGGACCTCCTCGTCGTCGGGCCAGCGGTCGAGCGCCTCGCGAAGGATCTCGCTCGCCAGTGATTTGAACCGCTCCTTCTCGCAGCGGTCTGCCAGCGCGAGAAGACCGTCGCGGTCCCCGGCATCGAGGGCTTCGAACTCGGCGCGGGCCTTCTCGCGGGGGGTCAACTTGCGCTCGATCCGCTTGATATCGCCCCGTGCGATCGAGATCGTGCCGAAACGCGTTTCGAGCACGGTTTTCTCATCATCCTCGGAAAGGACTCGGCCCTCGAGACGCCGCCCGTCCCTGAGGTGGACGATGTCGGCCCTGGCCGCGTCCGCGACGAGGAGACCGAGGATCAGCCCGAGACCGCAAAGGATCGGGCCGATCGGGTGCCTGCGTCGTATTTCGATCGTATCGATAGCTTCCCACCTTACCCCGTCTGTGGAGCACCTGAACAAAGACAGGCCGCTTTCTCAGGTCGTGATTCCTGGATCACCTTTCCGTCCACGTCTAGGGGTACAGGATAACCCTTGACTCGACGGTGTGTCAACGGCGGTGGGATCAGCCGGATGGGACGATCCCCGTCCGACGTACCGCTCACTCCGGACGGGATCGATAAATCGTTCCATCAGCCGCCTGGTAGACGGCTCCCTCCTCGGGCGAGAAGGAAAAGGCCCGGTCCTGCTTGAGAGCGTGGTAGGCCCACCACCACTCCCGGCCGCCGGCGTTCCAGAACTGGACCGCCTCCCTCAGCCAGAAGAGGGGATAGACCTTGGTCAGCGGCCGCGAGGGCTCGACGCCGCCCACCTTGTTCTTCCAGCGATCGAAGAGGGCGACCCGCTCGTCCACGTCCATCTTCTCGAAGGCGGCATGAAAGGTGGTGAAGATCTCCAGGTCGCGGGCGAAGGTCTGCTTGCCGCGGTGGCTGGCGCGCTGAATCGTGGCCACGTACTCCCCGCGCAGGATCTTCACGTCGTCGGGCGGGTAGTAGACGTTCTTGTCCTTCCCGTCGAAACCCGGAAAGGAGACGATCTTCTTGAACACTCTGAAGGCGGGATTGACGGCAGAGTTCTTTTTCCTGATGAACTCGACGATGAATTCTTCCCTGGTGAAGGGAGCGGCGTCCTTGACGACAACGGTGGTGACCGATGCAACCTCTTCGCCCTTTTCGATCGAGCTGACCACACCGTCGCCGCTGCCGGCGGCGGACGGTCTCGTGGGAAGGATCTCGGGCTCTTCCCCGTCCGTGCAGGCCGAGACGATGAGGAGCACGATGGCGGTGACTAGTCGACCTGAAAGTCGTCTTCCATGGGATCCCAAGTAAAGATTCCTCCGACGAAGTCGACGATCTCACCCATGTCGACGGCCACGTGGGCGCCCACCAGAAGGAGGTAGAGCTCGACCCTGAGATCGTAGTCTCCACAGTACCAGTTCAAGAGGTCCATGCCCGGCGTGCTGATGAAGGCGAGCCCCAGTTTGGTCTGGGACCGGACGCAGACGGGCAGGTGTCTGAGCGACTGGAATCCCACGCCCACCGAGGTGTCCGAGATGAGCTGCACCTTGGCCCACTTGGTGGCGCGCACGTCAACGCCCATTCACGGTCCCACGTTGACCCCGGCGCGCACCATGTCGAAGGCGTCGAAGATCCTGTTGGGGATGTAGAGCAGTATTATCGACAGCGTCGACTGCTCCTTCTCATCCTCGCCGGCCTCGGTTTCGCCCCCCTCGTCTTGAAGCGCGAAAAAGAGCGACGACTCGGTGAGGGGGAAGGCCTTCATCGATGATTGGGGCTGGAGCACCAGGGAGCCGGCCGTCTGGCAACCGCACAAGGCGATGATCAGGAGCACGGTTCCGGCGAGCAGAAAGGCTGTGGCACGTTCCGGTTTGAACATGGGCCTCGTCTCCGACAGCAACCAAGAGGATAGATCGTCCACGAGTACTCATATGCCGAAGCGCGGATGGAGTCAAACAAAATTGCTTGGTTGGCGCGCCCCATGCCTTTGGCGTAACATGTGTGGCCATGACCCGATCCGCGAACCGCCCAACAGAGAATGCCCTGAAAGCCGCCTCCTTCTGCGAGGGGATGAGCTCGAGCCTGATTCTGGCTTTTTTGCCCTACTACGTGCACGGATCGCTGGGTGAGACGAGCTACTCCGTCGCCATGTGCATCCTGGCCCTTCCGGCGATCGCGCTCTTTGCGGTCAATAATTTCTGGGGCGCCTTCGTCGATTCCACGGGCCGCTTCCGCATGGCGGAACGGATCGGACTGGCCGGCTTCACCGTCTGCCTGCTCAGTGTCTGTCTCGTCGAGCGATCGTTCGGCGTGATCGCGGCCGCGGCCGGACTGAGCCTCCTCTACGGCGCGCTCCGGCCCACCCTCCTCTCTCACGCCACACTGCTGCACGAAAAAACCAAGGCCACGGCGATCTCGGGCATCCTCCTTCTTCAGAGCGCCGGATGGTTCGTGGCCGGGCCCCTTTTCGGTCATCTCTACGATCCTGCCGCGGCCTGGTCGCCGTGGGTGATCTTCGGAGCGCCCGCCCTTCTCTGCCTCGGCGTGGCCCTGTTTCTGCCGCGCTGGGTGGAAGATCCCCCGATCAGCCAGGCGGCCAGACCCTTCGGCACCGTGCTGAAAGAGGGTCTTTTCAAGGTGCTGCTCGGCGATCTGGAAAGCATCTACCGGAACAAGGAGCTCTTCCGGATCTGCATCGTCGTGTTCGTCGTGTCCACGTCGAACTGGTGCTTCTTCGGAATGTTCAGTTTCATCTACAGGGAGGAGATGAGCGGCTCTCTCGAGGCCCTTGGGTGGACACTCGCCCTTTCCACCGCGATGGCCATGAGTCTCTTTCCCTTCATCGGACGGTTCATCGATCGCCGCGGGGGCAGGGTGGGGCTCCTCGGCTCGATCCTGCTCTACATCGGCTTTTACACGGCCGTGGCCTTCATTCACGATTCCAGAATCGCGAGCGTGCTCTTCGTCATTCCCATCTATCCCCTTTTCCTGGTGAGCGGCAGCGCGCTCGCCGCCGACGCGACGCGGTCCGATCAGCGGGCCGGCGGGCTCGGTGTGATGGCCGGCGTATTCGCTCTCGCCCAGGCGGCGGGCGGCCTGCTCGGCGGCGCGATCGGTGATTTCATGAGCCTGCGTAAAATTGTGGTTGCGGCGGCCTTTATTTCGTGCCTCTCGCTTTTGCTCTTTGTTTTACTGGTCGGTCTCGAAAAGAGACGTCCCGTGGAAGAAAGCGAGGCTCAATGATCAGAGAGCGGTTCATGGCCATGATACTGTCGGCAGCAGCCCTGGTGCTGTGCGTCGTGATCGACGGGCTCGAGCCGGGCAGCACCGCGGCCATCGCCGCCGGTCTCGCGTTGCTCGCCTTCTGGTCCGCGGGCGCCCTGCGCGCCGGATCAGCCGTGGCCGTCCGTGTCAACCCGGACGCGCGCCGCGCCGGGCGGGCGCTCTGGACCTTCGTCTATGCCTATCTCTTCATCCTCGTCATCCTCTGCGCGGCGGCGGTCTTCGGCAGGATCGATGCGGTAACGCTCACCCTGCTCGCGGCGATTCCGGTGATCGGGATCAGGTCCGCTCGTCCCGGTTCCGGCCGAACGGACGGCGATGATCCGGGGACCGGCGGCCCTCTCTCCCTGGCGCGGCTCTTCGCGTTGATGCGGCGCCATCCGTTGGCTGCCGCGATCGTGGCCGCGATCGGAATCCTCGCGGCGGTCAACGTGGCCTGGGCGTTTCTCCTGCCCCCTTTTGCCCAGGACGACTTCACCTATCATCTCGTTTTTCCCGCGGAATGGGCGCAGAGCGGCACCCTCAACATGCGTTCCGTGCCTTTCGGCAATCACTCGCCCACTTACTACCCGATGAACACGGAGCTCTTCTGGGTCTGGCTCCTGATCCCGTTCAGGCAGCTCTTTCACATCAATGCCGCCCAGTCGGTCTTCTTCGTCTTCTCCGTGGTCGCGTCGTACGAGATCTTCAGGCACTGCCACGCGTCGCGGCGGGCGTCCCTCGTGGCGGCGAGCCTCTTCGGGCTCTGCCCGGTCGTGGTGGCCGAACTGGCCAAGGCGTACGTGGACGTGGCTTTCGGCTGCTTTTTTCTGGTGGCCCTCGCGGCGGTCCTCGCCTTCGGCCGGGCACCGTCCGCGGCCAAGGCGTTCCAGATCGCGGCTGCCGTGGGGCTCTTCGCCGGGACCAAGATTCCAGGCGTGGTGTTCACGCTCCTCGTTCTGGCGCCTCTGACGGCGGTCGTGCTCGTCTGGACGTGGCGGCGGACCGGGCCGTCATCGCGTCCGGGCGCGGGGAGGATCGCGGCGGTCCTCGCCGGATCGGGGATCCTGTTCATTGCCGCGGGCGGCTGGTGGTACGTGCGCAACCTCCTGCTCACGGGGAATCCTGTTTTTCCTCTCAACGTGAAGGTTTTGGGCGCGACCCTCTTCGAGGGCGCCTACAACCGGACCGCCCTGCCCGAGAGCCACGTGAGCACGCTCCTCGACCTGTATCTGCTTCCGTTCCTCGCCCTCTTTGCGGCGGCCGGGCTGTGCGTGGTGGGAGCGGCGTTATTCAAGATGGTCTCTTCCGCGGCGCGCGGCGGGGGATCGTCCACGGAACGCGTCTACCCGGGCGCTGTCCTTCTGGCCGGTGTCGTGCTTCCGGCGGTCATCGTGGCGATCTTCCATTTTTTGCTGCCCTTCGACTATGCGCGCTTCGTGCTCGCGCTGGGCGCGCTCAGCGCGGCAGGACTTCTCGTGCCGCTCGATGCGGCGGCGCGGCCGGTCCGGCGTATCACCGAGATTCTCATTCTCCTTGCGCTGGTCACGGGGCTGCTGGTCGAGTCCTCGCGCGAGCTCCTGCTTCTGCCGCTCATGAATCCACCGAGACTCGCCTCGAGCGGCACCGTTTGGGGCGCGCTCTGTCTGGGCGCCGTCACCTTCGTCTGCCTCCCCCTTCTCGGCCTGCTCGTGCACCAAGGCTGGAAGCGGATCGCGGCCCGGACGGTTCTGGGGGCGCTCCTGGTCGCTTTTTTTCTCGCTGGAAACACCGTGTCCGACAGCGCGGGCGAACACTATGTCGACTGGTTCCGCAAATCGCGCGAACATTTCACCTTCATCGACGAGCACTACGACGGGGTGACCGTCGCCTTTTGCGGATCGAACCGCACACTGCCCCTCTACGGCCGCAAGCTCGCCAACAAGGTGTGCTATGTGAACGTGAATCGCGCGCAGGGCTGGCTCTTCCACGATTTCGTTTCGCACTTCGAAGCGGACAGGCGCCCGCTCCTCGAGGACCGGAACGGTGTCGGCTATTACCGGAGTCACAAGCACTACGCGGCGTGGATCGAGAACCTGGCCGCGGCCGGCGCGGACATTCTGGTCGTGGACCAACTCGTTCCCTGGAACCGTCCCGAGCGCAAGAAGAACAAGTTGAACAAGTATGCCTGCGACAGGCAGTATTTCCCGATCGAATCGATCTGGGCCGAACGGCACAAGGAGAAATTCCAGCGCGTTTATACTTCGCCAATCGTGCGAATCTACGAG
>CAZUHB010000041.1:11930-27834 GCA_964620445.1 uncultured Phycisphaerales bacterium
CTTCGCCAATCGTGCGAATCTACGAGCTTCGCCTTCAATAGATAGCGTTCCGGCGCTATTGAACCGTGTCTATGGAAAGGACCGCAAACCGATGAAATCCCGCCTTTTGATACCCCTTTTGTTCGCCATCGCGTGCAGCGTGGCTTGGGCTGACGAGACGTTGCCTTTCGATCCCGCGATCGCCAGGGGCGAGCTCGAAAACGGCGTGACATGGATGTTCCGCCAGCACGACAACCCTCCGGGCAAGATGGCCCTCATGATCAACGTGGACACCGGTTCGCTGAACGAGGCCGAAGAGGAGCGCGGTCTTTCCCACTTCATGGAACACATGATGTTCAACGGCACGGAGAACCATGCCCCGGGCGAGTTGATCAAGTACTACGAGAGTATCGGCATGGAGTTCGGCGCCGACCTGAACGCCTTCACCTCCGTCGATCAGACCGCCTACCAGATCTTCCTGCCCAACGTGGAGATCGCCGAGATCGATCGCGCCCTGCTCACGCTGAGCGATTACGCGTTCCGCGCGCTGCTCCTCGAGGAGGAGATCGACAGTGAGCGGGCCGTGATCCTCGAGGAAAAACGGGCCCGCACCAGCATGCAGGTGCGCGTGATGGAAAAGCTCTGGCCCCGGCTCTTCGAGGGATCGCGCCTCGCCGAGAGGATACCGATCGGCACGGAAGAGGTGATCAAGGGCGCCCCGCGCACCGTCTTCGAAAAGTACTACCGCACCTGGTACCGGCCGGAGAGGATAACGGTCCTGGCCGTTGGCGATATCGAGGCCGAACCGGTTCTGCCGCTGATCGAGAAACACTTCGGCTCCTATGAAGCCCCGCTGCCCGACGGCGAGGAGCGCGGGCCGGAGTTCAAGTTTCCCAAGGAGCCGCGCGCCATCATCGTGACCGATCCGGAGATGACCGACTGCGAGGTGGAGATGTTGAACCTCCAGCCCGCTCGGCGGCCCACGACCACCGTCCCCCTTCTGCGCGCCGACCTGTTGGAAGCGATCGCCGGCTGGATCATGAACCGCCGCTTCGACGATCTTCTCCTCAAGGGCGAGGCCACCTACCGCTCGGCGGGCGCCGGCATCCAGAGCATGTTCGGCGGCGCCATTCTCGGGAGCGCCGCCGCCCAGGGGGAGCCGACCGACTGGGAAAAGATGCTCGGCGAACTCATCGTCGAACTGAACAGGGCGCGGTCGCACGGATTCACGCGGCGGGAGCTCGACATGGCCGCGGCCGAGTTCCGCGCCTCGGCTGAACGCGAGGTGCGTACCGAGGCGACGCGCAACGCCAGATCGATCATCCAGGAGATGAACGACGCTGTTGCCGACAGCGAACCGATCCTTTCGGCACAGCAGTTTCTCGACCTGCTCGACAGGCTCGTTCCCACCGTGACCGTCGAGGAGGTTCACGCTGTTTTTACGAGGTATTACAAGCCCGGCGCGTTCTCCTACGTGATCAAGATGCCCGAGCTGGAAGGCCTGCCCGTGCCGAGCGCCGACGATGTGCTGGCTGCTGTGCGCGCGGCGCACGCGATCGAAGTCGAGGCGCCGGCCGAGGCCGAGGAGATCAAGGAGCTTCTGGCCGAGCTGCCCGAACCGGGAAAGGTCGTGGAGAAGACCTTCGACGAGGATCTGGCCGTGACCAGCGCCTGGCTCGAGAACGGTGTGCGCCTTCACCACCGCTTCATGGACTACAAGAAGGATTCGGTTTTCGTGGGGATCAGCCTGGCCGGGGGGGTGATCGAGGAGACCGAGCAGAACGCTGGCGTGAGCCAGGTGGCGGCGCTCGTCGTGCAGCAGCCGGCCACGAACCGGCTCGGATCGACGGACGTGAAGGATCTGCTCACGGGCAAGAACATCGCCCTCCAGGGCGGTCCGTCGCCCGACGCCTTCAGCCTGGTTCTGAGAGGATCTCCCAAGGATCTCGAGATCGGGCTCCAGCTCGTCCACGCCCTGCTCACCGACGGCAAGATCGAGGCGTCCGCCTTCGACACGTGGAAACCCGCGATCCGGCAGCAGCTCGAGTACCTGCAGAAGGTGCCCGAGTTCCGCGCCAACATGGCGATGATGGCGATTCCCGGCGGCGGCGACCACCGGCTCATGGTTCCCTCGCTGGAGCAGATCGACAAGCAGACGATCGAGGCGGGACAGGCCTGGTTCGACCGGCTCTGTGCCAAGGCGCCGATCGAGGTGGCCGTGGTGGGCGAGCTCGCGCTCGACGAAGCGATCGGTTTGATCGAGCGTTACATCGGTTCGCTCCCCGCGCGGCCGCGCACCGCGGCCCATCTCGACAAACTGCGCAAGCTCGACCGCACCGAGGGACCGTGGCACTCCGAGGTGAGCGTGGAAACGATCACACCCAAGGGGGTGGCCTTCTTCGGGTTTCTCGGGCCCGATCGGCTCGAGATCGGCGAGTACCGCGCCCTTGTGGTGGCGGCCCAGACGCTCTCGACGCGGGTGAACACCGTGATCCGGGAGGAGAAGGGTCTCGTCTACTCGATAGACGCCCAGAACATGCCGATCGAGGCGTACGACGACACGTCGCTCTTCTTCACCGGCGCGCCGTGCGAACCGGCCAAGGTCAACGATCTGGTCAAGGCGGCGGAAGAGATCTTCACCGCCTTCGCGAAGGAGGGCCCGACCGAGGAGGAACTGGAGAACGCGAAGAAGCAGACCGTCAACAACGTGGAGGTGCGGATGAAGGAACCGGGCTACTGGTTCGGAATCTTGGGGCGCCTCGACCTGCACAAGCTGAATCTGGACGATCAGAAACGCGCGCTGAGCGACTACCAATCCCTCACGGCGGAAAGGATCAAGGAGGTCTACGCCAAGTACTTCAAGCCGGACCGGCTCTTCAGCGTCGTTGTGCAGCCGGCGGATTGACAGTTCTTCGACGGTGCGGCCTTTTTATCTTGTTCGGACCATGTTTTCGGGCGGGCAGGCGCCCTCTGTCTCTTCCATCTGCTCCGACGCAACGCAATATTTGTAGCATGCCACCCAATAATTGGATGGCCAGACAGGCAGAAGAGCGTTTGAAGCTCTCCGGTGATCGACCAATTATCCTGACAGGTGAATCCTGACAGCCGAAATGGTCGTCTCCGCGACGTTTCAGGAAGGGATCGTTCTTTGAGCCGGCTCATCGGAACTTGGCACCTCATTTGCTCCGGCTAGATACTGATTGCGTTTGTTTCGATACCCCTGATGAGGGAGTGAAACCGGTGGTAGGACTAGCCGTTCTTTTCGTTGTCGTTTTTCTCTGCGGCCCGGTCGCTCTGATCTGGGCGATCATTCTGACCAAGAGGCTCCGTGTCCTCGAGGCGAGGCAGGAGACGTTGAAGCGGAGGCTCTCCACTGGGCGTCGACTGTCAGACGATGGGAGGGAAGGGCTCGCCCCGCAAGAGGAACAATCCCCGCCGCTAGAATCAACGCCCGAGCCGGTGACGCCCCCGCCTGTCGAAGCGTCGAAGGAGCCGGCTCCGATATCGATCCCGCCTGTCGAATCGGCGCAGGAGCCCGCTCCGCCGCCGCTGGACCGCAGGGAGAAATCCTCCGTCGAGCGTTTCATCGGCATGCGGGCTCTCAACTGGGTCGGCGTCATCACCATCCTCTTCGGCGTGGCGAGCGCGCTCAAGGTTGCCTACAGCAAGGGGTGGCTCGGCGACTGGACTGTCAACCTCCTCGTCTATGCACTCGGTCTGATCTTACTCGGTGGCGGCCATTTTCTCCGCCGGCGCGGATTCGGTCTTGCGGCCGAGGGACTGAGCGCTCTCGGTTTCGGCGTTCTCTTTGCAGCCAGTTATTGCGCGCGTCATCTTTTCGGAATCGTTTCCGACGAGGCGGCCTTCTCGATCATGGCCGCCACAACGCTATGCGGCGGACTTCTTTCCGCCTACTACCGCTCCCAGGTCGTGGCGGGTCTGATCTTTCTCGGCGGATATCTGACACCTGTGCTCCTTGCGACTGGTGAGGATCACGGTGTTTTCCTCGTCTGTTACCTCGCTCTTCTCGGCTGCGCCGCGGGCGCTTTCACCTACGCCTTCCGCTGGATCTTCGTGAAGCTCCTCAGCTTCATGGCCACATGGCTCATTTTTCTCGGCTGGTACCTGTCGTTTGGCCACGACCGGCCCGGTGTGGCCCTGGCCGGGACGGCGGTCTTTTTCTTCCTTCATTCGCTGGCGCCTGTTCTGCCGATTCTTGTCGGGAAGCTGCGGTCCGACGTTGGCGACCTGGTCGCTGTTTCGGGGAACGCCCTCTTCTGCATCGGCTTTCTCTACGACATCCTTGCCGACCGCAATTTATCGGTCCTGGCTCTTACCACCCTCGCGCAGGGCGTCTTTTTTCTCCTCCAGTACCTGGCTTTCCGCCGGAGGGGATTGGAGCAGAGTCTGCTCGGCCTGGCGAGCCTGATCCTATCAGTCGGCTTTTTCACCACCGCCGTTCCGATCGACCTGGGACAAGTGGCCACGGCCATAACCTGGGCCGCGGAGGGCGCGCTCCTGCTTGCTCTCGGCCTCGGGGCGCGAAAGACACCCCTTCTCATCGGCAGCGTGGCGTGCCTTGCGCTCTCCCTTGGGGAACTCCTCCTGCTGCTTCCGCTTCACGAGAGCTCTTTCACACCTATCTTCAACGGGCCCTTTTGCGGGTGGGTCTTTTTGGTGGCTGCCTGCGCTCTATGCGCCTCGTGGTGGGGAGGAGTTGCTTTCGGTCGATCGGACAGGTATCCGGCGCAGGGGACGAGAAGAGCGTTCTGTCTCCTCTTTGCCATGGCAGCAGGTCTCTTGTTCTGCTTTACCTGCGCCGCCGAGATCATCCTGCACTGGGAGCTGAATCGCGGTCTATCCTGGGAGAAAGCGATGCCCTGGGTCTGGATCGTGGGCGCCGCGGTATCGGTCGTCTATTCCATCCTGGCCGCCCGTCTCCGCCAGACACCGCTCGCGATCGCGGGCTTCGTTCTCTACGCGGTGACGTTCGTCTCTCTTGTCGTGGCCGTGTTCAGATATCACGAGGAGGAGTTCCTTCTCTTCCTGAATCCCTGCTTTGCGAGCGCCCTCTTCGTCGTCCTGGCAGGATCGGTTCACACCAGACTGCAGGGGGCAAGCAGGGAAAAGAACCGGGGCGCACTCGGTCTGACCTTCAGCGTGCTCGCCGGCGGGGTGATCTGGATCGCCTCGGTGAACGAGGTCTTTTTTTTCTGCACGATCCAGCCTTCTTTGTCAGAAGCGAACGCGATCCCCTACGTTTGGATCTCTGGTATCGTGCCTGCTGTTCTGCTTGCTCTTGGTGCTGTGCGCCGTCGCATCCGCGGAGACGGGGCGAGCGGAAGTTTTGCACGGGCCGGCATCTGTTTCGTGGCTGCCGATCTCGTGATTTTCGCCATAACCTGTTTCTTCTATCACCGGTCCACTTTCACACCGGTCTGCAACGCCGGCTTTCTCTGCGGGCTGGCGCTTGCCCTTTCCTTCGCGGCCGCGGCCCGTTGGCTGTCCTGGGCGGGCGGGATCGGAAAGACTCCCTTCATGTGGGGGGCTTTCATACTTGTCCTTTTTCAGCTCCTTTCGGTCGAGTCTTACCAGTATTTTGTTTTGCACCCCGGCTTGGGAGGAGAAGGGAAGTTATGGGCCCTGTCGTCGCTGTCGGTCTTGTGGGCTCTCTTCGGAGCAGGACTTCTCGTGATCGGTGTCATACGCCATGTCGTCGCGTTGCGGTACACGGCGCTTGCCCTCTTCGGCGTCACCCTCGGCAAGGTATTCCTTTTCGACACGTCGTCGCTGGAGCCGATTTACAGGATCCTCGGATTCCTGACTCTGGGAGGTGTGCTTCTGGCCGGCAGTTTCGCTTACTCGAAGTTCTTGCGCAACCGCGACGGCAAGGAGTCATGAGAAGAGGTTCACGCCAAGTACTTTAAGCCGGACCGGCTCTTTTGCGTCGTTGTGCAGCCGGTGGATTGACAGTATCGGCGGATTCTGATACTATCTGTCCATCGATCCCGAACCGTTGGCACGAAACGGGAGAGATTAGTCAGAGACAATCGAATCGATGGAATCGCGGTCCAGACGCTCGATTTTGATCGCGGTTCTTTTCGCGTCCCTGTTCATTGGGCTGGTTCACCCTACTGCCTGATGGGCAGGGGCGTTTTTTTTGTTGAAGGCATGCGCGGCGATCTTTGCGGAAGACTTCCCTCTAAAGCGAATACCCACCCATGATCCGCCCCTCGCTCGAAATGCACTGCACCTCGAGCGTTTCGGGTGCGACCTCGACGCGCACGTAACCCACGGCGTGGTCGTAGCCGCCGGGATAGAGATCCTCTCCGCCCGGGATGCGGCTCCACCGGGGCGGCCGCTTTCCATCGCCGAAGAACCGCGGGCAGGTGGTGTAGCGGATGCCGTCCTTCACCTCGTCGGCAAAGACATGGTCGTGCCCCTTGAAGATGATACTGCCGCCGTGCCGTTTCATCAGGCCGTGGATGGCGGCCTGCTCGCCGACGTGGGCGAAGGCCGCTCCGCCCCGGCCGTAGTTGTTGTAGGGATTCTCCGTTCCGTACATGGCGGCCGGAAGGGGCGAGCCGCCCACGAGGTGATGCTGGAAGAGGATCTTCCATTTGTGGTCCGACGCCGCGAGCACCGTTTCGAGCCAGGCGAGCTGCTCCTTGCCGAGCGTCCACGACTCCGGCTTTTGCGGCCGCGTCGAGCTGTAAGAGTGGGGATCGACGACGATGAACAGGGCATCGCCCCAGGACCAGGCAAAGTAGTTCTTGTCCGGACTGCCGCCCTGGGGGTAGGTGTCCGCGTCCGGGTTGGGAACGAATTTCCGCCGCGCCGCGCGCGAGATCTCCGCCAGCTGCCTGCTGAGCCCGAAGTACTCGTCGATCCAGCCCTCCCCCTCGTGGTTGCCGATGGCGCAGAAAAATGGCGCAATGCGCGCCACCGGCTGAAAGTGCTCGCGGAAGTTCATGTAAACGAGCTGGGCGAACTCGAGGTCGGGCGCGATGAACCGCGCCGAGTGGGTGACCGCGTCGTCGCCGAGGGTCACGTGAAATTCGGGTTTCTCCGCCGCGATTCGATGGAGCGCCTTCGTGGAGGGCTCGGTCTCCTTGCGCGGGTGGCCCACGAGAAGATGGGAGTCTGCCGTGATGGTGAAGACGAAGCGTTCCGCCGGATCCCGTTGAGTGTGAAAGACGCCCCGGGGAGGCTCGATGCCGGCCCGGTCCTCCTCGGCGGCTGGAACGATCCGATAGTAGTATCGGTTTCCGGGCTCCAGCCCTTCCAGCGCGACCTCGACCGGTCTTCCCGGCTTGGCCCGCCGCCCGGTCTTGCGGCCCCGCAGATCGGAAGAGTCCTCGCCCCACCGCACGACCCATTCCCTGTCGTCGGGCGCGATGACGCTCAGGGTCACGCTCGTCCCCGTGGGACGGCCGGCGAGCACGTTGAACGTCTTTCGTCCTCCCGTCGCTTCCGCCTCGGCCGTCTCTTTTTCGGGACTGCTTTCCCAGCATCCCCAGGCAGCGAGCGAGACACCCGCGCCGACCGCACCCAGAAACCCGCGCCGGCTCAGTGCGTCGTCTCCGTCGTTTTTCCTTCGCCGTGGCATTGCGCTCCCCGTGATCGTGGGACGGCTCTCAGCGGCCGCCTCCATAGCCCAGATCCTCGAGCCCCTTGCGGATGCTGTCCGGTATGGTCCTCGCCTCGTTGGATCGGTCCGAGGACCGGTGGAGATTGATAGCCTCGTTCATCTGGGTGAACAAGTTCTGCCGCATGTTCATCATCTTTTTCATGATGTCCGCCTGCCGGTCGGAGAGGTTCTCCTGTTCGTCCGGATCGTCCTTGACGTTGAAGAGCTCATGGGTCTCGCTCAGGATCGATCCGGTGAAATCGAGGGGGTTCTTGCTCGACCACTCCCGCTCCTGCACGGTGATGAGCTTCCAGTCGCCGAGAACGAGGGCCGAATGCTTCTTGCAGAGTGTTTCGTCGTAACCGCCCGTGAGCTCGAGCAGGGCGGGGCGCTCGTCCGATTCGTCCCTGTCCATGAGCGGCAGGAGCGAGGTGCCGAAGACAGCCGGCGGAACTTCGAGGCCGATGATTTCGAGGATAGTGGGAGCGATGTCGTAGATCCTCGCCGTGCCTTCGATCCTCACCCCCTCATCGATCCGGCCGGGGCAATGAACGATCAGCGGAATCCGCACCACGCTATCGTAGAGGTTCTTGCGATGGCCCGCCCGGCCGTGCTCGAAAAACTCGTCGCCATGGTCGGAGGTGACGACGATGAGCGTGTTCTCCAGGATCTCGGGGGTGAAGTTCTGGATGTTCTTGATGAGGCGGCCGATGTTGTCGTCGACCCATCCGATCTCGCCGTCGTAGAGCGCGAGCAGACGCTCGAAATCCACGGGATCCATGTCGGCGCTGTAGCGGGGATCCTTGGTCACGCCCCGGCCGTTGACCCAACCGTCGTAGGGGGGACCGAAGCGGGTGTCGAAAGGCGCGGGCGGAACATAGTCGTGGTGCACGTCGAAGTAATGGAGAAAGAGAAAGAAGGGTTTGTGCTTGTTCTCCCTGATGAAGCGGAATCCCTTGTTCGTCACCTCGCGGCTCGTGACGAGCTCGTGCACCGGCATGTGTGTGACCGGCGATCCCGCGCCGGAATTTTCGTCGTTCCTGTCGGGCGACATCTTCGTGTATTTCTTCTTGAGCTTGTCCATGTCCATGCACGGTTCATAGACGTCGAAGCCGGTCCCGAATCCGAAGATCGTCCCCAGATAGAGGCCGGAGACGAATCCGCCCGTGGTGTACCCGTCCTCCTTGAGAAGGGATGCGAGCATCGGCAGTTCGCTGGGCGGCACGCACTGGTCGTCGATCATGCCGTGGAATCCGTTCGGCACGCCGGTCATGAGCGAATAGTGCGCCGGCAGGGTCCACGAGGTGGTGCTCACCGCGTTCTCGAACACGACGCCGCGGGCGGCCAGCTCGTCGAGGCTGGGCGTTGTGCTCATTCCCATGGGACGATGGCCGTAGACGCCCATCCGGTCGGGACGGAGCGTGTCGATCGAGATGAGGATCACGTTCAGCGGCGGACGCGGTTTGCACAGGATGTACCCGCCGGCGCCGACAGCGGCAATGATCAGAACGAGTAGGATCAGTCTGACGAGGGTGATTCCGCTGTTCATTTCTGTTTTCTGTTCCGACTGAGGACAAAAAGCGCGGTCGCAGTGAAGTTACGGCCGGGGAAGAGGATTTTCCACACTATTTTCTTGGCGGACGGTCGGCTCTTCGAGCCACCGGTCTGACGGCTGCGTGTTAACATGGAGATACGGCATCCCTCCGGGTTCCGTTGGAACCTTCGCGTTCCGTTGGAAGATGCCGGGAGATCGAAAGTTCTTCGGATCGAGGAGGGACAGAGTGATCGAAAAGCTCTTTGCCTGTCTTTTGACCGCGGTGATCCCTCGAGCGTTCATCGTGGCCGCGGTTCGCCGGGGAGAAAGAGCCGGCCCTGTCGTACGCGGGCCGGCTCTCTTTTTTTCCCGATCGTCACAAGGCGGTGATGACCACCACGTCGCGGTACGATCCCTCGGCAACGTTGTTCATGTAGTCGAGAGCGAAGAAGAGGTTCCACGTCGTCCCCGACGACCCGGCCGGTATCGTGACCGTGAATAGAGCGTGGTTGTTCAGCGCCACGAGAGGGCCGCCGTAGACGCGCCGCAAGCCGGGCACCCAGTTGTCGGGAAAGATCCACGAGGTGTAGTTCGTGTAGTCCTTGGTCGCCACGACCCACCAGTCGTGGTTTTCGTTTTCCTGGCTGCCCGGTGTGACCGACAGGGTGACGTTGACCGCCGTGCCCGGGGCGAGAGAGAGGGGCCCGTCGCTTCCGTTGGCCTTGATGTCGGCGACGACGTCGCCGTGGCTCACCTTGGCGATATAACCGTCGGCGTAGCCCAGCAGATTCAATCTCGGTCCGACGGCAACGGGGAAAGTCCCCGATCCCGACATGGTGAATCCCGTGACGTAGGCGTTGCCGTACTGGTCCACATCGATGCCGAATCCCTCGTCCCAGTTGCTCCCGCCGATGTAGCCGCAATAGGAGAGAGTCGTATCCTGCGCATCGATCTTGGCCACGAAAGCGTCGTACATTCCGTGGTTGAAGGTGAGGTCGGGTCCCACCGTCACCGGAAAGGTGTTCTGCTTCGAATAGGCCGTCCCGGAGAGGTAGGCGTTCCCGGCCGGATCGACGGCGATGTCCAGGCCGTAGTCGTGATCGCTTCCGCCGACATAGCGGCAGTAGGCGAGACCGGTCCCGGCGGCATTCACCTTGGCCGCGAAGGCGTCGTTGGCGCCGTTGTGTGTCGACCCCGGCCCGCCGGTCACGGGAAAGGTCGATTCCGTCGAACGGGTGTTGCCGGTCATGTAGGCGCAGCCGTTGCCGTCCACGTCGATGCCGTACCCGCTTTCGTCGCTGCCTCCGCCGATGTACCCGCAGTAGGCGAGGCCGGAGCCGTCGGCGTCTACCTTGGCCACGAAAGCGTCGATCGCCCCGCCGTTGAACGACAGGTCAGGCCCCACGACGCAGGGGAGGTCGGCCGAGTAGGTGGTCCCCGAGACGTAGGCGCAACCGGCCGAGTCGACGGCGATGCCGCCGGGACCGGAGTACTCCTGGCCGGTTCCGCCGATGTAGCCGCAGTAGTCGAGCGCCGAGCCCTGGGCGTTCACCTTGGCCACGAAAATGTCCCTGTCCCCGTTGTAGGTGAGGTCGGGCCCCACGACGACGGGGAAGGTCGTCTGGGAGGAACCGGTCCGACCCCTCACGTAGGCGCAGCCGCTCGAGTCGACGGCGATGTCGGAGTATCCTTCGGACATGTCTCCGCCGATGTAGCCGCAGTAGTCGAGGAAGAGGCCCGAGGCGTTGATCTTGGCCACGAAGACGTCCTCGTAGCCGTTGGCGCTCGGATCGAGACCGCCGCACACGGGAAGGTCGGTGGAGTGAGTCGTACCGGAGACGTAGGCGTTGCCGCTGGAGTCGACGGCGATGGCACCGTCGAACTCGACGCTGCTCCCGCCGATGTAGCCGCAATAGACCACACCCGTGCCGTGGCGGTTCAGCTTCGTCACGAAGAGATCGCCGCTGCCGTTGTACGAGAGATCGGGTCCCACCGCCGTCGGGACGTCGCTCGATTCCGTGTCGCCCACGACATAAGCGCAGCAATCCGCGTCGACAGCCACGGAGAGACACTCGTCCATGCCGCTCCCGCCGAGATACCCGCAGTAGACGATCATGAACGGATCGAGCACGAGAGGTTCATCGCGGTCGAAAGCCCCCACGTCGAAGCCGTAGGTGAAGGCACCGTCGCTGCCTTCCCCATCGAGGCGGTAGTGCATGGCGACCTCTTTCTTCACGCCGTCGATCATCTGATAGGCGAAGGGTGCGCCGTCATCGAAGCCGCCCGCCGGGGTGTCGACCCGCAGCTCGCCCTTCCCGTTGACACTGAGGCCGGTGGCGCCGCGATAGGCGAGGCGGATCGCGGCCGGATCAGCGCCCGGCTCGACGACGAACTCGTACTTGAGCTCATTCGTCGTTCCCGAGTAGACCAGGTCGATGCCGGGCCAGAGCTCGGGATAGACGAGCTTGCCGAAGGTCGGAACGCCGGTTTTCCAGTTTTCCTTGGCCCCTTTGAAGAAGCCGAAGATCGCCTCCTGCTTCTTTTCTCCGCGCGGCCCGCCCGATCGGTCGGCGCCCACGAAATCGAGGGCCACCACATGGCGCGCCGGATAGCCCGCCGGGCCGGCGGTCGACAGATCGCGGAGAGCGAAGATGACACCCTTCTCCGTGAAGTAGAGGGTCCGGTCGACGCCGGCCACATAGTAGGCCACGCCCTCGTTCAGCTGACCCTGGTTCTCGATGAAATAGAGAGGCAGCTTGCCGAAGGCGTCCGTCGCGACGCCTTGGCCGGTTTCGCACGATGCGCCCGGCGTCGCGGTAAGACTGAACGCGATCGACAGGGCAAGGATGAGCTCTAGAGCGGATTTCATGACGTACCTCCTGTTCTTCATGATCCAATCCACACCCTGCTCGAAGAGCGCGGTCGGATTCACAGTTTCTTCCCGGCCCGGGGAGGCCGGCAGGGACGGAACGGATATTGTCCCTTAAGACAAGTGCAAAAAAGGGGGAAAGCAGCTCATCGAATCAGGTGTTTTGTCGTTATTTTTTTCAAGGCCCGCCACATCCCCGGTGCGGCTCGGGCCTTTCGGAGCCGCCATTTTAGCCTTGTCTGTTCACGGAGACTTGGAATAGATTGAGTCGCGTAGACGCGGAGAGTCGCGTAGACGCGGAGAGTCGCGCGGACGCGGAGAGTCGCGCCTGCGCGGTGTGCCGATCGCGGGGAAGCACGGGCGGAGCAACGCGTCCGCCCGGTCATGGTTCGAGCACGGAGAAACTGAAGGTGGCAAACAAACGGCTCAACGCGGCGGCGCTTCTTTGCCTCGCCGCCGGTCTCACCGGTCTCACCTGGGGATGTCATTCCGACCCCGATCGATCGGCAGCCGGCTCAAAGCAGAACGTGCTCCTCGTCGTGGCCGACGCCTTGCGCGCCGACTATCTCGGCTGCTATGGACAGAGCGCTCCAACGAGTCCCAACCTGGACAGGATCGCCGGCGAGGGCGCGCTCTTCGAGACGTGCCGCACCGTGGTGCCGCAGACCCTGCCATCCTTCGTGTCCCTCTTCACGTCGCGATATCCGAAGGATCACGGCGCGGCCACGAACCTCATCCTGCCGAAAGAGGCGCTCACCTTCGTGAGCGATGTCTTCCGCCGGGCGGGGTACGAGACCGCCTTTTTCGTGTCGAGTTACTGCCTCTCGTCCCGATTCAGGATGAACCAGGGTTTCGATTTCTTCAGCGAGAAGTTCGACACGAATGTGGGCTTGCGCCTCAACAAGGTGATCCGGAGCGGCCGGGCGGTGACGGACGACTTTATCGAGTGGTACCGCGGACGGGATCGGAGCAAACCCTTTTTCGCGGTCCTTCATTACTTCGATCCCCATTTTCCCTATCTCCCGCCCGAAGAGTACGCGGCTCTCTTCGTCGAGGAGGTGAAAGAGCCGAGGGTCACCTACGACGAGATCGTGGCGGTCCGAAAAAGCCTTGTCGAACGGAACGGAGAGCCGGACGACAGGGCGCGGCGATGCCGCGACATGTACAGGGCCGAGATCCGGTACATGGACGATCAGATCGGCAGGGTCGTTGACGCGGTGGACAGGCCGGGCAGCGGGCCCGGGACGATCTTCGTTTTCACCGCCGACCATGGCGAGACGCTCTGGGAGCACGACGACTACATCAGCCACGGCATCTCGGTCTATGCGGGCAGCATCCGCATTCCGCTGATCTTCCGGGCGCCGGGCATCATCCCCCCGGGGCGGTACGCTGCCCCCTCCGTCTCCAGCATCGATATCGCTCCCACCCTGCTCGGCTTTGCGGGAATCGAGATACCCGAGGAGTTCGCCGGGGAGGATCTGCACGGCGCTGTCCTGGGACGCACGGAGCGCAGGGACGCGGACTGTCTCTTCTCCGAGGCGGCCAAGTACCCCGAGTCGATCACGAAGAGTCCCGATCTGAAGAAGGTCCGCGTGAACTTTCCCAAGCCGAAATGCATCATGAGCGGGCCGTGGAAATACATCTGGACCCCCTACATGGACAACAGGGAAGAACTCTACAACCTGCTCGACGATCCAGCGGAGCAGAACAACCTGGCCGGTGCGCCCGGGCACGAGGAGCGCTCGAAGGAATTCAGGCGGAGGCTGATCGACTGGGCGCTCGATTTCGAGAGCGCCGAAGGGGGCGCCGGAAAGCTGACGCCCGGCGATCTGGAAAAGCTCGAATCCCTCGGGTACGGCCGCTGAGCGGCGGGAAGGGATGATGGGAAGCCTGATCGACAAACTCTGGCAGTACTTCTTCAAGGCCGCCTACCGGCTGCACCTGGTCTACTGCTTCATCTTCCGGCCGACCACTCACGGTGTCTACGTCGCTGTCTGGCACGGGGAAAGGGTCCTTCTCGTCAAGAACTCCTACCGGAAATGTTACACCCTCCCCGGGGGCGGCCGGAAGCGGCGCGAGGACCCGGCCGAGACCGGCTCGCGCGAGCTACACGAGGAACTGGGCCTGCACGTCGATCCCGAGGCGCTCACCTTCGTGGCCACCCATCTCAGCCGGTGCGAGTTCATGAAGGACAATATCGACCTCTTCGAGATCCGGCTCGGCGAGGAACCCGCCATCCGCGTGGATAACAGGGAAGTGGTCCGGGCCGATTTCATGAGCGTGAAGGACGCGATGGAGCTGCCCCTCTTTCCGACGGTGGGGGACTACCTGAGAAGCCTTTGACGCGTGACGGTTCGCGGTAAAAGACATCGCCGGGGAGACCGATCGCTTCTTCAATCTCCCTCAGCCGTCGTCCCTGTTCTCGATCCGCTCGAAAGGGGTCTCGATCCTCTCCCGCGCGTAACGGCTGGGTGAGTAGGCGATGCCGAACTGGTCATGGCGCATCCGGCCGGACACTTCCATGGCGGCCACTTTCCTGTAGATCGAGATCGCCTGCTTGCGCTTGTAGAGGAGGTCGAGCATGTGGCCCTGCCAGATGAGACCGACAGCCTTGTTCAGCCGGTCCCCGCCCGATCTCTGCTCCATTTTTTCGAAGACGGCCAGGGCTTCGGCGTAGCGCTTCACGTCGTAGAGCGCGAATCCGGTCTTGAGCAGGGAGGTGGGATCGCGCAGCCGGTCGAGCCAGTCCGGCTGATAGCGCCCGGCGATCTGCTGATTCGAGGTGCGCCCCCAGCCCACGCGGCCGAGCCAGCGGACGGGATCCTTGTCGCGTTCCGCTTGCCGCTCGGCGATCTGTTTCTTCCAGCGCGCGATCTTGTGGGCCGACGGAGGCCGCGCGGATTTCATGAATTTCTTCAGCTCCTTGAAGAACTTTTCCGGTTCGTCCTCGAAGGGGTAGTGAGCCGACTTTTCGAGGATGATCATCTTGGCGCCGGGGTGATTCCGCTCGATCAGGCCGGCCTTCTGCTCGTTCCAGGTCATGTCCCAGCGGCCCTCGACGATGAGCGTCGGAATGGGGCATTTTTCGAAAACGCCCTCCACGTCGACGCCGCGCACCGACCGGCTCATGATGGCGTTGAAGTTGCTGTCGTGAACCCACTCGTAGAGCGCGATCCGGGCGATCCGTTCCTTCGACGGCTTGTAGAAGTTCTGCCGCTTCCAGTCGCCGTTGAGAAAGGCGTTGTAGATGCGTTGGGCGGTGGTGAGGCTCCTGTCCCGTCTGATCTCGGAGATCCGCCTCCCTTCCTCGGGTGAGATGAAGTCGTTCTGCCGGCTCCGGCCCGCGCCGCCGGGCAGCCCCGGCGACGCTCCAACCAGGACCAGGCCCGCCAGGTGATCGGGATAGCGCCTGGCGTAGTGCTGGGCGAGCAATCCTCCGTAGGAAGAACCGAGAACCACCCACCTGTCGACGCCGAGCGCCTCGCGCAACGCCTCGAGGTCGTCGGCGGCCTGGTCGACGGTGTAGCCGTCCCCTTTTTCATAATCGGAGAGTCCGCAGCCCCGCTGGTCGTAATAGATCACTCTGGCGAAATTCCGGGCGCGGCCGAAATAGGGATGAAAGTAATGGTGCGTCGCCCCGGGGCCGCCGTGAAGAAGAACGAGCGGCATCCCCTCGCCTTCCTGCTCGCAGTAGAGCTCGCAGCCGCCGATGTCGATCTTGGCCTTTTCCACATCGATGTTCTCGCAGAGCGGCGCAACCCGGGGAAGGTCGCGCACGACCTCCTCCTCGATGTGGACCACGCGGTCCATGGCTCTCTCCTTTTCGTCGGCGGCCGGCGCCGGTGCGAAGAGCGCGCTGGACGCGAAGAGCGCGCTGGACGCGAAGAGCGCG
>CAZUHB010000041.1:27934-61404 GCA_964620445.1 uncultured Phycisphaerales bacterium
TGGACGCGCAGAGCGCGGCAGAAACGAAAAGGAGGGAAATCAAACCTGTTCTTTTCATGTGACAGCTCCCTGGACCGCCCCGGCCGAATCCGACGGGCGGCCGCGAATCACATCTTTTCGGCGACCTTCGCCCTGATGATGGCGAGAGGATTTTTCCTGTCGATCTTGCCGTCAGGACCCTCCTCGTAGAAAGCGAAGTTGTATCCCCGGTACCATGGGAAATCGATGGAGCCCCTGTCCACGTGAAAGGTGAGGCTGATCGGCTTGCCGAAAAACACCGCCGGGTCCCCCCCGGCGAAGTTCCGGCTGAAATCGGACCGGACACAAACGGAATCGCTCAAGCGTCCCACGGAATGTGAATAATATTCCTCGCCCCCGCCGTGGGTCACCACATAACCCAGCCGGGCTCCCGGCTCCAACCTCGGGCCTCTCCAGTGAAAGGTCCAGCCGTCGAAACGGTCAGGCGCCTCGCGCTCGGTGAGAAAGGTCACGGAGCAACCCTCCTCTCCGCCCTCCACGTGCAAGGTCGGCGGCGTGTCCGCCAGACCGATCACCGCCGCTTCCAGCTCGGAGGCGTCCGCCACGGCGCCGACGGTCCGGAACGGCTGTTGCCAGTCGATACGGCCCGCCTCATTCGGCTCGTAGAAGGCGAAGTGAAAATCCTCGAGCGACGAAAAGCGCACGGCGCCCGCCGCAACGCGGATCTTGAAAAAGATGTGGCCTCCGAAATGCACTGCCGGATCGCCGCCGTACACGTCCTCGGCAAAGTCGGACCGGATCGGCGCGCCCATGGGCCACCCGAATTTCTTGTGGTAGGTGCAGCACCTCTTTCCCTGCTGATCGAGCACCACGTAGTCCAGCGCCGCCGATGGATCGTACTCGGGCGCCTGCCAGAAGAACGTCCAGCCGTCGAAGCGCTCCGGCGCCGGCTCGCTCGTGCGGAAGGTGACGCAGATCCAGTCTTCTTCTTCCCAATCCTTGGTGAGGACCTGGCATCCGGCGGCCAGGAAGAGGCCGATGCCGAAGGCGAGGCAGGTCACGCGCGCCGCCCTCGGCCGCAAGGCGGTCGCCATGGCCGACCTTCGAGCGAGCAGGGCGCGCACACGCTCCTCGAGGCTCCAGCGGGGATGGCTGATTCCCACGGCGCCCGGGATCGGTCGGGAGGGGTGGATCTTCTCGGCCAGACTGACGAGACACCGGGCGTACCGAAGAGGGTCCTTGGCGTCCCGGGCGGCATGGTTGTCGCACATCTCTTCCATGCGGAGGTTGAGGGCGCGGTTGAGGGCGTGGACAAAGGGATTCCACCAGAAAAGGATCGTCACGATCCGCTGGAGCATGCCGATGGCCAGGTCCTTCTGCGACAGGTGGGCGAGCTCGTGGACCACGATCGAGCGCAGTTCGTTGTCGGTGAGGCTGGCATAGAGATCGTCGGGCAGCACCAGTCTCGGCGAGATCAGGCCGAAAGTCAGGGGCGACCCCGCGGCGCGCGACGTGTAGACAGCCGGCATGAATCGGATGCCGAAGACCTGGCAGGCGGCCTTGACGACCCGCCTGGTCCGGCTGTCGCGGAGCCTGACGAGGTCGCGCCGGAAACGGAAAACGAAGAGCCATCCGCAAACGAACCGAACGAGGAGCCCGGCCGTACCAGCCAGCCAGACGAGGATGAGAAGGTTCATCGCGCCTGCCGACAGGAACCGGTCCTTCGCGGCAGGAGATTTCACCAGGCCCCCGGCGGGTCTGCTCGCCGGAGCATCCCCGGACGATTCCTTTCCGGCCGCGAGGGGGGGGTGGCTCGGGGCGGACCTCGAGCCGTACGCTTGGTTGTCTTCCTGGCGGGCGGCGCGGGCCGTATCGATCCAGTCGGCGGACCGATCGGCGCTGAAAATGCCGGCCATGTCCCAGGTCAGATCGGAGAAGTGATAGAGGGCCGAGACCGCGGGCAGAAGGCCGAGCACCACCAATGTGCCGACCAGGACGGCGCGCTGAAGGGGTATCGGCCTGGAGCGCAGCGCCTTCGACGCGCCCCAGGCCGCTCCCATGATGATCACTGATTGCCATGCCAGGTTGAACAGAAAGGCGGTCGTTGGGCCGTCGGTGAGCGGACGGAAAGCGTTCATCGTCAACCTCCCTTGGCATTCTCCAGAAGCTCGCGGAGCCGCTCGATCTCGCGGCGCGAGATCTTTTCGTGACTGAACAGGCACTTGACCAGATCGGCGCACGAACCGCCGAAGATCCGCCTGGTTACCCGGCCGGCGATCGCGGCGCGGGCCTCTTCCCTGTCGCGCAGCGGGCGGAAGTAAAAGGTCCGGCCCGCCGATCTGTGGGTGAGCCAGCCCTTCTTTTCGAGGCGCGACATCTGGACCTGGATCGTGGTGCGGCGCAGGGAGTCCTGCCGCGCGGCGTTGACCTCCTCGAGGACCTCGTTGATCGTGGCTTCACCCTTGTTCCAGATCACGGACATGATTTCGAACTGGGCGTCCGACAGGGGCGGCGGCAGTTTTTTTCCCATGAAGAGGGTCCTCTGATCAAAGCGTGGTTTTCGGCCGACAGGGTTTTGGACGACATTTGTCGTCATTAAACGACAAGTGTCGTTTTGACGCAAGGCATTTTTACGGAATTTCGGAAAAAGGGGTTCTCACCGGGAGGAGTTCATCACCGCTCGCCCACGAGCGACGCATCGTAAATCGTGTATTCCGTGGCCAGTCGTTCCAGCCATTCGGCGGTTTGGCTCGCCCGGCCGAGCAGCATCGGGAGGCTGTGGCGCGGGGGTTGAAAGGATACCGAATTTTTGAACCGGCACCTCGTTCTCGTGCAGATCGCTTCGAGCTTGCTGCGCAGACCGGCGAGGCGATCGAGGTTTTTTTCCACGCTGCCGATCTGAGCCAGAATCGATTTGACGTCGACAACCGAAATCTCTCCGATCGCCGTTGCCGGCGCGGGGGATCGGCTGTCGAACTGCTGCTCCACGAGCGCCTTGCTCAGAAGAAAGTCGGCGAGGGCGATTCCCACGTCCTGGAAATTGCGCGTGTTGCTGCGCAGATGATCTCGAAAAGTCTGCTCGAGCATGGAAGCGCGACTCTGAAGGCGCCTCAACGTCCGGAGCAGAGAGGCGAGAGATCCCGCGGCGTTGCGCTTCGACATTCCCACCCGGACGTATATCGCCTCGGCGCTCTGTTCGAGCACCATTGTGATCTCATCGAGTTGGTTTTTCAGATCTTCGAATGAATCGCTGTTCGCGCGGAACAGGGCCCTGCTCAGTTTTTCCGAGAACTCCCTGTCCTGCAGGATGGATGCCAGCGGCTGCAGCGACAGCCGGTTCCCGGCCATCGGTCTCTGTTCCGTGGCGAGAAGCCGGTCGATCGTCCACCGCGAGAGAGATTCGAATACCGCCGCCATGGCGCGGTCCACGGTGAGGACCTGATTCCAGAGCCGCACTGTTTCGGCGCGGTCCGCGCGCGGGATCGCCATCTCCTCGACGCCCTTCAGAGCGGCGTTCAGGGCTTCGACGGAGCGGTTCAGCGAGGCGACGAGACGATCGCGCGGCGCGGCGAGATCGGTACGGTCCTCGGCTGCCGTTGGAGAGGGAAGGTCCCGTTCGGTGAGTTGCCGGCAGGCGTCCCGCCTTGCGACCAGGTATTCGTGAACCGCGCGGAAATGTTCGACCATCGCCTTCGATTCCGAGTCGGCCAGATCCATGACGTTCATCGTCGATCCGCTGCGTGAACCCTTCTGCCTGTTCATCTCCAGTTTCCAGATCCTTGCGATCTGTTTCAGCTCACCGCAATAGGCGGATCCCGACCGGTCCTCGTCCGGCTGGACTCCCGGTCGCCCGGGCTGCCTGTCGACCGGACGCGGTCCGTTGCTGTTCAGAACGATCGGAATCGCCGCGGTTGCGATGAGAATGGCAACAAAGGCAGCAAGCCATCTCCTCATGATCGGAAAACCTCCTCAGTCCAGTGGCTTGTCTTTCGTGTCGGTCAAGCGCCGTGTGTGGAGGAGTCGACAGAGACGCGCGATCTGCAGGGTCTTGGTGAGCGCCCTGAGATCTCCATCGTTGTCGAGAGCCGTCTCTCTTTTCAACTCGTCGAAGGTGTACATGTGCAGCGCGGGATCTTTCTTGAAGTCTTTCAGGTAGGCCACGTTCTTCGCGATCAGTTTTTCCTGAATCTTTCCGGTCGCCTTCCCGATCGCCTCCACCGTCTTGCCGTAGAAATCGAGGGTGAAGCAGAGCGCCCAGCCGATGACCGGAACCCCCTCTGCCATGGCACCCGGAATGGAAAGAGCCGTGGCGACGCTGCCGAAGGTGTTGTCGATCGCATCCGGCTCGTGAGCGATTCCGAGGATGTTCATCGTGTCCGACAGCGTCGTGATCCGGCTTTTTCCTTCGGCCAGCCACTGGAGCGCGTCGCTGTCCATCGACAAGTCGAGGAACTTCTGCAAGGGGATCCGCTCCATCCCTTTCCCGGTCGCGTCCGACCCGATCCCGCCGCCGGCATCGGAGGCGGGGAGGATCGGCCAAAGGGCGAGCACCATATGGGAACCGAGCTTGTCGAGCACGTTCTTGGTCTCGTCGAGTGTCTCGATGAACGGATCCGTTTCGTCCGCGCCGAGTTGCCGTGCGGTCAGGGCGATGATCGTCGCCGCCGCCGACCGCAGCCGCGTGACGCGCGCCGTGAGCTTCATGAGCTTTCTGTCGTTCGAGGCCAGTTTGCCGAAGGTGTGGGCCATCTCCCGTTTCACTGTGTCGAGAGTGGCTGTCAATCGCGTTCTCACCTCCTGGAGCGAGTCCTCGGCGGACGCGAGATTGCGCAGGTAGTCTGCCGGAGTCTCGGCGCCGTTCATGAGCGAGGGATTTCTGCCCGATTGCGGCTTGAGACCGAGCAGTTTCTTGACGAGGCTGTCTTCGAAGAAGGTCAGGTAGTCGACGTCGAGCGATTCGACCGTTTCCTTCAGGACAGGCGATTCCGCGGCGGCGCCGCCGTCTTTTGCCAGGCGGTCGAGCTGCAGGCGCGCATTCCGGGCCACCCCGGCGGCATGAACGGCGGCCTTCCGTCTACTTTTCATTTCCCTTTCGAGCGGTGCCAGCTGCCCGGCGATCAGGGATCGGATCGCGCCTTTCTCGTCGAGTTTCTCTTTCACGAGACGTGCGTAGAGAGCGATTTCGGCCTGGAGCGCGTGGTCGATCTCTTCCTCGAAACTCTTCAGCTGCTCCTTGAGCTTCGCGATCTCCCCGTCGAGCACCGCGAGGCGGGCTCCGGCCCGCCGCCCGCGCGACGTTGCGGGATCGTCGAGTTCCCACCCGCCGTGGCCGATGCGCCTTCGGATGGTGATCGATTCGCGCGCCTCGTCGAGGGCGATCCGTGCTTGATCGGCCGCGTCGCGCGCGGCATCGGCTTCTTTCTCGAGCCGGCCCAGCTCGTCGGCCAGCTTGACGCGATCGAATTCCCGTGCGACGAACCGTTCCATCACTGCGGTGCAACTCGAGAATTCCTGTTCGAGCTTTGCGAGCTCCAGGCCGACGGCATCGTACCGGTGGTGGGAGGCGTTCAGTTCCCGGAGATGCCCGGTCAGTGATTTCTGCGTCTTTTGCAGATCGAACATCCGACCGAGCTGTGCGGAGAGCGAGTGGATCAGCTTCTCGAGGGGCGTTCCCTCGACGGTGATCGGCGGTTCGGTGCCGTCTTCGGTTTTGAGGGACTCTACCGGATCGCGGAGCACGATCGGATCCATCTTGTAGACCCTTTTCGGCCGGCCGGAGAGCCACCCCGAGAGAACGAGGCGGTCCGGGCTGGACGGATCGCGCACGAAATGGTCGAGCCGGGAGTCGCGCGCCGAATAGTAGGCGAAGAGGTCCCTGTGCAATCCGACGCTCCGGTCAGCCAGGTCGATGGCGAACTGGGAGTAGACGAGGATCCGGAATATCTTCGCTTCTTCCTTCCTGTTCAGGTTTTCGAAGAAGGACTCCCACCGCCACGTCTCCCGGCAGAGGATCCCGCGGCGTTCGGCCAGATCTTTCGAGGCGCGGCCGTATCGGTCGACGGCCGCGGCCGCACTGGCCTCTTCTTTTTTCGCGATCGCCTCCTCCAGCCGGGCCTTCGCCGTTTCCCATCGTTCCGAACCCGCCGCGTACCGCTTGCCGAGCGCGTCGAGCCGGCGGTCGCGCTCCGCGGAAAGTTCCTTGCGCCTTCTGTTGTAAGCTTGTGCGATCGCATCGACGCGGAACTCCGCCCTCTGGATCGCGACGATCCAGGCGCCCTCGATGGCGCTCTGGACGAAGCGCGCCGCCGACGAACGCACGAAACGTGCGTTGCTCCGGCCGGTTTGCCAGCTCGCGAAATTCTTCTTCTGTCCTTCCAGCGCCTTGCGGACCTTGTCCTGCTGAAGGGAGAGAGGTTTCAAGATCGCCTCATCGGACAGCCTCAGTCCGTCGTTGCCGAGCAACTCCTCGCTGAGGAATTCCTTGCGCCATTGATCCTCGATCAGGTTGAGGTATTCGGAGAGGTGCTCCAGCAGAAGGGCCGCTTTTCGATCGATCAGTTCCGTTTCGGTCTCGGCTCGCGCCGCCGGGGCGAGAGACGAGGCGGCGAGTATCAAGATCAGGCTGACCGGTTGAAGAAATCGTCCACACATGACGGACTCCATCCGCGGCATTGACGAATACCATCGATACCTATGTATAGATCGTCGGAATAAGCGGAAGGAACCTTGACTGTTCCCTGAAATAGAGCCGAAGAAGAACCGGTCGGGCCGCTCCTTATCCTCTGCCGGGGATCGAGCGAAATCCGCTTGCCCGGGGGGATCGGAGCTTTTAGTCTTTACGAGCGCATCGGCATCGATCGTGCCGAGAAGCGCGGAGGAGCGGCGGGCGGTCTTTCTCCGCGCTCCCGAAGAGCAGTCCGCTTCGAGACAACGAGTGCAGCCGGAAGCAGTGAACAGAGCCGAAGAAAACGACACCTCGCGGGACGCCAAGACCCGAAGAGCCTGCACCTGGGAACGGACCGACTGGGTGATCCTCTACTCGATCCTCGCCCTCGGCGTTCTCATCCGGATCGTCTACTTCTGGCAGTATCGGGCCAATCCGATCTTCGACTATCCGATGATGGATTCCCAGTACTACGATCAGTGGGCCCAGGACTTTGCGGCGGGCCGTTCCTTCATGGAAGGCGCGCCTTACTTTCGCGCACCTCTCTACTCGTGGTTTCTGGGAGTTTGCCACAAGCTCTTCGGTGTCGACTACGCCGCGCCGCGGATCGTCCAGTCCCTTCTCGGCGTGGCGAGCAGCGGCCTGGTCTTTCTCGTGGGGCGCTTTTATTTCGGCAGGTGGGTCGGCGCGGCAGCAGGCGCGATCGCGGCTTCTTTCTGGCTTTTCGTCTACTTCGAGAACGAGCTCCTGATCACGCCTCTCATCGTGTTCCTCTGCCTCCTCTTTCTCTGGCTCCTTACCAGAGCCCATGCGTCCGGCTCGCTCCTTCTCCACGGCGCGTGCGGGCTCGTTCTGGGGGCGGCGGCTCTCGCGCGGCCGAACGTCCTCCTTTTCGGACTCTGCGCCTGTGTCTGGATCCTCTTCGCTTTTCGCGGAACACGCGCCTGTGCTTTCAAGCGTGCCTTCCTGCTCGGAGCGGCGTGCCTCGTCGTCATCCTGCCCGTCACGGTGCGCAACGCTGTCGAGGGGGATGACCTCGTTCTGATCTCCTCGCAGGGGGGGGTCAATTTTTTCATCGGCAACAACCAGAACGCGGACGGAAAGAGCGCCGTCGTTCCCGGAACCAGACCCGGTGTGTGGGAAGGCTACCACGACTCGATCGCCCTGGCCGAGGAGGCAGAGGGCCGGAAGCTCAAACCCTCCGAGGTCTCGCGCCACTATTTCGGAAAATCCTTCGCCTTCATCGGCGAGCGGACAGGCGATTGGCTCGAGCTGACACTGAAGAAGCTCGGCTTCTTCTGGAACAAGGCCGAATACACGAACAACCAGCCGATCCGGTTCTTTGCGGAGGAGTTTGCGCCCGTCGTTCGATTCCTTCCGATCGGATTCGGTCTGATCGTGCCCCTTTCGATCCTGGGGCTCGCTTTCTGCTTCAGGCGCCCGCACCGTCTCTTCCCATTGTGGGGATTCGTCCTCTGTTACACGGCATCGGTGGTTCTCTTTTTCGTCTGCACCCGGTTCAAGATGCCGGTGATGCCCGTGCTCATCATTCTGGCCTGCGAAGCGGTGCGTATCCTGATCGGCGCGGCCCGCCGCAAGAAGTGGATCCCGATCGGCTGCTGCACGCTGGTGCTCGTCCCCCTCTCTCTGTGGGTCAATCACTATCCGGACTGGTATGTGAGCGCCGGATTCACCGGTTACGAGCTCATCGGCCACTCCAGGCTGAACAGGGGCGATCTGGACGGGGCGATCGAGTACTACTCGAAAGCGGTGGAGCGTTTCGACGAGGAGATGGACAGGTACGACGGCCCGCCCCTTCTCAAACCCCGCTACGGGCCGTCGCTTCATGGCGAACTCGGCACGGCACTGCTGCGCAAGGGCGAGATCGACAGCGCCGAAAAGGAGCTGCGCCTTGCGCTCGAGATGGAACCGAGACATATCAGCGAGTGGGCCCTGCCGTCGTTCGGCATGGCCTATATCGCCCGGAAGCGGGGAAACAACGAGGAGGCGATCAGGCTCTACGAGAACACGACGCGATGCAATCCGGCATTCTCCGACGCGTACTATCAGCTGGGACGCCTGTTCGCGTCGATGGGACGCGCGGCAGAAGCGCTCCGTTCCTTCAGGGACGCCGTGGAGGTTTCACCCCGGTTTGCCGAGGCCCGTGTCGAGCTGGGGCGGACCCTGGCCCAGCAGAACAAGATTCGCGAGGGAATCGCCGAAATCGAGAGCGCTCAAGCGATCAAGCCGCAGAACGTCCAGGGATGGCTGCTTCTCGCCGACCTCTACCAGCGGACCGGCCAGGTACCCGACGCGGTACGCGCGCTGCGCGAAGCACGCTCGAAGCTTCCGCCCGGAAGCCCCCAGGCGCGACAGATCGACGGGCGCCTTCGGAAGCTGCAGGGGCGGTAGGGAGGTGCCGGTCCTTCCGTGGAAGAAACTGGTGTGATTACCCTTTCGGCGGGCTTTCGAGGAATTTTTTTGGTCTTGCAGACTCCGCTCGGCGAGCCAGCCCAGAGGAAGACGAGGATGGTGGGTGGAGAACGATCACAGATAGGATTTACCCTGGAGCTCGAGTCTTCCTCTGAACTGTCTCCCGGTCGCTGCGCTGGCCATAGACCAAAAAAACACCTCGAAATCCCGCCGGCGCGGGACTGCAGGTCTGCCCGTGCTCATGAATCAGCCTGCCGCCGCTGACAACCTGACCGGTTGCTTGTGCTTGCGTGACTTCGCGGTGAACTCTTCGAGAACAACCAGGAACTTCCACCGTGACTGACCAGATAACGCTTCTGCATGGTGGATAACGATTCAACGGTACGCGACCACGCAAGCGTTCGAGGCAGGAAAGGCCGATCGCTGGACGACTCTTCGACAGACCGCGGCGATCGGAGGTCGTCGTCGCGTCGTGTACGCAGGCTGACCTGCAGTCCCGCGCCGGCGGGATTCGGAGGTGTTTTTTTGGCCTTATGGTCGGCGGAGCGACCGGGAGACCGTTCGGGGGAAGACCCGTTCTCAGGTTAGTGGTCCAACCTTGTGCAGTATCCGATCAACATCGTCGTCTTCCCCCGAAGGGGCTCGCCGAGCGGAGTCCGCAAAGGCCAAAAAAATTCCTCCGAAGCCCGCCGAAAGGGTAATCACACCAGTTTCTTCCACGGAAGGCTCGGCACCTACCCATCCCCCGAGGATCAAGAATCGCCGCCCGGGCGTTACTCGAGCGCTTTCTGCAGCACGGGCATGAGCGCGTCGGCGATCAGCCGGCAGCCGGCAGGGCTGGCGTGAACCACGTCGATGAAGATACCCTTTCCGAAGCCCGATCCCTTGTGCGCGCGAAAGAGTGGAACGAGATCGACGATCGCCACGCCCTCGTTGCGGGCGATCTTTCTCAGCACGGCTTGCTTGGGAGTGGCTCCCCCTCGGGTGATCTGCGCGAGTTTCGGCCAGACCAGCAGGATCGGCTCCGCGCCGCGCTCGCGGCACCACTCGATCACATCCACGATCTGCTCGGTGAACTCGTCGTCGGAGAGACGGGGCCGCGTCTCGGTCTTCTGCGCACGATCCGACTCCTCCCTTTTCGGCAGGAGGTGCTGCAGGAGTTCGAAGAGACGGAACTTGTTGATGAACCGCGACCGCTCCCCCTCGATCAGGCGGGAGTGCTCGATGTCGCTCAGGTGATCCCAGGTGAGCTCGTCGTTGAATCCGAAGGTGATGACCACCGCGTGAAGCGGCCCGTCGTCGTCCCAGCCCTCGAGCCAACGGCGGCCCTGGAAGGCCGAGTAGCCCGGCACACCGGCGTTGATGCACTCCGTGCCGCTGAGCCGCTGCTGGATGAGCACGGGAACCGTCTCCGAATCCTCGACACCGAAACCGAAGGTCGTCGAGTCGCCGACGAAGAGGACGCGGTTGTGCGCCCCGCCGACAGGCGGCATGCACCTTCTGCTCTCGCTGTTCGTGGAGACGGAAAAGTGGATGGGCGGCATGTTGCCGAGCTGGCCGGAGAGGGTGAACCTGTCCAGGTTCGGCCGGAGTCTCCAGAAGAGGTTCTCGTCAGCCATGAGAATCTCGTTCATCACCTCGAAGTTGTTCACCTTGGCGTGCTGGCAGCGGAGTTCCCAGCGCGCATTGGGCGCGATCCGGATCAACAGCCGGCTGGCGCCCTCGAGCAGGGCGAGTATCGCCACCAGTGTGACCAGCATGAAAACGATCTTGGTGCGCAGCGGCAACGCGGGGCGTTCATCCGACGCAGAGCCGGGCGTGCCGTGTTCGTCGGTCGGCATCTCTCTCTCCAAGATTTCGATGACTCACGATCAAGCCAGCCGGACGCCCCATCAAAAGAAAGGATAAATAAACGGTGCCAGCGGCGAACTGGAGGCGAACAGAACGAGCAGGCCGATCGCCAGCAGTATGATGATGAGCGGGATGAGCCACCACTTCTTCTCGTGTTTGATGAAAGCGAAGAAATCGCCGAGCAGGGTGCGTTTCGCCACGATCGATCCCTCCTTGTTCATTCAGCGAGCGGCGCGCTCTCCAGGGCCACGCTCCGCTCCATGCCGGCCTCGAAATCGACGGGCTCCGGTTTCCGGGTGACCACGTGGTTCCCGATCACCAGCACGTCGATGCCCGTGTTCACGTATGTGTTCCACGCGTCCTGCGGCGTGCACACGATCGGTTCGCCGCGGACGTTGAACGATGTATTGATCACGACCGGCACGCCGGTCAGTGCGCCGAAGGTTTTGATGAGGCGGTAGTACCTGCCGTTGAATTCCTCGGTCACGGTCTGCACGCGGGCGGTCCCGTCCTCATGGGTCACTGCCGGGATCACCTCCCTCTTCTCGGGCAGCACATCGGGCACGAGCAGCATGAAGGGCGCGTCCATCCCCTCGGGCATGTCGAAGTACTCGTGGGCGTGCTCCCTGGCCACGCTCGGCGCAAAGGGGCGGAACTTCTCGCGGAATTTGACCTTGGCGTTGATGATGTCCTTCATCTTCGGGTTGCGGGCGTCGCCGAGCAGGGAGCGGGAACCGAGCGCGCGCGGGCCGAACTCGAGCCTTCCCTGGAACCATCCCACCACCTTTCCGTCGGCGATCCATTGCGCCGTCCGCTTAAGGAGGTCTTCTTCCTTTTCGAGGAGTTCATACTCGGCCCCGTTGCGCTGCAGCACCTCGACGATCTTCACGGTGCTGAACGAGGGGCCGAAGCAGGCCTGGTCCATCGTGAAGACCCTCGGCTTCTTCAGGACCGTGTTGTGGATGTAGAGCGCCGCGCCGAGCGCGCCGCCCGAGTCGCCCGCCGCGGGCTGGATGAAGATGCGCTCGAAGCCCGACTCCTTCAGGATGCGCCAGTTGGCCACGCAGTTGAGCCCCACTCCGCCGCCGACGCAGAGGTTGTCCATCCCGGTCGATTCATGCACATGGCGGCCCATGGCGACCATGATCTCTTCCACGATCTGCTGGCCCGACGCGGCGATGTCGGAGTGGAAGTCGGTGAGCTCTGTCTCGCGCGGCCGCTGCGGTTGGCCGAAGAGCTCTTCCCAGTGCCGGCTGAAAGGCCGGTCGGGCGATGTGGTATGGGCGAAATATTTCATGTTCAGCCGGAAGCTGCCGTCGTCCTTGATGTCCACCACCTTGCGGAACTCGTCGGCGAAGCGCGGCGTGCCGTAGGGCGCGAGGCCCATGACCTTCCACTCGGCATCGTTCACGCGGAAGCCGAGATAGGCGGTCACGGCGCTGAAGAAGAGGCCCACCGAGTGGGGGAAACGGATCTCCTTGGCGAGGTCTATGTCGGTGCCGCGGCCGGTGCCCCAGGCGGTGGTGGTCCATTCTCCCACACCGTCGGCCGTGATGATGGCCGACTCCTCGAATTCCGACGGCAGAAAGGCGCTCGCCGCGTGGGAGAGATGGTGGGGGCAGAAAAGGATCTCCTTGTCCGTGTCGAGCTCCTTCTGGATCATGCGCCGCTGGTTGATCTTGGTCGACAGCCAGAGCGGCATGCTGCGGAGCCAGACACTGTAGGAGCGGGGCCACTCGGTGAGGATCGTTTCCAGGATCCGCGAGAACTTGACCAGCGGTTTCTCGTAGAAAACGATGTGGTCGATCCCATCGACGGTGATTCCCGCCTCGCGCAGGCAGTAGTCGATCGCCAGCGAGGGGAAACCGTTGTAGTGTTTCCTGCGGTTGAACCGCTCCTCCTCGGCCGCGGCCAGAAGCTGGCCGTCGCGCAGGAGCGCCGCGCCCGAGTCGTGGTAGAAGCAGGAGATACCGAGGATGTACACTGTTTCCTGTCCAACAAACCTTCAATTGGATCGCGCCTCTAGAAGAGACGCGACGAGCGATCGAGAGTCGCCTCGTGGGGCGTGTATTCCTCCCAGTAGCTGCCGGAGGGATTTTCCGACGGCTCCAGCTTCTTGCGGAGCGGATCCCGGAACCGGATCAGGGAGAACACCGGAAGCACGACCACGAACACAACGGTAAAAAGCACGGGTGTCATGACGGCGCCGAGCGCCATGGCAAAGGTCATCCACGCGATGTAGACGAAGCGCGCCGCGCCCGGTGCGAGAAAGCCGAGTGCACCGGTGATGGCGCCGAGGCACCAGACGCAGAGGGCGATGATGCGACCCAGGGAGAGAGGCGCGTCCGGTTCAGCCGGCACGGCGAGCCACCAGAGGAGCGCCCCGATGATGCCGAGACCGATCAAGATCGTGGCGCCGAACTTGCGCAGCTCGCTCGGGGTGGGGTTTTTCTCGACTGGAAGCACTCTGTTCGCTCTCCTGACGTGCGGGAAGCTATCGGCCACAAGATCCGCAGGGCCGGCAAAACGCGGCCGGCTGCGTCTTGGACGGCGCATCATAGCATTCCATCGGCGGTGCAAAAACAGAAACTTGAGGCGCGATCAGGGCCGCGATCCGCGTTTCGTGGCGGCCGCCGATCGCTTTTTCAACGACAAGAGCCCGCACGCGGGGTGCGGGCTCTTGCTCGTCGATAATCTTCTTTCAGATCGAACTGGCTCCCTGGGCGAGCCTAGATGTCGAACTTGATCCCCTGGGCGAGGGGCAGATCCTTGCTCCAGTTGATCGTGTTGGTCTGGCGCCGCATGTAGCCCTTCCACGCGTCGGAACCCGACTCGCGGCCGCCGCCCGTTTCCTTCTCGCCGCCGAAGGCCCCGCCGATCTCGGCGCCCGAGGTGCCGATGTTGACGTTGGCGATCCCGCAGTCGGAGCCGCCGTGGGAGAGGAACTGCTCCGCCTCGAGAACGTTGGTCGTGAAGATCGCGCTCGACAGCCCCTGGGGCACGTCGTTGTGGATGGCGATCGCCTCGTCGATGGTCTCGTATTCGAGCAGGTAGAGGAGCGGCGCGAAGGTCTCCTCGCGCACGATGTCGGTCTGGGCCGGCATCTTCATGATGGCGGGCTCCACGTAGAGGTCGCCCTTGTCGGGAATCATGTTGCCGCCGCAGAGGAGCTCGCCGCCGTCGGCCTTGGCCTTCTCGATGGCGTTCTTCATGTCGTCGACGGCGTTCTGGTTGACGACGGGGCCCATGAGGGTGTTCTCGTCGATCGGATCGCCGATGCGCACCTGCTTGTAGGCGTTGACCAGCGACTCGGTGAGCTTGCCGGCGATCGACTTGTGCATGATGATGCGCCGCGTCGATGTGCAGCGCTGGCCCGAGGTGCCCACGGCGCCGAAGACGATGGCGGGCACGACCAAATCGAGGTCGGCATTCTGGGTGACGATGATGGCGTTGTTGCCCCCGAGCTCGAGGATCGTCGAGCCGAAGCGGCTGGACACGACCTCGGACACGCGGCGCCCCATGCGGGTCGAGCCGGTGAACGACACGAGTGGCAGGCGCGGGTCGTTGATCAGGCGTTCGCCCACGGTGCGGCCCGGTCCGGCCACGAAGGAGAAGATGCCCTCGAGGCCGTGATCGGCCATGACCGCGTTGCACACGTGCTGCACGGCCACGCCGGTGAGGGGTGTCGTCGACGAAGGCTTCCACACGGTGGTGTCGCCGCAGGCGGCCGCGATGGCGGCGTTCCACGCCCAGACGGCCACGGGGAAGTTGAAGGCCGAGATCACGCCGATGGCGCCGAGCGGATGCCACTGCTCGTACATGCGGTGGAGCGGGCGCTCGGAGTGCATGGTGAGGCCGTAGAGCTGGCGCGAGAGTCCGACGGCGAAGTCGCAGATGTCGATCATCTCTTGCACCTCGCCGTGCCCCTCGGCGCGGATCTTGCCCATCTCGAGGGTGACCAGGTCGCCGAGCGGCTCCTTGTACTCGCGCAACGCGATGCCGAGGTCGCGCACGACCTCGCCCCGCTTGGGCGCGGGCATCATGCGGAAGGTCTTGAAGTTTTCGTGCGCCTTGGCCACGACGGTTTCATAGGCCGCTTCCGTGGCCTGGACCACCTTGGCGAGTTCCTCGCCCGTTGCGGGATTGTAGGATGAGATCGTGTCGCCCTTCTCCTCGATCCAGCCTTCGGGACCCCAGCAGGCACCGGGGTTGATTTCCTTCAGTTTCAGTTTTTCCAAAATCGCCTTGGACATGAATCGCCTCCGTTATTTGCCGCGGTGGCCCGCACCGCGTCGTTTAAGAATTATTTAGTTACTCTCCCATGAAGGGATACCTGTAGTCGGTCGGCGGGCAGAAGGTTTCCTTCACGGTCCGCACGCTGGTCCACCGCATCAGGTTGGCGGCGGAGCCGGCCTTGTCGTTGGTGCCCGATGCGCGGCTGCCGCCGAAGGGCTGCTGGCCCACAACAGCGCCGGTCGGCTTGTCGTTGATGTAGAAGTTGCCGGCCGCGTGGCGCAGCTTCTTGAAGGCGGCTTCCACGGCGTAACGGTCGTCGGCGAAGATGGCGCCGGTGAGCGCGTAGGGCGATGTCGAGTCGCAGAGTTCGAGGGTCGCCTCGAAGTCCTTGTCCGCGTAAGGGTGAATGGTGAGCACGGGGCCGAAGATCTCCTCTTCCATGAGCTTGAAGCGGGGGTCGGTGGTGACCACCGTGGTCGGCTCGATGAAGTAGCCCTTCGACTTGTCGTAACCGCCGCCGGTGATGATCTCGGCGTCGGAGGAGTTCTTGGCGTGGTCGATGTAGGCGGTGATGCTGTCGAAGGCGGCCTCGTCGATCACGGCGGCCATGAAATTTGACTGGTCGGTGGGGGAGCCCATCTTGATCGTTTCGACCTGCGCGGTGTAGGCCTCCTTGATGGCCGGCCAGAGGCTTTCGGGCACGTAGGCGCGCGAGGCGGCCGAGCATTTCTGGCCCTGGAACTCGAAGGCGCCGCGGAGCAGGCCGGTGGCGACCGCTTCGGCGTTGGCCGAGGCGTGGACGAAGACGAAGTCCTTGCCGCCTGTCTCGCCCACGATGCGCGGGTAAGTCTTGTACTCGGAGATGTTGTTGCCCACCACTTTCCACATTCCCTGGAAGACCTCGGTCGAGCCGGTGAAGTGCACGCCGGCGAGGGTGGGCAGGGCCATGACCGGGTTGCCCACCTTGCCGCCCGAGCCGGGGATGAAGTTGATCACGCCGGCGGGCAGGCCCGCTTCTTCGAAGAGCTTCATGAGGTAGTAGTTGGAATAGACCGACGAGGAGGCCGGTTTCCAGAGGACGGTGTTGCCCATGAGGGCCGGCGCGGTGGGGAGGTTTCCGGCGATCGAGGTGAAGTTGAAGGGCGTCACCGCGAAGATGAAACCTTCGATGGCGCGGTATTCGACGAAGTTCCACATGCCGGGAGACGACGCGGGCTGGTTGGCGAAGATCTCGGCCATGTAGTAGGGGTTGAAGCGCCAGAAGTCGATCAGCTCGCAGGCCGAATCGATCTCGGCCTGGTGATAGGTCTTCGACTGGCCAAGCACGGTGGAGGCGTTGAGCACCATGCGGTACTTGCCGGTGAGCAGGTCCGCCATGCGGAGCATGATGGCCGCGCGGGCGCGCCAGTCCATCTCGGACCACTCGTGAAACGCGGCGTCGGCAGCTCTGGCTGCTTTTTCAACCTCGGCGGGGCCGGCCTTGTGGTAGCGGCCGAGCAGGTGGTCGTGGTCGTGCGGGCAGCGGCAGTCACCCAGATCGCCGGTGCGGATCTCCTCGCCGCCGATGATCACGGGGATCTCGATTTCGGTGGAGAGCTGCCGGTCGATTTCGGCCTTCAGGGCCAAAGCCTCGGGGCTGCCGGGAACATAGTTCATCACCGGCTCGTTCACTGGAGCGGGGACGTTCAAAATACCGTTGGTCATCTCTTTTTCTCCTCCTTGTTGAGGGGGCCCTTTCAGCCCGCAAGACCGTCAGCAAAGGGATTTGGCCGTTCCTGCTGACTATCGATTCAGACTCTTTTTCAGGTTCTTATTTATAGAAGGTCCAAACTGCCACCCGATACGCCGACTGTCAAGAAAATGGGGTGAAAAGATTGTTCCCGGAACAATTCTTTCATGGCATGCAATAAAATTGATACCGTGAAACAATTACTCCCGGAACGATTTCTCCACAGTATGTGTTGGAGTTGATTCCGTGGAAGATTCGTTCCCGGAATAATTCCTGAAGGAATTATTCCGGGAACCAACAAACAAAAACCCCTCGGTTACGCCGTTGTTGTTTTTCAGGGGGGTGGTGGTGAGGGTTATTGGGACAGGCTCGGAATTGCGTTTGCGCCAGGTCCACTGGCGCTCCTCGGGGCCGCTGTCGATCGCGTCGGCGACGAGGGCTTCGAAGGTTGTAAATTTTTGTCCTTTAGTGCGTTGCATTAAGTCGACGAGGGCGGATGCCTCGTTGTCGCAGAACAGGAAATCGATCGAGAGCCGCCCGTTCACATCCGCCGCCCTGTACCCGAAAAGGTTTTCGGCACCCCGGTTGAAGGAGAGAATCCGCCCTCTCCGGTCGGTGGCGATCAGTGCCATGTCGCGGCTCATCGCAGCGGCATTGTCGAAAGAGAAACGAGGCAACGCATCGCGCAAGGCAGCCTGCATGTCGGCCCGGAATATCGTGCGCCCCGCTGCCTCCCCGCTGACGGAGCACGCTGCTCCGCCCCTCCGGGAGCGCTTCCCGAACTGCTCCACCAGAGCGGACGCAATCTTCAGCGCTAGGCAGACCGAGCCCATGAACAGGAGCAGGGCCACCGACAAGACGACGAGGAGCAGGATTACCTTGAGCACGGGCGCGTTCCTTCGGATAGAAAGCCGATCCCTGAGTCTATCGACCCTTCTAAATCAAAGGTTGAGGCGGTTCTTGAAGTGGCGTCCACCGATCAATAGGATGGTCGGAACACTTTTTTCGCAAAGACATCAAGTGGAGAAGATTCATGGCTGACGATCCCAATGCCTGCCCCATGCCCGACCGGAATCGCGACGACCGCCTCCGGGAACTTCTCGGTACGCCCTGCACGATCGCCGTCGTCGGCATGTCGTCCAACACCGAACGCCCCTCAAACGAAGTGGGTGTCTATCTCGGCAAACAGGGCTTCACCATCATCCCCGTTCACCCGAAAGAGACCGAGATCGAGGGGATGAAGGTCTACCCCGACCTCGAGTCGATCCCCGCCGACGCAAAGGTGACGATCGTCGATCTCTTCGTGGCTGGCCCCCGCACCATGCCGCTCGTGGAACAGGCCGCCAAGATCGGCGCGCCCGTGATCTGGTTCCAGCCCGGCGCGGAGAATGCCGAGTCCGAGGCCCGCGCCCGCGAGCTCGGCATGGAGGTCTACTCCGGAACCTGCACCAAGGCCGACCATCAGCGCCTCTTCGGAGCATAAACCGACCAGTAGCTGACACACTGACGCACCACCTGTCGAGGAGAGACGGACCATGAACGAGCCCGCTGCCAAGAAGAGCTTAGGCCAGGCACTCAGTTCCTTCCCGCGCACCTACTGGGTCGTGATCGTGATGGAGTTCTTCGAACGGTCCGCCTTCTTCGGCATGATGGCGTTCCTCGCCGACTACTTCAAAGAGAACATCGGCGACGCCGAGCAGTGGGGCATCCTGCGGTCCGTTCTCTACCCGATCCTCTATATCATGCCGATCTTGAGCGGCGCCCTTGCCGAGCGGCTCGGTTACAAAAAAATCCTCGCTGTCGCCTTCAGCCTCATGACGGCCGCCTATCTCGGGCTCGGCAGCGTGCACACCCTCGTTCCCTTCTTCCTCTTCAATATTCTTCTCGGTTTCGGCGGCGGTTTCTTCAAACCCGTGATCTCGGGGACCGTGGCCCGTTCCACCGATGAGAGCAACTCGACCCTCGGTTTCGGCATTTACTACTGGTCGATCAACGTGGGATCGCTGATCGCATCCCTCGTGGCCGCCCACTTTGTCAGTCTCGGCGAGGAGTCGACCATCTTCTACCTCTCGGGCCTCTACGTGGGGCTCATGTTTTTCAACAACTTCTTTTTCTACAAGGAGCCCGAGAAGCCCCAGAAGATCAAGACCTTCGCCGATACGCTGAGCGCGCTCGTCACGGTGGTGAAGAACTGGCGCTTTTTGCTCCTGCTCATCATTTTTTCCGGGTTCTGGGGGATGTACGACCGATCGACCGACTCGGCTCTCTGGCTGCTTCGCGAGAACTACATCGACATGACGCCGATCAACGATCTTGTCACGTCGGTCTTCGCATTTTTCGGGAGTGAGGCAAAGTTTACCTTCAACGTGGCCCATGTCATGACGGTGAACGCCGGGGTCATCGTTCTCTTCCAGGTCCTGGTGAGCAATCTGGTCAAAAACACGAAACCCCTTCCGACCATGATCGTCGGTATTGGGCTTGCCGCGCTCTTTCCGCTCATGGTGGCCATGTCGAACAGCCCCTGGGTGTTCATTCTCGGCCTCGTGATCTTCTCGATCGGCGAGATCACGGCGTACCCGAAGCTGATCAGCTACGTCGGTCTCATCGCACCGCGCGACAAGGTCGCCATCTACATGGGATTCGTCTTCTTGCCCGTCTGTTTCGCGTCGCTTCTCTACAACATCCCCAACGGGATCGCCTGGACACGGCTCGTCGAGGAGCAAGGCCGGATCGAGACCTACTGGTTCATCGTTGCCGGTCTCGGCTTTTTCACCATGGCGGCTCTTTTTGTCTACGACCGGCTCGTGGGCAAGCGGCTCGCGCTCGACGAATAATCGAACCATCCACTCCTTGTCAGTCAAACCCTGACACTACGTACTAGTTCTACGTCTTGTAATTCCATTAAAATAAACACATTACGTTTATATATCAATTCTGGTTAATGTGCCTGTCTGCAATTACCGATTAATATATTCACATGAAAAAGAAGAAAGGGGATTTCTTTGAAACAGATGACGCCAAGCTATCGCCGGATCGAAGTTGAGGGGAACTCGATGAATTCCAGAAGCGCACACAAGGTTACAGTCGTTCTGATCTCATTTCTCTTTCTATTCCTGTACGGTCTCTCGAGCACGGCCGAGGCCGGTCCACCGGGAGACGCCGCGAGCGAGGCTCAACTGTCGGCCACTGCCGGCGGGCTTGCGGGCGCCGAGTTTTCGGCTGCCGGCTTGATGCAGCCTCCCGACAAGGTCACGCCGGGCAAGAATCCGGGCAAGATCGACTCCAAGAACGGCGGCAAGTCGAAGGGCAAAGGCAAGGGAAAGGGCAAAGGCAAGGGAAAGGGTAAAGGCAAAGGCGGCAAGAAGAAGGGCAAAGGAAAGGGAAAGAAGAATTCCGGGAAGAACAACAAAAATCCCGGCAAGCCGAACAAGAAGTCCAATCCTCCGAAGAAGAGGGAGGACGACGGCCGCGGCGGCGGTCCCGCAGAACCGGCCGACGACAATCCCCTCGGCATGGTCTATGGCGAATCCTACTTCGGCGACTCCTTCCACAGCTATCTCGAAGAACTCAACGTGAAGAGCTGCAAGCTCTACGTCCGCTGGCAGCAGATCGAACCGTACAACGATATCTACAACTTCGCCCTCGTCGACGCGTTTCTCGATCAGCTGTCCGAGGAAGACGAGCCGGTGATCGAGGTGTACACCAGCTCGAAATGGGGCACCGAGTTCTTGAACAAGGGCAATCCTCCCTACGACTACGACGACTACTACGACTTCATCTACGATCTGGTCCTCCACTGCGGCAGCAAGGTCAAGTACTGGCAGCGCGACAGCGAACCGTTCAACACGAACGGTCTGCGCTGGCCCAGCTCATGCTGGAGGGAGTACCTGGAGACGCAGCGCGAATTCTACAACGCGGTCAAGGCCGCCAACCCCGACGCCGTCGTCATCGGTCTGGGCCACCCCGGCAGCTGGGAAGACGGCGCGCCCGGATCCCTGCCCTGTGTCGAGATCTTCCTCGCGCATGGTCATGAATGGTTCGACGTCCTCGATCTCCGTCTCTACGAGGACCTCTACAACGTGGTCGAACGGATCGAGTGGTTCAAGAACAAGATGAACGAACTGGGCTACACCAAACCGATCTTCTGCACCGAGTACGGCGGCCCCCACCCGAACCAGTTCGAGGCCGGATGGGACGAGATTGTGGCCGTCATGCTGGACTGGAGCTATCGCCGCGTTCCGGGCGAAGACGATGACGAGACGGCATGGTGGGAGTACATCCACTCGGTTCGTGACGACTTCGGCGAACCATCGGCACGCATGTTCCTCCTGGAAGCGACGTCCGATCTGGAGTCGAAACACGACAGGATCATGGCCCGTGACATAGTACAGAGGACAGCCCTTGCCCTGGGAGCCGGAGTGGAACGGCTCTGGTACTGGAGCCTTCACGCGAAGTGGCACAAGCAGCTGGGGCCGCATCCATATTTCGGCAAGCTCCGTATGACCGATCTGGAACATGACTTCAAGGAACCCGGATTCGAGGTCTACGCGCGGCTGGCCGAGAAACTCGACGGTTATCAATCGATCGAGAAGATCGATACGGGCAACGAAAATATTTTCCTCTACCGCATCGAGCGGGAAACCAAGGAGCCTCTGTTCGTCCTCTGGGAAAAGCGGGATATTTTTGAAGGTGAGACCCTTCCGGCGGTTGAATTTTCGTGGGTCTTCCCCTGGACCTCAGTTGTTGCTACCGATGTTTTCGGTAATGTCGCAACCCATTACGAAAGCGGTGGCAGCGTGATTCTCGACATCACCGACACACCACTTTTCCTCGAGGCGCAATAGGCTATCCGAACCGTCTGGATTCGGGAGCCATTCTTAAAGCTGGAAGGGACTCTGCTCAAAAGCGCTCGGCAGAGTCCCTTCCCTTAGTTTTGGTGCGCCCTTTCCTCATCGATCTTCTGGCATCGGTATCATCCTTGGCTATTAGATCAGCTCGTTCTCTACCAGGCCGCTCGGGCTCCACCATCCAAGAACAGAGAAATGAGTTGCGAAATCGGTATTAGAGGGTATTCTTCTCGGTTTCCGAGGCCTCGACCGACGCAAGATCATACTGTTTTTGTGAGACATCTTTTCGCGAGAGCGAGAGACGTGGTGCGAGTCCCTCTCCCTGGGGAAGAAGCTGTTCAACGTTCGACTGAGTAAGCGCGGTATTGCATTAACTCGAAACGTGTTATAGCAGAGAAGAGTTGTCATGAAGATCGCCGTACCCAAAGAAATCGTGCCCGGCGAGAACCGGGTGGCGCTCGTTCCCGAATCGGCCGGTAAGCTCGTCAAGGCGGGATTCGATGTCCTCATCGAGGCCGGCGCCGGGGAGGACGCTTATTTCGATGACAGTGCATACGAGAGCGCCGGCGCCAAGGTGCTGGACACGAAGGAGCTCTATGCCGAGGCCGACGTTTTCTTCAAACTGCAGAAGCCACAGCATCGCGACGACGTGGACGCTCACGAGGTCGACCTCATGGGCGAGGGAGCCGTTGTCATCTCTCATCTTCAGCCGGCCGAAGAGGCCGAATTGCTGCAGATGATGGCCGACCGGAAGATCTCGTTCCTCAGCATGAATACGCTGCCCCGGATCAGCCGCGCCCAGAGCATGGACGCTCTCTCCTCCCAGGCTTCTCTCGCCGGGTACAAGGCCGTGCTGCTCGCCGCGGCGGTGCTCGGTAAGTTCTTTCCGATGATGACCACGGCAGCGGGAACGGTGGCGCCGGCAAAGACGTTCATTCTCGGCGCCGGCGTGGCCGGTCTCCAGGCGATCGCCACGGCACGGCGCCTCGGCGCGGTGGTGGAAGCCTTCGACATCCGCCCGGCCGTGAAAGAGGAGGTCGAGTCCCTGGGCGCCAAGTTCGTGGAGCTCAAGCTCGACCATGGCGACGAGGAGGAAGGGAGCGGCTCGGGCGCCTACGCCAAGGAGATGTCCGAGGAGCACCAGAAGGCCGAGCAGGAAATGATCGCCGATCACGTGAAGCAGTCGGACGTGGTCATCACGACCGCGGCTGTTCCCGGCCGCCGCGCACCGATCCTCGTCACCGAGGAGATGGTGAAGGGCATGAAGTCCGGTTCGGTCATCGTCGATCTTGCCGCTGAGACAGGCGGCAACTGCGAGGTCACGAGTCCGGGCGAGGACATCATCTACGATGGCGTCCGCATCATGGGGCCCTTCAACGTTCCGAGCACCGTGCCCGTGCACGCGAGCCAGATGTACGCCCGGAACATCACCACTCTCTTCGACACGATCGTCAAGGAGGGCGCCCTCGACTTCGACCTCGAAGACGAGATCGTCAAGGGCTGCCTCCTGACCCACGAAGGCAACGTACTTTACGAGTCGGGCCAGTAAGACGGCCGGCCCGCGGCCGGCCGAAGCCAGCCGGCTAGTGTTTTTTTCAACACGAGGAATGAAACGATGAATGCTCTGCTGATCGGACTGTACGTTTTCGTTCTGTCCAGTTTTGCGGGTTTCGCCCTGATCACCAAGGTGCCGCCCACGCTGCACACACCCCTCATGTCGGGCGCCAACGCCATCTCGGGCGTTGCGCTCATCGGCGCTCTCGTCGTGGCCGGTCGCTCGGGCGGCGCGCTCGACGAGATCTTAGGTGTGACAGCCGTGGCGCTGGCGACGATCAACGTGGTCGGCGGTTACATGGTGACCGACCGCATGCTCCAGATGTTCAAGAAGAAGAAAGAATCGTGAAAGGATTGAGCCGTGAATGATCAGGGAACCTTAGAAATTCTCGTCCATCTCGCCTACCTGGTCTCGGCCGGCCTCTTCCTCTTCGGACTGAAGAAGATGAGCCACCCGGCCACGGCCCGGTCCGGAAACGCCCTCTCGGCCCTCGGCATGCTGATCGCCGCCGTGGTCACCCTCCTCGACAAGCAGATCGTGACCTTCGACATGATTCTCATCGGGATCATCATCGGATCGGTCATCGGCGCACTGTCGGCGCGCCTCGTCAAGATGACCGCCATGCCCCAGATGGTGGGCATCTTCAACGGCTTCGGCGGCGGCGCGTCAGCGATCGTGGCCATTGCCGAGTTCTACAGCATGAGCTCGGGCGGCACCGTGATCCCGGCCGGCACGGCGGTGGCCATCATGCTCGGCACGATCGTGGGCGCGGTGACCCTGTCCGGCTCCTTCGTGGCATTCGGCAAGCTCCAGGGAATCGTATCCGGCGCGCCCGTCACCTTCCCCTGGCAGAAGACGACGAGCGCGGCCCTCTTCGGGGTGATCGTGCTCCTCTCGTTGCTGCTCGTCTGCGATGTGGGCGGGGCGTTCCTGTTCACGGTCCTCATCATCCTCGGCCTCGTGATCGGCGTCCTGCTCGTCATTCCGATCGGCGGCGCCGACATGCCTGTGGTGATCTCGCTGCTGAACTCCTACTCGGGGCTGGCCGCGTCCTTCGCCGGCTTCGTGGTGAACAACATGGTGCTCATCATCTCGGGCGCACTCGTGGGCGCCGCCGGGCTGATCCTGACCGCCATCATGTGCAAGGGAATGAACCGATCCCTGGGCAACGTGGTCTTCGGCGCCTTCGGAACGGGCGACCTCGATCCGACCCAGGCGGGCACGGCGGACGCGTCGATCCGCCAGACATCGGCCGAGGACCTGGCCATGATCATGGCCTACGCGCGTTCGGTCATCGTGGTTCCCGGCTACGGCATGGCGGTCGCCCAGGCGCAGCACGCGATCCGCGAGATGGCCGACCTTCTCGAGGCCAAGGGCGTCGACGTCAAGTACGCCGTTCACCCCGTGGCGGGCCGCATGCCGGGGCACATGAACGTGCTTCTCGCCGAGGCCAATGTGCCCTACGACAAGCTCTATGACATGGAAGACATCAATCCCGAGTTTGCGCGCTGCGACGTGGCCTTCGTGCTCGGCGCCAACGACGTGGTCAACCCGGGCGCGCGCACCGACCAGAGCAGCCCGATCTACGGCATGCCGATCCTCGACGTGGACAAGGCCCAGCTCTGCGTGGTGGTCAAGCGCTCCATGAACCCCGGTTTCGCCGGCATCCAGAACCCGCTCTTCTTCCTCGATAAGACGTCGATGCTCTTCGGCGACGCGCAGAAGGTGGCCAACGATCTTGTGCGTGAGATCAAGGAGGCTTGATCAGGCCGACGAAATGAGCCTGGCGCCGCGTTATCTGGGCACCGGCGGCCTGTTCTGAAGAGGTCCCGGCACGGTGAACTCGATCGACGACACGATCTCGGGAGCCTTGTCCGCAACGTCGTATAGATCCTCGAAAAAATCGATAAGTGAACTCGTGTCGCCGCGCAGGTCTTCGACAAATCTGTAGCCCACGGTCTGGAAGAGCAGGCGTGCCGTCACGGTGAAGGGCTTTTCGATCTTCTGCACAGGAACGAGATAGGTGATCCTGTCGCCGCCACCGTTGAAACTGTCATCGGACGCAGCCAATCCGTAAACAGCGATGTCGTCGTGGGCGTTCGCCTTGTCGAAACCTTCCGGCAGAAGGCGGTTGTCCTTGGCGTATTCGGCGGCTCTCAACAGGGTGTACGTGATCTCGCCGTCGGTGTTCTCCATCACCGCTTCATAGATCTGCACCTGATCGGCACTGTCGATCACATCGTAGTGGGGTTCGTAGGCTGTGGGTTCGTCGTCAGCCGCGTTGTGAATGATGCTTCCGTTTCCCCTTGGAGCGCCCGACTCGAAGAGAGTCACACCGTTCCGGTCAGCCACGGTGAGATGGATCCATGCCCGCCGTGAAGGAAAGCCCGTTGGAAATTTGTGCCCTGCTTGACTGTTCACCTTGAGAACAAGCCTCAAAGCTCCTCCCCTGATCTCGGCATGAGCCAGGGAAATGTTAGCGGTCGCGGATTCCAGCTGCTCGCGCGTTCTGACGAGGGTGCCGTCGAGATGGTCCGTATCAGCCGTGAGCCCGAGCTCGAGGATGTTCTCCTTGAACATCTCTATCATGAACGCGTTGCCGCCCACCAGGTGGTGTTCGCCAAAGGGGCTGCGTCCATCGAGCCACCAGGGGCGATTGGAGATGACCACCTCGCCGTCAGCCTCGGGCAAATGGCAGTCCTGGCATGATTGTTCCAGGCCCATTCCCGTGGCGTAGGCGCTGTGTTCCCACTCGGGGTAGGTCATCTGCTCCGGAAACTCGCCGACGATATTGCCCGACGAATCGAGAGTCGGCGTGTGCAGCGTGTGGCAGGTGCCGCAAAGGCCCGAATCCTCCACGTGGACGCCTTCGACAGGAAGAAAACCGGTGTGCATGTTCATGTTGTTCTGAAAGGGCTGCGCGAACGGGCCGTGGATAAGCCTGTCAGGTGGCGTGGTGGTCGTGTCGATCCGGTAGTTGCCGCTGAAGCTCTCCGGTTGCCCCAGATCGATGTCCTGTATCTGGTGGCACAACGTGCAAGAGATCCCATCCATGGCAGGGGGATTGAGGTAGTGGGCAGGATCGAAAAAGCCTCCGCCAAGTAGCAAGACCGGTTCTCCGTCGACCACCGCCTGTGTGCGCGCCATCGGTGTGTGACAGGTAGCGCACTTCTCCTCGATCACGGCCTGAACGCTCGGATTGCGCAGCACCTCTGATTCGACCTTGGCCTGCCAGAGTGGATCTTTGGCCGCGTTCGCCATCATCGTCGAACGCCAGTGGTTGTCGATCGACACATCCCTTCCCAGGCTGTCGGTCAAACCGGTATGGCACCAGCCGCAATCACCGGAACCGGCAAAATCGCCGGAGTCGAACTCGACCAGACCGGTGCTTGGGGGTCTACTTCCTCCTTCGCCAACGGCAAAGCTCAAAGCAATGGCCGGAACAGCGACGAGCAGAATCGGGGCGAGAAGAATCGAGGCGAAAGGTCTGTGGCCGCTGGTGATTTTCTTTCTGAAAAACATGGCTGGCTCCTTTGAGAATGGTGGGAGGCTTCTCAGGTTCAACCATCTTTCTTATCAAAGATATTTACCAGAATCAATTATATAATGTTGCCATAACGCGTTTAAAACACACTAATTACGTTGGTTTTAGTGGGTGCAAAAATCCGCACGACGGTCAAGATGACTTCGAGTCGGTCGAACCTCATTCGCGCGCGGCCTTTTTTCATGCGCACCAAAAATGGTAATATGCGCGATTCCGTGCGCGTTTCACGTTCGAAGCTGTGCGCGTTTCACGCTCGAAGCCGTGCGCGTTCCACGCTCGAAGCTGTGCGCGTTTCACGCTCGAAGCCGTGAAACTGGTTGCGAGGGCTGCGCTCGGCTGGTAGAAACATCCCCTTTTATTCGATGCATTGAAAATGCGAGAAAATGATGGAACTCAATATCGATTTCGAGGCGCTGACCGAGATCATCCGCAAGGCTGACGGCGAAGGAAGGGATTCCCTCTTCGAGTACGAGGTCTACGATTTTCTGAGGCTCTCCGGATCGGAGACGCCGCCGCGTACAAAGTTTCTTCCCATGGGGAAGACGCCGACCGATGACGACCTCGAGGGCCTTCCGGGCGACAAGGTGGTGCTCAAGATCGTTTCCCCGACGATCCTGCACAAGACCGACGTGGGCGGTGTCATGGTGGGCCAGAACCGGCCGATCCGACTCCGGTCGCGCTTCCGGCGCATGACGAGCGAGGTGCCCGAGCGCTACGCCGACTGGATCGAGCGGAACCGTGCCGCCGCGCCCGCGAACTATGCCGAGCTCGAGGGGGACGCGTTGCGCAAGGCGATCAAGGCGGATGTGACCGGTGTGCTGCTTTGCGAGTACATGCCGCCCGACTCGCAGGAGTTCGGCAACGAGATGATCGTGGGCATCCGCCGCACGCGCGAGTTCGGTATGGTGATCAACGCCGGCGTGGGCGGGACGCACACCGAGATGTACGCGAGCCGCTTCCGCAGGGGCCAGGCCGCGGTGGCCGCGTCGACCGAGATGATCGACGGCGAGACCTTCTTCGAGCTCTTCAAGACGACCGTGGCCTACCGCACCATGGCGGGCCTCATGCGCGGCGGAAAGAGGATCGTCACCGACGAGCAGCTCATCGAGTGCTTCAGCTCCTTCATCGCCATTGCCAACCACTACTCGCCCATGAATCCCGATGCGCCCTTCGTGATCGAGGAGCTCGAGATCAATCCCTTCGCCTTCACCGACTTTCTCATGGTGCCCCTCGACGGGCTCTGCAAGTTTTCGAAACCGACAGCGCTGCCCCCGGCGCGGCCGATCGGTAAGATCGACAACCTGCTCCACCCGAAAACGATCGGTGTGGTGGGGGTCTCGTCGAAGGGAATGAACATCGGCCGCATCATCCTCCAGAACATCCTCGCCTGCGGTTTCGACAAGGACAGTGTCTTCATCGTGCGCCCCGGCGGGGGCGAGATCGACGGGGTGAAGTGCGTGCCGTCCCTGAGCGAAGCCGGGCGGAAGCTCGACCTCTTCGTACTCGCCGTGAGCGCCGAACAGGTGCCCGACATGGTGGCCGAGATCGCCGATGGCGACCTGGCCGAGACCGTGCTTCTCATCCCCGGCGGGCTGGGCGAGACCAAGGGTTCGGAAGGCAAGCAGCAGGCGATCAAGGAGAAGATCAACGCCGCCCACCTGCGCGAGGGGGGCGGACCGCTCTTCCTCGGCGGCAACTCGCTCGGCATCCTGTCCCATCCGGGCCGGTACGACACGCTTTTCATCCCCGAGGAGAAGCTGCCCAAGGATCATGACGAGAAGGAGCGCAAGACCGCTTTCATCAGCCAGAGCGGGGCCTACATGATCACGCGCATGAGCAAGCTGCCCTTCATGGACCCGGCCTACGCGCTGTCGATCGGCAACCAGGTCGACCTCACCGCCGGCGACTTGATGCTCTTCTTCAAGGACGATCCCTCCATCGACATCGTGGCCGTGTACATCGAGGGTTTCCAGGATCTCGACGGCCTCGCCTTCGCGGGTGCCGTGCGCGAGGCGGTCCTGGCCGGCAAGGACGTGATCTTCTACAAGGCGGGCCGCACGCCCGAGGGGAAGAGCGCCACGTCGGGCCACACCGCATCGCTCGCCGGCGACTACACGGTGTGCGAATCGTGCATCGCCCAGGCCGGCGCAATGGTGGCGCGCACCTTCACCGAATTCGAGGAGCTCTACAAGCTCGCCGCCGGTCTGCACGGCAAGAAGGTGGGGGGTGTGCGGCTCGGCGCCGTGTCGAACGCGGGCTACGAGTCGGTCGGCATGGCGGACAACATCCTCGGCAACGATTACAGGCTCACCCTCGAGCCGTTCACGAACGAGACGAGCGGCCGCCTCGCCGAGATCCTGAAGGATTCGCGCCTCGACACCCTCGTGGACGTGAAGAATCCGATGGACATCAATCCGATGGCGACCGACGCCACTTACGAGGCGATCATGGAAGCCGTGATCAGGGACGCGAACATCGACATGCTCGTGCTCTGCCTCGTTCCGCTCACTGGCGCGCTCAAGACGCTCGAGGATACGCTCGCCGACGACTCGAGCATCGCGCGCCGCGTGCCGCGGCTCGTGCAGGAACTCGACAAGCCGGTGGTGGCGGTGGTCGACTCGGGCAGGCTCTTCGATCCGCTCGAGAACATGCTGCAGGAATCGGGCGTGGTCACCTTCCGCTCGGCCGACCGGGCGGTGTGGACGCTGGGGCGCTACGCGCGGGCGCGGCTCTTCGCGGAGGAGCTGCGGCTCTAGACGGGTGACCGCGATCACAGGCCGGCGCGTGGCGCGCAGGGCGGCCTGTTTTGCGAATCAGTGCTTCCCGATGCTCCCGGCGGGGCGGTGGGTCGTCACCCTTTTACTTCGCATTCGGTAACGGATTGCTCTTGGCGAGGATTTTCCCGACGGCCTTCAGCATTTCGTGCGGCATGAATGGTTTCGGAACAACACCTCTGAAACCGAACGCCCGATAATGGGCAAGGACGGGATTGTTGGAGTACCCGCTCGAAACGATCGCCTTGACCTCCGGATCCATCTTCAGCAGATCCTTTATCGTTTCCTCTCCGCCCTTTCCGCCGCGGATCGTCAGATCGAGAATCACAACGTCGATCGGCTCGCCACCGTTCTGGGCCTGCCTGTAGACATCCAACGCCTCCGTGCCGTTCCGGGCGAGTATTACCTGATATCCGCCGCGACGGAGTATCTCGGCGGCATAGTCGCGGACGCCTTCATCATCATCCATCAGCAGAACCGTTCCCTGTGTCCGATCCCCGAGCGGACCGTCCTCGCCGGGCAGGTCCGCCTCCTCCTGGGAAACGGGAAGGTAGACATGAAACGTCGTGCCCGAACCCAGGCTGGATTCCAGCCCCACCTGCCCGCCGTGGGCGTGGACGATGGAATGAACGGTGGACAGCCCCAGGCCGCTCCCTTTCTGTTTCGTGGTGAAAAAAGGATCGAATATCCTTTGCTGGTCGTTGAAACCGATTCCGATCCCCTTGTCGGCGATGCTGATTCTCACATAGCCTGCATCGTTATAAGGCAATCCGTTTTCGGGCGTGTTCGTGACATTTTCGGCCGTCACCTCGATGACACCGCCGCTCGGCATGGCCTGGTCGGCGTTGATGACGAGATTTTGGATTACCTGGCCTATCTGGCCATGATCGCCGTCGATCGGTCGCAGGTCCGCGGGGAGGGAAAACTCGACGGCTATCGTGGAACCGCTCAGGGCGAACTCGACCGTTTCGCGGATCAGTTTTTCCGTGGGAAGGGGTTTCTTCACCGGTTTTCCGCCCGTAGCGAAAGTGAGCAGCTTTTTCGTCAGTTTCTGAGCGAAGCAAGCGGCGTTCTCGGCACTGGTCAGCATGTCAATGCTCTTCTCGTCGACGCCTGGATTCGTTTTGACAAGGGAGATGTTCCCGATGATGGCGGTCAGTAGATTGTTGAAATCGTGGGCGATTCCGGCGGCGAGATCGCCGACCGATTCGAGCTTCTGGATTCTCAGAAGTTCCGCTTCGATGCGTTTGCGCTCGGTGATGTCCACCGAGGTCACGATGATATATTCGACCTTTCCCTCATCGTTTCGCGCGGGCAGGAATGTCGTGTGAAACCAAACCTCGTTCCCCTCCATATCGAACATGGGCGTTTCGGTGCTGGAGATCTCTCCGGTTTTCGCCCGTTCGAGATGATCGGTCAGAATGGACCGCGTTTCCTCCGGATAGAAATCGAGAGGAAAGGTACATCCATAGAAACTCTCGATATCCGTGATCTTGAGCCGATTGATCCCTGCAGAACTCATGTATTGCAGTCGGGATTGAAGGTCGACGATCTTGTTGCAGACCGGCGAGCCCTCGAGCAAGGTGCAACTTCTGATATCGGAAATACCGAGCATCGGCAGGTGGGAGTCGCTCTGCTCCAGTTCTTTTATCCGGCGTTGCAGCGACTCCAGCTCGGCAATGAGCTGCGATCTGGTTTTTGCTTCATTTTCCATGATTCGATCATCGTAATCGAATCAAGTTCTTTTATCCAGCTTTGAGGTGGGTTTTTAAAAGTCCTAGCGGGCCGCCAGGGATTCCCGGGAGAGTATCGAACCTCGTTTTTTCCGGTCCTGCGCGGGCTCGGCGCCGCCGGCCTCGTTTCGCGAGAGCGGATCGGCAACGGGATGTGATCGCGATCGAATTGCTCGCTCCCTCTCCTCTTCGTTGAAATGAACGGCTTGATCGCCTCTCTGTCGGGACTCGACACCTCCAGTTCGATGATCCCAGTCGGTTCGAGCATGACGCGTCCAATATCGACCGAACGGCCCTTTCCCAGGAAAAGGGCCTCGGTAGAACAGGTTCCGTATCCGGGAACCTCGATCGTCAGGAAACAGCTTCTCTCCGCGAAAGAGGTACCGGTCACCCTTATCGCGGCGCCCTTCACGGGCCTGTCGATGTGATCGAGAACCGTGTCGCGCCAGGTTACGATCGGCTGAATCACCAGGATCGTCCTCGCAACCAGAGATATGATTCGAGTTGCAGAATGCTTACGGATTTTTTCGTAATCTTGTTTCCGGCCCCCATGATCAGGTTGACCAAACAGGAGTCGACGGATTAATTATCCCGTCGCCGGCCGAGCCTACTGAATCTCGAGCACGATCGCGTTGGTCGAGCTGTAGCTGATCGTTCCCTCGCTGCCCTGATCGCTGAGGATCGCCTGCAGCGTAAAGATCGCCGGGCTGCCAAAACCGCCAGGCATGTTCACGGCCGTCCCGGGCGCGTGGACCGATGGCAGCAGGCCAGTACCCAGAATGCCCGTGAATCCGATCGAGTTGACGAGCACGACCGGGCTGCCGCCTTTGAAGGGGGGCGCAAAAGCGAAGGGCCCGGCCCCGTAGGGCAACTCCAGGCTGTCGGCCGGACCGGGCTCGCCAACAAAGGCATAGAGCACGAAGGGAGCGTTCAGCGGACCGGCCGGAGAGGTGTCCACGGTCACCGTGATCGGATCGGCGGCTCCGATCTGCATCCTTCCCATGGCATCGCCTGTCGTGCCGTTCACGGCGAGCACCGCAACGGGGTAGCCGTTGGCCGCGTTCACGACCCCCGCGCGCGCCAGGGCATGGGGGCTGTACTGCCACGACAGGTTTCGCATCGTGGTCAGACCGGAGAGCGCGGCGCTGCCGAGAAGGTTGCCGTTTCTGTCGAACCGGTGAACGGTGCTCGACGAGATGTTGGTGACGGTGAGCACGTCGTTCTCGTCGATGACGATGCCCTGCGGGCCCGAGAGGATTCCACCGCCGAAGTCGGTCACGTAGTTCCAGTTCGCGTCGAACTTGGTGATCACCGAGGTGCTGCCGTTGGAGACGAAGTGATCGCCGAGGGAGTCGACGGCGATCGACATGGGCGAGCCGAGAGTCGTATGGGTCGCCGTGCCGAGATGGTTGTGGGCCGCGTCGAAGAGGTGCACCACGGCGTTCAGGGCATCGGTCACCGCGAAGTGGCCGTCCTGGTCGAAGGCGACGCAATTCACGCCGCTCATTCCGGTCACCTCGATGCTGGTCAGATGGGTCCACGCCGGGTCGAAAACGAGCACCCTTCCGGGGCTGAAATTGGCCACGTACCAGTCGCCGTCCCCCGAACGCGCCAGGCCCGTTCCCGACGTGAGGTCCGGGTGGCTCACCTCGTTGATCAGGTTGCCGTCGAGGTCGAAGATGTAGATCTTGTCGCTCCCCTGGCCCACCACGACCACATTGCCTGATTCGTCGATGCCCACCCCGCGCGGCTGGTCCAGGCCGGCAGCCGTGAAGGTACGCAACAGTGTGCCGTCGGGAAGATACTCTCCCACGTTGTCGCTCGAGAAACCGGAGACATAGAGAAGACCGGTGCGCTCGGGCGGCAAGGGCGGTTCTCCCGCCGTCGCTCCGGCGGGTGCAACGAGGAGCAGTATCAACAGGAACGAAATATGATGAATCACTTTTGCTACGAGCATGGTTTGATTTCCTTTTGTGATCGAAATAAAGATCCAGGCTGAAGTCGCCTTCAGGAGGTTTGAATAGACGATTATTTCGTACACTCAACGGAATTCACTGTTTGCATCAGCCGGGGCAGCTCTGAAGAATCATTTTTTCTTCGCACCTTTCAAGGCGGGCCAGGCGTG
>CAZUHB010000042.1:0-58288 GCA_964620445.1 uncultured Phycisphaerales bacterium
ACTCGATGGATCGGCTCTCCTGGATCAATCTGATTCTTCAGTCCTGCCGAATAGGACGGGGCATTGATCTCCTCCCTGCGACAAGGGATAATCACTCCAGGGAGGGCAGATCATGAACAGGAAAACTTTTCGCTACCCCTTCTTCTCGCGCGATGATCTGAGCGCGTTCTGGGCGCTCTTCGCCGACAACCTGGCGAACATGATCATCGCCTCGGGCGTGTGCGCCTACGTGCTGGACATCCCGAATGAGATCGTCTTCGGCAGGATCCTGCCCGGACTGGGCGTGGCTCTCGTCGTGGGGCTCCTCTTCTACGCCTTCCTCGCGCGCCGCCTCGCTCTGCGGGAGAGGCGCGGCGATGTGACCGCCCTGCCTTACGGCATTTCGACGCCGATCCTTTTCGTCTACCTCTTCCTCATCATGAAACCGGTGCACGACGGCGCCCTCGCCGACGGCCTCGCCCCGGCCGACGCCGGTCTCATGGCCTGGCGCGTGGGGATCGCCGCGGCCTTTCTCGGCGGTGTGCTCGAAGCGCTCGGTGCGGCCGTCGGCCCGGCGCTCAAAAAGATCCTTCCCCGCGCCGGAATGCTCGGCACCCTGGCCGGAATCGCGCTCGTCTGGATCGCGACGGTGCCTCTCGCCGAGGTGTTCGAGGATCCGATCGTGGGATTCGGTTCCCTCACCATCGTCTTCATCGGTCTGATCGCCCTCTACCGGCTGCCGCTCGGCATCCCGGCCGGGCTCGCCGCCATCGCCGTGGGCACGGCGATCGGCTTCGCGACGGGCGAATCGTCGTTCAACCTCGAGGGCACGCAGTTCTACTGTCCCCTTCCGGTCGTGGGCGATCTCCTCGAGGGATTGAAAATCCTCTTCGCCAATCCCTGGGTGCTCGCCATCGTGATTCCGGCCGAGATCTACAACTTCATCGAAACCATGAACAACGTGGAATCTGCCGAGGCCGCGGGCGACTCCTACCCGGTCGGCACCTGCCAGGTCATGGACGGTGTGGGAACCATGGCGGGCGCGATCTTCGGCTCGGCCTTTCCCACGACGGTCTACATCGGACATCCGGGCTACAAGCGGCTCCGCGCGCGCGCCGGGTACGCGGTCGGTGTGGGCGCTGTTTTCTTCGTCGGCAGCCTCTTCGGTCTGGTGGCGTTCCTCTACCACCTCATCCCCGTGGCAGCATGCGCGCCGATCCTCGTCTACATCGGGGTGGTGATCGTGGGGCAGGCGTTCCGCGCCTCTCCGCCCGCGCACGCCATGGCCGTGTGCGTGGCCATGATCCCCCACGTGTCGAACCTCCTCTTCTCCAAGTGGTGCGCTCTGGCGAAGGTGCTCTCCAAGGAGGAGGGAATCCTCCTGAAGCCCGAAACGGTGGCCGCCCTGAAACAGGAGGGCTGCCATCTTCTCGGCCACGCTGCGCTCTTCAACGGTTCGATCGTGATCGGCCTGCTCTGGGGCACGCTCACCGCCTTTCTCCTCGACGGCAAATTGCTCCGGGCCGCTCTCGTGGCCATCGCGGCCATGGGGCTCACCGCGACCGGCTTGATCCATTCCCCCACTCTCGGGTTTCAGATCACGCCGATATTCTGGGGGTACCTGATCATCGCGGGCGTCTGCGTCCTGATTCGTGCGAGCGGCGCCGAGCAGGAACTGCCGCGGAACCCGGCCGATGGATGATGGCGGCGATCAGGCGCGCAGCCAGGGATCGCCCGATTTCTCGAGCCAGCGGTGAAGCTCGTTCTCCACGAGACGCTTCACGACCTCCGGACTCCGGGCGGCGATATTCTCGAGCTGAAAAGGATCGCCCGCGTTGTGGTGGAGCACGGTCTCCGTGGGTTTGCGCTCGGCCTTGCTGATCATCAATGTATGTTCCGCCGTGCGTACCCCGCGCCTCCCCCACGCCGGTTCGCCGTAGGGAACCCACATGTACCACTGCGACGTGGGCCGCGGTCCGTCGCCGGTCAGCAGGAGCCGCGCATGGCTCACGCCATCCACCTCGCTCGGGATCTTTTCGCCAAATCCCATCAGGTCGAGCAGGGTGGGGTAGATGTCGGGCGTGGACAGAAGCAGATCGTCGCGGCGGGGAGCGATCCGTCCCGGCCAGCGGATCAGGAACGGAACGCGCATCGACTCCTCGTAGTGCACGTTCTTGGAGACCTGTTCGTGGCAACCGAGGCAGTTTCCGTGATCGGAGGTGAAGACCACGATCGTGTCCTCGCCGAGGCCGGCCTCGTCGAGCGCCGCCACGATGCGGCCGAACTGCTCGTCCACCCCGGTCACCATGGCGAAATAGTTCTTGATCTGCTTGCGCGCCAGCCTGGCGCCCTTCGTGTCCGCATCGAGGTTCACGTTTTTCCTGTTGATGAGTTCCTCGGCCGTCTTGCCCGCGTACCGGTCCACGTACTTTTTCGGCACGAGATTGTATGGCATGTGGGGAGGATTCATCGACACGACGAGCGCGAAAGGTCTGGTCGCGTCGCGACAGGCGCCCTTCTCGTTGCGAATATACTCGATCGCCTTGTCGGCCTCGTGCTCGGGAGACCACTGGTCGATCCGGACCCTCTCGTTGCGCGGCGAATCGGTTGTCCAGTACTCCGGCTTGAAGTGGTTGTCATAGGTGCCGTAGGAGTACCAGAAATCGAATCCGTGGCGCCGGTCGGGCGAGCACCACTCGTTCCACGCGAAGCTCTCCGAGTTGTTGCCGCTGATCACCCATGGCTTTCGGGGCGCGTCGAGGTGCCACTTGCCGATATAGCCGAGATCGTATCCCGCCTCGCTCAGGAGATCGGACCAGCATGAATCGTTCGCCTGCAACTCGTAGCCATGTTTCGCACCGTTGCTGTTACAGTTGGCCAGAACCCTGTTGGCATGGGGCATCCGTCCCGTCATGAGCATGGCGCGATAAGGGCTGCAGACCGGATAGTTGCTCACCGCCTCGGTGAAGACCACGCTCTGGGACGCAAACCGGTCGAGGTTGGGCGTGAGAACAGGATCTTCCTTCATGAATCCCAGGGCCTGGCCGCGCATCTGGTCGGGAAAGACGAAGAGAAGGTTGGGCGGTCGCCTCGTTCGGTCCGTCCGAAGCGCCACCGCCGACGGCCCGGCCAGGGCCATCGCGGTTCCGGCCGCGATCGAATGCTTCAGAAACTGGCGCCGCGTTCTGCCTGTCATGCGGAAAGTGCCCTCGTCGAATCAGTTGTTCTTGCCCATCCTCACGTCGGAACAGGCCCCGGACAGGACCTGGCGCACCTTGCTGAGGATCTGAGTCGGTGTGAAGGGCTTGGAGAGGAAATTGACGCCCTCTTCGAGCACTCCGTGCTCTCCGAGAATATCGTCGATGTAGCCGGAAATGAAGAGAATCTTCATCTCCGGGTCGAGACTCTGGATCCCGCTCGCCATCTCGCTGCCGCTGCGCCGCGGCATGACCACGTCGGTGATCACGAGATCGATCCCGCCCTGGTGCGCCTCGTAGAGCTCCTGGCCTTCGACGCCGTCTCTGGCGGTCAAGACGGTGTAGCCGTTGTTGACGAGGATCTCCTCGGTGAGATCGAGGACCGCCATGTGGTCCTCGACGAGGAGGACCCTTTCCGTGCCGGCGAGAGAATCGACCCTGAAGATCGCGGCCGGCCCGGAATCGGCCGTCTCGTCCGACGCCCGCGGAAGGAAAACGTGAAACGCCGTACCGACTCCTTCTTCGCTATCGACCTCGATGTGGCCCATGTTCTGCTTGACGATGCCGAACACGGTCGAAAGGCCGAGCCCCGTTCCCTTGCCCCGCTCTTTGGTCGTGAAGAAGGGATCGAAGATCCGCGAAAGGGTCTTCTCGTCCATGCCGCATCCCGTGTCGCTGATCGTGAGCCTCACATAGGCTCCCGGTTCGAGTCCCACCGGACAGTTCCGCTCGCTGAAGACGGTGTTCGACGTCGTGACGGTCAGAACTCCGGAGGCGCCCATGGCGTCACGGGCGTTCACCGCGATGTTGACCACGATCTGCTCGATCTGTCCGGGATCGGCCAGCACGTTCCCCAGACCTGGCTCGAGAGCCAGTTCCAGGCTCAACTCCTCTCCCAGCACGCGTTCCACCATCTCGTCCATGCCGGTGATCACCTCGTTGAGTCCGAGCACGCCGGGCTGGATCGGATCTTTCCGGCTGAAGGAGAGCAGCTGACGTGTCAGGGCCGACGCCTTGTCCGCGGCCCGATCGATCTTTTCCAGGTATTCGAAGACCGGGTCGTCCCTGTCCGCCCTGTCGAGCAGGCTCATGTCGGCGTAGCCCTTGATCACGGTGAGGATGTTGTTGAAATCGTGGGCCACCCCTCCGGCCAGACGGCCCACGGCTTCCATTTTTTGAGCCTGCCTGAGCTGCTCCTCTTTCCTGTGAAGCTCCTCGCGGGCCAGGATGCGGTCGGTGATGTCGAAGATGAATCCCCGGAGGCGGACCACTTTTCCCTCCTCGATCTCGAGAGAGGCCACGTTGTGCACCCAGATGACGCGTCCATCGGAGGACACCATGCGGTATTCGAGGTCGAAATCCCGCGTCGCGCCGATCTTCTCCTGGAAGAAATCGACCACCTTTTTCCGGTCCTCGGCGAAAACCGGCTCGAGCCACGCGGCGGGCGCTTGCCAATCCTTGGCGGGGCGGCCGAAGAGGTCGGACGCCTTCCGGCCCATGTAGATGAGTTTTTTCACGCGATGATCGGCTTCCCATGGGATGGCGTTGGCCGACTCCACCAGGGTGCGGTATCGCTTCTCGTTCAAGGCGATCCGCCCCAGGAGGGTCTCGCGCCGGTATGTTTCCTCCACGATCGCGGCGGTCATGGCGTTGAAATTGTCGAGCAACCTGTCGATCTCAACGATTCCGGCCGGTTCGAGGTCCTTCTTCTGTTCTCTCGCCACGAAATCGGTGGTGGCTTCCGACAGGCGTTCGAGCGGGCTGGCGAGCCTGGCGGACAGCTTTCGCGTTCGTGTCAGCAAATAGGTGATGAAAGCGCCATAAAAGAGGACCATGACGCCGATCGCCAGAAAGCCCACCTTTCTGGCCATGGTCTCGAGCGCCGTGATCGGCAGGAACGCCAGCCTCTCGTCCACGAGGACGAGGAGTTTCCAGCCGGTCTCGGCAATGACGTGCTTCGTCAGAATGTACTTTCCATCACCGATCGCCATCTCGGAGACGACTTCGGGCGACGTGAAGAACGACGAGAGCTGTTTCCTCAGCTCCTCTTCCGGGTTCCGGAGCAGGTTGTACTCCTCGGGTTTGAAGGTGTCGGCTGTCACCGAGGTCTCGTAGACGTGGTGCTTGAGCTCCTCGAGCCCGAAGAGGTTTTCCACCTTTTCGGGCATGGCCAGGATCATCCCCTCGTCGTCGACGAGAAACGCGGCGCCCTCCCAGGGGAGTTCGAGCGCGAGGATGTTGTCCACGAACCGGTCGATCGTGATGTCGATGCCCGTCACCCCCTCGAGAAAATCCCCGCGATAGATCGGCACGATGCACGACGCCATCCACCCTTTCCGCGCGGGATCGAGATAGGCCGTGGTCCACACCATGTCCCTCTCTGGATTGTGATTCCCGTCAGCCTCGTAATAGAAATTGAACTCGGGAATGATCATCCCGGGAGAAAAGAGCCGGTAAAACTCGTCCTGAAAAGGATAGTAGCGGCACATGGAGTCGTGGGAGTTGAAGTAGATCGCCACGATATTCGGATTGCTCTCGAAGACCGCCTTGAAGAGGGGACCGAAGCACTCGGTCGCCACCGTTCTTTGCTTGCGCTCCTCGTTCACCGTCACGCGGGGCACGTCGAGCCAGCAGACCGTCGCGCCCCCGTCGTCGTTCAGCTTGTAAAAGATTCCATTCTCGGAGTAGCCGTATTCGGGCCGATCGCCCGGAAGGGAAAAGGAATCGGGATTCTCGAAAAAGCGCCTGTTTTCCTTCTGGAGAAGCCTGGCCGATTCGGAGATGCCCGAGAGCTGGAGGTCGATGTTCCGCGCCTCGCGCGAAGAGATCTCGAGAACGGTCTCGCGCACCTCGTCGCGCAACGTGTCCACGGTCCGGCTGTTCACATAGGCGTTGATGGAGAAATAGAGGACAATGAGGAAGAGCTCGATGACGAGCAGCGGAATCATCGCCGCCCTGAACAACTCCTTGTGGATCAGGCCCCTGAGGAAACGCATGAAGCAGCCCCTTCACCTTAGTTTCTGGATCGAAAAACCGAGGCCCAAATTCCCACGGATCGAAAAAGTCGCACTCCGACCGGGAGTATCATCCGATCGACCGGTTGATCCGTCCTGTTCCGATGATTGTCGTAAATACCTTACAAATACTCCGGTGTGCCACTTTTCGCGCCGGACACAATCGTATTTTCCAGCCTGAAACATGTCAAGACAATTTGATCATTATCCCATTCCGGCACCCGGCCATCGTTTTGCGGTTCCCTCATGACCGGGAATTTCGTCCCGGCTATAATGGGAGGATGAAAAATGAAAGACCTGTACTCATCCTGGGGCTGGGCAACACCATCCTGACAGACGACGGGGTCGGCGTCTACGCCGCGCGAAAGGCGCGCGAGATCCTGCGTTCCACTGCGAGCACGGCCGAGACCGCCGGCATCGACGTGAAAGAAGCCGAGCTCGCCGGTTTCGGTCTCCTCGACCTTCTCGACGGCTACACCCATGCGGTGATCGTCGACGCGCTGCACAGCCCCGACCATCGGCCGGGCGAGATCATTCCGCTCTCCGTGGACAGCTTCACGACCGCAACGCACCTGACGGCCGGCCACGAGATCGATCTACCCACAGCACTGCGGCTCGGAAAAAAAATGGGGCAAGAAGTACCGGAGGAGGTCGCCATCATCGGCGTTCGGATCGCCGACGACCTCACCCTTTCCGAGAAATGCACTCCCGAGGTGGAAGCGGCGATCGAGCCGGCCGCGCTTCTCGCACTGGAGAAGGCGCGCGCCATGCGCGATCGGACAGGATGACGCGCCGGAAGGGGATTCAAAAACCGAGCCATGACGCAAGAGCTGCACGCTGAGATACCTTGCGCACCCGTTACATCATGACCCGGCCGGCAAGCCCTTCCGCTAGAACTGAATCTTGATCACGAGCGCCTCGCCGTCGTTGTTCACGGCGAGCATGGTCTTGCTCTCCCGTTCGCACCACCGGCGTATATCCTGCTCGAAGGTGGGGCAATCCCCGGCCACCTCGAGAATATCTCCCTGCGGAATCTTCGGCGCCAGGGATACGACCTTCAGAATCGGCATGGGACACTTGAGGCCCCGTGCATCGAGATTGACAATCGCCATCATAACCTCCTTGAAAAAAAACTCTCATTGCCCATCGCTCTATCGCATCACTACATCGCCGGTTTGCGGCGACGTGCTGTCTTCGTTCTGGCAGGACTCGAAGCCTGCCCCTCGGTCCGAGGCGGTCTTGTCGCCTCGACAGAGCGCACCGATTTCCGCTCGGATCTGTTCGTCGGCAAAATGGTGCACCCTGATTGCCGCCGTGGGACACGAAGCCCCGCAGGTGCCGCACCCGCGACACAGAACCTTGTTGACCGAGGCCGTGCGTTCCGTATCGTCGAAGGTCGCCGCTCCGAAGGGACAGACGGTCACGCAGGTATGGCATGCGCCGCACCTGTCGCCATCCACGGCGGCCGTTGCCGGATCGACGGCGAGCTTCCGGCCCGGAACGAGGGCGGCCAGCACACTCCCTGCCGCGGCCGCGCCATGGGACGCGGACTCCTCGATCGTGCGGGGAGCCTGGGCGCAACCGGCGAGGTAGATCCCTTCGACGCGCGAATGGCTCGACCGCAGATGGCCATGTGCCTCGACAAAATATCCGTGCTTTTCCCTCTCGATCCGTAAGACAGAACCCAACTCCTCCGTACCCCGCGAACCCCGGAGAGGCGGCGAAAGGACCGCGAGATCGACTGCAACCTCCCCGGTCCGACCGTCCCGCGTGTATCGGATCGTGACACCGCTGTCGCCTTCCGACACGCTCTCGATCCGGTCTCCGGGGCGGAACCATTCCTGGCGAAGCCCTGTTTGGGTGGCCGTTTCGCTGCAGAATTCGCGAAAGCCCTTCCCTCCGGCGCACCGGTCCCACAGAAACTCGTGGACCGTGCACTCGGGCAGCTTCTGGCCGATCATGTGGGCGTACTTGGCAAACGCCATGCAGCAGATCTTGGAACACCTTTCCACGGGCGCCCGGCCCAGACCGTCGGAACAGTGGACGAGGGCGACCGACCGCGGCCCATCGCTTCCGGGCAGACGGAGTTCACCCCCGGTGGGTCCCGACGCATTGAGAAGCCGCTCGAAAGCCATGGCCGTAAGAACGCGGCCAGTCGAACCGCCGGTCCGGTCGAGCGGTTCCGTTTCCGCGCCGGTGGCCACGATCACCGCTCCCACCTTTCGCTCCACCGTCTCGTCGGCCGCGTCGAGATCGATGGCGCCGAAAGGACAGGCGTCGGCGCACCGCGTGCACTGTCCGCCCTGCGCGTGAACACAATTTTCACCGTCGACCGCCGTCGCATTGGGCAGGGCGCCGGCGTAGGCGGTGTCGATCGCCTTGCGCGTGGACAGACCGCAATCGGAAGCGCTCGGCATCTCGACGGGGCAGGCCTCGACGCATGTGCGGCAGCCGTAACAGGATCCGACATCGACGCGGCGCGCGCTTTTGCGGATCCGGGCGGTAAAGTTTCCGAAAAACCCGAGCACCTCTTCCACCTCGCTGTCGGTGAGGCATTCGATGTTCGGATGATGAAGCACATCGTCGAGAAGCGGCTCGAGCATGCACGATCCGCACTCGAGGTTGGGATAGATCTCGCTGAGCATGGCGGCGCGCCCCCCCACCGCGGGCTCGCGCTCGATGATCGTCACGCGCCGGCCGCCCTCGGCCAGCATGCGGGCCGCGTTCAGTCCGGCCACCCCGCTCCCCACCACGAGGACGTCGGTGCTGCAATCGATCTCCGACTCCTCGAGCGGCTGCTGTTCGACCACGCGCGAGGAAGCGGCTCTGATCATTCTCAGCGCCTTCTCCTCGGCCTGGTACCTGTCGAGCGTGACCCAGATGCACTGTTCGCGAATGTTGGCCATGGTCAGCAGGTAGGGATTGAATTCCGCCTGGCGGCAGACATCCATGAAGGTCGCGCCGTGTTCGCGCGGCGAGCAGCCGGCAATGACCACGCGGCAGTCGGGATCTTTCTCGAGTTCCTCCCGCAGCCACTGCCTCCCCTCGACCGAGCAGAGCGTGGAGTATTTGGCCACGCGGTCGACGCCCGTGTCGGCGCCCAGCCCCTGGGAGATCCGGTCGAGGTCGATCGCATCCTTGATGATCGGTCCGCACTCGCAGAGGTAGATCCTGACTTTACTGTTGTCCGTGCTCGTATCAGCCATCTCTCCGCTCCCTTCCTTGGCGCCTCACCTTGTGCACGAGTTCGCGTTCGGAGTCGTAGATATTCACCGTGATCGGCATCTGTCCGGGCAGCGAATGGGTGGCGCAGCCGAAACAGGGATCGTAGGCCCGAAAGGCCATCTCGATCGTGTTGAGCAGGGGTTCATCGGGAATCGCCCCGCCCGCGAGCAGCCCCTTGGCGGCCTTCATGATCGACATGTTGATCGGTGCGTAATTGTGCGTCGTTCCCACGATGAGGTTGGCGCGCTCCACCATCCCCTTCTCGTCGGTCCAGTAGTGGTGAATGAGAACCCCCCTGGGCGCCTCGACGACGCCGATCCCCTCGCGGGGCGTCTTCGTCGGCAGCACACGCACCTCGGGATCGGTAAGCGCCTCGTTGCGCGCGTGGTCGAGAACGAGCTCGGAACACTGGAGCATTTCGATGATCCGCGCCCAGTGGTAGGCGAGGGTGTTGTGCACCGGACTGCCGCCGAGCGTTTCGTACATCTTCTCGCGCTCCGCCTGGGCGAGCGGCGTCTGCATGCTTTCCGACGCGTTGAGCATGCCGAGCGGCGCCACGCGGTAGATTCCCGAATCCTTTCCTTCCTCGAATCCTTGCCACCCCACCGCCTTGAGAAAGGGAAACTTGAGGTACGACCACGACTCCACCTGCTCGGCGATGTGATCGAGATACTCGGTGGGACCGAACCGGACGAACTCCTCTCCGTCGGGATCGACGACACGGAGGTCCCCGTCGTATGAATCGGGCTGGTTGTGTTCGTTGACGAGAGCCATGTAGTAGCTCTTCTGCGTGAACGCTTCCGACAGGATCAGGTCGACATAGCGTTTCTCGGCAAGCACGATGTCAGCGAAGATCTTCTGCGTGAGCAGGCTGAACTCGACCATGAACTCGCCGATCTCGATCAGCCGCGCCTGCATTTCGCCTGTCACCGCTTTCGACTGTCCGCCCGGGATCATCCCCACCGGATGGATCTGGCGGCCACCGAGCATCCGGGCCACCTCGTGCCCCTCCTTGCGCATCCTGATCACCTTCTTGGCGAGTTCGGCGCCGACCTTCTGGATCACGCCGATCACGTTGCGCTCGGAGGGCGGCGCATCGGGGCCGATGATGAAATCGGGACCGCCCAGTGCGAAGAAGTGCGTGGCGTGATCGGCCGCGCTGAATGCGTTGTACTGCAGCCGGCGGATCAACTGGGCCGCGGGCGGGATGGTGATGCCGTAGACGGCTTCCACCGCCTTCGCGCTCGCGGCGTGATGCGCCTCGGGACAGACACCGCAGATCCGGGGAGTGATCCGCGGCAGTTCCTCCACGGGACGCCCCTCGACGAACTTTTCGAAACCCCGGATTTCGGGGATCACCAGGCAGCAGTCGGCCACTTCGCCTGAATCGTCGAGAAAGAGATCGATCCGGCCGTGGCCCTCGAGGCGGGTGATCGGGTCTATTTTGATCGTCTTCATCTCGCTAGCCTTTCGGTGTGTGTTTCTTCGAATCGGAACAGGAACATGCGGTCTTCTTCCGCCCCAGCGCCGAGGCGGCCATTCCGAAACGGTAGGCGAATCCTGTCGGATCGTCGATCTGGTCCGCAACGCCGGCGATCACGGCTTCATCCTCGGAGTCGATGATCGAGCCGATGACGCTGATCATCTTGGCGCCCTGGTCATTCACACCCTCGGCCGGCCCGTAGCAGCCGCGGCAGGGCATGCTGGCCGAGAGGCACTGGGCGCCGCACCCCGACCGGGTGGCCGGCCCCATGCAGAGCAGGCCCTGTTCGAGCAGGCACCTCTCGCCGTCGGGAACGAACTCGTGGGGACGCTTGAATTCCCCCACCTTCTCGTGCCGCCTCTCGAAAACGCATTCGTCGCAGACAGCCTTGTCACCCGCGCCCACGACCGAACCTCTCGGCGGCAGAGCGCCCGAGGCCACGGCCTGGAGCACGGCCCAGACCTGGTCCGCCACGGGCGGGCAGCCCGGAACGGTGTAGTCGACAGGCACGACGTGGTGGAGAGCTTTCACGCTCGGAAGCACCCTCGGAAGGGTGACCTCGCCGCCCCCGCCGAATCGGGCCGTGGTTTCGGGAATCTTTCCGTCCGGATTGAACGTCAACTCGGTCGTCCTGTAGACCCGGTCGAGGATATCTTCCCGGTCGTACATGTTCGCGAGCCCCGGTATCCCGCCCATCGACGCACACGCGCCGTACGCGGCCAGAACCTTCGATTTCTTCCGCAGCAGCTTCGCGATCTCCTCGTTCTCCTCGGTGCGAACCGCGCCGTTGACGAGACAGAGGTCGATCGATTCGTCGGGCATCGCTTCCACGTCCTTGTACTTGAAATCGATCAAGCACGGGCAGAAGACGATCTCGGCCACTTCGAGAAGGGCGAGAAGATTCTCGTGAATCTCGAGAACGGAGATCTCACACCCTCCGCAGCTCGCTCCCCAGTAAATTCCCACCTTCAACTTGCTCATGGCTTTCTCTTTCTTCAGATCGATCGGAGTCTTTGTCATCCTGGCCGGCGTCCCAATCGAGCGACGGCCATCCGAGAGGACCGAGGGCGCGCACGGACTCGGTCATCTCGTTGACGACCTCCGCGTAGCGCTCCCCCTCGGAGGCGCTGATCCACTCGAGGCGGAATCTCTCCGGCTCGACACCCATGTGGACGAGCATCTTTTTCATCACGCTGAAACGTCCGAGAGTCTTGCAGTTGCCGTTCACGTAGTGGCAGTCGCCCGGATGGCAGCCGCAGACGAGCACGCCGTCGATGCCGCCGGCGAAGGCTTGCGTCACGAACTCCGGATCGACGCGGCCGCTGCACATCACGCGAACGACGCGCACGTTGGGCGCATAGGCGTGGTGCGCGGCGCCGGCGGAATCGGCTGCCGAGTAGGAACACCAATTGCAGAGAAAGGCGAGTATTTTTGGCTCAAAGCTCATGGTTCACGTCCTGTAGTGCTCGGTCAGTTCTCTCAGTCTCTGTCCCAGTCCGTTCAGGGTTCCGATGGCGTTCTCGAGATGCCTGATGCCGTCCACGCTCTGGCTGGTGGCGCTCTCGATGCTGCCCATGGCCGTGGCCACCTGGTCGATTCCGACCATCTGCTCGCGGCTCGTGGCAGCGATCTGGATCGCGGCCGTCTCCGATTCGTTGATGCTCTCCGAGAGCCTCTCGATCGCGCTGCCCGCCTGCGACGAGACGCTGACACCGCTCTCCACGACCTCGCTGCTCCGCTCCGTCGATTTGACCGCCTCGCAGGTGGCGATCTGGATATCGCTCAAGATCGTCTTCACCTGTTCCGTCGCTTCCTTCGACTGGTCGGCGAGGGTCTTCACCTCGCTCGCCACGACCGCGAAGCCCTTGCCGTACTCGCCCGCCTTGGCCGCCTCGATCGATGCGTTGACGGACAGAAGATTCGACTGATCGGCCAGATCGTTGACCGCGCCGATGATCTCGCCGATGCTCTGCGTCTGTTCGCTGAGCTTCACGATCGATTCGGCCACATACTCCATCTCGTCCCGCACGCGCGACATCCCGGCGGCAGCCTCCTCGGTGACCCTGAGTCCGTCGCTGGAAACCTCGCTCGCCTTGCCCGCCCTCTGAGCCACATCGCTCGCCTTGTCGTTGCAGATGTAAGAGGTCTGCTTGACCTCCTCCACCGTCGTGGCGATCTCCTTGACCGAGGTGGCTGTTTCCGTGGCGCTCGTGGCGAGCTGGGAGGCGGTTCCCGAGATCTCGGAGATCGACGCGGACAGGGTCTGGGCGCCATCGGTCAGTTGCTGGATCTGTGCCCGAAAGGCATCGAGCATCTGGGCGAGATTTTCGGACAGCACCGACAGCTCGTCCGATCCGCGGCTGGGAGGGAATGTGATTTTCAGATCGCCATCGGCCATGCGGGCCACCTTTTCGCACAAGCTCCTGATCGATGTGACGATCTTCCTCGCCGAGAAGTAGCCGATGGTGCAGGCGATGGAGGCGAGTATCAATCCGATCGCCACAACACCCCGGCCCAGATCGCTCGCACCGGCAAAGATTTCCTTTAGCTCCGTTTCCACGATGACGGCCCAATCGAAACCGAGCCCCAATTCCTCGTTCAGCCGGAGAGGCGCGCAGGCGCTCAGAACTTCTTCGCCGCGAACTCCCCTGCCTTTCAAGGCGCTCGATTCTCCTCCGAACGCCTTTTCGAGCAGCGGTGAGTCCACGGTCTTCTTCAAGATCGTGGAATCCAGATCGAACTGGGAGGCGGAGCGCATCAGACGGTCCCGGCCCACGAGATAACTATCTCCCTTTCCGATTCCGTCCGTGGAGAGGCTCACCGTGCGGCTGATCGCGTCGGGGCCGATCTGGATCGCCACCACACCGGCAACGGCTCCGTTCTGATCGAAAACCGGCGCGCCCGCGAACGCCCGCGGTGTTCGTCCGTCTTGATGCCCGGCAAAATCGACCATCGTGGCTTCACCGTTCTTCACGACATCGCGCCAGAGATCGGCCAAGCCCGGAATGGTCTGGGAGCCGTTCTTCAGCTCCATTCCGACGTCGTCGGCCTCGGTCACCGTGTGGACGATCCGCCCCTCGTCGCCGCGGATGAAGTAGAGGTCGCCGTAGCCGTTGGCTGTAAGATATTTCTGGAAATAGGCATTGGTCTCTTCAGAGACGGCGTGACCAGTGGCTTTCTCATCGGCGCGGCGGAGCGTGTCTTTGACCTGCGACGTATCGGCCAGAAACTCTGCCTGGCCGAGGGCATTCTTGACGAAGGCCACAACGCGTGTCTTGACCGACTCGGCCGTTGCCGTGAGGCGAGCCTCCTCGCTCTCCTCCACGAGATAGCCATTGTAGAAATAGGAGACCGCGACGATCGCTCCGACGGGAATCAGGACGGATAAAAAGAGTGTCAGGCCGAATCGGGTCATCAAACTCGAACCGCTCAACTTGATCATCGTGCTTACTCCTCGGAGTCCAAGCCCTTCAGATCCTGTGTCCATGTTTGGCCCACAAGACCTTGTTGGACTAACCAGTACAGCGCTTCACGCCGTCAAGCGTATCGCGCAATCAGAAGGAAAAGCCCGTCTCCGCGCATCGCGGCACTGGGCTTTCCTAACGTGCGTATCTCCAGACTTTTTCGTAATCTCTTTGGGAATTACTTGAGTAGAACTCGTACGATTTTGAGTGTCGGTTTCGGTGAGAATCCGGGCCCGATTCCGGAATCGGATCGATTCGGGGCAGAAATATTTTCCCTTCTCCTAGATCACTTTTTCGCCTTCAGACGACGTTCGAGAAAATCGAGAAGGGCGGCGTGGAGATTCTGCCGGCCCAGATTGTGATCCCGGTCGGCAAAAAGTCTGATCTCGTAGTCCTTCTTCAATTCGTCGAGCCGATCGCGAAGGAGTTTCGCCTGCTCCACCGAGGCGTTGACATCCTTTTCACCGTGAAGGATGAGCAGAGGGCATTCCAGATCTTCGACCATGAACAATGGCGAGCGCTCGCGGAACGCCTCTTCGGTCAAGCCCGTTTCCTTTTCCATGTTCGCGCGGATTCCGGGGATCTTGTTTGTCTCGTACTCGCGCGCGAGGTCGTAGATGCCGGCGGCGCAGACAGCGGCTTTCAGCCCCTTGATGCGCACCGCGAGGATCGCGGCCGCCACCGCGCCGCGCGAGTAACCGAAGACGGCGGTTCTGTTCGCGTCGACCCAGTCGGTTCTGCAAAATCGCTCGTACCCGGCACGCAGGGCGCTGATCGTTGCCGGTCCCACCCAGTCCGGTTCTCCCTCGGAGCGTCCAAACCCACGCTGGGACACAGCCATGGCACCGAATCCGACGCGGGCCAGAGTCAGACCGACAGGAATGTAATCGCGCGCACTACGCGAATACCCCGGAATCAGAAGCACACCGGGGAACGGACCCTCCCCCCTGGGCCGGAACGAGATTGCTTCGACCCGTGTCTTCTCGTGCACGGATTTGCACGCTTCGTGCACGAAATGACACGAACTGATGGTGACGCCGCTCTGCTCGAGGGTGACGGTCCGCTCCTGCTCGAACATCTCGACGAGATCCTGAAGAGTGAGCGGCTCAGCTTGCGCGTCTTTCAGGTCCCCTTGAATCCATAACAATGTAGAAAAGCAGATCATCGCTTGAAAAAAACTTTGGAGCCACAGCATGGGTATCGCCTCCAGAACCTGATCAGGCTCAAAATCCGCTTTTCGTGAACTACCCGCGGACGGACCGGTGTTATACTTCATGAACGAACCTGATCCATTATCCGTTGGAAATGAGGAAAAAGGAATGACAGAGATCAAGGAGGGAGACACCGTTCGGGTGCACTTCACGGGTAAACTCGAGGACGGCACGGTGTTCGAAACGACCAGCGACAGGGACCCGCTCGATTTCGAGATCGGCGCGGACGAGGTCGCGCCGGGATTCGAGGAGGCGGTGTGCGCCATGAAGCCGGGCGAGTCGAAAACCGTCACGGTTCCGGCCGACAAGGCCTATGGCGTCCATCGCGAGGACCTGGTGCAGGTCGTGGAACGGGACAAGCTGCCCGACGATCTGGAACCGGAGGTCGGCCTGGCGCTTCAGATCAGTTACGATGACCGGGAGTCGATGGTGGTCGTTATCACCGACGTGACCAACGACAAGGTCACACTCGACGCCAACCATCCCCTGGCCGGCAAGGATCTCATTTTCGAAATCGAGTTCCTGGAAATCGTCTGAACTCATGGACCTCCATCGTCACTCCCCGCTTCTTGAAAAGGCGCGGTCGATGCTACGCACTTTCACTGCCGAAGCCGGCATCGGTGATGAACCGATCACGGTCAGCGTCAGGGCGCTCGATCCCGAGGAAGCGATCGGATCGGTGGACAGAACCGACTTTCCGATCGTCGCCGGCAAGGAGGCGATGATCGAGGCGCACGTTCTGTCGGGAAGGGCGCAGGCATTCACCGATGCGCCATCCGGATTCCGCGGCCCTCTCAAGGATATCGTGGAACGGCCTCTCGAATCGAACGCGGACAGGGGCCTCTTCATTGCCACCCTCAATGCCCTGCTCGCCCACCTCGGTATGGTCAGAGGAACTCTCCACTGCCGCGACCGGGATCCCACGGAGTGCGGCACTGAAATCGCCGGCACCATTGCGGCGGACAGGGGGCGGATCAAGGTGGGGCTCATCGGACTCAATCCGGCCATCGCCGAAGCGCTCACCAACACCCTGGGCAGGGAGAACGTGAGGGTCACCGATCTGAACAGCCAGACGGTGGGCGAGGAAAAGTTCGGGATCACGATCGAGGACGGCGGACGGGCGAACGGCGATCTGATCGGCTGGGCCGACCTGGTCCTCGTCACGGGAACGACTCTCGTGAACAACACTTTCGACCCACTCTTCGAACAGATCGAGGCGGAATCGAAGGACTACTTCCTCTTCGGCGTCACCTGTTCGGGGATTTGCAGGCTGCTCGGCCTGGAGCGGATATGCCCCCGCGGCAGAGATTGATCGGATTCCGGTGAATCGTCATCGAGATCGGCTATAAAGATTTCTTGGAAATAACCGTGATCAGAAGGGAAAACGGGTTAGACTCCCCCATTTGATCAACATTTTCTATATATTCGTTAACCTGTCCGCACGCGAACAGAACCCCAGAATCATCGCAAATCGAGTGGAGACACCACATCATGTCACAGGCCCAGCAAGGCGACACTGTCAAGGTTCATTATACAGGCACTCTCGACGACGGCGCTGAATTCGACTCGTCGCGCAATCGCAAACCGCTCGAATTCACGATCGGGAAACAGATGGTCATTCCCGGCTTCGAGAATGCGATCACCGGGCTCTCTCCAGGAGAATCGATCTCGGTCAATATCCCGGTGAACGATGCTTACGGCCCCCGTCTCGATCAGCTGATTCTCGAGGTCGAAAAAACTCAGCTCCCAGATGATCTCAAACTGGAGATCGGCCTCGTGCTCGAGATGAAACGCCCCGACGGCAGAATCGTCCCGGTTCGGGTCGCCAAGATCACCGATGAGCAGGTGATCCTCGACGCCAACCACCCCCTGGCGGGCAAGAACCTCAATTTCGAGATCGAACTTCTCGAGATCGTTGAGCAGCCCTGATCCAGGTCTTCACGCGGGCCGGATTGATCGGCCGGTCCCTCTTCTCGGTCACGGTCAAGCGTCGCGCCAGTTCTTCCGGATCACGACCGGCCAGGGCATCGCAGTTCCTGATCCCGAGCTCGACGAGCGCCCGGGCATGACGTGCGCCGATGCCGCGGAACGTGGCCAGATCGGTGAGAGCCGCCACCCGGGCCACGTCGACCCCTTCCCTTGCGAGAAGATTTCTTATCAAGGGATCGCTCAGGGAGCGGTGCAAGTCGAAGGCGCTCTCCAATCCTTCCTCGGCTGCCAGATCGCTCACGGCAGGGGGGAGTTCGAGGTCGGCTGATCGCGGTTCGAAGGAATCGATGTTGAAGACCAGCATCCCCTCGAGCACCAACCACATACCTGCCGCCGTGAGCCCGAGTGCGGGCAAGAGACACCGCAGGCGGGCCGGAGGAAAACCGGCGCGCCGCGCGTAGTGGCCGAAAGACGGAGCCAGGCCGAAACCGACGAGAGCCCCGTAAAAAACGACACACTCGACAGCGAAAGGCGGAAAGCCGAGAAAACCGAGGAGGGGCATCTCGAAAAGCTTCAGTTCGTCCAGAAGAGGGACGGTGTAGATCCACCGGATGCGCGCGAAGCTGTTGAGAAACTCCCATATCAGTCCGCAGGCCAGACCGGCGGCAAGAATCCGCAAGAGACGGCCCACCGACCCCGCTTCCAGATCACCGAGCAGGGAACGCTCGAGACGGGCGCGGTTCAGCGGCGCGAGCAGGAACGCCACGCCAAGCCAGAGGAGCGGAAAAAAACAGGATGGCCAGAGGAGAGGCAGGATCAGGCAGGCCGCGCCCGCCCAGACGAGGACTCTTCGCGCCCCGCGGCCGTTCAGGTCGAATCGTCCCGGGCCGAGAGCGCGCCAGGTCCAGCCCTTGAAAAGACCGGCCCGCTCGAGAAGGCGTTCGATCGCAAAGAGTGCGGGCAGCACCGTGCCGAAGGAGAGAAAGGATCCGGTCATGCGCACCCATTCCGCGTTGGGCACGTTGATGTAATACCAGTTGGCAAGACGAAAATTGAACAGCTCGAAGAGGAACCAGATCCCCGCCGACCAGAAGACGAGGGCTGGAAAGAGAAGCCTGCCCCGCCCGCGACCCGTGCCGAGAAAGATCGAATCGCCGCCCGACAGCAGGTGCACCGCGTCGAGCGCAAAAATCAACCCGAACCAGCAGATCGCGTAATACCATGTCACGAACGGCTCCCGCCCCGCGGCGCAGAGAGGCACGGCGGCCACCAGAATTCCAGTGGCCGCCACTCCGACAAGAGCCGCGCAGTATCTCCGACCGGCGGTGGACTGCTCCCTGTTCACGAGTCGATCCATGATTCGATCCTCTTTCGAACAAGACTTCAACCATGGTACGAGATCACCCTTGTTCCTTTGAGCCGGAGAGAGTAAATATGAGCAGAAAATTTCCCTGACCTGTCGGAGCCCTCCATGACCGAGCACAAGGCCGGCGCGCCGAAGAAGACCTTCCCCGCGGGTGTGGTGGAAGGTTTTTACGGCCCCCCATGGAGCCATGCGGCCCGGCTCTGGATGATCCGCATCATCGCCTCTCTCGGCATGAACCACTACATTTACGCGCCCAAGGACGATCCCCGTCACCGCGAACTCTGGCGCGATCCCTACGGCCCGGAAGAGGAGAAGCGGTTCGGCGAGCTGGCACGGGCCTGCGCGGATTCGGCGGTCACCTTCAACTTTGCGCTCAGCCCGGGGCTGTCGATCGTGTACACCGACCGGCGCGACCGGCAGAAGCTGGTCGACAAGTACCTCTCCCTCGCGGACCAGGGAGTGCGCGCCTTCAGCCTCTTTCTCGACGATATCCCGCCGGGCCTGCGCCAGGAGGCGGACAGGGCCGCGTTCGGGGACTTCGGACAGGCCCACGCCGATCTGGCCAACGATCTGCGCCGCAGGCTGGCCGACCGGATCGGCAGCGGCGTGGAACTTCTCTTTTGCCCCACCGAGTACGCCGGTATGGAACCTTCGGCCTATCTCGAGGCGCTGGGCGGCGAGCTCGACCGACGCATACCGGTCTTCTGGACCGGACCGCGCGTCGTGTCGCCCTCGATCACCTGCGCTGACGCCCGGGCCTTCGGCGCGCTCATCGACCGGAAACCGTACCTGTGGGACAACTACCCCGTCAATGACTTCGCGCCCAACCGGCTCTTCGCCGGCCCCTTGCGCAACAGGGAGCCTGGTCTCGACCGGGAACTCGCCGGCTACGCGGCCAATCCGATGAATCAAGCCCGCGCCTCGCAGGTGGCGCTGCGCACCCTGGCCGCATGGCTGGCCGATCCGAGCCGATACGATCCGGACTTGAGCTGGCAGGCCGCCCTGCGCGACAGCTTTCGCGCGGCCGCGGGGACAGGCGCGGCGCACGGCCTGGACGCGGCGTTCGAGACGGTGGCACCTCTTTTCAAACCTTCCCCGCTCGACGATGTTCAGAAGACCCCCCTCTCCCTGGTGCGCGGAGCGCAACGCGCGGCCCTGGCCGCGACATACGGCGAAGCTGCCGAGCGGCTGCTCGCGGCCGCGGGCGAGAACGAACTTCTCGGGGAAATCTCCGGCTGGTTGCGCGACATCGTGCTCCGCTGCCGCGCGGTGGAGGCCGCCTCGCGCGCGCAGGACGCGGCGCGGACAGGAAACCTCCCGCGCGCCAAGGAGATCGCCGCGGCGGTCTGGTCCGACCGCGTTCTGGTGGGCCGCCGGCACCGGCTCGCGTCGGAGGACGAGATGCACTGGGCCGACGGAACGCTCCTCCCCCTGAGACGCGCGGAGGGAGAGCTCGTTTTCGACAGCGGTTCGTCCGACGGAGCGGCCGTGGTCGACGCGGGGCAGGAAATCAGGGCCCGGGTCGTGACGGCGTTCTACGCCAAGCCCTGGATGAAACCGTTGCCCAGCGGCATCCCGCGGCTCTCGATCTCCGTCGACGGGGACGCTTTCGAGCCGTTGCCCGCGGAGGAACGCCAGGGGTGCGCCGTCGCGAAACCGGGTTCATGTCTCTTCCGCTATATCAGGATCGATGCCTCCGAGGGCTGCGGCGTCTATCTCGCCATCGATCTCGATCCTTCTCCAATCGAGGAACCTTCGCCATGAGCCGATCGCGCCCGATCGTCGAAGTCCCGGTGAGCCGTCCTTTTGATTTCCGCCTCATGATCTTCTCCCACGGATGGGTCGACCTCGCGCCCTTTTTCTGGGATGGGGAACGATCGGCGCTGACCGCGGTGATCAAGGTCTCGAAAGAAAAAGCGGCCGCCGTGGCCGTGACGAGCGCGCGCGACAATGAGAGCGGCCAGACTCTGCTCGCGCACAAGACAGCCGGCGGGAGACTGGGCAAGAAGGACGTGGAGATCCTTCGGAACAAACTCGTCTCCATGTTCCACCTCGACGAGGACTTCGGGCCTTTTCAGCGGCGCTGCGCGCGCACGAAGGGGCTCAGGTGGGTGAAGCGTCTCGGTCTCGGTGCTTTCCTGCGAAACAGCGATCTTTTCGAGGAGTTCGTCAAGGTCCTGCTCACCACGAACGTGAACTGGGCCGGGACGAAAAGCATGAACGCAAAGCTCATCGAGCATTTCGGCATCCCCCTGCAAGGTGGCCGCGGTGCGGCGGCCGGACTGCGCGCTTTCCCAGGTCCGGAAGAGATCGCCTCGTCGACGGAGGCCGCTCTTCGGCAGAAGGCGAAGGTCGGCTACAGGGCGCCTTTTCTGCTCGCGCTCGCCCGTGCGGTCGCATCGGGCGCGCTCGATCTCGACCGATTCGGGCGGAGCGATCTCGATTCGGACGAGCTCGCCGCCGATCTCGGCCGGCTGAAGGGTTTCGGCCCCTACGCGGTGAACGCACTGCTTCTGACCCTGGGCCGATACGACCGGCTGATCCTCGACTCATGGATCCGCAAGAAAACCTACGAACGCTACTTCGATTCGAAGAAGGTGGCTGACAGCGCCATCAGGGAGGTTTACGCCCCGTGGGGAAAATGGAAGACCCTGGCCTGCTGGTTCGAATGCGCTTACGACACATGGTTCAAGGATGAATTGAACAAAGGTGCGCAAAGAACTAAAGTATAGACGGTGGCGCCCCCGGCCGTTCACGGTACGCTCCCACTCTCGTCTTTTTTGGAGAAGCCCATGAGGCTCACAGCAAAAGCGCCCGGCCGCATCTGCTTGTTCGGCGAGCACCAGGACTACCTGGGGCTGCCGGTGATCGCAGCCGCCATCACGCGCGAGATGACGATCGATGCGGAGACCGAGCTCGACATCCTGAGCCGCTACAGGATCGTGATGCACGACATGGACTGCGACGAGATCATCAACATGGCCATGCCTATCGTCTACCGGCACCACAAGGACTATCTGCGGTCGGTGATAAAAACGATCCGGGGCGAGAAGATCGAGCCGCCGCGCGCCCTGACCGCCGAGATATCGAGCACCATACCGATCGAGGCGGGCACATCGAGCTCGGCCGCCATGTCGGTCGCGTGGACGAGCCTCCTCCTGAAAGCCGCCGGCCACCCTTCGGCGGATGATCCCCTTTTCGTGGCGCGACTCGCCCATCACGCGGAGGTGGTCGAGTTCAGGGAGAGCGGAGGCATGATGGACCAGATCACCGTGTCCCACGGCGGGCTCGTACACTTCGCGCCCGGCAGCGGCCGGCCCGAGGTGACACCGCTTCGCGCCCGGCCCGCGGGTTTCGTGCTCGGCGACTCCCGGCAGCCGAAGGACACCCAGGCGATCCTGTCCCGCGTTCGGGGAACGGCCGAGAGCGCCATCGCCAAGGTGAGCGGCGCCCTGTCCGATTTCGATCTGACCGGGACCGACCCTATCAAAGCGGCCGACACGATCTCGGCAGCCGGTCTCGGCGAATCGGAGTACAAGGTCCTCGTCGGGAATCTGGAGAACAGGGACATCCTGCGCCAGGCACAGGATCTGCTCTCGACAGACGAATTCGATCCCGCCGCCCTCGGTAACCTTTTGAACAGGCATCATGAAATCTTACGCGACAATCTGCGCATCTCGACCGACAAGATCGAGGCCATGATCGATGCGGCGCGCGCCGCGGGCGCTCTCGGATGCAAGATCAATGGATCGGGCGGAGGGGGATGTATGTTCGCCTACGCGCCGGGCTGCACGGAAGCGGTGGCGGCCGCGATCGAGGGAGCGGGCGGCAAGGCCTATCCGATCGAGATCAGCGAAGGACTTCGGGTCGAGGTGCAAGGCAACTGAGAGGCAGGAAGAGAGAAGCCGAGTGATCCATCGATTTTTGATTCTTGGTCTCGTCGCCCTGGCCGCGGGCTGCGGCGGCGACAGCATCCCCGAAGATCTCATCCCGTCCGCGATCGCACCGGTCGCGCCCGGATCGGAACCGGTGACCGATGCCGACAAGGTCCTGCTCATCACGATAGACACCCTGCGCGCGGACCATCTCGGGTGCTACGGATCAACAAGCGCCCAGACCCCCGCGATCGACGCCCTCGCGAAACGGGGCGTACTCTTCGAGAAGTCCTTTTCCCATGTGCCGATCACATTGCCCGCGCACACGAGCATTCTGACCGGCATGCTGCCCTGCGCTCACGGCGTCCACGACAACGGAACCTACGAGGCGGGCGACGATCTCCGCACCCTTCCCGAGATCTTGAAAGAGAAGGGGTACTCGACAGGCGCGGTGGTCGGATCGTTCGTGCTCGACGCCCAGTTCGGTCTCGACCAGGGATTCGACAGCTACGACGACGACTTCGTCGCAACGCGCAAGCAGCGGCAGCGGCTCTTTGCCGAGCGCCAGGCCGAGGAGGTGGCCACCCTCGGCATGAAGTGGATCGGCGCGCACTCGGGCGGGCCCTTTTTTCTCTGGCTCCACTTCTTCGATCCCCACATGGCCTATGATCCGCCCGAACCGTTCCGCAGCCGTTTCAAGCGCGACCTCCACGCGGGCGAGATCGCCTATACCGACTACTGGATCGGAAAGGTTCTCGACTGCCTCGGCGAAACGCGGGACTCGCGGGGGCGCAGCCTGACGGAAAGTACGATCACCATCCTCACCTCCGATCACGGCGAGGCGCGCGGGGAGCACCTGGAAGAGACCCATTCTTTTTTCATATACCAGTCGACGATGCACGTGCCCTTGATCATCCATTGTCCGGGGATGGCCGCTGGCCGTTCGAAGGGGCTCGCCTGCGGCGTCGACCTCGCGCCCACCGTCCTCGAACTCCTCGGCATCGACGCGGAGCCGCAGATCGCCGGCCGTTCCCTCGTACCCGCAATGAAGGGCGCCCACCGGCCGCGCCTCTGCTACATGGAAACCGAGATGCCCTTCTCCCGCGGGTGGGCGCCGCTCAAGGGTCTGACCAACGGCCGCTGGAAGTACATCGAGGCGCCCAGGCCGGAGCTCTACGATCTCGACACCGATCCGAGGGAGAAGCAGAACCTCGTTGATTCGCGATCGACCATTGCCGAGAGGCTGCGGGGCGAGCTCGAATCCCTCGTCGAAGCGAGCCGGCCGGAGAACGCCGCGTCCCGCACCAGGGACACGACCGCCGAGGAACGCAAGATACTCGAAGCGCTCGGTTACATGGGCGGCGCGTCGGTGAGAAACACGAACGATCTGGCACCCGAGGACCTTCCCGATCCGAAGGACAAGGCCAAGGTCTTTGCCGCGGTCCAGAATTCATGGGGCCTGGCCGACGCGGGGCGGCGGCAGGAGGCGCTCGGGCTCTTGCGGGACGCGGCAAAAGAAGATCGGGAGTACATCGAGATCTACACCACTCTCGGCGCGCTCTGCCTTCACATGGGATTGAACAAGGAGGCGATCGGCGCTTACGAACACGCCGCCAAGCTCGATCCGGAGAGCACGCTCGCCCTGAACGGGGCCGCGGCCGGGTACGCCAGGGAGAACGAGTTCAACAAGGCGCTCGAGTGGTCGCGCCTCTCCATGCGGATCGATCGCCAGAATTCCGAAACGTACAACACGGTCGCCAACATCTATCTCCGGATGAACGACCACGACCGCGCTCTCGAGGAGTGCCGGGCGGGTCTCGACGCGGACGGCGAGGCGGCCGATCTGCACAACACCCTCGGTTTGATCCACATGGCGCGGAACGAGACCGACGAGGCGATCGGCGCGTTCGAAAGGGCCACCGAGCTGCAGTGGGATCTGTGGCGCGCCTGGTACAACCTCGGCCGTATCCAGATCCAGCTCAAGAGGCCGGACGAAGCGGTCGCGGCTCTCGAGGAAGCGCTCAAGGCCAACCCGAACGACCGGCGGGTGGTTCAGCTTCTGGGCAAGGCTTACTTCAACGGCGCCGTGATGGAGATGACCGACTCCACTCCCGATCCGGCGGCGGCGCGGCGCAAGGCCAAGCGGGCCGAAAAGCTCGGCTTTCCAGTACCGCCCGTTTTCTGGCTCAAGCTCGATGCCGAGGAAAAGCGCTGAGGATCGCCGCATCGCCCGCCGATCGTCCCTGACTCCCCGCCAGCCCCGGCAGAGGAAAAACCCCTTTCAATATCTCCCCCATAGATTAAAATAGTTTTGTCTATTTTTCACGTGTCCGCGATAAGGGAGAAACGAATGATTACACGCAACTGCAGCCCGATCCCCCTCGTTTTCCGGATAGCGATCCTCGTTCTTCTTCTGGCCTGGATCGGCCCCGCGGCCCCGGCACAGAACGATCTGCCCGGATTTCCCAGGTACAGCACGAACAACCAGCTCGGCGCGCCGATCTTCTTCGACTTCGACGGCGACGGGGTGCATGAGCTGCTTCATGCCGACGGCGATTACACGGTGCACATCTACACCGCCGGCGGAAGCGAGCTTCCGGGATGGCCGGCCACGGCCGGATGGCACACGTGGAACATGACGCCCGCCGTGGGCGACATCGACGGCGACGGCTCATTCGAGGTGGTCACCGCCACGAGCCACAGCAAGGTCCACGCCTATCACTCCGACGGAAGCACGGTGTCCGGTTTTCCGCGCAACCTGGGCGGCGAGATGGGCGGGGCGTGCTGCCTGGCCGACCTCGATGGCGACGGCGACTTGGAGATCCTCGCGCAGCCGCGGAGTAACAAGATCTACGCCCTCCAGGGAGATGCCACCGATCTGGCCGGATGGCCGGTCACGATCAGCATCAACGAGGGCGGATCGCAGACGCCGGCCGCGGCCGATCTCGACGGCGACGGAACGGTCGAGGTCATAGCGACGAGCCAGGGGATCGGCAGCCTTCTCAGCGTGTATTACGCGGACGGCACTCCCTTTCCGGGTTTCCCGATCACCGTCACCTACAGCGTGGGTTCGCCCGTGATCACCGATCTCGACAGGGACGGCGATCTCGAGATCGTCTGCACCGTCGGGTCCGATCTCCATGCCTACCACCACGACGGCACCATGGTCAGCGGTTTTTCGATCGACTGCGGCTCGTGGTCGCTCTACACGAGCCCCGCCGTGGGCGACGTCGACCGGGACGGCTATCCCGAGATCGTTTTCGGCAGCCAGAACGACAGCGTCTACGTGGTGCGCCACGACGGGACCTTCCAGACCGGTTGGCCGAGCCCCCCCACCACCGGAAGCGTCCACGCCACGCCCGCCCTGGCCGACCTCGACGGGGACGGCGATCTCGAGATCATCGTGGCCGCGCCCACGACCGGGTCGGGCCGCATCTACGCGTGGCACCACGACGGCACTGATGTAACCGGATTTCCTTGGGTCAAGTCGAGCACCTTCTATGGCGGGGTGACCCTGGGCGACCTCAACGACGACGGCAAGCTCGACATGGCTGCGTCGGGACGGAGCGGCAGCGCGCTCTACGCGTGGGACACGCCCTTCGACTACGATGCGCGCAGGATCGTGCACGGCGCCTACCGGGTGAACCGGCACAACAACGGCGTGCACAACCACTACCCCATGGAGGGCCAGGTGGCGGTGTCGCTCGACGGACCGCCCACGGCGATGATCGGCACGGCGTACACCTTCGACATCACGGTGGCGAACAACTCGGGCGCGGCGGCGAATGTGTGGGGGCTCGTGCAGGTGGAAGGACCCTCGGGCAACCGCTTCGACCTGGTCGGGCCGCAGCCGGTCAGCCTGGGCGCGGGCCAGACCTTCACCCTGCCCTACACCATGAATGTGCCGGCCTGGGCGCCGCCGGGCGGGTACAGGATCATCGCTGTCTTTGCGCTTGCCGGACCGCGGGTGCTCTTTGCGGACAGCGCGCTCTTGACGGTTTTCTAGAGGAGCACGGAACGAGGTTGCCCGACCGCTTATCCACTTCGACGGCACGACAAGCCGTGAGGACGACCAAGATTCCGGACACGCTCGTTTTGGGACGCGCTAGGAGATCGTCACGATGACGTCATCCAGATAGGTCCCCTCGAAAACACCGTTTGGAGCATCGACGGCAAAGTTGAATATCCACCTTCCCACGGGCAGAACACCTTGCCCGACCCGGTAGTCGCTGATCGGGATGAGCGGCCAGGTGAGCGCTGGCTGTACGCTACCCTGAATCCAGTTTCCGGGCCAGACCCAGTACCACCTCACCCCGATGGTTTCATAGTAGGCCCAGATCCACCAGTCGTGGAAATAGCCCTCGAGTTCTCCCGGATCCATCGAAATCTTCACCGTGAGCGTCGAGCCGGACGCGATCCAGAAATCGTCGTTCTTGTCGTTGACAGTGATTTCGGGCTTGGGAAGGTGAATCCAGTCGGCGCGGTCGAAAAAGATCTCGTACACCACGTTAACAAGATCATCGGTGGCGTGCCAGGCGATCCCCGCTTCTCCGCTGGTCCAGTCGACTGCCAACGTGGGGCAGGGGTATTTACTCGGATTGCTCAGGTAAGGGCTGATTTTTTGTGGCTGCGACCAGGCGGTCGGGGAACTGTAGTCCGCCTTCTGATAGTACAAACCATCATAAGAGCCTCGAGTGTAGCCGATATGAATCGACCCGAGCGACGGGGATACGGTGACGTCCAGTTCGTACTCGCTGTCGGCGCTCGCCGTCAGATAGTTGTTCCTGGACCAGTTGACTCCGCCGTCGATGCTGAAGGCATACTGTATTTCATCGTTGCCCGGAGAATCTCGATAGATATAGGCCACGAGAACGGTGTCAGCATCTTGAACGGCACCGATTCTGGCTCCCCAGCAACTGCCGGTCATGGTCGTGAGGAGCACCTTTGGTTCCCAGCTGAGCCCCTTGTCGGTGCTGCGGCGGACCTCGACGGTACCCTCGCCGGCAGAGGCATCGTATCCCTCCCAGATTACGTACAGCCGGCCATTGCCCCACGCGATGTCGGGCTCCGGGGAGTAGGGATCGGTCAATACTTCGAGCGTATTGAAGTTCTCCCACGTCTGGCCCGTATCGGACGAAGAGGCGAATTGAACCGAATAAGGATAGGAATACGACGAACCGGTTTCGTAGGTCACGTAGATCGAGTAGTTGCCGGGATAATCGTGATCGTCGGTGACAATCCGTGGTCGTCCCACACCGAGAGAATTGCTGTCGATGAGAACAGTGGAGTCGCTCGATGTGGCCAGGTCCCATCGGATCATTTGGAGGCCATTGTCCTGAGTGTAGACCACGTAGACATAATCTTCCGTGTATTCGGGGACGGCGATGGCCGGGAAGGTCAACGGCGTTGGGCCGCCGCTCACCGTGAAGAGCTCGGCCCAGGTCGATCCACCATCGGAGGACTTGAACACGGCGACACCGTCGTTCAAGTAGTACCGGGCGACGAGGTAGTAATTTCCCGAGGAGGTACTGACCATATCGGGGTACTTTGCGCTGAAGTATTCGTTCGAATAAACCAACACGTCGTCTCCGAAGCGTGAGCCGAGATTCGTCGGGAATTTCGAAGCTTCGAGAGAATCCGTGGAGGGTTGCGATATTGAAGGATCGACAGCTTTTTCCGATGTGAAGGCGTAATCGGCAAGGAGAGCAAGGGCGATCGCCGTAAAGAGAGATTTGACTAGAACGGAAAGAGACGCCATTGGAATTCCCTCCAAAAAAAGAAGCTGAAAACATACCGTGTTAGAGATCGCGCCAAATGCGGGGAGCGGCCTCCCTCACCATCCCAGCGCCCCTGTTCGTCACCATCGCCTCCCGGAGATGTGTGAGTCATGCACGCCACCGCCGATTTCGATCAGACCGATACTCTTTGAAGAATCTCGATTTGCTCGCCGCGAACAGTGGCAGCCTCTAGGTCAAAAGACCCATAAGTCAGAAAACGGCACCGGTGAAGGTAAAATATTTGGAGCCATGATCCGCCCGGTCGCGGCTCTCGTGGGACCGCCGGCCGGGCTGACCAATACGGAAGTAACGACTTTTACCGATTTGTAGGTTGCGTGGACCCTTGATCGAGGAGTTCCCTGGCCGCGGCGAAAACCCTGTTTGGATCGAGGCGCGCCAGGCTCTCCTCGCCCGCCCGCGAGCGGCGGCTGATCGCGCGCGCGCCGCGCACGCCCTCGGCCTGGAGCACGCGATGCCCCTCGCCGAGCGGCCCGGTCGCGGCCGGATCGGTCGCGCCGAAAAGACCGACCACCCGCGTCCCCACCGCGGCGGCGAGATGCATGCCGCCCGAGTCGTTGGCAACCACCACCTTGCAGAGGGAGAGGAGGGCCGCCAGTTCGGGCAGCGTGGTCTGCCCGGACAGGTCCACGACCGCTGACCCGCACGCCCTGGCCACCTGGGCGCAGAGGGAACGCTCCGCGGGGGATCCGAAGAGCATGATCCCGCAGTGCGCCTCCTCGGCCAGGCGGCGGCCGAGGCGCGCGAAGGACTCGACCGGCCAGCGCTTCGACGGCCCGCGCGCCGCGCCGGGGATGACACCCACCCAGTTCCTCTCGCCCGCGCCCAGACCGGAAGGCCCGCGCCCCTCCATTTCGGACAGGCGCGTACGGCATCGGTCCACGAGTTCGGACGACAGGTCGAGGCGCGGCATGGGCCGCTCGAGGCTGTCCACCCCCGCCACCTTCATGTACTCGAAGGACTGGTGCACGCTCCACGGCTCGGCCGGGGGCTCCACGATGCGATTCAACAGCCACGACCGGTGCCGGCCGAGCGTACCGGCCCGAAGGGGCACCCACGCCATGAAGGGAACGAGCGCCGCCCGCACCGAGTGGGAAAGCACGCAGGCCCGATCGAAGCGGCGGGCGCGCACCGCGCCGATCGCCCAGGCCGTGCCGAACAGGCCCAGCCGGAAGGCGATGATCGAATCCACGGCAGGGTGCATTTCCCAGAGAGGGACGAGGTTCTTTTTCACCAGGAGCGTGATCGGACGGGCGGGGTCCTGCTCCTTGAGCGCCTGCACGGCGGGCATCGACATGATACTGTCGCCGAGCCAGTTGGTGCCGCAGACGAGGAGCTTCTCGCTCTCCTTTGATGTGGTTCGAGCGTGTCCGGCCATCGAGGCACTCAACCGGGCCATGAGGGATCTGTCAAGCCAGAACGCTGTACCCGCCGTCGACCACCACGGTCTGGCCGTGGATCATCGACGCGAGCGGGCTCACGAGAAAGAGAACCACGTCGGCCACATCGCGCGGCTCGGTGAGGCGCCCGGCCGGGGTCTTGACCTCGCTGTTGCCGAGGATGTCGTCGCGGTGGGGAAAGAACTTCAAGGCGTCGGTCTCGACCACGCCGGCGCTGACCGCGTTGATGCGGAGCTTCTCGTTGGCCAGTTCCACGGCGAGGTGGCGCACCAGAGATTCGAGCGCGGCCTTGGAAGCGCCCACGGCCGCGTACATGGGGATGGCGCGGAGGGCGCCGAGGGAGCTGACCGCCACGACCTCGCCCCCGTCCTGCATCATCTGGCGCGCCCGCTGCACGAGGAGCAGGAAGATACCGGCGTTGATCCCCATGGTCCAGTTCCAGTGGTGCTGGGTCAGTTCGATAGAGGGCTTGATCACACCCGACGCCGCGTTGCTGATCAGGATGTCGAGCTTGTTGCCCCATTCGGTCTCGAGACGGTCGAACATATCCTCCACCTTGGCCGGATCGGCCAGGTTGGCGCGTACCACGAGCGCTTCGCCCCCGGCGTCGGTGATCATGGCGGCTGTCTCGTTGGCGGCCTTGGTGTTTCGAACATAATTGACGGCCACCCGCGCGCCGCACTCGGCGAGCCGGATCGCGATCGCCCGCCCGATGCCGCGCGAACCTCCCGTGACCAGGGCAGACTTTCCGGCAAGGTCTATCAACATCTTTTTGTCTCCGATTTATCTAAATTCATAATCCGAAAACAAATGAATAGCCTTTGCACCGGCAACCACAACCGATCTCCCTGTCGGGGGCGGATAATATATCTGCAATTTTCGATTTTTATCGTCTTCGGGTCATTAGGCCGCGCAGCGCCCCCGTTCACCGGGGATCGCTCGAAGGGTGGGAGAAGAAAATCTCCTCTCATCCCCGTCTTTCCCGGGAATTCTTAAATGTTTACATCCTTATTGCCGAAAAAAGACGTGTGCCGGCTCGTGAAAAGACGCGCCGCTGAACCGTTCCACGAAGTGGGCTTTACAAAGCCACGAAATGGGCTTTACCAAGCCACGAAATGGGCTTTTAAAAGGGGAATCACATGACCAGCAGCCCAAGACCGGAGAAATTGAATCAAGGCACAGTCGAGAAGGTAGTCGGAACGAAACCTCCCACGCTCTGGGTGGTGACATTGTCGCTGGCGGTCATGACGGTCTTCATGGTCGCGGGGTTGACTTTTCCCGGCGGCATGACCAAGGAGAAACAGGCTCAGAAAGATCTCGAGATCATTGCGGCGGCGTTCGAGAAATACAACGACGACGTGGGCGAGTGGCCGCGCCACGCGTGCCAGTCGCCGAACTCCTTCTCCTCCGCGTACCTCGCGGGCTACTCGTGCCTCTTCGACAACGTCTACAATCGCGAGGACTGGGATGGTCCCTACATGAGCCCTCTCTTTCCGACCGATGCCGTCTTCGTGACAAACGAACCCTGCCCGGGCGTCGACCCTGCCGATCCCTGGGGAGAGTGTTACATGGTCTACCGTTTCAAGGGAGCCCGTTACGTTTCGATCGTGTGCAAAGGGCCCGACAAGACGATCAACACCGATCTCGAGGGAATCCTGGCCGGAAAACCGATCGGAGACGATCTGATCGTCTCCCTCTACAACGAGTAATTCCTCGAGAAGGACACTAGGATTCGGTTGGGCCCGCTTCTGAGAAGCGGGCCCTTTTTTTACGGGATCCTTTCCGACAGGTCTGCAGCCTTTACCTCGACAGCACCGACCTCAAGCCCTACCGCGGCACGGCCGAGGGCCACAAGAACAGATTCAAGCTGAGACTGCGCACCTACTCCGACCGGCAGAGCGATCCCGTGTACGTGGAGATCAAGCGGCGCACGAACCTGTCGGTGCACAAGAAGAGGGTCCCGCTGACGAGACGCGGAGCCGCTGATCGAATCGTTGCGCCGGACGAGCCGGTTCAGGTGCGGCTCGTGAAGTGAGAGGGGACGGCTCAGAACCCCAGATAGACCCCGAAACCGAACCAGTAGACATCGAGGTTGTAGTTCTGTCCGAAGGGCATGTAGCCCCGATATGCCTCGAGCATGAAGCGCACGTTCCTGTTGCCGCATCCCCGTTCGCCGTAGGCCAGACCCACCTTGAGGCTCCCGCTCGGATTCCAGTCGTGCTGTTCGAAGGTCTGAAAGTCGAAGCCGCCCACGAGCCTGCCGTCGAGCAGGATCTTCTCCTCGCTCCGGTAGTCGATCCCGAATTGCATTGAGCGGCGGTCGAGATCGTTCGGATCGCGGCGGACCACATACTCGCCCCCCGCGTAGGGGCGAAAATCGCCGATGTCGAGGGCTCCGAGGAGCTCGATCGACTCGTAGCTGTAGTTCAGCCGGTCCCTGACCGCATTCTTGTTGTTGATGAGGTACTCGTCGCCCACATGGCTGCTCTGGTGGTAGAGGCGTGCCCTGGCCGAAAAGATCCCCTCGCGAAAGCTCAGCGCAGGTCCCACGACATAGTCGGCGTTGAGGAGATCCATCGAGTTCGTTTCCATGTCGAACTGGGCGAAAACACCGGCGCTCATGCTGAACTGGAATCCATTCCGATCGCCGGGATCGGCCCAGCGATAGATCCCGATCGTCTCGCCGAAACCGACAGCGCCCACGGTGGTGTTCTCGAGATCCCAGGAGAGGGAGTAGAAGGACATGTAAAAGGCGGGCTGCTTCGAATCGGCGACGAGAGGCTCGAAGAGATCACCCACGGGAAAGAGTCTGTCGCTCTCGTCGCTCCCGGCCGGCTCGTCGGCCGGCTCGTCGGCCGCCGCGAATGGCACAAACATCCAGGCGCACGCCACGATGCATATCATCAAGAATCTTATCATTGTTTTCCTCCTTCGTGGTCGGGCCACCATGATCGCGTTTGTGTCGTTCTTTCCGTTTGCGCCCCGTGAAATCAAGACTTTCGGCTCGAATGCAATTTCGGCGATCCGGTCACTTTCCTGATCAGCCGGCCGATGTCATCCAGAATCAGGTAGACGGCCGGCACCACGAAGAGGGTGAGCAGGGTCGATGCCAGCATCCCGCCCGCCGTGGCGATCGCCATGGGACGGCGCGACTCCGATCCGGCGCCAAGCCCCACCGCGGCCGGTAAAACACCGAAGATCATGGAGATCGCCGTCATCAGGATCGGCCGCAGCCTCACCTTGCCCGCGCGGATCACTGCTTCCCGCCGCTCCACACCGTCGTCGCGGAGCTGGTTGGTGTAGTCCACGAGCAGGATCGAGTTCTTGGTCACCAGCCCCATGAGAACGATGATGCCGATGATGCTGAATAGATTGATCGTCATGCCGAACACAAAGAGGCTGTAGAGCGCCCCCACCATGGAGAGCGGCAGAGCGATCATGATCGTGAAGGGGTGCACGAAGTGGTTGAACTGCGACGCGAGTACCATGTAGATGATGAGCACCGCCAGGATCAGCGCGAAGGTCAGGGACGCGAAGGACTCCTCCATCTCCTCGGTCTGGCCCGTCACGGCCGTCTCGAAATCGGCGGGCAGGGTTTCGGCCGCGATCCTGGCCGCCTCGTCGAGCGCCTCCTGCAGCGGAAGGCCCTCGAGGTTCGCCTGGACCACGGTGTTGCGGTTCCGGTTGAAGCGGGTGATCTTGCCCGGCCCCACGGTCTCGGTCACGCGCACCACGCTCGAAAGGGGGACGAGCATCCCGGCCGCGGAACGGATATGGATGTCGTCGATCACGGAAGGGATCCGCCGCGCCTCCTCCTCCATCTGGACCATCACGTCGTAGCGTTCGCCGCCCCGCGTGTAGTTGCTCACGTCATCGCCGCCGAGCAGCACGCGCAGCGCGCCCGCGATATCGGCCACGGTGACTCCCAGATCGGCAGCCTCGTCGCGCAGCACGTCGACGCGCAGCTTCGGATTGTTGATATCGAGATCGCTGTGAACATCCACGATACCCGGAACCTTGGCGAGTCGCTCCTTGAACTCCTTCGCCTCGTAGTAGATCTCGTCGACCTCGGGCCCCATCAGCACGTACTGCAGCGGCGCGCCGAATCCGGCCGTGGCGAGCACGGGATTCTCGATCACGAGCACGATGAACCCGGGCACCCCGGCGAACCGCTGCCGCAGTTCGGCCATGATCTCGTGCTGCGAACGCTGCCCCTTCGCGCGTCGTTCGTCGAGCGGCCTCAGCTGGATGAATCCGATCCCCTCCTTCGGCTGGGCCACTCCCGAATCGGTCATGCCTACCGCGGTGAAATAGGTCCAGATCTCGGGGTAATCGGTGAGGATCTCCTCCACTTCCTTCATGTACTTGTCGGTGTAGGCGCGCGTGGCGCCCTCGGGCCCCTGGATGATGAGGATGATCGAGCCCTGGTCCACGGGCGGAATCAGCTCCTTTCCGAGAACGGCAAAGAAATGAAAACTCGTCGCGAAGAGCGCGGCGGCCAGGATCAGAACGAGGTAACGGATCTTGAGCGAGCCCTTGAGAAGCAGCCCGTAAAAGGCGTTCAGACCGGAATGGATCCCCTCCAGCCCGCGTACGATCAGATTGCGTTCGCTCGGGGGCTTCAAGAACCGGGAGCAGAGCATCGGCGTCAGGGTGAGGGCCACGAAGAGCGAGATGAGCACGGCGATCGCGACGGTGAGGCCGAATTCGTAGAGCAGCCTTCCCACCATCCCCTCGACGAAGGCGATCGGCAAAAAGACCGCCACGATCGAGAAGGTCGCCGCGGCGGCCGCGAAGGCGATTTCCGACGATCCCTCGCGCGCGGCCTGGAGGATCGTCTTGCCCCCGCTCCGGTGGCGGTAGATGTTCTCGAGCACGACGATGGCGTCATCGATCACCACGCCCACCGAGATGGTGAGCGCCAGCATCGACAGGGTGTTCACGGTGAAGCCAAGAAAGTAGATCACCGCGAAGGTCGCCACGATCGACGTGGGAATGGCGAGCCCGGCGATGATCGTCGACCGGACGCTCGCCAGAAAGATGAAGATCACCGCCACGGCCAGTCCCCCGCCGAGGAGGAGCGCCTCCTGTAGTTCGGCGATCGACTGGGTCACGTAGATCGACGAATCGTAGGCCACGACCACCTCGAAGCCGGAGGGCAGGATCTCCTGTATCGCGGCGATCTCCTCCTTGGCGCGCTCGGCCACGGCCACGGTGTTGGCGTCCGACTTCTTCACGATGCCGAGCCCGATCGACTCGCGAAAGAGCGAATCGGGCAGCACCGTAAACCGCGCCGTGCTCCGCGTCTCGCGTGCGCCCCGCTCGGCGCGGCCCAGGTCCTCGATGCGCAGCGCCACGCCGTTGCGGTGCGTCACGATCAGCTTGTTGAACGCCTCGACCTCGACGAGCTCGCCCTCGGTCTTGACCGAGAATTCCCTGTCCGTGCCCTCGATCCGGCCGGAAGGGATCTCCACGTTGCGCGCGCGGAGAGCGCCGACCACCTCGTTCACGGCCACGTCGTGCGCGGCGAGCAGGGCCGGATCGAGCCAGACGCGCACGCTGAACTCCTGGCCCCCGCCGAGCTGAACCTCGCCCACCCCTTTCAGCTTCTCGAAGCGCGGTTTGAGCACCTTGTCGGCATAGTCGGAAATCGCCACCCTGTCCCGGTCGGTCGACGTGACCGCGATCCACATGATCGCCTGGGCGTCCATGTCGAACTTGGCCACCACCGGCTCCTCGATGTCGTCGGGCAGGAGCTGGCGCACCGTGGAGATCTTGTCGCGCACTTCCTGGGCGCCCACGTCCACGTCGCGGTCGAGGTCGAAGGTGACGGTGATCGCCGACACGCTCTCGGCGCTCGTCGACTGGAGCGTCTTGATCCCCTCGACGGTGTTGATGATCTCCTCGAGCGGATCGGTCACTTCCTCCTCGATCACCTCGGGGCTCGCGCCCGGGTATGCGGTGATGACCGATACCACCGGATAGTCGATATCGGGCATGTCGCGCACCGGCAGCCGCGAGAGGCCGATGAAACCGAAAATGAGGAGCGCCGCCGTCACCATGACGGTCATCACCGGACGCTTGATCGATGTCTCGGGTAGAAACACGGTCTATTCTTCCACCTCGGGTGCCTGTTCGCGGCCTGCGTCGCCGGCCGGCTCCGACCTGCGCGGGCGCACGGGCACGCCGTCGCTCACCTTCTGGATACCGGCGGTGATCACCTCGTCGCCCGGCGCGACACCGCCCACGATCTGGACCCTTCCTTCGAGACGCTCCCCTTTCTTCACCTCGGTGAGCACGGCCTTGCGCTCCTTGACCACGTACACGAAAAAAGCGTTTTCCCGGGGAAGGATCGCTTCCTCGGAGAGGACTGCCGCTTCCTCCGCCCTGTCCACGATGAGGCGCACGTGGCAGAAGAATCCCGGCTTGAGCGCCCCGACCCTGTTTTCGAAAAGGGCCTTCACCTTGACGGAGCGCGTTGAGGGATCGAGGGCGGGTGCGATGAAGACCACTTCGCCCCTGAAGGCCACGTCCCGCAAGGCCTCGACGTGAACGTCCACCTCCTGCCCGGGCCGGACCTTTCCGCGATACCGCTCGGGCACGGTGAACTCCACGTGGATCGGATCGGTGGTGGACAGGGTGACCACGCCCTCGCCCACATCGACGAAATCTCCGACCGAAAGGAGCCGCTCGCCCAGAACCCCGTCGAAGGGCGCGCGGAGGCGGTGGTCGCGGAGCGTCTTCTCGGCGAGCGCGAGCGCGTCGGTCGCCTCGGCCTGTTGCGCCACGATCTCGGCGCGGGCCGCTTCGGCGGCGGCGTGGGCGGCCTGCGCCGCCTCGAAAGCCGCCTTGACGTCGAGAAACACGGCGCGCGTCTCGGCGCCCTTCTCGAAAAGGGTCGTCTTGCGTTTGAAAGTCGCTTCGGCATTGGCCAGGACCGCGCGCGCCTGTTCCACCTCCGCATCGGCCCGCCGCACCGAGACCGAAAGGGTCTGAAGCCTGGAGCGGGCCTGATTCAGGCTCAGTTGCGCTTTTTCCTCATCGACCACGAGGAGCAGGTCGCTCTCGGCCACAGTCGAGCCCTCCTCGAAGAGGATCTTGGCCACCTTGCCCGCCACGTCGACGCAGAGCTCGGCCTCCTCGATGGCCCTCACCGTGCCCACCGACCTGACCGTGACCTCGATCGGTTCGGCAACCACGATTTCCGTGTCGACCACGGCGGCCGTGGAACCCCAGGACGAGGATCCTGTCTGCGGTCCGTCGTCCTCCGGCCCGCAACCGGCCGCGAACAGCGCGCCGGCGAGCAGAAACGCGATCGGGGCGTGTCGAGCGGAAAGGGTCATGGTCCCTCCTCCTTCATCACTTTTTCCATCGGCTCGGACAGTTTCAGATCCCCCACGACGAGCCGGATCTTGAGCGCGGCCTGCTTGCGCGCCAGGCGGACGCGGTTCAGTTCGCGGCTGACCGACTCATGGTTGCTCCGTGCGGCCAGCAGATCGACGTCGGTGATCTCCTCGGCCTCGAGGCGCGCCACCGCCGCATCGAGCGCGGCCTGCGCGGCCGCCTTTCGCTTCTCGAACGACGCCACGGCCGCCTCGAGCGTGCGGAAGGCGAGCACCGCCTCCTCCACCTCGACGCGCACCTTCCGCTTGAGCGCGCTCAGCTCCATCTCGCGCTGTCGTACGATGGAGAGCGCCCGCGAGTAGGCCGCGTCGCGCGCGCCGCCGTCGATGATCGGCCAGGCGGCATTCAGCGCCAGGGTCCAGTCGATCGCCTCGGCAAAGGCGCCCTCTCTCTTCAGCCAGCGGTTCAACTCGGCGTTCACCGTGGGAAGGTAGCCGGAGAGCTCGGCCGTCCGCTGGGCGCGGGCGAGGTCGATCGCCGCGCGCGCCGACTCGGCGTCGCTCCGCGTGCGCCACGCTCTTTCGACGAGGTCGGGTATGAGGCCGGGACTGTAGGTCATCTCGTAGTTGTCGACGAGCTCCTCGGGAAGGGCATCGAGCCCGATCAGACCGCGGAGCCGGCCGCGCGCCGCGGCGCGTTCGTTGTCGCACCGGGCCAGTGCGGCGGTCGACTCCTCCACGAGAGCGCGGGCGGCGATCACGTTCTCCTCGAGGATTTCGCCCTCGTCGAGGAGCACCTCCTGGACGCGGACGAATTCCCTGTTCAGTTCGTGTGCCGCATCGAGGGCGGCCAGGTCCTCCTCGAGAGCGAGCAGGTCGAAAAAGGTCGCTGCCACGACGTAGAGCAGGCTGTCCCGCTCCGTGCGCAGCTCGAGCTCCTCGAGGCGGCTCGCGATGTCGCTCACGTCGAGAGCGGCAAAAAGGGTGGGATCGAAGACCGGCTGGACAACCGAGATCCACGATTCGGTCGTGTCGCGCGGCGAAACGGTGATTCCGCCGAATCGGACAGAATCGGAGTCGCGCGTGTAACGCCAGTTGAAGAGCACCTCGGGGAGCAGCTTTCCGATCGCTTCCTTTTCGAGGGACCGGGCCTGGAGGAGTTGCTCGCCTCGCGCGAGAAGATCGTCGGAGCATGCCAGGGTGAGGCGGAAGCAGTCGGACAGCGTGATCGTCGGGGCGGCCTCGAGACGGGCGCGTTCGCCCGTGGTCGGATCGGATATCCGCGCGATGCGATCGATGATCTCCCGGCGCGTCGGCCCGTCCGGGCTTTCACCCTCCCCTCGATCCTCTGCAAGGGGCACATCGGCCAGCACCTTCTCCTCGTAGAGCGCGCGGGCGTCCCCCGCGTCGGTCACGCAGCCAAAAAGAACGCAGGCGAGCACGCAGAATGCGGCGGCGCTGTCGATCAGGGCAGGGCTGATTGTGTTTCGCTTGCGATACATCGCTCTCGATGCCCGGCTCAATGCCGGAAAATATCGCGCCTGAAGAAGTCGATCAGCTTCCTCTGGCGCTCCTGGTCCATGGTGAGCTTGGGAATGAGATCGGATGTAGCGATCTTCAAGAGGGACGTCTCGTACTCGATCACACCCCCGAAGCTGTTGTTGAGATACCACGAATAAAAGAGTCCGAAATTGAGTCCCGGCGGTGTGAAGGAATCATCGCTGTTGATCACGAGCCGGTAGACGTCGGGCCGGCCGTCGGCGGCTCTCATGCGGGAGAGCTCGAGGTATTCCTTGATCTTGTCGAGGCTCAAGAAGGCGCGCAGCTCGTCGCGGGGCCGCAGGGTGATCTCGAAGATCTTCCCGATCGTCTCCGATTTCTGCCGCAAGGGACGGAGCGACTTTCGCAAAGCATAGTTTCCGAGAAGCGACTCGCCCAGGCCGATGAGGAGGTCCTCGCGCAATCGGTCCCTGTCTCCCTCCAGGAGATCGCTGCGGCAATGGAGGGTCGAATCGTCCGGATCGAAATAGGCGAGGATCCTGTCCCAGACCGTGGAGCGGAGCCAGCGGTCCCTGGGGACGACACGGATCCCGCGCAGATATTTCAGGTGATCGAGGAGGATGTCCCGGTTGTTCCAGAAGATGTCGGGCAGAAGGCGCAGCAGCTTTTTCGATCGAATCGTCATTGCGGCCAGAAGCGCCTCGACCTCCTCCATGTAGTCGCACATGTGCAGACTGCGCGCGCGATCGGGTGCGGGAGGCCAGTCGCGCGCCCGCCTCGGGGCGCTCCGAGCGGCGCTCCGGCCCCGGGGCGCACCGGCCGGAACGAGCCGTCCCAGCGCTTTCTTCATGAAGACGAGCGTGTGCACGGTCCGGCTGAACCGTGCAGGGTCGTGCTGGAAGACCTTGCCCTTCTCGAGCCGCTCGTGGGAGTGGATCTCTGCGGCGAGCGGTTCGAATCCGAGCGCCTCCACGCGGTCCTTGTCGAGATAGATCGGCACCTTGCCCTCGAGAGCGTAGCTCTGGATCACGCCGGCGGGCAGGTTCTTGAGGTTGGTGGACAGGACCAGGCTGAAGAGCCCCGCCGTGCTGCCCGACACGTTCTTGTCGTAGGCCTCGATCAGGTCGGAGACGAAAAACTCCTTGGCCAGGTCGCGGATCGACAGATCCGTTTCACCCTGCTGCACCCAGAAGTTGGCGCCCAGGATCTTGAGCGCCCGCCGATTGCGGCGCAGGGCTTCGGCCACCTCCGGCACCTGGAGAATCGGGAGCAGGCTGGAGTAGATGCTGCCCGGCGCGACGATGACGATGTCCGCCTCGGCGATCGACTTCACGAGGCGCGCGTCAACGCGCGGACCGCCCACGTATTCGGCCCAGACCCGGTCGACGGGGAAGCCGCGGCGGCTCACCGACGATTTGTGTTCGCCCGAAACCACGACGCCGTTCGTGTAGAGAAATTTGAGCTCGCCCTGGTTGGTGCTGACCGGAAAGATCCGCGTCCGGCCGGCGCCCATGACGCGCGCGAACCGCGCGATTCCGTTCAGCACATGCCTGTGGCCCGGGGCGGCCTTGCCGGCGGTGGAACGGGCCGGCCTCGCGCACTGGTAGATCTGTGAAAGGAGGAGCAGGTTCCCCAGGCAGTGGCCCTTCGGGGAGAGCTTGCCGAGCTCTTCGTGGGACCGGAGGAATGTCCAGCTCTCCTCGAGATAGGCGCCGAGCGGCTCGGGCAACAGGCCACGCTCCGACGAGGAGAGGAGGTTCGACACCGACCGCGGCCCACGACCGCTGAAGCGGTGATTCATGAGTTTTTGAATGATCCGGGGGAGCGCGTCGATCCGGTCCTGCTCGAGGCCGCGATAGACCCTCTTCAATCCGCGCCGCGTCACCGCGGACACAACCGCCCGCCGCAGATCGCCCAGCGCGATGATCGGCAACCGCCTGACCAGTTCGCCCGAGGACCCGCCATCGTCGGTGGCACAGACCACAACGGTCAGATCGGCGAAGTGCTCCTTGAGGCCGGCGAAGGGATCGTGGCTCCATGCCGGATCGGTGCTGTCCCCGCCAAGGATGGTCGAAAGCCCGGTGCCGCCGCCGAAAACGACGGCCTTCATCTGACCGGTGGAGAACTCCTCTATCTCGCGGATCATCGCGCCGTAGAGGTCGAGCGTATCCTCCCCTGGCGGAGTGCCGCCAAGAACGAGATCGATCACCTTCTCGAGAAGAGCCCGCTGCGCCCCCCGCTCCAGCGAGAAGTAGTTTTCCCGCTCAAGAAAATCAACTACCGCACCGCGGCGCTTGGCGGCGGGGTGCGGCGCACCGCGGCGCTTGGCGGCGGGGTGCGGCTTGCCGCCTGGCGAAGAGCCGCGTTTGGGCGTGCTGCCGTTCTTGCTCATGGGATCGTTTCCGTCTGCGTCAGCCCGTTCTTCCTGCCGCCCTATTTGAGGCTCTCGATCTGGGCCAGAAGCTGGTCGCGGCTCTCCTTCAATTCGGCAAGGGTCTCCTTCTCGCGATCCACGATCTCGGCCGGCGCCCGCTCCACGAAACTCTTGTTTGCGAGTTTCTTCTCCGCGCCCGCGATCCGTTTCTCGAGATTCTCCACCTTCTTCTGGTGGCGGGCGATCTCTTTTTCCATGTCGATGATTCCCTCGAGGGGGACATAGACGCGCAGGCCGGGCAAGACCTCCGACGCCGACTTGGGCGGCTTTTCCACATCGCGCCCCACGGCGCTGATCGAGCAGGTCGCGATGTTGGAGATCATCTCCACGTGTCGCTGAACCCCCTCGGTCGTGCCGTCGTCGTCGGTCTGAACGGAGCATTCTATCTCCACGCTGTGGTGGATGCCCCCGGTGGCGCGGATGTTGCGGATCGCGCGGATCACTTCCTGCACGTCGCCCATCTCGCGTTCCACCTTCTCGTCGATCAACGCTTCATCCGCGGCGGGCCAGGGGGCTTGCATGATGAACTCGCCCGCCTCCTCGCCCGATCCGTCGAGCGAACGGTCGGGGATGTACTCGTTCGCGGTCTCCCAGATGTTTTCCGTGAGGAAGGGACAGATCGGGTGCAGCAGTTTGAGCGTGCGGTCGAGCACGTGGGCCAGCACGCGGCGTGCGAGTGCGGCATCCTCGGGATCGTCGGCCTCGTCGCGGAGGCGGAACTTGGTCAGTTCCACGGTCCAGGCGCAGAACTCGTTCCACGTGAATTCCCGCACGAGTCGCGCCGCATCGCAGAACTTGAAATTGTCGAGGGCGCTGGTCACCGTCTTGATCGTGCTGTTGAGGCGCGAAAGGATCCAACGGTCCTGAAAGGTCAGCTCGCTCCGATCGACACCGGACGCCAGCGTCTTCGCACCCGATCCGTCGTCGCCGGCGAGGTTGATCAAACAGAACCGGGACGCGTTCCAGACCTTGTTGCAGAAAGCCTGTCCGTCCTTGAACCTCTCCGGCCAGATGCGAAGGTCCTGCCCCTCGGTGGTCATGGTGGCGAGAGTGAACCGCACCGCGTCCGCGCCGAACCCGTCCCACTCGCGGCCGTCGATGTCGGCCCCGCCCTGGATCATGACAACGGGATCGATCCCGTTGCGCAGCGACTTGGACATGCGGCGGCCCTGCTTGTCGAGGATCGTTCCGTTGATGTAGACGTGGGAGAAGGGCTCCTTTTTCATGAAGTGCTCGCCCATCATGATCATGCGCGCCACCCAGAGGGCGATGATGTCGCGCGCCGTGATCAGCACCTCCGTGGGATAGAAGAAATCGAGGTCGTCGGTCTTGTCCGGCCATCCCAGCGTGGAGAAGGGCCAGATCTGCGACGAGAACCAGGTATCGAGCACGTCGGGATCCTGTTTGAGATTCTTGCTGCCGCACTTGGGGCACTCGGTCGGGTCGTCGTATTCGCTGATCTCGGCCGCGCAGCCTTGGCAGGTCCAGACCGGGATCCGATGCCCCCACCAGATCTGGCGCGAAATGCACCAGTCGGGCGTGGTGTCGAGCCACTGGTGAAAGGTGCGCGTCCACCGCTCGGGATGGAACTTGACCCTTCCTTCCTGCTCGGCCTTGCGCGCCAGCTCCACGAAGTAGTCCATCTTCACGAACCACTGGTCGGAGAGGAAGGGCTCGATGATGTCGCCCGACCGGTAACAGTGGGCGACCTCGTGCTCGTAGTCGACGATCTTGACGATCAGGCCGAGCTCCTCGAGACCGTCGACCACCTTGGGCCGCGCCTTGACACGATCGATCCCCTGGAAGGGGCCGGCGTTTTCATTGAGAATGCCGTTCGGCTCGAGGATGTTCACCTGGGGCAATCCGTGCCTCTTGCCGATCTCGAAGTCGTTGAAGTCGTGGGCGGGCGTGACCTTGAGAGCGCCCGTGCCCTCGTCGCGCGACACGTAGTCGTCGGCGATGATGGGGATCTCGCGATTCACGAAGGGCAGGATCACGTTCTTGCCGATCAGGTGCTTGTAGCGCTCGTCGTCGGGGTGGACCGCCACGGCCGTATCGCCCAGCATCGTCTCCGGCCGCGTCGTGGCGATCGTGATGTGCGTGTCCTTCTCGCCCTTGACAGGGTAGTTGATGTGCCAGAAGTGGGTCTTCACGTTGGCGTACTCGAGCTCGTCGTTGGAGAGCGCCGTACGCAGCGGGCACGACCAGTTGACGAGCCTTTTTCCGCGGAAGATGAGCCCTTCCCTGTAGAGATCGACGAAGATGTGGCGCACCGCCTTGGCCAGCATCGGCTCCATGGTGAACCGCTCGCGCGACCAGTCGCAGCTCGAGCCGAGCTTCTTGAGCTGGCCGATGATGATGCCGCCGTTCTTCTCCTTCCACTCCCAGACCTTCTCGAGGAACTCGTCCCGTTCGAAATCGTCGCGCGTCTTCTTTTCCGTCTCCCAGAGATGGCGCTCGACAACGGCCTGCGTGGCCACGCCGGCGTGGTCGGTGCCCGGCAGCCATAGAGCCTCGAACCCCTGCATGCGGCGGAACCGCGTCACCAGGTCCTGCAAGGTGTTGTTGAGCGCATGGCCCATGTGGAGGATCCCGGTCACGTTCGGAAGGGGGATCATGATGGTGTGCGGCTTCTTGGACCTGTTGGGGGTGCATCGGAAGCTGTCGGCATCGGTCCACTTCTGGTAGATCCGATCCTCCACGGACTTGGGATCATAGATGGTGGGAAGGTCGTTGAGCATGTTTCAGTATAAACCCTATCCAAAAAAAGGAGATCCCCCAGGTAGGCGCTGTACCATGGGGAGAGGCGGCCTGTGGCGAGGCCCCATTCAAACCGGGAATTCTAATGAATAAAGGCTTTACAATTCCAGCAGAAAGCACAAAAGCGGGCTCTCGGGCAAACATTATCCGTGGCGCGGCCACCGGGGCGATCCGATCGCGAACAATTTACAGAAAGAATGTTGTTTTGCCGATTTATCTCTGGTTAATGAGAGGAATTGCAGCAAGAAATCATTTTCTCTACATATAACCGCCTCTTGTTGCGTAATTGCACTGTCCCCACGCGAGGAGAGGTGCTGGCACACGACCGATACTGAGGAGTTCAGACCGTGAATCACTCTTCTTCCAATCCTTCGGCCTCGACGATCGTGCGCAGCGTGAATCTGCTTCTGATCGCCGTCACCGCGGGCGTTCTGACCGGCGCCTTTCAGGGGCTGGCGAAACTCTTCCTGCAAGGAACGATTCACGCCGGCTTTTTCCGCACCGCTTTCGAAGGGGTGCACGGCCAGATCCTGTGCGGATCGATCGTGGGCGCGATCATGGGGATCGCCATTCTATTCTTCGGCGGTCTCGTCTCGGCCGTCGGCCGATCGGCGACCAGCTACAGCGCGTTCGCCAAGCTGCTCACCGATCCGAGTCGCGGGCTCGGCCCCTACATGGTCATCCAGACAGTTGGTCTGTTCCTCACGGTCGGTCTCTTTCTGGTCACGAAGAGCAAGACGGTCCTTTTCGCCGCTGTTTTTTGCACTCTGTGCGCCTGTGCGGCTTTCTTCGTTCTCGGCCGGATCATGAAGGCATTCAACGATCCCGAGGGCCCGGCGTGCCGGGCGTTGATCGCCACTCTGTTCGCGGGGCTCACGCACCTCGTGGCGGTCTTGTTCCTGCTCGACAAACTCCTCGATCTCGAGCTCCTCGTCTGGGCCGAACTCATTGGCAGGTCGGGCCTGCTCCTTTCGAGCCTGGCGCTGCTCTGCTGTCCGCTCGTCACGGCGGTTCTGGTCTACTCGAGCGTGACCCACGCTTTTAGTCCCGAGGGTACGCGCAAGCCGCTCCTGAGATTCGTCCCGATCGCGGTCGTGATCGTTGGCGGCCTCTTCCTCGGTGCCGGACCGGCCCTGAAGCCGGCCGGATTCGAGGCCCAGAACCCCAAGAACGTCATCGTGATCGCCATCGACACGGTGCGGCAGGACCACACGGCGCTCCTCGGCGATCCGGAGCAGATCAAGCGTTCGCCCAATCTCAAGCGCCTCGTGGACAAGGGTGTCGTCTTCGAGTCGGCCATTTCCCAGGCGCCGTGGACGATCCCCTCCTTCGGATCGATCCTGACGGGCAAGTATCCCCACGAACATGGATTCATCGATGTCTGGTCCAAGCTCGACGGAAGCCAGGTCACCCTCGCCGAGGTCCTCCGGGAGGCGGGGTACGCCACGGGCGGCGTGATCAGCCACAGCTTCATCAGCAGGGAGCGCGGTCTCGACCAGGGTTACAACAGTTACAACGAGGATTATGTTCTCGGCCACCTCGGGGTCTCGTCCGAGGGGATCACCGACGAGTCGATCAAGTTTCTCGAGGGTGTGAAGGACCAGCCCTTCTTCCTCTTCGCCCACTATTTCGATCCCCATGGGCCCTACCTGCCCCACAAGGAGTACGACTACTCGGCCGGGTACGACAACTGGCTGAGCACGGAAACGGATGATATGGCCTTCTATCGCCGCATGCGCCATTTCATGAACGACGAGGACCTGCAGTTCATCGCCAACCGCTACGACGAAGAGATCTCCTTCATGGATCACCATATCGGCCGGCTTCTCGACTTCGTCGACGAAGCAGGATTGAGCGACGACACGGCGATCGTGGTCGTTGCCGACCATGGCGAGGAATTCATGGAGCACGGCTACATCGGCCACGCCCTGAGTCTCCATGACGAGCTGATCAGGGTTCCGCTGCTCTTCGTGCTGCCCGGCGTGAAGATCGAGCAGAAGATGGTCAAGGAATCGGTGGAGACGCGCGCGATCTTCTCCACGATCCTCGACTACGTCGGCCTCGGGTGGAGTTCGAGCGGCCAGGTCATGAGCCTTCTGCCCGTGATCAAGAGCACGCCGGAGAAACTCGCCCAGAGGGCGGAGAAGAAGCCTTTCGAGGCCTACTCGGTGGAAGGGTTCAAGAATTTCTTCGAAGGCATCTTCCGCGCCGACATCTACTCCTTGAGCACGGCCAGGTGGAAGATCATCAACGACGCGAAGCGGGGCAGGCAATCGCTCTACGATCTCGAAAACGATCCCGGCGAAACAGCCGACGTGAAGGCCGACTTTCCCGAAATCTATTCCGAGATGGACAAGAAGCTCGACATCTGGATCGACGAGATCGAAAAATCGGGTTATCTGAAGGATGCCCCCAAGATCAACCCGTCCAAGGCCCACGTGAATCAGATGGAAAAACTGGGGTACGGCCACTAGCAGGGTCTAGTGCCGCCCCCCGCTGACGAGACCGAGAAACTCGGCCCGCGTGGCCTGGTCCTCGTGAAAGCTTCCCAGGACCGACGACGTGGTCATCACCGAATTCTGCTTCTCCACGCCGCGCATCATCATGCAGAGGTGGCGGCATTCCATCACCACGCCCACGCCCTCGGCACCGACAGCGTCCATGATCTCCCGCGCCACCTGGGCGGTGAGCCGCTCCTGGATCTGGAGCCGCCGCGCGAAACAGTCCACGATCCGCGCCAGCTTGCTCACGCCGAGAACCTCTTTCTGGGCGATGTAACCGATGTGGCAGCGTCCGAAGAAGGGGAGCATGTGATGCTCGCAGAGGCTGTAGACCTCGATGTCGCGGGCGATGATCATGTTGTTCGCCTCGGACTGGAATATGGCCTCGTTGACGACCTCTTTCGGATCGCTCCCATAACCGCTCGTCAGAAATTCGTAGGCCTTGGCGACACGCTCCGGTGTTTTGAGAAGCCCCTCGCGGCCGGGATCTTCGCCGATCTCCCTGAGCAGTTCGGTGACCAGTTCGGCAACACGTTTCCGGTTCATTTTTGAATCCTCTCCTCCAGGAGTTGTTTCATTCCGGCAGCTTCGACGAGCCCGGTGGAATCGGCCGCGGCCGGGAGCGAAGCGAGCCGTTCGCCAGTATCGGGTAAAACGAGCCGGGGCGCCAGTTCGTAAAGGGGCAGGGCGATAAAAGGGCGCGTTCCGATATCGGGATCGGGGACGCGCAATCCCTCTTCGTCGAGAACCCGATCGCCGTAGAGAGCGATGTCGAGGTCGATCGTGCGCGGTGCGTGTCGGTCGGCGCCGCGCGCACGGCCGAGGCGCGCCTCGATCGGCCGCAGCAGATCGAACTTGAGCAACCGCGGGTCGAGATCGGTTCGGATGCGCAGGACTCCGTTCATGAACCGGGCCTGCTCCGGGCGGTCGAGAGGCGCCGACCAGTAGAAGGTCGAGACCGCGGTCAGGCGGACGCTCTCCGCGAGGAGGCGGACCGCGGCCGGGATATTCTCTTCGGGAGCGATGTTGGAGCCGACCGCGATGTAGACGTCGGGCGCCGTCAACGATTCTGCCCTTCTCGAAAACGGGTGATTTCCACGCCCACGCTGCTCGCGAATCGGAGCGCGCCGGGCTTGTCCACCGTCACATCGATCCGCTCGACCGATCGATTCTCGAGGCAGACCGCGGCCACCTTCTCGGCAAGGGCCTCGACGAGGAAGCACGACGAGCCCTCGACCACGTCGATCGCCTTTTCCTTGATCACCTTGTAGTTCACCGTGTCGTCCATGCTGTCCGACAGGCAGGCTTTGTTCAGGTCGGCGTGGAGGGTGATGTCGATCACCACGTCCTGCTTCTTCCTGCGCTCCTCCTCGTTGACGCCGAGGATGCAACGCAGGTGGAGCTTTCTGATATGAATCTTGTCGAGCGGTGTTTGGGTCATCGGAACACCTCGTGAGTTTCCTATTTCTTGGTGATTTTGACCTGTACATCGTCGAGCCAGACATCGCCGCCCTGGATCATGAGGAACATCACCGCCGCGGTTCGCGCCCCGGCGGGCAGATCGAAAGTGCGATCCAGCTCCTTCCATCGCGACGAGGAGCCGGTGACCACGGCCACGTCGATGTTCCTGTTGAGCGTTGAGCCATCGGCGCCGTAGATGTAGAACTTCAAAATTGCTCGACCCGCGTCCTTGGCCTTGACCAGGGCCGAGATCTTGATCTTCTTGCCCCTGGGCAGGTCGAGGAGATCGTTGCGGACCAGATCGAAGGGCGGCCCGCCCGTCTTGGACAGATGGAGGGATCTCTTCCCCTCCTTGCGCGTCTTCCCGTCGATCGCGAAGGTGGCGCGGTCCGAATTGTTCACGAGCATCCAGCCCGCGTCGCCCATCTCGAAGCCCCCGTTGAAGAGGAGGTTCCCCTTCGGCGTCTTGGGCCGTTTCGGTTTTTTTGGCGGTGCGCCCTTTTTCGCGTTCTTCTCGAGCCACTCGATGCCCGAGCGGATCCGGCCGTGCACGTTGCCCTTCCATCCGTGGCCGCCCTCGTAGGTGACCAGTTCGACCTTGGCTCCCTTGCGCTCGAGAATCTGCTCGGCCTTCTGAGAGTGCCAGAAAAGACATTTTTCGTCCTGGGGCGAGTGGTCGAGGAAGTAAGCGTGGCCGAAGGCGTTGGCGAGGTTCGCCCCAAGGGGCATGAACACCGATTGGGCGATGTATGAACCGCGCACCGGGGGATCGGCCTGAAGGCTGACGGCGTAGGCGGCCGGCCCGCCCGACGACCAGGAGAGGGACCAGATGCGGTTCCGATCGAGAGGGTATCTGGCCGCCACGTCATCCTTGACAGCTTGAACGAAATCCTCGGTGGAGAATTCCTGGCCCTCGACGGTGCTTGCGCGCGTCGGCCAGATCGTTCCCTGGCCGGGGGTCCACTTGATCGAGACGAGTTGAGCCACGAGATATCCCTCGGGAAGGGCATGATTGTAGATCGCCTTGATGAAATTCAAAAAATCCGCGCCGCCCGAACCGCCGGGCAGGACGAACAGGAGCCCGAATCCCCCCTTCGGTCGGACCGCGTCGTCGTCCCCGCCGAGCAGGAAGTAGCGCTTGTTCGGATCGCCGCCGGCACGGAGGTCCTGGGCCGCGGGGGCCCCGTCGTCATCGGGGTGGGCCAGCGCAACTGACAGACCGGCAAGCAGTAAAATCAGACAGGCCGCAACCCTGATCCCTCTCGGCAGACCGCGGGTGTGCCGGCAACCTGCAGGTCGGTGACTGTTCGCCTGGATCGGTTCCATCAATTCTCCTTTCGGGGATCTCTGCCGCGCACTGCTCGAGACCTAATCATAGCCGCGAATGTCCGGCCTGTCCAATCCCGCCAAACCGGCGATCGGCATCGAAATCGGCGATCGGCATCGAATTCCCTTCACGCGAGGCTTGAAGTCGACCGCGGTCTGAGTTAATTAGTGATCTTTTTCCGACACCCCGGACCAGAAGCAAGAGAGTCGACACTGAAATGAGCGCTCCACTCAAACCTTTCGACCAGATGAGTCCAGATGATTACGCGGCGATCGGACTCAAGTGCGGCCTCGAGATCCACCAGCAGCTCCTCACGCGAAGGAAGCTCTTTTGCCACTGCCCCGCGGGGTACTACAGCAGCGACTACGATGCGGTGATCCTGCGCCATATGCGCCCCACCCTCTCCGAGCTGGGCGAGTACGACGGCACCGCCCTGATGGAGAAGAAGACAAAGAAGAACATCTATTACCGGATCCAGCAGGACACGGTGTGCACCTATGACATGGATGACACGCCGCCCTTCTTCATCGACAGCGAGGCTCTCGACACCGCCATCGAGATCGCTCTCCTCCTCAAGCTGAACATGGTCGACGAGCTGCACATCGCGCGCAAGCAGTACCTCGACGGCTCGATTCCGACAGGATTCCAGCGGACCACCATCGTGGGCGTGGAAGGCGAGATCCCCTACAAGGGACGCAAGATCCGGATCGCCCAGCTCGGCCTCGAGGAGGACTCCTGCCGCGAGGTGTCCGACGTGGGACACGATCGTGTCTACCTCACCGATCGGCTCGGCACGCCGCTCGTCGAACCGGTCACCTATCCCGACATGCGCACCCCCCAGGAAACAGCCGAGGTTGCCGAGATCTTGCGGCGGCTCACGCGCAGCACGGGCAAGGTGCGCACCGGATACGGCGCCGGGCGGCAGGACGTGAACGTGAGTGTCGCGGGCGGTACGCGGATCGAGATCAAGGGTGTGCCGAGGATTTCGGCCATTCCGCGGCTCGTCTACAACGAGGCGATGCGGCAGTGCGCGCTGCTGGGGATCCGCGATATGCTCGAGGAGAGAGGCATCACGCCGGAGACGTTCCAGCATCATTCCCATGATGTGACCGGCGCGGTTGCGCGCACCCAGTTCGTGCCGATCCAGGCGGCGCTCAACAGGGGCGAACGGGTTCGGTGCGTCGTTCTCAAGGGTTTTGCCGGAATCTTGAAGGAGACGACCCAGACCGACACGATCTTCGCCAAGGAGTTCGCCGACCGCGTCAGGGTGATCGCCTGCCTCACGAGCGCTCCCAATCTCATCCATTCCGACGCGGCCTCGGAGTTCCTCACCGGAGGCGTGTGGCAGCGGCTGCGCAAGAAGACCAAAGCCAGGCCCGACGATGCGCTCGTGATCGTCTGGGGCAGCGAGGAGGACGTGCGCTGCGCGTGCGCGGAGATCACGATCAGGGCGCACGAGGCCACCGAGGGGGTGCCGAGCGACACGCGCCAGGCTCTCAAGAACGGCACGAACGGGTTCGAGAGGGTTCTCCCCGGCGCGGAACGGATGTATCCCGACACCGACCTCCCTCCCCTGGCCATCGCCGAGGACCGTCTCGAGAACATCCGCGCATGGCTTCCCGAGCCGGTCTGGGACCGCGAAACGCGCTACCGCGAAATGGGCGTTCCCGACGAGCTCGTCGAGACGCTCAGCATCTCGCCGCGGGCAGACCTCTTCGACAGGATCGTGAAAGACCTGAAAGTCGACCCTGTCTTCGCGGCCGTCCTCCTCGTTCAGACGCTGAAAGCCTTCGGGCGCGAGGGCCTCGACACGGACCGCCTCGACGACACCGAGCTCTGGGCGGTCCTCGAGGCGCACGCTTCGGGAAGGCTCGCGCGCGAGGGCGTGGCCGGAACGATCCGCCGTCTCTTCGAGGAGGACGATCTGGAAGCGATTCTCGCCGGCCACGGTCCGGCCGATCCCTCCGCGGCCGAGGTCGACGAATGTGTCGCCGACGCGCTGCGCGCCGCGGAACGGGCGTCGTTCAAGACGGCCGATGCCAGACGCCGGCACCTGATGGGCACGGTCATGGCACGTCTGAGAGGGCGCGTGGCCGGGCGCGTCCTCGCGGAGAAGATCGACGCTCTTCTCGGCGCCTGAGCCGCGCGATCGGGCAGCCCCGGAGGCCGGTAGGAATAGGCTTCGGGCGAGATCGGAAGCCCCCCCCTTTTCGCGCGAAATGAGGTTGCCATTCCAACTGCAGGCTGGTAGTTTGACCCGATCTGTAGCTTCTGTTTTCACAAGGACAACGAGGAGAAGAACATGAACGACAAGAAAGCCGATCTGGCAGGGCCAGGTATCAGTACGTACGAGGAGGTCGAGAAGATCCTCCCCACTGATTACATGCCGCTTCAGAAACCGAAGGAGAGGATGAAGGCCATCTACATGATCAAGGAATACCTGGAGAAGGGCCTGGCCGAGGCGCTCAACCTGCAGCTCGTGCAGGTCCCCTTGATCGTCACCCGCGAGAGCGGCGTCAACGACATGCTCGACCGCGACGGATCGCGCACACCGGTCGAGTTCCCCTGCGGCCTCGGCCTCGAGAAGAGGCTCAACGCCCAGGTCGTTCAGGCAGCCACCAAGTGGAAACGGATGGCGCTCAAGCTCTTCGACTGCCAGGTGGGCGAGGGCATCAACACCGACATGCGCGCCGTGCGCAAGGACTACTTCCTCGACCACGACCACAGCTCCTACGTGGACCAGTGGGACTGGGAAAAGGTGATCACCGCCGATCAGCGCAACCTCGACTACCTCACCGACGTGGTGAAGAAGATCTGGAAGGTGATCTACGGCGCGGGCCAGATGGTGCGCGAGAAGTTCCCCGAGCTGAGGACCGACAAGTACCCCGAGATCCCCGAGGAGCTGAAATTCCTCCACGCCGAGGAGATCCTCGACATGTATCCCGACCTGCCCCGCAAGCAACGGGAGACCAGGATCATCCAGGAGTACCCGGCGATCTTCATCTACGGGATCGGCTGGCCGCTCAAGGACGGTTATCCCCACGAGATGCGCGCCGCGGACTACGACGACTGGATCACCGAGACGGTCGAAAAGAACGGCGAGATGATGCACGGCCTCAACGGCGATATCCTCGTCTGGAACCCGGTCACCAAGCGGCGTCACGAGCTGACCTCGATGGGTGTCCGCGTCACCAAGGAGACCCTCGTCGAGCAGATGAAGATGGCCGGCCTCGAGGAAGACCTCGAGCTGCCCTACCACCAGGCGATCCTCAACGACGAGATTCCGTTGAGCATCGGCGGCGGCATCGGCCAGTCGCGGACCTACATGTATCTCCTCAGGACAGCCCATCTCGGCGAATGCTCGGTCACGCTCTGGCCCGAGGAGCTGAAAAGGATCTGCGCGGAGAAGAACATCCACGTCCTGCAGTAACGCGGGACTTCGATTGTTAACAAGATTGTCGAGAACGATTGTGCTGCGTCGGCGAGGATTGGTGAAGCCGGTCCTCGCCGGCGCACTGCTTTGAAAAGGCTTCGACTGGTGCCATGACAGAAAGCGATTTGAAAGGTTACCGCGGAATCGGCCGCGCTGTTCTCGAGAAGCACAGCGTCTCCGTGTGGAGCGATGTGGAAGTGGAGTCCGGCAAGGGGCGATTCAGCGGGATCATCCTCCCCCGTTCCGAGACCTCCGACGACAGGCACATCGTGCTCAAGATGGTGAGCGGTTACAACGTGGGGCTCCGCGCCGATTCGATCACGTCGATCGTCGAGAAAGGCCGGCGCGAGGCGCATTACAAGATTCCCGAGCGGGAGTTCCCCACCGACGCGGTCAAGCCGAATGTGACACTCTTCGGAACGGGCGGGACCATTGCGAGCCGCCTCGATTACAGGACGGGCGCTGTCATTCCGGCCTTTTCGCCGGGCGAGCTCTATGGATCGGTTCCCGAGCTGGCCGAGATCTGCAACCTGAAGACGGAAAAACTCTTCGGCGTCTTCAGCGAGAACATGGGCCCCGAGCATTACAAGACGCTCGCGAAGAGGATCGGCGAGGAGATCGACAAGGGAGTGAAGGGGATCGTGATCGGCCACGGCACCGACACGATGCACCACACCGCCTCGGTCCTGAGCTTCATGGTGCAGAATTCTCCCGTTCCGATCGTGATGGTCGGCTCGCAGCGCTCTTCGGACCGGCCCTCTTCCGACGCGGCCGCCAACTTGATCACCGCGGTGAAAGCCGCTGCCGAGAGCGACATCGCCGAGGTTGTGGTCTGCATGTTCGGCCCCACATCGGACGAGTACTGCCTCCTGCACCGCGGCACGCGGGTGCGCAAGATGCACTCGAGTTACCGGTCGACATTCCGGACCCTCGGCGACATACCGATCGCCATGATCGACTCGAAGAAGATCACCCCCCTGCGGAGCGACTACGAACGGCGGCGCGAAGACCGGATGGTGACGATCACGCCGACCTTCGAGGAAAAAGTCACGATCCTCTACTACTACCCCAACATGAACCCTGACATCATCGACGCCATCGTGGACAGGGGTTACCGCGGGATCGTGATCGCCGGCACCGGGCTCGGCCACGTGAACAAGCCGCTCTACGAATCGATCAGGCGGGCCACGGACAAGGGGGTGCACATCTACATGACCGTGCAGACCCTCTGGGGCTACGTGCAGATGTACGTCTACGAGACGGGCCGGGAGATCATGGAACTGGGTGTGGTGCCCGCGTCGAACATGCTTCCCGAGACCGCCTACATGAAGCTCTGCTGGACGCTCGGCCAGACCGACGACCGCGACGCGGTGCGGAGCATCATGCTCGAACCGGTGTGCGGCGAGACCACCGACAGGGAACCCTACAACGGGTACCTCGTGTTCCAGGGCGCCATTCCGGAGGTTCAGGAGTTCTTGCGGGAGGTCAAGCGATAGCGGTCGGAGCGGATGCACGGCCGGGGAGGGCCAGTCATGGCAATGAGCGATCGGGCGGCGGGCCGTGATGAGGAATCGGGCCGCAAGGTGTTCGTCATCGGTCTCGACGGCGCCACGTGGGACATCATCCTTCCTCTCGCGCAAAAAGGGGAGCTTCCTTGCTTCAAGCGGCTACTCGACGGGGGCAGCCACGGCATTCTGAACAGCACTCTGCCCTGCGTGACCCCTCCGGCGTGGGGAACGTTTCTCACCGGAGCCAGTCCGGCGCGGCACACCGTGCTCGACTTCACCAAGAGGATCGACTCGGACATCTTCGAGTTCGTCACCTTTCAGGATCTCGCCGTGCCGAAACTCTGGCACGCGCTCACCCATTTCGATAAGCGATCCGTTTTTCTCGGGGTGCCCTTCACCTTTCCGCCGGAGAGGATGAAAGGGATCATCGTGCCCGGTCCGCCCGTGCCGTTGCGCGGGATCGAGACATGGCCGCCCGATGTGGCAGCGCAGATTCTCGACCGCATTCCGGACTACACGGCCGAGCCGCGGTACGGCGCCAAGGAGGAGATCCTCGGCGCGCTCTACCGCGCCACGCGCAACAGGTGCAAACTGGCCAGGTGGCTGATGAAGAGGGAGAAATGGGACTTCTTCATGGTCACCATCATCGCCACCGATCGGCTTCACCACAAGATGTGGCACAGCGAGGACGTGCTGGCCGAGTACTATCGCCACCTCGACGAAGAGCTGGGCCGGCTCCTCGAGGGCGTGGACGACGACACCTACCTGCTCCTCATGTCCGACCACGGTTTCACCTCCGTGAAAACCAAGTTCTTCCCGAACCAGTGGCTGGCCAACCAGGGCTACCTCAAGGCGCGTTTCATCCGCCCCGGCAAGGTGTGGAATCCGCGTTACATGAATCCCACGGCGCGGCGGCGGCGTTCGAAGGGGAAGGTCTACGGCTGGCGCAGATTCCTGCGGATGGTTCCGGGGTGCGGCGACCTCCGCTGGGCGATCGATCTCTCCGAGACGAAGGCCTTTTCGAGCTTCGGCCACTTTACCGGCGTTTTCGTCAATCTGAAGGGGCGCTACGAGCAGGGGATCGTGGAACCCGGCGCCGCGTACGAGAAGGTGCGCGACGACCTGATCGGCGACCTTCGGGCCCTCCGCGAACCGAAGTCGGGGGCGCCCCTGTTCAAGCAGGTGGCGCGGCGGGAAGAGCTTTTCGACGGTCCCGCGGTGGAGCGCATGCCCGACGTGATCACCGAGGTGAGCGACCATGCATTCCGGCTGCGAAGCAACCTCGGGCTCGATCGCGTCTTCGTTCCCTTCCGCAAGAAGAAGAGCTACCACGCGCCGGAAGGGATCCTCTACGTGAAGGGTCCCGGAATCAGAAAAGCGCAGCGGCTCGACGACGCCAACATCCAGGACGTGGCACCGCTCATTCTCCACCTCATGGGCCTGCCGAAGATCTCGACGATGGACGGCCGTCTGCCCCACGGTGCGCTCGACGAGACGTTCTTCGAGGGGCGGGAGTTTCCGCCGATCGACGTGGAAGAGATCGAGTGCACCACAGCGAGCCACGCCTTCTCCGACGAGGACAGGGAAGCGATCACCCGCGATATGGAAGCGCTGGGTTATCTCTAGCGGCATGCCGGCCGGTGAGAAACCGCTGATCTACCCGCGCACATGACCAGCCGAAGTGGGCCGAACAAGAACGGCAAGGATCAAGAGTTTCGACTCCTGCAGCCAAGCCTGGAAAATTTTCATCCAAGTTGATCGATCTGTTATAATAGAATCAACCTAACCAGGGTCTTCCTGGATCATCGGGAGAATGGGCTCGCCCTTTCAAGAGAGGTCTGCCGTCCGTTTCGACCGCCCAGGGCGATCGAAACGGCCGGCAGACGGAGGCGACGCACCAGGAAAACAGTTAGTGGATTGTGGCATGAGCGTAGCAAAAACTTGCGTCGGGGCGGTTCTCTTGTTCATTCCGGTCTTCTGCGTGGCCGGCGACTGCGAAAGGATTACCTGGTATGTTGATGCCGGTAATACGACACCACCCTGGCTAGGCACTCAGCAGGATCCATTTCAGGCCATTGCAGACGGCATCGCTGCCTCGGTGAATGGTGACACCGTTCTGGTAATGGCCGGGGTCTACTCGGGAAACGACAACAGAGATCTAAGTTATATGGGCAAATCTATCACTGTTATTTCTGACAGTGGAGCCCAATATACGATAGTGGATTGCGGAGGAAGTAGCATCGATCCGTACAGGGGATTCATTTTCGAGAATGGAGAAAGTTCACAATCCGTACTTGAAGGTTTCACGATATCGAATGGGTATGCGGTCCCCTCGAATTCATCCGCAGAGCCTCCCGATGGTTGTGGAGGCGGCGTTGTCTGCGCGTTTGGTAGCTCTCCTACGATAAGGACATGCGTTTTCCGTAATTGCACGTCGGAGAATTTCGGCGGTGGTCTGGTTGTTTGCGTGGAGAGTTCGCCTGTCATCGAGGAATGCATTTTCGAACAGAACGAATCATTGCGAGGAACGGATGTTGGTGGTTCCGGATCGGGGGGAGCGCTTTCGGCTTATGACAAAAGTGATCCCACGGTCGTCGATTGCGTTTTTTCAGGAAATACTTCAGAAAGTCACGGGGGAGGTATTTCCGTGGATTTCGCATGCGCCATCTCCATCGAGAATTGTGTTTTTCAATCGAACCGTGCCGGGAATTCTGGAGGAGGAATATCCTTGGGCGGTGCGGCGATCAGTCACGGTTGCGAGATGGAGGTGATCGGCTGCCTGGTCAAAGACAATATCTGCAGTAAAAGCGGGGGAGGAATCGCGTCATTTTGCGGCAGCATACCAGGAGGCGGCGACCAGGGATCAGTGTTGATTCAGGATTGTGAAATCAGCGGTAACCAGGGCCGCAACGCCCTGGGCGGCGGGATTCTTCAGAAGAACGGCAGTTTCTTGATATCCGGCAATATTATCACGAATAACCGAAATATCGTTGGAGGTGGTCTGTACGCGGAATGTCTCCAGGCGACCGCGGAAGGGACTATTTTCAATTGTGAAATATCCGGTAATCAGGCAACGACAAGAGGGGGAGGAGCCAGGTTAAAAACTCTCGAAGGTGTCCTGAGGATGACTCAGTGTATTATCTCGGGAAACAATTCTGAAACGGATGGCGGAGGGCTGTACGCAAAAAAGGAGAGTATTCTGAACTGCACAATATTAGGAAACTCCGCGACGAGCGGCGGAGGGGTATTCATAGAGTCTGGATATGGACTGCTCTCTCTCACGAATAGCGTTATTTGGGGAAACACACCGGACCCGATCTGGCAATGGATCGGATGGGCAAATGTGACCTACTGCAACGTGGAAGGCGGGTATACCGGGACGGGCAACATCGATGATGTTCCACTCTTTTACGACCCTTCCAATGGTGACTTCCATTTGCGGTTTGATTCACCTTGCAGGGAAGCGGGAGCCAATATGTCCGAGCTCCCAGATGAAGATTTCGAAAAGGATCCCCGCGTTGCGGGTCCTTCGGGGAATGAGATTGTCGATATGGGCGCGGATGAGTTTTATTATCATTTGTATCATCTCGGCACGGTCTCCCCGGGCTCGGTTATTGATGTCAGGATCGCGGGGCTGCCCGGGCAGTCTCCCGTAATGCTCTATCTGGGCGACCTATCCGATCCGCCGGTGTCGATTCCGCCATATGGAATACTCTATCTCGTCCGGCCTCCGCATTGGCAAAATGAGATGGGCACGATTCCTTCAAACGGGATCTCGAGCTCGTCCTTTACGGTACCGACAACATGGGGAGCTGGGGATGTAAAATATCTTCAGGCGCTGGTTGGACCCGTGGGAAATCCCGGCAGCAGGCTAACGAATCTGATGACGTTGATAGTCGAATAGTATGATGAAGAACACTTGGGCGGGTGAAGCGGATCGAGACGACCCTGTTCTCCGGAACTCGCCGGGCGCCAGAATCGTTCACTAAAGATGATACCCGGGCCGAATGCGAACTCGTGCCTTGTAATGCAGGACTGAAGAATCAGATTGATCCAGGAGAGCCGATCCATCGAGTGGTAGCC
>CAZUHB010000043.1:0-58195 GCA_964620445.1 uncultured Phycisphaerales bacterium
CTCCGTTTGTCTCAAGCGGCGTGATTGTGCGTAGGCAGAAACTTGCACCCTAAATAAATGTAAATGTGGAAGAAATTGGAATCGAGCAGGGCCCGTGATATGATCGTCTTCCCGCGACGGGAAGTCTCCCCGCGACGGGAAGTGTCGATGGGACGGGAAGTATCCAACATATGTACTGAAAAAGGGATCTGTGCATCATGAGTCGAAGATACGGTTCATTTTCCGGCTACACTGTTCTGGCCCTCTTTTTTGCGTTCTGCCTGCCGGCCACGGCCGCGGCGCAGTCGACGATCGACTTCGATCCGGCCCGCCACCTCCCGGGATTCGAGGAAGCGAGTTTTTCCGAATACAACCATCTCTATGCCTTCGATCGCTTCGAGGCGATGAGCGGCACGAAGATGACGCCGGCGGAGCTCGAAAAGGTCCGCGCCGAGTGGGCTGCCGAGAAGGAGAGGGTGAGAGCCGCCATCGAGAAGACCGAGAAAAGCCCCGCCCTGCGCACGCTCCATCTCATCGAACGCCAGATGAGAAAACACCACTACTTTTCGCGGATCAGCTACACCAAGGTCTTCGATTTCGAGCCGGTCGTGCTCTTTGTCCAGGACCTTCAGAAACCCGATCCCCGGTACTCGAAAATGGTGGTCGACCGGTACGGTCCGCCGCTCGAGAAGATGGTCGACACGTTCAAGAGCCGCTACGCCGAACCGCTCGATCTCAGGGTGCGCAAGGGGCACGCGGCGTTTGTTCTCGTCGTGCTGTCCAGCTACGGCGACTACAAGAACTATCTCGATTCGGCGTCGCATCGCGGCACCTATACCAACGGCGCCTACTACGATCACGATCTGCGCGCGGCAGTGATTTTCGAGAACGCTTTCGATCGCTCCAAGAGCCCCGAGGGACCGTGCCGCCGCGCGGCGCTCTTCACGATGGCGCTCAATGTCCTGCACGCCCACAGGGCCTACGGCGAGCTTCCGAAATGGGGGAGCTGGATCTACGAGGGGATCGCCGAGAACCTCTCCCGACCGGCGCAGTACGGCCGTGAGATCGATCCGGACCGGTTCGAGACGAAATCGCTGCGCGACCTGGGCGTCATGGCCAGGGACCCCGCCCAGCGGAGGACGTTTTTTTTCCGCCCGGCCGAACTGATCTCGAGCCGGACGCAGGACGGGATCTACAAAATCCTCGAGGCGCGGTCGTCGGCGCTCAAGAAGAACAGGTCGGGATGGTGGGGGCGCGGCCTCGCCTTCTATCAGAAGGAAGCCGGGCTGCTCGTCCACTTTCTCGAGAAGGGCCTCGATGGAAAATACTCGGTCCCTTTCCTGAAGCGGCTCGAGAAACTCATGGCCGTGAACGATTCCCCGCCCAAGGGGATCAAGGAATTCGCCGGCATCGACCTGGGCGTGCTCGACGAGGAGTACATCGCTTTTGTCGACGGGCAGCTCAAGAAGTACGCGCCCGACGTGGCTTTCAACACCACCACGCGCAGGGCGCTGACCGAGCGGAAGGGATTGGCGCACGGCGGGGGGACGGCCGCGAAACCGAAGTCGCCCTACGCGAAGTCGGAGGTGATCAAGGCTGATTTCGATCCCGCCTCGCTCGAGGGCGCGTCCCTCTCCGCCGACGATGCCTTCAGGGTGGCGCTCCACGAGGCGCGCCGTGGGCGAATCGACGAGGCCTTGCTCCAGGTGCGCAATCTGCGCGCGGCGCGGCTCAAGACCGGCGCGATCGCCAAGCTCGCCGAGCGCGAGCTGGAACGTCTCGAGGCGCTCGTCGCGCTTCGGAAGGCGTTCCTCGAGGAGATGCTGAATTCCACGAAGAAGACGCGCATCGAGTTCGAGGGCAAGATGATCAGCGGAAGACTGATCAAGGCGGGCAGCGAGAGCTTCACCATCGACGCGGGGCGCAGGGGGGAGGTCGAAATCCCGCTCGCCGAGCTCGATCCCGTCCAGCTCGCCAGGCAGGTGCGCGACAGGAAGCTTTCCCTTTGTGACGAGTGGGTGCTCGCATACGCCTACTTGCTCGGGGGCAACAAGCTGTGGAAGAAATACTCCCGCGGATCGGCCCAGGAGGCGGCGGCTCTCGTCAAGGACGCCGTTCTCATCCAAAAGTGCCTGGAAAGGGGAGAGACGATGGCGCTCATCGGCGAGCTGGTCCGTTCGGCCCTGCCCGAGACGGCCGACGACGCGCGAGCGACCCTCGTCACGATCGAGACGCTGATCAAGGAACATGGCCTGTCCGAAGCCGTTCAGAAGATGCGTGACGATCTGAAGAGCTTCGCCTCGATCTGCTACGCGCGGATCTTCGACTCCCTCCCGCTCGGGGAGGCGACCGGATTCCTGCAGGGTGAGACCAAGGTGATCGATGGGGACAAGGTGCGCATCACCTACGAGTTCGACAGCGCGACCGAACTCTGGGATTTCGAGGAGGTCGACCATCTCGACGAGCTGCGCGAGTCCTTCGCCGCGCTGCGAACGTCGAAGGAAGCGTCGTACATGAAGATCAAGAAGGGCAGCCTCCACTGCAGGGGAATGGCGTGCCTCCGGCTCAATGTCGATCTGAAAGCGCCTTTCAAGATCAGCTACGCGCTCGTCTACGACAGCTCCGGTCTGGGCGAGGAAAACACATCGGGCTGGTTTTTCGTGGGCTGCTGCGAGGACGGATACGGGAGCGGGATCCGGTGCATCAACATCGGCAATCTCGAGTGCTGCGACAAGCGGGCCAACATCCAGGAGAGCGATTTCAGCGATGACGCCTACTGCCGGTCCAATGTCCGGTACGACATCGAGATGGTCCACGACGGCGAGGAACTGCAAACCTTCGTCGACGGAAAGCCTGCGCGCGTCCTGGCGGCGGGCCGGCTCCAGCAGGGCGGGATCTATCTCTGGATCCATTACGATGTGCTCGTCATGGTGAAAAAGCTCGTGCTCGAGGGCACCCCGGGACCGGGCTTCCTGAACACCCTGCGCGACCAGTGGGTGTCGGAAAAACTCGCCGCCCTCGATAACTGAGACACCGGAAAAACCGGGCGGGCCATCGACCAGCCTTTCGATCCGCCTTTCGGCGGCTCCCCCCGAATAGCTGTCGACGGCCCGCCCAGTCGAATCAGGGAATGAAGTAGATCTGCACGGGCTGTGAGGCGTAGCTGATCGGCGAGAGCGAGAAACGGCTCGAGCAGGCTTGCGCCGACTACGGCGAGAACCATTTCCAGACGCAGTACGCCAAGTATCAACCGCGGGCCAGTATCAGGGAATGAACCGTCTCGACGAGGCAGAGCCCTGCTACACGCTGAACCTCGATTTTCAGCGCCAGACCGCGAGCCACAATCCGCTGGCCGTTACCGTGGCCGAGTTTCAGCTCGCCGAGGTCTACAGGCACATGGGCAGTTCAGAGGATGCGATCACCCACTATCTGAAGGCGGTGAAAGGATTCCGTTGCTACAGCGACGACAGCCACCCCTCCTTGCTCAATACGCCGACCCTGGTGGCTGTCCTGTACAAGGGAGAGGGCCAGTTTGGCGAGGCTGAGCGATACGCGCGCGAGGCCTTCGATAAGACGCTGCCAGGCAACCCGAACCACTGGTACCGCAAGACCCTCCTCAACACGATCGAGAAGGCGCCCGAGTGACCCGCCCAGATTTTTTTTGCCTATAGGCAAAAAAAGTTGTAACTTTTTTTGCTCTCAGGCAAAATATGTGCATGGAAGAGAAGCGCTATCTCGAAGCCTCGATCACCGAGGACCTGGAAAAGAAAATGGTCTTCCTCGCCGGCCCGAGGCAGGTGGGAAAGACCACCCTCGCCAGGCAGATTCTGGAACGTACTGGCAGCGGGATCTACCTCAACTGGGACCGGAAAGAAGACCGCCGAGAGATTCGCGCCGCCCGCTGGCCCGGAGGAAAGGCTCTGGTCGTTCTCGACGAGCTTCACAAGTGGCGCGGCTGGAAGCGCTGGATCAAAGGTGAGTTCGATACCCATCAAAAAAATCTGCAATTCCTGGTCACGGGTAGCGCGCGCATGGATGTCTATCGCCGCGGCGGGGATTCACTCCAGGGCCGCTACCATCACTACCGCCTCCACCCGTTCACGTGCCGTGAGATCACGGGACGGGGCATGATTCCAACGATCAATCCCGGTCATGAACTCGAGTTCCCATCGAGAGGATCGCGGGACACCGTCGAAGCACTCATGCAATTCAGCGGTTTTCCGGAACCGATCCTCGCACAGTCATCGCGTACGCTGCGCCGCTGGCAGAAGGAACGGCTCGAGCGATTCTTTCGCGAGGATGTGCGCGATCTGGAAAATGTTCGCGACCTATCGTCGCTTCAGATTCTGTCCGACCTCCTGCCTGAGAGGGTCGGATCTCCGTTGTCGCTCAATGCTCTGAGAGAGGACCTGGAGGTCAGCCATCGCGCGGTGACGCACTGGATGGATATTCTCGAGCGGCTCTATTTCGTTTTCCGGGTCCGGCCCTACACGTCCAGACAGGCGCACAGCCTGCAAAAGATGCCTAAAGCCTATCTCTGGGACTCGAGCCTTGTCGAGGAGGAAGGTCCCCGATTGGAAAATCTCGTGGCTCTTCACTTGCTCAAGTTCTGCCATTTTCTCGAGGATAGCGAGGGGTACAAGGTACAGCTTCACTATCTTCGGGATCGAGCGGGCCGCGAAGTCGACTTCCTGGTGAGCTTCAACCGTGATCCCTGGTTCGCCGTGGAAGTAAAAGTGCGCGAAGCCAAGATCAGTCCTGCGCTCAATTATTTCCGTAACAAGCTCCAGATCCCCTGGGCCTATCAGGTCGTCCTGGAAGGGACTCGCGATTTCGTCCAGGACGGAGTCCGCTGCCTGCCGGCCCATCGCTTCCTACCTGCATTGTCCTGAGAAGAAACCGGGCGGGTCACCAAAACTGCATTTCGGCCGTAAGCCCTTTTTTGCGATCCGCTAAAAAGGACTTACGGCCGAAATGCAATTTTGGTGATCCGCCCGGAATTCCGATAAGACGGGTATGTGGAGGTATCACAATGATTAAACATAAGATATGCATGCTAATCTTGACAATTTCGATCATCGCGTTTCTTCCTGAATCGGCTCTCGCCGATCCGCCCGAGACATGGAAGCTCGACTTCAACACCGACATGGGCTACTCGCACTCCGGCCCCTACGGCACGGTGAGCATGAAGATCAAGGCATCCGGCCAGGTGACCCTGTCGATCAACTCACAGGGTGTTCTCACCGGTCAGGGGAGCATGGCGGTCACGGAGTCAGCCAAAGGCCCCAACTTCAGCAGCAACGCTTCGGGCAAGGGCAAGGTGTCGGTCACGGGCAAGCGCGACGGCCCGAAACTGATCTTCTGCTTCACGGGGAAGGAGTTTCCGATCAGGGGGACCATGTCGGCCGCGGGTATGAGCATGTCGCACGAGAGCTCCTTCGATCCCACCTTGCCGGCTCCGGTGGACACGTCGATCGAGCGGAAGGAGGGGGCCACGGGCACGGCGACCCACGACCTGGGCGGTGGAAAATGCACCACGCGCTTTACACTTTCCGGCGGCCGGAACGTGGTCAAGGTCGCGCCTGTCGACACCAAGCTCTACCCCATGACGACCAACAGGTGGGTTCTCGAGTTCGACGGGCGCTGGACCACGTACGGATCCTCCGTTTCGATGGTGGGCCGCGCCGAGTTTCCCATTCCCGAGAAGGACGGGCCCGCCAAGGGAACGGGCCCGCTCGAGCTCAGGTGCAAGGGCGAGCTCGTCAAGGGGGAACTGATCCTCGACGGCTGGATCAAGGACAACGTGCTCACGTTCGTGCCGCGCGGCACATTCAAGTCGGTATCGGTCAAGGCCGGAAAGGGCGGGGCCTCGAGCAAGTACGACACCGGGCTCTGGGTGTTCGGCGAGCACGAGACGATCTCCCTCCCGCTCGAGGGGGATGCCGAGAAGGTCTTTCCCTTCGTGCACGCGCTCTCCAAGTCGAGCGGACAGACCGCGTGGCGCCTCAAGGGAAACAAGGACCCCAAGCTGGTCGAGCTCGAGATGAGCAAGCAAGCCAAGACCACGGGGATCGTGAAACCGAAGAACTGGGCCGCCGTGAAGAAGGACTCCGACCCGATCATCGTCACCGCCATCACAGATCCGAACAACATGAAGGCGTGGAAGAAGATCAAGTGGTCGGGCGATTGCGGCAAGCCCGTTGATGGCCAGCCCAACAAGCGCCGGCTTTCGCGGGCGGCGAGCAAGAGATATCACGTCGTTGCCGAACTGGGCGGGGAGACCGATCACGCCGACGTGTGGATCCTCTGGGCTGAGATCACCACCCTCTGCGCCAAAAGCGACTCCACGCCGCCGAACTCGCCCAAGTACAAGGACATCTACGCAAAGGTGAAGCGCTTCGACAACACGGAGATGCTGGGCGAGCGGCACTGGGGAATCAACAAGAGCAGGGGAGCGGGAAAGACCGCTCACATCGCCAAGCTCACCCCCAAAGGGGTGAACCAGGTGGTCAAAGGCGGTTGGAAGTTCCTCCGGCAAAAAACCGGGTGCCGGTGGTCGGACAAGGTCTGTTTTCCCAAGTGGCCCCCGTGGCAAAAAGACCATTCCGAGCCCGACTGTCTCGACGAGACACCCGATGCCGAGGACAGGATCTACGACATCGACGCGCCCACCATCGGTGGCGACGGCTCGGCGAACACCTACGAGGCCTACATCAACTTCAGGCAGTACGTGAAGTGGGACGGCGAGCAGTGCTGCGACTATGCCTTCTGGCACTGGCAGGCGCGGTGGGAGTACATGGCAGATCCGGAGTCCGTGTTCATGGATGTGGGCAAGGGGCTGATCCAGATCCCCAAGGGCTCCTACTACGACAAGAACAAGACCACCCTGTCCGACTGATCGGCCCGAGAAAAGTGTTGTGACCCGCCGGCCCTCCCCGTAGGGTGGCGGGAATGAACCGGCGCGAATTCCTCAAGCGGACCCGCGATGCGGGCGTTGGCCTGGCGGGTGCCTCGGCATTGCCCTTCCTGCTCGGCCGCTGCGCGGCTGTCCCGGGTGGATCGGCGAATCGCGAACCCAACATCGTGATCATCTATGCCGATGATCTCGGCTACGGCGACCTGGCCTGTTTCGGCCATCCCACCATCGCCACGCCGAACCTCGATCGCATGGCGGCCGACGGCATGCGGTTCACCGGGTTCTACACGGCCGCGTCGGTGTGCACGCCGAGCCGCGCGGCACTCCTCACCGGCAGGCTTCCGATTCGCAGCGGCATGTGCAGCGACAGAAACCGCGTGCTCTTTCCCGATTCCCACGGGGGATTGCCCGAAAGGGAGATCACGGTGGCTCAGCTGCTGCGCGGCCGCGGGTATGCCACGGCGTGTGTCGGCAAGTGGCACCTCGGCCACCATCCCGAGTTCCTGCCCACGCGGCGCGGTTTCGACCGCTACTTCGGGATACCCTACAGCAACGACATGAAGCCCTGCCCGCTCATGCGCGGCGAGGAGACGATCGAGGAGCCTGCCGTTCAGGAAACGCTCACCCGGCGCTACACCGAGGAGGCGGTGGCGTTCATCGAGCGCAACAGGCAGCACCCGTTCTTTCTCTACTTTGCCCACACCTTTCCTCATGTGCCTCTCTTTGCGTCGAGCGCATTCGAGGACCAGAGCCGGCGCGGGCTCTACGGCGACGTGGTCGAGGAGCTCGACTGGAGCGTGGGCCGGATTCTGCAGGCCTTGCGCGACAGGGGGCTCGCCGCGAACACCCTCGTCTTTTTCACGAGCGACAATGGTCCGTGGCTGACCATGAAGCTGCGCGGCGGTTCTGCCGGCCTCCTTCGCGGGGGCAAGGGGAGCACCTGGGAGGGGGGGATGCGCGTCCCGGGCATCGCCTGGTGGCCGGGTACGATCGAACCGGGAACTGTCTGTCGCAACATGGTCTCCACGCTCGATCTCTTTCCCACGGCGGCGGCCCTCGCTCGTGCCCCGCTCCCGACCGATCGCGCGCTCGATGGATGGGACATGACACCCCTTCTCCTCGCTCGGCCCGGGTGGGAACGGGATGTAATGTTCTTCTATCGCGGAACGCGCCTCATGGCCGCGCGCCACGGTCCCTGGAAAGCCCACTTCATCACCCAGGCCGGCTATGGCAAGGGGCCGTCGACGTTCGATCCTCCCGCGCTCTACCATGTGGAAAGAGACCCATCCGAAAAATTCGATATCGCTGACGAACATCCCGAGATCCTCGCGGCGATCCGCCGGATCGTTGTCGACCACCAGGCCACCCTCGAAATCCCTCCATCTCAGCTCGACCAGAGGAATTAATATTATTTGATTCGATAACATCTGCTTCTGTAAGTGGTTATCGTAAACCACGTGTTTTTACGTATGGAAATGGCGAAAAAGCATTAAAGACAATTGATAAGTTGTTCGAGTAGTTACATTGGGATAGGAAAAGGGTGAGTTCCCGACGATTTGAAAAAACAGTTAACAAATTGAAATATGTCAATAGGTATTGTCAGGGAATGACAAGAATAAGTTGTTGTAACTTGTTGGGGAAAATGGAGATGCAAAAGTTCGGCTGGAAAACGGTTAGAGATCTCGGCCCTGTCCGGTGGACAGGGCAATCGTGTGGATTCATTTTTATAGTTCTCGCCGCGCTCTGTCTGACCACGGCCTGCGGCGGCGGCGGTAGCGGCAGTGGGAGCGGTAGCACAAGGTCCCCCACTGGAACAGCGCTCGAACTACCCGATTCGATCGATCTCTCCGAGGTCGAGATCACGGGCGAAAGCGGTTTCAATGCGCCCGCCGGTTATGACGATCCGGGCACTGACTACACCGATCAGGAAAAAATGTCCTGGCTCGACGACACGGACGCCCTCGAGATGGTGAATGACATTCTCGGTGTCGTGGCTGACACGGCTTATGAAGAGTTCATCAATGACGGCCCCTACAAGGCTCTGGTCCAGTCGGTGGGCGACAGCAAGGAGAGCCAGGGCGGCAATTCGAGCAGCTCGTCGCAGACCGAAGATCTCATGGAGATCACCGTCAACGTTTCCCGCCAGGACAACTCGGAACCGATGATCGTCAAGATCTGGGTCAAGGAAGAGGATGGTCCCGGCGGTCAGGCGATGCTCATCCGGGGCTACTTCGAGGTCTACAAGGGCGTGAGCGAGGAGTATCCCTGCGGCGTCCTCGAGGCGCACTTCAAGGGCAATCCGCTCAACGCGAACGGCAATCCGATGCCGGGCGATCCTCTCTTCGTGATGGCCATGTCGGTCACCGCCAACCAGGACGGCGATGTGGTGGTGCAGGTCGTCGATGTGGGCGAGGAGGAAGAACAGGGTTTTACCTACGAGTGGATAACCAAGTGCCGCGTCGTGGCCAACTCCAACCTCACCGAGGGGAACGCCTATGTCTACTGCGCCGAGACCGACTGGGACACCCAGGAACTCGAGGAGGAGACCTTTTACTTCGCCTATAACGAGGACTACTTCAAGTTCCAGGATGTGGGGACCCAGGAAGAGGAGGTCCTCGACAAGAACGAACTGAGCCACCGGATCTTCCGCTACAAGCTCTTCGACAAGGATACGGGCGCGCTCATCGACAGGAGCTCGGGCTTCCCGATCCGCTTCGAAGAGGGGGGCTACGGCTACATCGGCTACTGGGGTATGTGGATTCCCTACGGCATCGACTGCGAGGACGGCGACACGGTGACGCGCGTCGACAACGACACGCAGTACACACTGGTCAAGGTCGGCGGCAAGATGACCCTCCACACGCGCGCCGAGTGTCTCCTGAGCGACCTGACCGATATCGAGATATCGGTCTGGGACGACGAGAACTCGGAAGACCTCATCGTGGCCTGGGACGGGATCGACAGCTTCTACAAGCTCGGCATCCGCAACTGGGAGAACGGCCAGATCGAGTATCTCCAAACTCCCGAGGTCTACGAATTCAGCAACGAGTGGGACGGCGGATGGTGCGAATCGTTCATCGCCTGGCTGCCTCTCGGCAACCTGACCCCGGCCAACGGGGACACGGTCTACTACCACACGGAGCAGACCATCAATCCGAGCACGGCCACCGACCTCGACCTCTACTACTGGGGATTCGCCCTCGACGCGCCGATCACGCAGCAGGTGATCGACGACGCTCCCACGAACGAGATGAACTACTGGAACAACCCGCCCACGGAGAAGCACTATTTCTTCGACGCGAGCGAGCTCGTCCTCAAGGAGGACGACGAGACCGGTGCCGAGGTGATTCTCGGCGACGACCTCAATCTCGAAGGTACGTGGTTCGAGAACTGCGGCTACAACATGGGGCAGCTCACGACAGACGATTCCTACACGGAAGAGAACTGCTGGGAGATCCATCAGGCCGCCACGTTCTACTGCTGGCAGACCGGTCCCAACGAGTGGAACCAGTTTTCCACCGTCTATGACTCGGAGGGAACGTTCGCGTCCTTCGACGCTCCTCTGAGACTTTCGTACACGCACCTGACCGCCAACGACATCAACGACGACGCGACCAACGACGGCAAGCAGTTCATGCTCGAGTGGGACGGATTCGACGTGATGATCCCCTGGTACTTCGACGAGGAAGAAGAGGACTGGACGCCCGCGTTCAACCTCAAGGACGGCGTCGAGTTGACCGAGGCCGGCAGCCAGACCGCCGAGTACGTGATCAAGGGTGTGGAGGAAGAGCTGATCATGGCCGAGGTGACCGACCCGGGCATCCTGACCCAGCTCGAGACCACGCTGCCCATCGACGATACGATCCCGGCGCCCACCCTGGGCTACAAGCCGAGCAAGACCGCCAACGTGGGGGCTGTTCCGGCGAACGCCCAGCTCAAGGTGATCAAGGGCGAAGTGATCGAGTAGTCCATTCATCGACAAGCGCGCCCGGGAGGTACCGGGCGCGTATCGAAGTTACAAGCTCGAAAGGAGGTACCCCATCCCGCTCGGCGGGGTGGGGTTTTTTCATGACATGCTTGCCCGTTCCTGCGAGGATGGTCGCGCCAAGAGGCGAGCGAACGGCGAGGAAAAGGTATGGCCGAAAATGTGAGCGGACGGACACCGGCCGAGTGGGAAAAACTCCTCGAAGAAGCGGCCGACCATCCCGAGAGGCTCGGTGCGCTCCTGAAGGAGCTCGAGAGCGAAATCAGCCAGGAGACGACCTTTCTCCACGAGAATCCCGAACCGGACAACCTCTTTGCCATCATCCTCGACTTTTTCGGCGTGCCCGACGATGACGACTACGAGCGGCTCGCACAGACGATCAAGGCCGAGTTGCAGGCCGAACGCCGCCTCAAGCGCCGCTACCGGACCTGGCTTCCCGGGGAGGAAGTGCTCGATCGCCTCTTTCCCTTCATCAAGAATTTCAGTGGCGAGGTCAGGGAGGAGAGGAGCGGGCTCCAGTTCGAGGGTTTCCTCAAGTTCAAGGGAATACGCCGCGACACGACGAGCGAGGTCTACGCGCTCTACCTGTCCGAGCGGTTTCCCGGCCGCGATCCGGCCAATTTTCACATCCTCTTCGATGGGGCCGAAGGGGATCTGGTGATCAAACGGGTCTACAGGATGGAGCTTCCGCGGCTCGAGGGAACGGTCACCGCGGCGCGTGCCGTGCTCGCCGAGTTGATCCGCGACATCGTACCGGCCCTGTCCGATATTCGCACGATCGTGGTGGACAACGCCGCCAACAGGGAGACCCGCAGGGCGATGATCTCCAGCCGCAACGAGGAAGGCTCGGCGAGTTTCGAATTGACACCCGGCGCCGATCCGGCCGCCACCCCCCTCGGCCGTCTCATGGGTCAGCTCGCCCTCGAACTCGGCCTCGCGCCCGGGGCCTTCCGCGCCGAGATCCTCGCTTACGGCGTGCTCAAGATCGAGCTTTCCATCGTGCCTTGTCCTCGGGCGGGGACCGATCTATACTGAGAATTTTCGAAAACTCCGAATCAGCCCCTTCAGGTCGACCGATGAAAAAAAGACAGCACCTCGTTAAAAGCGCCGCCGCGATCGTGATCGTCCTGGCTGCGGCTGCCGCGGCCTACAAGGTCCTCGGATCCGATCGTCCCCTGAACGTGATCCTCATCTCGATCGATACGTTGCGGCCCGATCGTATGGGGCTTTTCGGCCACCGACCCAACGGCCGCAGCACCACCCCATCCCTCGACAAGCTCGCCGCGGAGGGCGCCTGGTTCACGAACGCCGTGAGCACGACCTCGTGGACGCTCCCTGCCCACTACTCCCTTCTGACCGGTGTTTCCGACCATGTCCACGGCGTGATCCACGATCACTCGCCCCGTCCGAAGACGCTCCCCATGGCGGCGGAGATCTTCAAGGAGGCCGGTTACCGGACGGCGGGATTCTTTTCCGGGACCTACCTGAACAGTTTTTTCGGATTCAACAGGGGGTTCGATACCTACGTGGGTGCGCGAACCATGATGGGCGCCGACCGGCCCGGAAGGGCGATGGAGTTCCGCGCGGCCGAGGTGGTCACGAGCCAGAAGGTGAGCGAGCACGCCATGCGGTTCATCCGGGAGAAGGGGGCGGAACCCTTCTTTCTCTTTCTCCACTATTTCGATGTGCACAACGAGTACCTTCCCCCGAAGCCGTTCGACTCGCTCTTCGGCCGGCCCTACGGCGGATGGGTCACCGGCAAGGGAGTCACCAGCGATCCGCGCTACACGCCCGATATGAACCGCACCGACCTCGACCGCCTCCGCGCTCTCTACGACGGCGAGATCGGCTGGGTCGACTCCAACATCGGCCGTCTTCTCCAGCAGATAAAGAGCCACTCGCCCGACCTCTTCGAGAACACGCTCGTTGTGGTGACCTCCGATCATGGCGAGGAATTCTTCGAGCATGGCGAACTCTGCCACCAGAATAATCTCTACGAGAGCTCCGTGCGTATTCCGCTGATCGTGAGCTGCCCCGCGAGGATCGGAAAGGGAACAAAGATCGATACGCCGGCCAGGATCTACGATATCGTTCCGACGATCCTCGATTACGCCGGGCTGGAGATCCCCGAGGTCGTGGAAGGACGTTCGCTCCGGCCGGCGATCGACGAAGAGGACGCCCAATCCCGTCCCGCTCTGCTCGAGCTCGCCAGGCTGTCCAAGGAGACCGGGTACGACCAGCACTTCTCCCTGCGTCTCGGAAATCACAAGCTGATCGTGGTACAGGTGAGGGAATGGTCGAAGGAGAAACCCTACGACCTGTCCGGCGCCGTTCTCGACGAGCGTTACGAACTCTACGACCTCTTGGTCGATCCGGAGGAGAAGCAGAACCTCGCCGACGAAAAGCCCGACATCGTGGCGCGCATGATGGGGACTCTCCAGACCCTGCTCGCGGAATCGGACCGGAAGAGGGCCGAAATCCACTCGGGCGATCGGGCCGGTGAGGGTGCGATCCCGGAGGATCTCAAGGAGAGCCTCAGGGGGCTCGGCTACGGTGGAGGCGGACAATGATTCGGCCGCGGGCAGACTGGATTTGCCGCGGGCGGATATCTAGAAGCGGAATTCGCCATTCTCGATCAGAATCCTCGACGATCCGTCTTTGAACGTCACGTCGAAGGTGGGGTCGTAGAAGAGAAAGTCGCGATGCGTGGCCGACCTGTTCCGGCCGCCGGGCATGTCCTCGTTATTCCCGAACGCGATGTGCGCCGTGCGAAAGGCTTTTTCGTCCTCGAGAAGATTCCCCGTGAGTTTGGCGCCCGGGTTGACGCCGATTCCGAGTTCGCCGAGAAGGCTCGCCTCGGCATCGATGCCGGTCAACTCCGTCACCGTTTCGACCAGCCCCGCGTTCTGGCTCTCGATCTTCTCGATCCTGCCCTTCTTGATCGTGATGAACAGCGGATCGGCCACGTTCCCCACGTCGCCGATCGAACCGTCGACCACCAGAAGGCCGTCCGTTCCCGTTTCGACGGGCGCGTTGTAGATCTCGCCGCAAGGAAGGTTGCATCCCATCTCGACCGTGGCGCGCACATCGGTCAGGAAGGGCCGGTCCTCGATCTCCATCACCAGATCCGTTCCACCCGGCGCCGTGATGTGCACCGAACGGGCATCGGCAAACCGGTCGATCAGTTTCCACGCCGAACGGGCCATCGCCTCGTAGTCGATGTTCATCGGTCCCTCTGTCATCATCGACTCCGTGATACCCGGACAGTGGCCGATCCGGATCCGCTTCGTGGCGCTGAGCGCCTTGATCCACTTGACACGGAACGGAGTCTCTTCACGCATGCTCTTGAAGACGTTGATGACGATCGTCTTTCCCTCGATTTCTCCCTCCAATCCCGGCGGAAGTTCGGAGAGGGGGCGGCCCTCATCCGGGAGGTGATAGAGTTCCACCGCGGCCCCTTCGCCTGCGGCCGCGTCGCCGAAAGCCTTGCCCACGCGAGATGTGTGCCTGTCGGTCACGACCAGGACCGTGTCTCCAGCCGTGAGGTCGAGCACATGGACCAGCGCGTTCCGCGCGCCGGTTGTCATTTCTTTCGAGGGATTCATGACCCTGTTCTCCTTTGAAACGGTCCGTTATCGAAGGGGATCCTTGCGCATTCCGGGTATTCTACACTCGCCAACATGAAGAATCACGGGCGTCTTTCGATTCCGGACCGTGCGCGAAGGGGAAGCGGCGAGTTCGGTCATCCTGTCCGATTCCCTGTCTGCTGCGCCTTTTCCAATTAGCCCGCAAGTTTTTCTCCGATCATTTCGATATGGATAGAGAGATTAAGTGGCCATCTGTATTGATCTGTCGGCACGTTCCATCTCGTTGGTTTGGAGAAAATCGGCCATGAAAGTGGTTATCATAGGGTTTCTGATTCTGACCCTGGTCTTCCTGCTCGGTGGAATCGATCCGTGCCAATCCGCCCCGCTTGACAAGCCGATCAAGGCTTTCAAGTTCGAGGCGGGCAACCTGAAAGGTGTGGTGAAGGATGCCGCCGGCAAGCCCGTTCCGAACCTGGAAATGTCGATACTCAACGAGAAAGGCGCGGTGGTCCAGAAAGTCGTGACCGACTCCAAAGGCCAGTATCTCTTCAAGGGAATTGCCAAAGGGAACTATACGCTCAAGGTCGCGGGCAAGACGACTTTTGCGCTTCAGGCTGCCGAGGGGGTCGGGACGCAGGCGCTCGAGATCCTTGTCCCTGTTTCAGTGCGCGAAACGGCGACCGGCGCGATCGCGACGGGAGCTCTCACGGCTCTCGAGTGGGCGGTGATCGTTGTGGGAACCACCGGATTGGCCGTGGGCGTTCCGGCGGTCATTCACCACAACAAGGAAAAGCATCCTGGCCAGCCGCCGGTCAGCCCCTGAATCATTACAGCCAAATCCAGTAGTACCAGGATCCCGGTGAGCGGGACCGCGCCACCTTGCGCGCCATTTCGCTGAGAAGGGCGTTCTGCGGGTGTTCGTCGTTCGCTTTCAAACTCGTTTTCGAACGAGGCGGTCCAAACACCGGTGAAGGTAAAAGAAGTCGATCGGTATTGCAATCGCATCTCCTACAGTGTAAATCCAGGTGATGCCCTTCTCATTGCAATCGCCCGTGGCGCGAGGAAGAGTCCCCGCTCTGGGGAGAATTCAACGCGCGTCCGGAGATTTCTTATGGAGAGACAAAATGCGGAATATGAACCGAACTGTAATTCTATTTCTGATCGTACCGGTTCTCCTCGTCAGCCTGCTTGGTTGTGTCAGCTCGTCCGACGGTGACAGCCGGGCAAGCCGCGCGACGGACGCTGCCGCACCGGTCAGCCCCGAGCCGCCGACGGAGAAGATCAAGATCACCCGTCTCGACGAATTGCCGCCCCACACATACACCGTGGATGGCAGCCTCACGGAGCTGGTCCGTTCCGGCGAACTGATCGCGGACCTGGCCGCGCGGGTAGAGGCCGACATCGAGTCCGATCTGGAAACCTACGAGATCACCGACCCGACAACGCTCAAGAACATGTACAGTACGCTGGTGCTGATCGACTATCTTGGCGGCGACTACGACCGCGTGGCCGAGTTGATCGAGAAGATCCGCGCTCTCGAGGACAAGGAAGCGGCGCGCCTCACCACTGGACTGGTGCGGCTTTCGATCATCGCCGCCCGCAAGGAAACAGGGCCCGGTGCGAGCCCCGAGGCGCTGAGCGCCGCCTATCGCAAACACCTCGCGGCGCGGGCGGGCGCGCTGCCGTGGAACGCGGTGGAGGACACGATCGAGGAGCTCAAGGGGCGGGCCGAGATCATGTCGGAAAACCTCATCGTCGGCATCATTCAGGCGCAGATCGAACCGGTCGTTGTCAAGACGGGCGGACTGAACGCCGACCAGGCCAGGACCATGATCGGCGCCCACCTCATGGTGAAAGAGACCTTCGCTCTCAACAAGGACCTCATCGCGGTCCTGGGGAAGCTGATCGATGCGAACAAGGTGGTCAAGCCCGACATCTGGGCCGATCGGGCTGTCCGGCTGACGCCCGGCAAGGGTTACGGCGAGGTCCTCGCCGCGGTCTGGGATTCGGGCACGGACAGTGCAATCTTCAAGGGCCGCCTCTTCGTCAACGAGGCGGAAAAGGTCGACGGCGCGGACAGCGACGGCAACGGTTTCGTCGACGATGTTCACGGGATCGCCTACGACTATCACGCCAACCGCGACACCGGTTGTCTCTTTCCGCTCGGCGAGGCGGCGGACCGCATGCCCACGGTTATGAAGCATATCAAGGGACTGACAGACATCCAGGCAGCCGTGGACAGCGCGGAAGCGACGGAGTTCAAGAAACTCCTGGCGAACCTCGATCCCGCCGATGTGAAGGGTTTTCTCGAGGACGTCAGCCTTGCCGGGAACTACTCCCACGGCACGCACGTGGCCGGGATCATGGCCGATGGAAATCCCTACATCAAGCTGCTCGTCGCTCGCCACAGCTACGACTACCACATGATTCCGGTGGCGCGCACATCGGAGTGGGCCGAGCGGGATGCGGCCAAGTGCCGGGACACGGTCGCCTACCTGAAAGCGCACGGCGTGCGCGTCGTGAACATGAGCTGGGGCGAGGCGCAGGCCGATGCCGAGGCGTCCTTCGAAGCGAACGGCGTCGGCAAGGACGCTGACGAGCGGCGCTCCATGGCGCGCGTCGTTTTCGAGATCCAGAAGAACGGGCTCTACGAGGCGTTGAAGAGCGCACCCGAGATCCTGTTCATCTGCGCCGCGGGCAATTCGGATAACGACGTCGAGTTCGACGAGTTCATCCCCTCCTGTTTCGACCTGCCGAACCTGCTCGTCGTCGGCGCCGTGGACCAGGCCGGAGACCCCACCTCGTTTACCAGCTTCGGCAAGACCGTCCAGATCTACGGGAACGGATTCGAGGTGGAGAGCTTCGTCCCCGGCGGCGAGAGGATGAAGATGTCGGGAACGTCGATGGCGTCGCCCAACGTGGCCAACCTCGCGGCCAAGCTCATCACGGTAAAACCCGATCTCTCTCCCGCCGAGGTGATCGCACTGCTCAAGGACTCGGCTGACGAGAAAAAGGTGGGCTCGCGCACGATCCGGCTCATGAATCCGAAAGGCGCCATGGAATTGCTTTCAGGTCGTTGATTCCGGGGATCGGATCGACATCTCCGCTCAGGGCACAACGGTCACCGAAACGGCATTCGATTGCACGTCGAATGGATAGATCGTGGTGAACGCGAAATGGAGCGTCGTGCCGACGGGCATGATGGCCGGCACCGGTCCGCCGCTGTCGAGAACAGCCGAGGCGTTGCCGTCGGAGTCGAGAATCCCTCTGAAGCCGGCGAACCATGTCGAGTTGAAGTTGTTGCGAATGAAGTAAGAGAAGATGTCGGGATTCAGGGGCAGCAATCCGGCATTGCGGAGCAAAAATCCCGGTTCGGTCCCCGACATGCTTCCCAGGAGAGCGTAATCCCGTCCGGCATAACAGGGGAAGGTGGCGAGATCGAAATTGATGACGCCGCCCGCCGAGGCGGAGAGCGCGGCCGCATCGGCTCTGAGCAGGTCGCTCGCGGAGACGAGTTCGATGTACCGGAACGAACCGCTGTTCTTTTGATCGATCACATCTCCCGAGTCCTGGTCGATTTCCCAGACTCCATAGCTGTCCGTGATGAGCAGGTTGCCGTTCCAGAGCCGGAACGCACCACGGCTCGACGCGGACAGATTGGTCGTCTGATGGATCTCTCCGCCGAGATCGAAGTCAGTGGATCTCTTTCCGCTGAAGGCGGTGTTCAGGCAGAGGCCGGGCACGATCGTGTCCCGCGCGAGCTGCTCGGGAAAGGTGACCTTGAAAAACTCGCGATCCAGTGTGCCGTCCGCATTGTAGAGGCGCACATTGTCATCGTGCCCCTCGATGTCGCTCAACAGTGCACGTCCGTCGGGAAGAAAAAGGATGTCGAAAGGATCGCTTCCGTCGTTGATGAAATCAGCGAGACGGCTGTGGGGGCCGTCGAACTCGGCCACACAATCGTCTCCGCTCGTCACGAAGAGGTGGCCGTCGCGGAAATCGATACCGCGCACGTTGTAGAGTCCGTCGCTGGCATCGGCGTAAGTGTAAAGAAAGCCGCCGCGGGGATCGTAAACGAATATGGCGTTCGATGTCTGGTCCGAGACGTAGATATCGCCGTCCGGTCCGAACACGGCATTGATCGGTGTGCCCAGGAAGGACGAATTCTTGATCAGGTCGCCCAGGTAGGTGCCGTCATGAGGATCGTACATGCCGACCGTGTCGGCAATCGACTCGGGAATGAGCAGTACCGGGCTGCGCAGGCCTTCGGCCGAACGCGGCGCAGGCTCCATCGGTGTGTAAGCGTATCCTTCGTGCAGTTCGAGCCCCAGCCTCTCGCGCTCCTCGAGGTCCCCGATCGGTTCCGCGGGAAGAGCGGTCAGGGAGAGGATCACGGCCAGGGCCGTCAAAAACGCGCTGGATAGCAGGATTCGCTCCATAAATCATGCACCTTATGTCGAGCCTTGGAGTGTGTGGAAAAGAGAAATATTCACTTTGAAGTATACAACAAGATGTATAGATATGACCAGAATAATTACATGAAATCGAATATATGTTACAAAAATTAATGCACGCGAGAGGCGTTTTGTTACGGCGAAAGTTGACGAAAGATCCCGGTGGAGACGGAAATATCTTTTGCAACCCTGTGCCTGTTTTCGTATGTATAGTTGTTTAAAGACCTTTATGGCCGTTGATCTGGCGGCCGGTTCGGTCCGTCCCCGGAAAGGGCGGATTGGTCCGTCCTGATGAAGAACGGTTTAGCGCGGTGATTTCGAGAAGCTGACGGTGCTCATTTTCCAGGGCAAAAATCAACTTACTTTTCGATTTCGTTTCACGAGCCTCCCCGTGATGCAGGGACTCCTGCGCAGGAGAACTCTGGTACTCATCGTCGTCGGTATTCTGCTCGCGGGATCGAACCTGTCGGCGCAAGAGGCCGATCCGAACAAGGAGACGCCTCAGCCCGATCCTCTCGAGAAGAACCGGTCGGCGGTTCTCGGCGCCGACACGGACGCCGCCGGTCTCGTGGCGGCGACCGCCGCTCTGATCGCGGCGGGCGACATCGACTGGATCGCGGCCAGAGCCCTGGCGGGCGAAACGTCCCCCCGATCCTCGACCGCGCTGGTTCGAGGGCTTCTTCTCACGGCACGCACGGGCCAGCCTCCCGAACTCAAGGACCGTTGCGCGGTCGTGCTCAACGGTTTTCTCTCCGACCCTGCCGCGAGAGCTCTTCTCGTCGAGCGCCTCATCGAGCTTCATTCTTCGGGACCGTCCGATCGCGAAATCCTCCTCGGAATCATCGACCTTCTCGAGCGCGCCCTCGACACGAGGGGAGTGGACATCCTTCTGGTTCATCTCGAGAGTCAGGATGAGGTCTTGAAAATGAAAGCCCTGTCCGCGTTGCGCACCATCACCATGAGGGATTTCGGCTCAGACGGCGCGGCGTGGAAAACATACTGGAACGAGAACAAGCATCTGCCGCGAGACCGGCTCCTCGAGGGCGGCATCCTCAAGGAGTTGCAGAACGCGATCGCCGAGAAGGACTCCCGGATTCTCACCCTCGTGAAAGAGGTGCTGGTCCTGAGCCCGATCAAGGCGTTCGAATACCTGCAGAGCCGGAACCTCGAGGTGAAGCGATACGCGGCCGGTTTTCTTCTCGACAATGCGGCCAAGGGCAATATCGCGGAACGGCTCAATCTCGTGGCCGAGCATCTTGACAAGGGCGAGTCGGACAAGGCGACTCTCATCAAGCTTCTCGATCTTCTCGGAAAAGCGAACGGCGAAGCCGCAAAGGGGGCGGCGGAACGGCTGATCCCCTTCCTCCGCGATCCCGATGCCGCTGTCGTGATCGTGGCGGCGGGGAGCCTCTCGGCTCTCGACAAGAAGAAGGCCCTCAAAACGGAGAACTACCCCCCGATCGCCGAGGGAGCCCAGTCGCGTCTCTCCGGCCTCGCTCCGCCCGATCCGGCAACCGACCAGCTCAAGAGCCAGCTCATCGGCCTTCTCGAGGAATGCGGCCAGGCGGGCGCCGCGATCGACGCGGCGCTGCTCAAGAGCTTCGCGAAGGAAGGTCACTCGGGCGCGGTACGCGCCAGCGCGATTCAGGCGCTTGGCGCAACAGGAGAGCCGGGCGTCCTCGACTTTCTCGAGAACATCCTCAAGAACGATCCCGACGGAGGCACGCGTTTCGAGGCGGCGAATGCTCTCAAGCTGCTCGGCAAGAGCGGAAAGATCGACCAGCAGCGCGTGATCGCGATTCTGGCCGCCGGTCTCAAGGACCTGCAGAACAATGTCCGCTCCGTGAGTGTCGCGGGCCTGGGAACCTTCAAGTGCCCCGAGGTGATCGGCATCCTGCTCGAGCATCTGAAGAAGGAGTCGGATGGACGGGTGTGCGTGAACATCATCGACATTCTCGGCGATTTCAAGAATATCGAGGGGCTCAACGCGGTGGTCCGTGCCTTCGGGCTCATCAAGAACCGCAAGCTGAATGGGACGATCATCAAGGATTGCCGCGCCGCCACCGAGGCCGCGGTCCGGAAGATCTGTGCCGAGAACAAGGAGCACTTCTTCACGGCGGGAGAGTCTTTTTACGCCGCGCAGTGCTACACCCTCGCTGCCGAGAGCTACGAGGAATACCTCGTTGCAGCGCGTCCCGGCAATGGCGACGACGCTCAGATCTCCCTGACGAAAGGCAAGATCGCCCTCGCCTACTATTACAGCCGCGATCTGGAAAAAGCGCTACCCCTGCTCGAGGAACTGGAGAGCAAGAAGGCTGCGGAACCGCCCCAGCGCCAGCGCGCGCAGTTTCTGGCCGAGGGGTATCTCAGCACGGGCAAACCGAAGGATTCGGCCAGGTGGTACGAGGTCTACATCGGGCTCATCCCCGAGGCAGAGACACAAAAGCGTCTCATCGCCCAGGGCGGCGCATGGGTGGCCCATTTCGGGGGAGGGAATTTCGAGCGCGCCCTCGAACTGGCCACGGTGCTCAAGGACCGCGATGCGGCCAACAACGAGTACCTCTACCGCTATGCGGTTTCGCTGGTCCGGTTGAACCGGATCGACGAGGGCGAGAAGGAATTCCAGCGCCTCCTCAACGGCCGGCTCGGCGAGGCCGAGATCGATCTCGAGTGGCTCGTCCGCTACGAACTGGCCGCGGTCCTCTCGGCGCGCAAGGCTTTTTCCGAGGCGCGGACCATGATCGGCTCGCCGCAGGATTCCCTGCCCGAGGGATTGAGCGGCGATCTCCGCTCCCGCGTGGAGAACCGCCGGAAACAGCTCCAGGAAGAGATCGAGGCACAGAACACGGCCGCGCCTCCGAAGGATGCCGCCGAACCCGAAACACCCCCGGCAGAGACCGGCAAGGACCCCGGACCGGGGAAGGAGCCGAAAACCGAAGGGGGAGAGGATAAGGGCCAGAGCAAGGACGACAAGGCAGCTCTTTCCGACCAGGCCGAACCAGATCAGGTACAACAATGAAAATCCTCATCGCCGGCGCCGGATCGGTGGGGTTCAACCTCGCCCAGGAACTGTCCCGCGAAGGGTACGACATCGCGGTGATCGACACCGATGCGGCCCGCATCAAGAAGATGAAGGACAAGCTCGACGTACTCGCCGTGAACGGCAGCGCCACCGACGTGCGCGTGCTCGAGGCGGCCGGAATCCAGGGCGCGGACCTGATGATCGCCGCGACCGATCGGGACGAGCTCAACCAGGTCGTCTGCATGATGGCCCACTCCTTCGGTGTGCTCCGCAAGATCGCCCGCATCCGCAACCGGAGCTTTTCGGGAAAGCATCCGGTCGTGTCGCGCGCCGAGTTTCACATCAACAGGATCATCAACCCGGACGAGATCACGGTGGAGCACATCCTGAGCCTGGTCGAAACCCCCGGCGCCAGGGAGACGGGCGCCTTTGCCGGGGGCGAGATCCTGCTGCGAGCCGTGCCGCTCAGGGAGGAGCAGACATTCCTCGGAATGCCCCTTTCCAAGCTGAAGGAAAAATACGCCAAGCTCGGCGCCTTTCTCGTGGCAGCGATCCGGCGGGAGGGCAAGATCATCATTCCCTCGGGCGACGACTGCCTGATGGCCGGCGACCTCGTTTTTCTGATCATGACCCGAAAACTCTATCCCCGGTTCCGGAAACTGATGGGCGCCGACTCGTCGCGGGTCAACAAGGTGATCATCTCCGGCGCGAGCCGCATCGGGCTCGAGGTGGCCCGCCGGCTCGAATCGATTGTCGATTCGCTGATCGTGATGGACGAGGATTCGGACGCCTGCAACACGGCGTCGTCGGAACTGAAGAAGGCTCTCGTTTTCGAGGGACAGCCGACCGACACGAATGTGGTGCGCGAGGCGCATTTCGAGAATGCCGATTTCTTCATCGCCGCTCTCGAGGACGACCGGCTCAATCTCGTCAACGCGCTCGTGGCCAAGAAGGAGGGGGTCAAGCACACGGTGGTTCTCACCCAGGACCTCGATCTGGTGCCGATTCTGAGTTCTCTCGACATCGATGCCGCCATCAACTCGCGGCTCATCATGGTGGGCGAGATCCTGCGGTTCGTCCGCCCCGGCAAGGTCCTGTCGGTGCAGAAGGTGGGAGACGACGAGGCCGAGGTCATCGAGGTCGTGGTCGACAAGACGTCGCGCGCCGTGGGCAAACCCTTGAGGGACATGAAACTCCCCAAGGGATCGATCGTGGGCGCGATCCAGCGCCAGAGCAAGGCATTCATTCCGGACGGAACCAGCGTGGTGGAACAGGGCGACCACATCGTCGCTTTCGTGCTCCCCGCGGTGAGGGAGAAGGTGCAGAAGTTTTTCGCTGGTCGCCAGCGCACCACATCGCTCTCCCTGAAGAGGCGTTGACAGACTTCACCTTCGGGCGGTGACGATTGAACATCCGATCTGTACTCCATATTCTGGGCTGGCTGTCGCTGCTGCTGGGGCTCTTGCTCCTCATACCTGCCGGGATCGCGCTCTATCATGAGCGGGCCTTTGCCGGCGAGGTTCCCGGATTCGCGGTTGCCGTGGCGGCCGCCCTGATCGTCGGCGGTTTCTTGAAGAAGTTCTTCCGCATCGACGAGGAATCGATCGGAGCGTCGGAGGGATTCGCGGCGGTCACCTTCGGCTGGCTCCTGCTCGTCTTTCTCGGCGCCATACCCTTCCGCGTCTCCGGCGCCTGTCCGAGCATGGTCGACTCCTTTTTCGAGATCATGTCGGGATTCACCACCACGGGCGCCACGATCGTGAGCGATATCGAGGGGTTCGTGGAACGGTATCCCGGCCTCATGTTCTGGAGGTCCTTTTCGCACTGGCTCGGCGGCATGGGGATCGTTGCGCTCTCCGTCGCGGTCCTTCCCGTGCTCGGCGCGGGAGGCGCAATGCTCTTTCGAGCCGAGATCACCGGGCCGGTCAAGGACAGGCTTTCGCCCAAGATCTCGGCCACGGCCAAGATGCTCTGGATCATCTACACCTTTCTCACCTTCGCCGAGACCGCGCTCCTCTGGATCCAGGGGATGCCGCTCTACGACGCCTTCTGCCACGCCTTCGGTACCATGGCGACGGGAGGCTTCTCCACGAAAACGGCCAGCATCGGATATTACGGGGCGGGCGTGCAGTGGACGGTGACCGCCTTCATGTTCCTGGCGGGCGTCAACTTCGTGCTGCACTTTCAGCTCCTGCGCGGCAACGTGGGAGCGGTCTTCTTCAACCGGGAGCTCTGGTTCTACCTGCTCGTTCTCGGAACGAGCATCGTGGTGATCTCCCTCGTTCTTCACCTGAGTCCGCCCGGGGATTTTCTGCCCGGACAGGGAGCCGACGACTACCGGGCCGACGCGGGGTACGCCTCTCCCGACAAGTCGTTCCGCGATGCGGCCTTTCAGGTCGTCTCCATCACCACGACCACCGGTTATTGCACGGAGAACTTCGACCGCTGGCCCTATCTGTGCCGGTGGCTGCTCGTGCTGCTCATGTTCGGCGGAGCATGCGCGGGATCGACGGGCGGCGGGATAAAGCTCGTGCGCGTCATGCTCATGATCAAGGCCGGCTTCCGGGAACTGAAGCGGCTCGCCAAACCGTCGGCCCTTTTCAACGTGAAGGTGGGGGGGCAGACCGTTCCCGAGGAGATCCTGGCGCGCACCGTCGGTTTCTTCGTTCTCTACTTCGTGGCCTTCATCTTCTGCTCGATCGTGCTCTCCCTCATGGGATACGATTTCGAAACCTCCTTCACCGCGGTTCTCGCCTGCATCTCGAACATCGGTCCCGGGCTCGGCGGCGTGGGCGCCGTGGAAAACTACGCCCACTTCTCCGATCTCGCCAAGGTGATGCTCACCCTCTGCATGCTGGTCGGTCGGCTCGAGATCTATGCCGTGCTCATCCTCCTCAGCCCGTTGACCTGGAAGAAGTGAGCCAGCCGTGACCACCAAGACGCGCCCCAAGCCCGATCGCCGGATCGCCACGATGGGGGAGAAATCCCTCCACGCGGCCCTCAAGAAGTGGTACGCCCGGCGCGGCGATCGCCTCGAGCAGCACGTGGACGGTTTCCTCATCGATGTGCGCCGCGGCGGCCTTCTCATCGAGATCCAGACGCGCAACTTCTACTCGATCAGGCGCAAGCTGAGGACGCTCGTGGCCGACCACCGGGTGCGCCTCGTCCACCCCCTTTCGGTCGACAAGTGGATCGTGCGCGTCAAGAAGGACGGGCGCACCGAGATCGGACGGCGCAAGTCGCCCAAGCACGAGAGCCTCTTTCATCTCTTCGAGGAACTGGTGAGCATTCCCGATCTCATCGGGAACGAGAACTTCTCCCTCGAGGTCCTCTTCATCCAGGAGGAGGAGGTCCGCTGCGACGACGGAAAGGGGAGCCGCTGGCGCCGGGGGTGGAGCATCCGCGACCGGAAACTGGTCGACGTGAAGGAGAGCCGTCTCTTCGAGGAAGTGGCCGACTTCCAGGCGCTCCTTCCGCCCACGCTGCCCGATCCCTTTTCCACGCGCGACCTGTCGACGGAAGCGGACACGCCCCGCTGGCTGGCCCAGAAGATGGCCTTCTGCCTGCGCCGCATGGGGGCCGTCGAGCAGGTGGGCAAGGACCGGAATGCCATCCTCTACTCCCTCCCCCTTGCGAACGGAACCTGAGCGCGGTAATCTCACGGGAGACGTTGACCGATCGGAGGAGCTGTGTCATGGTTGCCAAGGATTTCAAGATCAAGTGTCCCATGTGCGAGGGGCTCATCATCGTCGACTCCAGGACGGGCCAGATCATCCGCCACCACGAGCCGGGAAAAGACGACGACGAGGGACCTGATCCCGCCCTCTTCGACGACGCGCTCGGCAAGGTCAAGAAGACCTCCGACGGCGGGGAGTCGATCTTCGGCGATGCATTCAAGAAAGTGAAGGACCGGCAAAAAGGGCTCGACGACGCTTTCCGCCAGGCAAAGAAGAAGGCCGACGAAAAGGGCGACGAGATCGATCCGAAAGACAGACCCGAGTTCTGGGACTAGATGGTGAGACCGCCGAAAAGCGTCGCAAAAAGCATCCTCAAGCGGGTACCGGGCCTCGGCGCGATCGACCGCTGGATCTGCCGCCTCTACACCGGCTGGCCGCGCCGCGAGATGTACCGGCGAGGAAATTTCTACTCGCCTCTGCCCGATCTGGACGAGGTGGAGAGGTCGTCGGCATCGATCTTCAGAGCCGATCTCGAACCGGGCCCCGATCTCGATCTCTGCGAAGGCGCGCAGGAGGAGCTGCTCCGCGAATTCGCCGCGTTCTACGACGACTTCCCCTGGAAAGACGAATCCTCGGAAGGATCGCGATTTCATTACAGGCAGAAGTATTTCAAGTTCGGCGACGCCCTGATCCTCTATTCCATGATGCGCCATTTCGAGCCGGACAGGATCCTGGAGGTGGGATCGGGATTCTCGTCAGCCTTGATGCTCGACGTGCGCGCTCTTTTTCTCGACAGGAAAACGGAGCTCACCTTCATCGAACCCTATCCCGACAGGCTCGAGCAGCTCCTCAGGGGAGAGGACCGCGCAACAGTGAAACTCCTGTACGAACCGGTGCAGCGGGTGCCGCTGGAGACATTCGGCGCGCTCCAGTCGGGGGACATTCTCTTTGTCGACTCCTCTCACGTCTCCAAGGTCGGCAGCGACGTGAACTTTCTCTTCTTCGAGGTGCTTCCCAATTTGGAGCCGGGAGTCATCATCCATTTCCACGACATCTTCTGGCCCTTCGAGTATCCGCGGCCATGGATCCTCGACGGACGGTCCTGGAACGAAGCCTACCTCTTGCGCGCATTCCTCCAGTACAACGGCGAATTCGAGATTCTCTTCTTCAACAGCTTCGCCTTCCGCCGGTTCAGGGCCTTTATCGAAACCCGCATGCCGATCTTCCTCGAGAACCCGGGCGGCTCCTTCTGGATGAGAAAGAAATGAAAAAACCGAACTCTTTCATTTTCCGAAAGAGCCCGGTTTCAAGTGATTTGATCACCCCGGCCGATCACCGTTGATCGTGTGGGATGGCATCAGTTCATGACGACTCTGACCGTGTCCAGGTACGTTCCCTGGTAGGTGTTGTCGAGCGCATCGACTGCGAAAGCGAAAGTCCAGTCGCCCTGCGGGATGGCCTGGTCGAAGACCTCGTAGTCGTTGATCTCGAAGAGGGGGCCGTTGTAGGCGCGCCTCGGGGCACCCGCGTGCCAGGAACCCGGATAGACCCACCACCAGTAAGAGGAGGTATTGCGGACGGCGATGACCCACCAGTCATGCGCGATGCCTGCACCGGTTCCGGGGTCGAGGTTGAGGGAGAGGCGGACCATCTGGCCGGAGTAAAGGTGAATCACGGTGTCCGATCCATTCGCCTTGACATCGGGAAGCGGATTGCCCGGCGCCACATCGACCTCGCACGAGGCAGCTTCGTCCACATAATAGGCGCTGAAGGGATTGCCGTTCGGAGGATAGGAGTACCCCTGGTGCCACTCGGAATTGTAGACACCTGCGATGATGGTGAGGTTCTCGGGAGCGACCGTGGGGAATCCGGCGGTGCCCGCATCCCAGGTCACGGTGTCCACGTAGGTGTTGCCCGCACCGATATTGATCGCCACGTTGAAAGCATAGTCGAGCAGGGGGAATGTGTACGGATTTCCGGCTGTGTCCTTCCAGTTCAGAGACGATTCGGTCTCGGTGATGAAGACACGCAGGTGACCGTCATAAGCGGCGGCTTCGTTGTTGGTCACGTGGACCTCGACCTGGAGCTGGTCGTCGGCGGGATCGGGCCAGTTCGCAGTGAGGGTGACGTCGATGTCGGGAACGATCCTGTTGCCGCACGCCGTCAGCGCCGATCTGTAGGCGGCCTCCGCCTGGGGAATGCTGCCTGCGCCGACACTCACCCGGTATCCACCATCGAAGTATGCCGTGGGATAACCGTAGACGTTGAACTGACCTGCCCGCTGGCTGGCCTTGTTGTTCTTGTCCGTGACGAGCGAGATGTAATGGAAGTCAAGGTTTCCGGGGGAGGCATAGACATTCTTGAGGGCGCCGTGGCCGTACTTGCAGTAGCCGCACCACGTGGCGGTCGCATACTCCGCGAGCGAGGTATGGGTCGCCCTTTCAGCGGCCACCGCCGGGACGGAAACGAGGGCTATCAGAGCGACGACCCCCAGGAACAAAGAAATTTTTCTCATCGCAAACTCTCCTCAAAAAAAACCAAAAAAGAACCGAGCCGAACAATCAACTCGAGACCGAACGATTTGCCTCTAACCGCAAGAAGATCAAGCACAGTATTACTCTGGAGTGATAGCTCGATTCAGACGGGTAGCTGGACAAACTATTTAGGCTAATCATATCTATATAATATGGATGAAGAAATTTCAACCCTTCAATTTATTCATCTTCGGTCCGCCGGACAAGAAAAAAGGATCGATCCCTCATTCCATCACCACCTGGGAGAGGTCGGCGATATGGGAGGTGTAGAGCCGATTCAGGGTTTTCATCAAGGCGAGGCGGTTGTTCTTGACAGTCTGGTCATCGACATTCACGAAGACCTTGTCGAAAAAGGTGTGCACCGGTTCCACGAAGATCTCGGCGTACTTGCGCGACGCGCTCGATAGATCGCCCTCGGAGAGGAGCTTCTCGATGGCGGGCGCGTTCGCCTGGAGGAGGCGGTAGACTTCCTTCTCCTCGGGCGCCTCGAGCTTGCCCTCGTCAACCTCGCCCACCTCGCCCGCATTCTTGTAGATGTTGTAGGTGCGTTGCACCACGGTGACGAGTTCGTCCCAACCCGGCTCCGCGGCGAGCGCCTTGATGGCGTCGATCCTGTTTTGAAAGTCGTGGATGTCGTCGTAGCCGGTGGCGAGGGCGGCCTTGACGAGGTCGTAGCGGTATCCCTTCTCCACGCTCATGTTGTAGAGCCGGTCCCAGAAGAAGTCGAGAACGCGGCTCTCCAGGAGTTCGGGAGCCGGAAGGCCCGCGGGCAGGTTGGACGCCGCGAAGCGGATCGTCTCCCTCAGGGAGAGATCGAGTCCCGCCTCGAGAATGATCCGCAAGATGCCGAGCGCCTGCCGCCGCAGACCGTAGGGATCCTGGGATCCGGTCGGCGAGAGACCGGCGCCGAAGCAGCCCACGACGGTGTCGAATTTTTCCGCCAGCGCGAGCACCTTGCCCTCGATCGACTTCGGGAGACGGTCGCCCGCGAAGGCGGGGAGGTAGTGCTCCTCGACCGCGACGGCCACGCTCCGGCTTTCGCCGTCCATGAGTGCGTACTCGCGGCCGACGATCCCCTGAAGGTTGGGGAACTCTCCCACCATCTCCGTGGTGAGATCGCACTTGCAGAGGAGGGCGGCGCGACCGCAGTTGACGGTCTCGTCGGAAGAGAGTCCCAGGGCCCCGGCAAGGTGCAAGGCGAGCTTTTCGAGCCGCTCCACCCGGCTGTGATAGGTTCCGAGCTTTTCCTGGTACACGATCCCTTCCAGGTCCGCGACCCGGTCGGCGAGAGATTTCTTCCGATCCTCCCTGAGAAAGAAAGCAGCGTCGGCCAGACGCGCCGACAGAACGCGCTCGTTCCCCTCGCGGATCAGGTCCGCGTGCAGCTCGTCGCGGTTGATCACGGTGATGAACCGCGCGAGGAGCTTTCCCGATCGATCCTCGACAGGGAAATAGCGCTGGTGGTCCATCATGGCCGACTTGATCACTTCAGCGGGGAGTTCGAGAAAGCTCTCGTCGAAGGCGCCCTCGACCACACGGGGGAACTCGACCAGATTGGTCACCTCATCGACGAGCTCTTCTTCGGTCAGCGCCGACCCGTATTTCTCGAGCACCTTTTCCACACCGACGCGCACCCTCTCCTTGCGCTCGGCCACGTCGGCGACGACGTACCGTTCTTTCAGGCCGGCCAGATAGGCGTCGAAGTCGGCATTTTCCAGATCGAACGTTCCGGGCGCGAGAAAGGGATGGCCCTGAACGCGGCGGTCCGTCCTGACCTCGTTGATCTCGAAATCGACGACGTCGCTCCCCAGGAGCGCGACCATGCTCCTGATCGGGCGCGAGAAGGTGGTCGCTCCGCCCACTGCCCAGCGCATCGACTTCGGAAAATGGACGTTGCCGATCACTCCCGGCAGGCGTTGGGCGAGGAGCTCGGCCGTGGAGCGTCCCTTGATCTGTTTCTGGAGAAAACAGTAGCGTCCCTTGGGAGTGTCGCGGATCTCGATATCGTCGACCGTCGCTCCCTGGCCCTTGGCAAAGCCGGTGGCGGCTTTCGTGGGATTGCGGTCCTTGTCGAAGGCTGCCCTCTCGGGAGGGCCGGAGACCTCCTCCTCGCGGTCGGGCTGCTTTTCGGGCAGTCCGAGGAGACAGAGCGCCATCCGGCGCGGCGTGGCGGCCGTTCGCGAACCGCTGACGGCGAGGCCCTCCTCATCGAGCGCGGCCAGTGTCTTGTCGAGCAGGTCCTGGCACGCGGGTTCGAGGGAGAACGCGGGGATCTCCTCGGTGCCCAGTTCGAGCAGAAAGTCAACCATGGTTGTATTCCTGTCTGTGATTTCCGTTACTTGTGATCCGATCAGCCGGTTGTCGTCTTCTCCTTGAGAAGCGGATGGCCCAGCTCCTCGCGGAACTTGAGCCACGCCTCGGCGCAGCGCCGTGCCATACCGCGGACACGGCCGATATAGCCTGTCCTTTCAGCGACGCTGATCGCCCCGCGCGCCTCGAGAATGTTGAAGGCGTGCGAGCACTTGAGCACGTAATCGTAGGCCGGTATTACCAGGCCCTCCTTGACGAGGCGGCGGCACTCGGCCTCGTACATGTCGAATAGCTGGAACATCATGGACACGTCGGCGACCTCGAAGTTGTACGTCGAACACTGCACCTCGTCCTGGAGATGGATGTCGCCGTAGGTCACGTCGTCGGTCCAGTCGAGATCGTAGACGCTGTCCTTCTTCTGGATGAACATGGCGATCCGCTCGAGCCCGTAGGTGAGCTCGAGGCACACGGGATTCACCTCGATGCTGCCGACCTGCTGGAAATAGGTGAACTGGGTCACCTCCATCCCGTCGAGCCAGATTTCCCATCCGAGGCCCGATGCGCCCAGCGTTGGAGACTCCCAGTCATCCTCGACGAACCGGCAATCGTGAACGCGCAGGTCGATACCGAGCCGCCGGAGCGACTCGAGGTAGATCTCCTGGGAGTCCTCGGGAGCGGGTTTGACGATCACCTGGTACTGGTAGTAATGCTGCAGCCGGTTCGGGTTGTCCCCGTAGCGGCCGTCGGCCGGCCGGCGGGAGGGTTCCACGTAGGCGACCTTCCACGGCTCGGGCCCGAGGCTGCGAAGCATGGTGGCGGGATTGAACGTCCCCGCGCCGACCTCGATGTCGTAGGGTTGCCAGATGACGCAGCCATACTCCGACCAGTACCGCTCGAGAGTGAGGATGATTTCCTGGAAATTCATGGTTTTCTCCATCCGGCCGCGCCGCGTGAAGAAGGGCGCGGCCGGGGAAACGGTTTTACTTCTTCTTGGCTTTCTTGCGCGTCTTCGCTTTCGTCCGCGGGGCGGTCTTTTTCTTGGCGACCTTTTTCCGCGTCTTCGCCGGTTTGATGATTCCGAAACGCCTGGCGTTGTACCTGTCCGTGTCATAGAGTTCGCGCACGTTGACCGTCTTCAGATCGAGAACGGCGTCCTTGAGCGGCACATGTGTGATGCGGCCGTTCTTGAAGCTCACCATCTGGCCGAACATGTTGTTGACGATCAGGTCGACGGCGGCGATTCCGAAGTCGCGGCCCATGGTCACATCCCAGGCCGAGGGCGTCCCCCCGCGCTGGAGGTGGCTGAGAACGACGTGGCGCGTCTCGAAGCCGCCCTTGTGGCGCAGCTTGCCGGCGAGGAATTCGCCCACCCCGCCGAGCGCCTTGTGGCCGAAGCTGTCCGTCTTGCCGTGGATCACGAACTCGCCCTCGCCTCTCGGTTTGGCCCCCTCCGATACGACCACGATCGAGTAGCGGATCCCCTTTTTTTCCCGTTCCTTGAGCAGGCGGATCACCTTGTCCACGCTGAAATCGTACTCGGGGATCAGGATGATGAAGGCTCCCGCCGCGCGGCCCCCCTCGAGGGAGAGCCAGCCGGCATGGCGGCCCATGGTCTCGACCACGAAGATCCGCTTGTGGGAGCCGGCCGTGGTCCTGAGACGGCCCACCTCCTCGGCGATCACGTTCACCGCGGTCTGGAAGCCGAGCGAGTAATCGGTCGAGTTGAGATCGTTGTCGATCGTTTTCGGAATGCCGACCGTGTTCACGCCGTCCTTGAAGAGCTTGTAGGCCACGCCGAGGGTGTCCTCGCCACCGATACCGACCACGTAGTCGAGCCCGAGGCGCTTGATGTTTTCGAGCACCTTCTTGGACGTGTTCTTCTTGGGATTGTAGGGATTGGTGCGCGACGTGCCGAGGCGCGTTCCGCCCTCGCGGTCCCAGGTGCGCACCTTGCCGGCGTCGAGGGGAATGATCGTTCGCGACAGGTCGGCGCCGACGCGGGTGTCCGCGTCCACGAGGCCGCGCCATCCGTCGAGGATGCCATAACACTCGAACTCGATCTTGGCCTTCCTCCTCAGAGCCTCGTCGGTGGCGGTTTTGACGACCCACTTGACCGCGGGATTGAGACCGGCGCAGTCGCCGCCTCCGGTGAGAATGCCGATTCTCTTCTTGATCATTGTGATGTCTCCAGAAAAAGACATATTTGCTGACTCTTTGCGCGGCCTGCTGCGTGGGTCCGCCCGATTCTGTGTCCCCCCGTGAAAAAAGGGTCAAAGCCGCGATTCAAAACTAGAGAAGCTATAATGATCGACAGTCAAATTCAACATCTGAAGTGTGGATTCAGCTATTTGAGGTGACGATTTTTCCATTCCGGGAGACGCCTTTTCGGCGGATCAGACCGCCCTGGAGCGAGCGATGAAGATATTTGCCATCTCCGATCCCCACCTGTCCTTCGGCACGGAGCGCAAGTCGATGGCTGTTTTCGGTCCCGAATGGGACGGACACCCCGGTCCGATGGCCGAAAGGTGGCGCGATCTCGTATCGGAAGGAGATCTCGTGCTCGTGGCCGGCGATATCTCGTGGGCGATGCGGCTCGACAGCGCCCGGCCCGATCTGGAATTCCTCGCCTCTCTTCCGGGCCGCAAGGTGATGATCCGCGGAAACCACGATTACTGGTGGGCATCGCGGTCCAAGGTGCGCGCCGCCCTGCCCGACGGGATCTCCATCGTACAGAACGATGCGCTCCTCGTGGCCGGCGTGGCCGTCGGGGGGAGCCGGCTCTGGGACGATCCCGAGATCAAGTACGGCCCGATGGCGCTGCGGCCGGGCGAGATGGAGCAGGAGGTGGCCACGGCCGCACCGAGGCCGCCCGAGGAGAACGAGAAGATCTTCGTCCGCGAACTCGGCCGCCTGCGCCTCTCACTTTCGGCCCTCGACGCCGTAGCCGACCTGAAGGTCGCGATGGTCCACTATCCGCCCACGAGCCCCGCTCTCGAGGACCGGCGTGCCACCGGTGTGATCGAGGAGTTCGGCGTCGACCACTGCGTGTTCGGCCACCTGCATCAGCTGGAGCCCGGGTCGAAGAATCCGCTCTACGGCCGGCGGGGCGAAACATCCTATGCGCTCACTTCATGCGATTATCTCGAATTCACCCCCCTGCTCGTTGCCGAGGTATGAAATGGGGGACCGGGCTGCTCACGGCGCAGACCCGGCCCCCGATTTCAGGGGCGTCCCTTTTCACGGTGTCGTCGATCTCGCGACATAGCTCGTCATATTGTACTGGGCTGCCTGGAACCAGATGGACGTATCGGGCGGAATACCCATCGGAACGGGAAAGGTCCATTCGACCCGTCCGGCCCAGTCGGTCATCTTCGGTCCCACGAGTACCGCCGGATTGGCGAGAGCGAGGGTGATGTTCAAAACCGGCACGTGCGTCATGCCCCAGCCGTCGAAACTGTAGGCGATCCAGGTCTTGGCGTTCGCCCTGGCGTTGGTGACGGTGAAGGTGACATTCCAGCCGGGAATGAGCGGTTCGGGATCGACGAAGAGGTATGCGTGTTCCGGATCGTCGACGATGTAGTAGACCGTGCCGTTCCAGATCCGCGGGTAGAAGCTGTTCGAGAAGGCGGGGGAGGCGTTCCCGCAGTGGGTTCTCAGGTGGAGATCCTCGTTCCAGTAGTCGTTGGGACCGCCGCTCGTGTAGAGAAGGTGCTGATCGGTGGAGCTGTAGGACACGAGATCGACGTAGAATCCGTAGGTCGTTCCCGCGTCGAGAACCTTGTTGTTGGAATCGAGGTTCAGAAAGGTCGGCATGCCGGCGCCCACGATGAGCGTGGTACCGGTCTCGAACAGCGTCCATGCCGACGGGTCCTCTTCATGTCCCGCGCAGGACCCGACGCGGTAGTAGACATCGACCGTGGCGGTCTCGCCGGGCGGAGAGAGGTTGAGATCGAATCCGGTGATGGACAACTCCTCGTAGGGCATGATGTCGAACATGTTGCCCGCGTAAGAGTTATCCCAATCGAAGGTTGTCGTCAGGCTGCCCGTTCCTCTTGCCGGCGAGCCCTTGTCCTTCCGGATGGGGGGCTCTAACCGGACACCGGAGTCAGCGACCTGTGCCAGCACCGCGGGGGTCTGGGCGAAGAGCAAAAGTACGGTGATCAGAGCGAAAAACAGTGTCGTCTTTTTCATGATTGTCCTCCTCGAGTCGTGGTGGCGGTTCCACCGGGGAACCGTTCCCTGATGAAATCGGTCTTGCGCGCGGCCCGTGCGCTTCGATCGGGCTGCTCGACTATCCATGTGCGGAACAGAGAAGGGCTGGCTCACGATTTCATGATTTTTGATTCACCCGGTGCGGAATCCGGGGGATTTCAGGGCAGGATCTGGTCGAGCCGGTCGTGGATCCGGTTCCAGTGGGTGCCTTCCCAGAAGAGCTGCTCGCAGCGCGCGCATCTGAAGAATTCGTCGAGCCACTTGAAGGTGCGCGGCGGTGCCTCGTGGCGCACCGACTCCTTGGGGACGGCGTCGAGCCGGCCGCCGCACTTCATGCACCGCGGCCCGGTCCGCGTCAGGCCGAACTCGGCGAAGACGTGCTTGAGCTGCTGCTCCACGGTGAGCGCGCGCGGGATGAACAGGGAGGGGATCGCGCCCGACGCGATGGGGGAACGCTTCATGATGCCCGAGTCCTGTGTGAGGAGGATCCGGTCCTGGTCCGCCGCGAGGCGCACCAGGTCTCCGTCGTCCACGCCGTAGCGCCACCAGGCGTCGAAGCCCGCGGCCCGCAGCCAGCGGGCGAGCCCCTTGAGCATGGCGTCGCAGGCGAAGGTTTTCACGGGTGTTTCCATTTCCCCATCATTCTATCCCTTTCGGCGACCGGCGTACCGAGAAAAAGGTGACCTTGCATCCACGTTCCCTTTCGGGCATATTCGGATCGACGGGCCTTTTGTAGTATCATCGATAAATCGCCGCTCGAAGGGAGGACGCCCGATGGTCAGCCGCGACCGTATCGTTTCGGCTCTCGACACCTATCTCGACGTGGACAGCTTCAGGGACTACGCCCCGATCGGCCTGCAAGCGGAGGGCGCGGCGCGGGTCACCGGCATCACCCTCGGTGTGAGCGCCTGCATGGCGCTCTTCGAAGAAGCTGTCGAATCGGGCTCGCAGATGGTGGTGGTCCACCACGGCATGTTCTGGAAGAAGGACTCGCCCGTGCTGAAAGGCCCCCTCCGGGAACGGGTCCGTTTCCTGCTCGACAACGACCTGACCCTTCTCGGCTATCACCTGCCTCTCGACGCCCATCCCACGGTGGGCAACAACGCCCGACTCATCAAGCAGGTGGGCGCCGTGCGTTCCGAGCCGTGGGGTGTCTACGACGGAACCACGGTGGGATACATCGGAACCTTCAAGAAGGCCTGCGCCTTGAGCACGGTCGTGAAAAGGCTGTCCAACCTCACGCCGGCCGCGCCCATGGTGCTCGACCATGGTCCGGCGCGCATCAAGCGGTTCGGGGTGGTGAGCGGCGGCGGGGGATCGGTTTTCGTGCAGGCCGTGGAAGAGAAACTCGACCTCTACTTGACGGGCGAACCTTTCGAGCCGGCGCAAGCCCTCTGCCGCGAGGCGGGTATCAACTATGTCGCTCTCGGCCATCACAACAGCGAGAAGGTGGGCGTCATGGCTCTCGCCCGGTGGCTCGAGAGGAAGTTCAAGATCAAGGCCACCTTCGTCGACGTCGCCAATCCGGCGTGATGAGGCGACCGTCCCGTTTCCACAAGGAGAAGGAATCATGAGACCGGTCAGCATGTTGAATCCTGTTCTGTTTGCGATCCTTTTCGTGATCTGCTCGCCCGCCCTCCTCGTTGCCGACGAGCTCTCGCCCGAGGCGGCGCGCGTCGAGGCGTGGTGGCTCGCGTCGGTCTACCGGTTCGACGAAGCAAAAGCCACCCTCGCTTCTGTCGAAGGGATCGAAAAGCAGGAGCTCGAACTCCTCGACAAGATCGAAACCTTCGCCATGAGCCTCTTCGATCTTCTCGTCACGCGCGGCAAGGGGGCGACTTTCAAGCTCAAGGGAGGCGGTGTGCTCAAGGGGAAGCCGGTCGAGTTCGCCGACAGGGCTGTCATCGTCCTTCACAACAAGAAGACCCTTCCCCTGCCGCGGCTGAGCTGGGAGTCGGTGGCGATCCTGTCCAAGAGCGCCGCGAAGCGGAAGGGGCCCGAGGCCGATGCTCTCTGCGCCGTGGCCTACATTCTCGGCAACGTGCCGAACAAGGCGAAGGGATCACTCAGGAGGGCGAGCGGTCCTCTGGCCGATGCGGCGAAGGCCCTCCTCGATTCCTGGTCGGACATGGAAGAGGAGTTCCTGGCGCGCGGCCTCGCCGGAATGGTGATCGACGGGGATGTGGAGACCTTCCGTTCCGACGTCGAAAAGCTCGCCGCCGAATACTCGGACACCGACGTGTACGAGAGACTCAAGGACGATATGCGCGCCGCGATCGTCCCTCTCCTTGAGCAGGAAGGCAAGATCGGCGCGGGGCTGAACGCTCTCGAGGACCAGGACCTGGGTCGCAACAAGCGCCGTCTGGTCTACGGTTTCGTGGGCATCGAGGAGTGCGCCGACTGGGAACTCATTTCCTTCGAGGAGGCCACCGTCGATCTCAACTCGACGATCCGGTCGTTCATGGTCCGGCAGGCGAACCGCATGACGGAGGAAGCCGGCGCCGAACCGATGGATGTGGAACAGAAAGCGGCGATCGAGGACGACAGCATCGTCCTCTACCCGGGCGCGGCGATCCGCCACTGCCTGAACTTCAAGGGAAACCTCAAAGTGACCTGCGAGGTGAACAGGGGATACGAAGGTTTTCCGCTTCCCTATCTCATCGCTCACGGGCACGAGGACCATTACATGTCGTCCTTCTACTGGCAGCTCCTCGTGGGCCAAAAGGGCGGAATCGTTCTGGAGCCCCAGATCGACAGGAAAGAGAGCTTCCGCCTGTCGGGCGATGCCATCGGCCTGACGTTCACCTACAAGAAGTCGAGAGAGGAGACGGAGGCGTCTCTCGTGTACGAGGACGAGGACTGCGGCACGGTGAGCGCCGAGGAGAACGACGGGGGGTATCTGCTCGTGGGCGCGATCAGCGCGAGCCCGGTTTCGATCGGCAAGGTTTCCATCGAGGGCGAGATCGATCCCGAATCGCTCGCCAGCCTGGCCGAGACGAGGATTCGGAACGAGGTCGAGCGCCTCCTGCCCTGAACCGGATCGAGAAGCGATGTCCGAATTCGATGAAATCTACAGAACGACAGGGTCCTTCTTCGGCGAAGAGCCCGAACCGCTCCTCGAGCGTTTTGCCGAGCGGATCGAGGTTCCGGGGCCGGTGCTCGATCTGGGAGCCGGGCAGGGACGGAACGCGCTCTTCCTGGCGCGAAAGGGTTTTCGCGTCGACGGGATCGATCCGTCCGACGAAGCGGTGTCGCAGCTCTCCCGCGTCGCCGAGGACGAAGACCTGCCTCTCCGGGCGGTAAAAGCCGGCTTTGAGACATTCGATCCGGCCGGCATCGCTTACGGGGCGATCCTCGCGTTCGGCCTGCTCCAGGTCCTGACGCGGGACTCGATCGCCCTTCTCGATCGGAAGATCAAGGGGTGGCTCCGCCCCGGGGGGCTTCTTTTCGTCACGGCCTTTACCGTCGACGATCCGGCCTTTGTCCGCTTGTCGGCCGCGGGACGCCGCGCGGGCCGGACCTCGGTCGAGAGCGACCAGGGCGAAACGCGGACCTTCCTCGAACCGGGCGAGTTGGAGCACCTCTTTTCCGGATTGAAAAGGATCCACTTCTGGGAGGGGATGGGGCCCGACCATCGCCACGGAGACGGCCCGCTCCAGCACCACGCCCTGACCGAGGCGGTCTTTGCGCTGCACGAGGAATGATTCCCGCCCCGGCGAGGTTCGCTCGTGCACGATCGGTTTCGACCCGCGGTCAATCGGGAAAGATCACCATCATCCCCTCGGCAACCTCGAGAGTGCAGCCTTCCTCGACAACGGTGGTGGCGCTGAACTCGGTGATCACGGCCGGTCCCCCGACCAGGTCGCCCGGACGGAGTGCCGATCGCCGATAGAGAGCCCAGTGGCGTCTTCCGAAACCCTTGACGGGCCGGATTTCGCCCGAGGGCTTCGGCCTTGTGCGGCGGCCCGATCCGGGCAGCCGCGCGGCAAAGATCGCGGCACCGAGATCGCCCCGCTGCCGCACGAAGCGGATACGGGCGGTCACTGCCTCGATCCGTCCCTCATGATCGTTGTGTCCGTACTGTTCGAGATGGGTCTCGTGGAACCGCCTGATCAATCCCCGGCCGTTGTCGAAGGGCAGGGTGAGCTGGAAGGACTGTCCCAGGTACCTGAGATCGACCTCCTTGATGCGCTTCACGCGGCCCGATGCTTGCCGCTCCTTGCGCCAGTCCGCCTCGAGGCGGTCGTAGAGAGCCTTGAGCCGATCCACGAACCCGCCCTCGAGAGGGAGGGGAAAACCGCGCGACCGTTCCTCACTCAGATCGGCCCCGGCGATTCCGGCTGCCGAGAGCACTCCCGGATCTGAGGGCACGATCACTGCCGGAAGCCCCATGCTGCGCATGAGGCGGCAGGCGTGCAATCCGCCCGCGCCGCCGAAGGCCAGAAGAGGAAAGTCCCGCGGATCGCGCCCCCGCCCGAGAGTGATGACGCGGATCGCCTTTTCGACGACGGCGTCCGCCACGTCGAGCACCCCGTCGCAAAGTGCGGCGGGTGTGACCTTCAGCCTGCGCGCCAGGGGGCCCAGCGCGCGGGCGGACCTGTCGGCGTCGACGTGGAATCCGCCGCCGAGCAGGCCGTTGCTGTCGAGCCGCCCGAGCGCGATGTGGGCGTCCGTGAGCGCGGGCAGGAACGCCCTGCCGTAGCAGGCCGGGCCGGGATCGGCGCCGGTGCTCTCGGGCCCGACACGGAGCGCGCCCCCCCGGTCGATCCAGATCTTCGACCCCCCGCCGGCACCCACGGTGTGAATGTCCACCGACGGCGTGAGCAGGGGAAGGCCGAGGATCGACGACTGGTGTCTGCGGAGCGGTTCGCCGTCGATGAGCGCCACATCGGTCGACGTGCCGCCCATGTCGAAGGTGATCGCCTGGCCCCTCGAGAAGTCGCGGCGCGTCTTGCGTCCCGCTCGGCGCCCGGTCTTCGGCTGCCGGGCGGCGCTCTTGAGAAGCGCCGCCGCTCCGGCCGCGCCCCCCGCGGGACCGGAGAGGATCGTGGCCACGGGCCGCTCGGCAGCCTCCACGGGGGGAGCGACCCCGCCGGTGGAACACATGACCAGGATCTCGACGCCGCGAAAAGCGTGATTCAGCTTTTTCAGGTATGCATCCATCACCGGGATGAGCGCGGCATTGATCACGGTGGTGGTGGTCCGCTCGTACTCGCGGAACTCCGGCGCCACACGGCTCGAGATCGAGACCGCCAGTCCGGCGCGGCGCAGCGCCTTGCCGAGCCTCTCCTCCGGTCCGGGACGCAGGAACGAATAGAGAAGGCAAACCGCCGCGGTGCGCGCGCCCGATTTCTTCACCCGCTCCACCACGTCCTTGATCGCGGCGTTGGTGAGCGCGACATGCTCCTTGCCGGTGTGCAGGGTGCGCTGGTCGACGCCGAAGCGGAGATTCCGAGCCACGGGAGCGTCCGCCTTCCGCGCCGGCAGATGGAAGAGGTCGAGCCGTTCCTGACGGCCGATCTCGATCACATCCTCGAATCCCTTGTTCGTGATCAGGCAGGCCTTCGCCGTCTTGCCCTCGAGAAGCGCATTGGTGGGCACCGTGGTGCCGTGGATGATGACGAGGCGTTCGGCAAACTCCTCGATGATCCTCTCGGCTGTCCTTTCGCCTGCGCCGGCCGGTTCCAGGTTTTTCAGATAGTCGACCACCCCTTCGCGGATCACTCCCACCGGGTCGGCCGGCCGGGAGGGCCGCTTGTCCACGTGAACGGTCGTTCCATTGACGAAGATGAAGTCGGTGAAAGTGCCGCCCGTGTCGACGCCGGCGATGATCGGTGATCTTTTCATGGATCGCGCAGTCTCTCCCAAGTTGGGCCGCTTGGCCGTTCGCTAGACCAGCCCTAACACAATCGGCCATGAATATCCACGGGGAACTCCGTTGATCAAACGCCTCCAACCGCCCATAATGCCCTTTCTTTTCCATTTACAGGAAGGAACAGAGTCGGACATGTTCGCGGACACTGTTGACGCACTATATTGCTGGGCCCTTTTCCCCGCGACGATCGATCTGCCCCTGCTGGCGGTCTGGATCATCGGATCCTATCTCGTGGGCGGAATCCCCTTCGGGCTGCTTTTTGGATTCGCCAAGGGGGTGGACATCCGCAAACGGGGTTCGGGCAACATCGGCGCGACCAACACGATCCGCATCCTGGGGAAACCGATCGGCATCACCGCTTTCATTCTCGACTTCGGCAAGGGGCTGGGGCCGACCCTTCTGGCGCTGCACGCGGCCTCCTCGATCGGTCCCGCCGATGTGGCGTCCCAGATTCTGGCTCTCGGCTGCGGCGCTGCCGCGGTGCTCGGCCACTGCTACCCGGTCTATCTGCGCCTGAAAGGGGGCAAGGGCGTGGCCACCACGGCGGGCGTGGTCCTCGCGCTCCGCTGGGACGCGGCGCTGATCTCGTTCGCTGTTTTTTTTCTGGTCAAGAAGGCAACGCGTTACGTCTCGGTCTCGTCGATGGCTCTCGGCTTCGCCTTTCCGCTCGCCATCGTCCTTCTCCATCCGGGCCGGGCGTTCGAGGAGTATTTCGCCCTCACCATGGGGGGAGTGGTTGTCGCCGTGCTGATCGTCTGGCGCCACAAGTCGAACATCATCCGAATCATGAGAGGCGAGGAAGCCAGGGTGGGCGAACCTGATCCGGACCGCGTGAGGTGAATACATGACTGTGCAACAAAGAAAAGTGACCGTTCTGGGAGACGGCGGGTGGGGAACGGCCCTGGCCATGGTGCTCCACGAAGCCGGCGCGCGGGTCACGGTGTGGGGACCTTTTCCCGACTACGTCGAGCAGATGCGCAAGGAGCGCCGCAATCCGAAGTTCCTCCCCGGTATCACGATTCCCGAGTCGATCGAGCTCACCCATGATCTCGGCCGGGCGGGCGCGGCCGACATGGTTTTCTCCGTGATCCCCTCCCAGTTCCTGCGCTCGGTGATGAGCCTTTTCCGCGCCGTCTACGTCCCCGGTACGCCCGTGGTGACCGCCACCAAGGGGATCGAGGTGGACACGCTCAAGACCGCGGTTCAGATCATTTCCGAGGTTCTCGATCCGGAGGACAGGGGATGCTCGTCCGAGGCGGAGACGCGATCCGGCGATGCCCTGGCCGAGAGGATCGTCGTCGTTTCCGGCCCGAGCCACGCCGAGGAGGTGGCGCGTCGCATGCCGACCACCGTGGTCTCCGCCTCGACGAACAGCGGCCTGGCACGCGACGTCCAGGATACGCTCACCACGGAACGGTTCCGCGTCTACACGAACAGCGATCCCGTGGGTGTGGAACTGGCGGGGTGTATCAAGAACGTTCTCTCCATCGCGGGCGGAATGGTCGACGGGCTCGGCTTCGGCGACAACACGAAGGCGGCTCTCCTCTCGCGCGGCATCGCCGAGATGGGCCGCCTCGGCGAAGCGATGGGGGGGGAGAGGGCGACCTTTTTCGGCCTTGCGGGGATCGGAGACCTGGTCGTCTCCTGCACGTCGCGCCACGGCCGCAATCGCGCCGTGGGCGAAAAGATCGGCCAAGGCCAGTCGCTCGAACAGATCGTGGCGGAGATGGACATGGTCGCCGAAGGTGTAAAGACGACAAAAGCGATACACGCTCTCATGGAGAAGCACGATGTGGAGATGCCGATCTGCGCCGAGATCTACAACGTGCTCTATGACGCAAAACCCCCGGAAGCGGCGCTCCGTGATCTGATGACACGCCGCCTCAAGGACGAGGTGGAGTGGTAGTCTTTGGTAGTGGAGGGAGATTTTCCGGCTGGTAATGCTTCCCGCCTCCGCTCGTTATGGACCCTCCGATCGGTCTGCCGCTCCGCCGCCGGCCGCATCTTGTCCGGATAAAGGCGCCGATGAAACCGACGCGCAATCGCCATGCGGTTGTTTGCGGCTTGTCGGCTTGTCGGCCCGAAAACTCCAAAACCCCCCTCCCACCGGAATCCAGCACAATCAATATCCTGATATAGGCTGGCAATATCCTGATATAGGCTGGAAATCACTTGAACCGATAAATCGACCTCTTATTATTTAGTCTCCTTCCCGTTTGGGACCTGTCGGCTTGTACCGTCACGCGGGAGCACCCATCCGCGGTGGCAGGCCTACTATGTTTTATCGAGACGCCGCAAAGCCCATTGCGGCGGGATTTCCGGAAGGTTGCTGAAATGAGATCCATTATTACTCTGGAGACGAAGAGAGTTCTTCTTCTCTGTGCGCTTCTCGTGTCGATCGCGCCGCTGACCGCGTCGGCCCAATCCCGGGGCCGTGCGCCGGCCGACATGGTGCTCATCAAGGGAGCGCGCATCATCACGATGGCGGGCGACGATCTCGAAATGGGAGACCTGCTGATCCGCAAGGGAAAGATCTCTGCCGTGGCACAGCGGCTCCGCGCCCGTCGCGGCGTCCAGGTGATCGACGCCACGGGAAAGGTGATCGTCCCCGGATTCGTCGACGCGCACAGCGCGCTCCTTCTCGATCCGGGCGGATCCTCGGGCGGGCGGGCCGAGAGCAGCGTTCTCGATGGAGTCGATCTCTTTGCGAAGCGCGATCTCGAGTCGGCGCTCTCCCAGGGCGTGACCGCTGTTCATCTTCTGCCGCCCTCGGTCAGCGGAATCTCCGGCCGGGGCGCGGTGCTGCGTCTCATTCCCGATGCGTCTCTCGACGCAATGGTGCTCGAGGCCGACACGGCGCTCAAGGCGTCGATCGGCCGCGGATCGTACGGGCGGCCGATCGCGCGCCTCGGCGAGTTGAAGAGCCTGCGCTCCGCTTTGAAGAAGGCGATCGATTACAGGGATGCCCTCGAAACGTATGACGAGGAGCTCGAGGAGTACGTGAAAAAACTCGAGGAGCGCGCGGCCGAGGAAGAGAAGGAAAAGAAAAAGGAAAAGAAAAAGGACGACGACGGGGGGGACCAGAAAAAGAACGGCCCCAAGGACACCGCGTCGAAGGGGAACTCAAAGCCGCCGGTCAAGAAAGAGGCCGCGGCGGACGCCAAGAAGGACGACAAGAAGGACGAGGAGCTCAAGAAACCGAAAAAGCCCGGCTTCGACGCGAGGAGCAGCGAGCTTATCAAGGCGCTCGAAGGAGAGATCCCCCTCTTCGTCGAGGTGCACCGCGCCGCCGACATCGTGAACCTGCTCGATCTGGTAGAGGAGTATCCGGTCAAGCTAGTCCTCGTGGGTTGCACGGAGGGATATCTGGTGAGCGACGCGATCGCCAAGGCGGAGGCCACGGTGATCGCCGGTCCTGTCGTGCGCCGGACATTGTTGGAGAACAGCGAGTTCCGGAACCACAAGCCCCACAATGCCGCGGCCCTCTCCGCTGCCGGTGTTCGGCTGGTGCTCGCCTCCTCGGGCCGCGGGGCGCTCGAAACGAGATACCTCTGCCTCAATGCGGCCCAGGCAGTCGCCGAGGGCCTCGATGAACGCACGGCGCTCGCGGCCATCACCGTGGACGCGGCCCGCGCGCTCGGCGTGGCTGACCGGATCGGAACGCTCGAGAAGGGCAAGGACGCCGATCTGGTCGTTCTCGACGGCGATCCCCTCTCCTCATCGACCAGGGTGGAGAGGGTTTTCATCCAGGGCAAGGAAGTCTTTCACCTTGGCCGGTGATGGCCTTTGGAGGATAGATGAGAATCGAGATGAGACGAAAAACAGCAGTTCTTCTTCTTCTGTTCTGCGGCCTGGCGCTCAGCGCGCCGAGCGCCCAGGGCACACCCGGCGCCGGCCCGGCCGAAACTCTGGCGCTCCGGGGCGCCAAGGTTTTCACGGGTACGGGCACGGTTCACGAGAACGGCGTCGTTCTGATCCGCAACGGTAAGATCGAGGCTGTCGGCGCCGGACTGAATATTCCCGCCGGTTATACGGTGAAGGATTTCGGGTCCGCCATGATCGCGCCGGGCCTCGTCGATCCGGACACGGCCCTCGGCGCCAGCGGATCGAATTCGGAACCGGTCACGGCCGTTCAACCGGGCGCGTCGGCCGAGGACGTCTTCGATCGCTTTCACGAGGATTTCGAGCGCGCACTTGCCGCGGGGATCACGACGGTGCTGATCACGCCCTCCGGCCAGAACGTGATCGGCGGAACGGCGGTGGCCGTCAAGACCGCCGGAGCGGCACGGGGCGAGCGCATCGTCCGGACCAGCGGCCCCCTGATGGTCACCATCGGCCCGAGCGCGCAGATGAGGGAACGGATTCCAACGTCGCAGATCGGCGCTGTCGATCTCCTCGAGCAGACCCTCGAGCGGGCACGGTCGGGCAAGGAACGATCGCCGCGGCTCAGGGCTTTCGCGCGCGGCAAGCTGGACGGCTTTTTCCGCGTGTCGAGCCGCATCGAGATCGACAGGGCGGTCGCGATCCAGAAAGAATATGGATTGAGGCTCACCCTGGTCGGCGTGGGCGACGGCTGGCGGATGATGGGCACGCTCGAGGCGGCCGGCCTGCCCCTCGTGCTGGGCGGCTACTCGTTCAATACGCCGGACCGGTACCTGAGAGTGCCGGCCCGCGCTAAGGAGGCGGGGCTGAAGATCGCCTTCACATCGGGCGCACCCGCCGCGAATCCAGCGACCCTGCGTACCACCACGGCGCTCGCGATGCGCCACGGTCTCGACAGGGAGACCGCGCTGAAAGCGATCACCGGCCACCCGGCCGAGATCACGGGGATCGCCCACCGCGTCGGTTCCCTTCTGCCCGGCAAGGATGCCGACATGGTGGTCTTTTCCGGTGATCCCCTCGATCTCTCATCGAGAATCCTGAACGTGTACGTGAACGGCGTCCTGGTACTGGCGCACACCGCGGGAGATCAACAAGCCGAAAGGGAGGTTTGCCGATAATGAAGCCTTTCAAGCCGATAGCGATATTTCTCCTTGCCGGTCTTGCCGCGCTCTCCTTTGTCGCGGCCGATCTGTCCGCCTCTGAAGCGGCTGGGGACGAGAAGAACGATAATCTCTTGGTGGTCCGTGCGGGCAAGATCTACACCGGCGACGGGAGAGTGCTCGAAAAGGGCGTACTCGTCATCAGGAACGGCAAGATCGTCCAGGTCGGAAGCGGCGCGATCGACGTGCCCGAGTCGGCGTCGTCGATCTCCTCCGAGAAGGGGATCGTCACTCCCGGCCTGATCGACGCGTCGTCCCTCGCCGGGTTGATCAACAAGTATTCCTGGACCGAGCACTCCTCCGAGGTGGTGCCCCATCTCCGCGTTCTCGACGCGGTCGATCTCCGGTCACGCGATTTCGTTCACCTTGCGCGGCAGGGCGTGACAACGGTTTTCGTCACTCCCGGTTCCGGGAGCGTGATCGGGTGCCGGGGGTGCGTGCTCAAAACGGCCGGCCCCCTCGAGGACCGTGTCGTCGTGGAAAAAGGTGCGGTCAAGGCCACGATGGGCCGCGACTCGTTCGTGCGGGGCGCATACAACCGGCGGCCCTATGGCCGATCGTTGACGTTCATGACGCGGCGGCCCACGACCCGCATGGGTGTGACCGCCGTGTTCCAGGATGCGTTCTGGGCGGCCAAGGCACACCTTGCAGAGCACGCCGAAAAAGGCTCGAAGACAGGACCGGCCGATCCGGCCACCGAGGTTCTCTCCGGCGTGCTCGCGGGCAAGATCCCTTTCAGGGTCCAGGCGCGGAAGGACAACGACATCCTGTCCGCCATCCGGCTCTGCAACGAGTTCGGCATCGATTTCGTGCTCGAAGAGGCGATCGAGGCGCACCGCTGCCTTCCTGAGCTGAAAGCGCGCAACGTGCCGATCGTTTTCGGTCCGGTCTACGCCTACCCCGTCGGCTACAGGGCCCGAACGGGTGAAGCGGATCGGAGCTGCCTCAACACGGTCGGCCTTCTCCAGGAGGCAGGCCTGCGCGTGGCGCTGACGGCGAACGACCAGACGGGCGAGGGCTCCTTGCCCCATCAGGCCACCTTTGCCATGCGCGGCGGGCTCTCGCGCGCCGGGGCGATCGACGCGACCACCGCGGCCCCCGCGGAGATTCTCGGTTTGCAGGACAGGATCGGAAAACTCGACACCGGATTCGACGCTGACCTGGTCGTGTGGAACGGCGAGCCCTTCGCCCCCACATCCCATCCGATCATCGTGGTCGTCGGCGGCAAGCCGGTCTATGTCTACGGTGTGACCCAGACAGAGATGAGCGAACTCGGCAAGGACGAGCCGGGCGAGAAATAGAGAGTAAACAGTTGTTCGCGGAAGGCCGACGACCTTCCGGTTTCCGAAAAGGACGGAGTTTTGATGATGCGTTTTTCCAAGTTGTTTCTCTTCGTTCTGATTGCGGCCCTGGTGCTGGTCCTCTCCGGCCGGGCGCAGGACCTGAACAAGGCGAGGGCCGATCTTGCCGGTACGGAAAAGGTCGGAGCCAACAAGATCGCGCTCAAGGCGGGCCGGATCATCACCGTGATCGACGACGACATCGCCCCCGGCGTGATTCTCATCGAAGACGGGAAGATCAAGGCCGTGGGCGACAAGGATCTGGAGATCCCCTTCGACTTCTGGGTCATCGATGCCTCGGACAAGGTGGTCTTTCCCGGAATGGTCGAGGCCCACACCTCCCAGGGGATGAGCGGCTACATCAACAGGACCAACGAGAATCTGCCGGTCGTGCCTTTCACGAGCGTCTTCGACGGCATCGATCCTTCGGTTCTCTATTTCGAGGACGCGCTGCGCGACGGGGTCACGACCATCCTGATCTCCCAGGGGAACAACACGGTGATCGGCGGCATGACGCGCATCGTGCGGCCGATCGGCCTCACCGTGGACGAAATGACGGTGAAAGCCGACACCGGTCTCAAGCTCTCCTTCACGCCGATGAGCGGCCAGGATCGGCTGACTCAGATGGCGCTCTTTCGAGAAACCTTCCGGGAACTGGCCGAATACAAGAAGAACCTGGCCGAGTCGAAGTACGAGAAGGATCTCGAGAAGAAGGAGGAGACTCTCAAGGTCCCGCCGGAGGAGGCGGCCAAGAAGGGGGTGGAACTTCTCGAGGACGCTGACTTCGACTTCAAGCACCTCAACCTGGAGCGGCTCGCCACGGGCCGCCTGCCGGCGTTCGTCTGGTGCGCGGAACCGATGGACGTGGGCAATGCGGTCAAGATCGCAAAGGAGAACGGGTTCCTCAATCGCGTGATCTTCGTGCTCGGCAACGAGTGCTACAAGGCGGTGGACGAGATCAAGGCCACGGGCCGCCCCGTGGTGCTCGAATCGAACATGGTCTATCGCGAGGAGGATCCTCTCACCGGCGAGGAGACGGAGGTCTTCGTGCCGCTCGCCTTCTACGAGGCGGCGATTCCCTTCGCGATCACATCGAATCCCTATGACAGTTACGGGGCCCGCTATCTCTGGTACCAGGCCGCCCGTCTCGTGCGCAACGGCATCCCGCGCGCCGAGGCACTCAAGGCGATCACCTTCACCGCCGCGTCGATGATCGGCGTGGGCAACAGGCTGGGAGCGATACTGCCCAACTACGACGCCACCCTGCTCGTGTTGACCGGCGATCCGATGAGCATCGGCACCTGGGTCGACAAGGTCCTGATCGAGGGCCGGGTCGTTTACGAACGGGAAAAGGACTACCGTCTGAAAGAACTCCTCACCGGAAAGAAAAAGGCCGAGGAGGAGGAGGAGAAGGAAAAGGAACAGAAAGCCCCCGGGGAAGAGGCGCCTCCTGAAGAAGAAAAGAAGACCGACAGCGATGCGAAGCCCGGCTCCGACAAGAAGGAGGCCGTCAAGAAAGGCGAAAAGGAGTAGATGATGTTCATGCGTTTAGTCTTGCTCAGCGCGGCACTGGCGCTCATCGCCGGACTCGGCGGGGCAGAACCGGTCGGGAGTCTTTCCAGCTCCGCGGCCGAAGGGGGTGGCGCAACAACGAAGAGCGGTCTTTTCGCCGTGCGCGCCCGCCTGATCTACACCCTTTCCGAGCGCGACGGCATTCCGGAGAGGATCGAGAACGGCGTGCTCCTCATCGAGAAGGGCAAGGTCGTCGATGTGGGCGCCGCCATTTCCATCCCGGCCGGCGTGCGGGTCATCGATTTTCCCGACGCCGTGATCGTGCCCGGTTTCGTCGATGCCGGTTCCGAACCGGCCGCTTCCGTTCCGGGGAGGGAAACGGTTTCGGCCAAGTATCGCGCCATCGATACTTTCGATCCCTTTGCCAGGAACACGGCCTATCTTCGCGGGGGCGTGACCACCGCTTACCTCGTGCCTGACGCGCGCCGGCTCATGTCCGGCCGGGGCGCCGTGGTCAAGACCGCGGGCGAGGGGCGGCAGAGCCGGATCCTCGACAAGGGGAGCGATCTCTGCATCAATGTCTGCGCGACCGCGCTGCGCCCGCCGCGTCTCCAGGAGATTCCGCTTCCCGCTTACTCGCTGAACAAGATCGAGGCGGGCACGGCCCAGAGGCCCACGACCCGTCTCGGTTTGTTTCTCGAGCTGCGCGAGACCTTCGACCGTGCCGTGGCATACGGCCGCAAGATGCGCGACGGCAAGATCACGGCCGAGACTTTCGACTACAACCTCGAGGTCCTGGCCGAGGCCGTGGCCGAACATCCACTTCTGCGGATCCGCGCCCTGCGCGCCGTCGACATCGAGGGCGCGTGCAGCCTGGCCAGGGAGCTGAAGCTCGATGCCTACCTCGCCGGAGGACACGAGGCGCACCGGGCCGCCAGTGTACTGGCCGCATCCGGAATGGGCGTGGTGCTCGAGGTTCCCTTCCAGGCCGACCGTCCCCTCGACGATCTCGGTATCTGGCCCGGCGCGGTGGACCACCGCATCGAGACCGCGGCGCTTCTTGCCGAAGAAGGCGTACCGGTCGCTCTCACCGTGCCCGAGCTCGTTTCCCCGGCCGAGTTTCTGACCAGCGCGGCGCTCGCCGTGCGCGGCGGCCTCTGCCCGAGCCTCGCCCTCAGGGCGATCACCCGCACGCCGGCCGAAATTCTCGGTGTCGACCACAGGGTGGGTTCTCTCGAGCCGGGGAAAGACGCCGATTTCGTGGTGCTCAATGCCGAGCCTTTCGGGGCGTGCGGGTCTGTGCACGGGGCGTGCGGGTCTGTGCAGCAGGTCTTCGTCGATGGCGTGTCCGTTTTCGCCAATCCCGCCGGCCGGGACGCGCTCGTGGTGCGGGCCGGGACTCTGCTCACCGCGGCTGGCGCGCCGATCGACGGCGGCGAGGTGCTCATCGAGGGGGGCAAGATCAAGGCCGTGGGCCACACCGTTCCCCACCCTCCCGGTGCCCGCATCGTGAACGGAGGACCGAACTCGGTGGTCACACCGGGCATGATCGATTCCCATGGCCATCTCGGACTCGAGGGCGACGGCAGCACCCCGGGACCGGACGTGGCCATCGCGCGCGCCGTGGTCGCCGAACAGGACAACTTCCGCCCGGTGGCGCTCGCCGGCGTGACAACGGTGCTCATGGCGCCCCAGGGAGCGAGCGGTTCCGGTTCGCAGGTGGCGGCGATCAAGACAGCGGGCCGCGGCCGCGATGCGCTCGTCGTCGACGAGCTGGCCGCGCTCAAGTTCAACTTCAGGGGGAAGGATCCTGTCCTGGGACTTTCGGCCCTGCAGAAGCCGCTCAAGAAGGGCAAGGACTACGACGCCAAGTGGAAGAAGTATTACGAGGACCTGAAGAAGTGGGAAGAGGAGCAGGCCAAGAAGAAGAAGGAGGGGGACGGGAAGAAGAAGGCCGAAAAAGAGAAAAAGAAAACCGATGTCGTGGAAACGGTGGAGGAGGAAGAGGAGTTCGATCCGATCTCCGGCATCTGGGAGGGAACGATTCAGGGCGGTCCCCTGCCCGAGCCCGAGAAGGTCATTCTCAAGCTGAAGCTCGAAGAGGACAAGACAACCATCAACGGTTCGGCCGCGTCGCCGATGAGTCCGGAGGAGATCGGTGTGAGCGGCTCCTTGCAGGGCACGCGGGTGACCCTCACCGTTGACATCGATTCGCCCATGGGCGCGCCCGTGCTCGAGGCGGAGCTCGACGCCGAGGATCACATGAAGGGAACGGTGAGTCTGGGCGATGCCTTCACCGCCGATTTCGAGGCGACCCGCACCGAGCGGGAGGCGCCGGTCATCAAGATCACCAAGGGCAAGAAGAAGAAGGCGGCCGACGGCCGGCCCGAGCCGCCCAAGTTCGAGCCCGCCCTCGAACCCTATCGCAAGCTTTTCGCCGGCGAGATACCGCTTCTCGTGGATGCGGTCCGCCACGGCGAGATCGCGGCGGCCATCAAGGTCGTGGTCGAGGAGTACAAGATTCCCCTCGTGATCCTCAACGGCAACGAGGCGTGGCGCGTGATCGACAAGGTCGCCGAATCCAAGGTCGGCGTCGTTGCCGCCGTGCCCCTGCTGAGCCGGAAGGAGAAGAAACTCTACTGCCAGGCCGCTGATCTGGCCGGTAGGGGCGTTCCGGTTCTGTTTCAGAGCAACGCCGGCGACGGCGCCCGATGCCTGCCCGACATGGCAGGCTTCGCCGTGCGCAACGGCATGGATTCGACGGCGGCGCTCCAGGCGCTCACCATCAACCCGGCGCGCCTCTATCACATCGACGACCGGGTCGGAAGCTTGCAGCCGGGCCGCGACGGCGATCTGGTCATTTTTTCAGGAAATCCCTTCGACGCAACGAGCCGTGTGCTCAGAGTCTTTGTTGCCGGAAAGGAGGTCGAGCCGTGAGAAGGCTGACCATCACAGCAATCGTGTTCGCTCTTGCCGCTCTTTTCGCCACCGGCGACGTCCGTGCCGCCGGCGGGCCTGACAACGCGCCCGCGCCCGAAGAGCAAGCGCCTCTCCTGGCGGTGCGCTGCGGCAAGCTGCTCACCATGGACAAGAACAAGACCGTGATCAACAACGGCGTGATCGTCGTGCGCGGCACGCTGATCGAGGCGGTGGGTCCGGCCGACGAGGTGACGATCCCCGAGGGGTGCCGCGTGATCGACGGCAGCCGGTACTGGGTGCTTCCCGGGCTCGTTGATTTTCACAGCCACGTGGGAGGCGACCTGGGCGATCTCAACGACGGCGTCTATCTGACCAATCCCGGTCTGCGCACCACGGAGACGCTCACCCCCGAAAACGAGTACGTGAAGGACGCCCGCGCCGCGGGTGTCACGACCCTCCTGCTCATCCCCGGTTCGGGGAACAACATGGCCGGCTTCGGCACGATCGTGAAGACGGCGGGCCGCACCGCCGAAGAGATCACCTTGAAGAATCCCGGCTGTCTCAAGATCGCCCAGGCGGGCAATCCCGAGCGGTGGTGGTACAGGGTGGGGCGCTTCTTCATGTACTGGAATCTGCGGACCACACTCGAGGAGCTCAAGGAGTACCACGAGGAGTGGAACGCCTACGAGGAGGGAAAGGCCGAGGAAAAGCCCGAGTTCGATCCGATCAAGGATCAGTTCAGGGGGCTCTTCCGGCAGGAGTACGTGGCCGTCTTGCACACGCAGGGCTATCAGCTCATGATGACAACGATCACCCAGCTCTGGGATACCCTCGGCATCCGGACGATCATGGACCACTCCACCTTCGACGGATACAAGACCGCGCCTCTCCTGAAGGAGCGGAACATCCCCGTGGTGGCCGGGCCGCGCAACATCTGGCTCGACAGGCACGACCGGCGGGTCAACGGTATTCCGGCCAAGTACTACGAGGCCGGCGTCGAGATTCTTGCCGTGAACACCGACTCGCCCGTGCTGCCGATCGAGGAGCACTTCTACCAGGCCACGATCGGCGTACGCATGGGGTGGGACGACGCCTACGACGCGCTCGAGGGACTCACGATCATCGGCGCCGAGGCGGGTCTCACCCACGACCGGATCGGATCGATCGAGGTCGGCAAGGACGCGGACATCGCGCTCTTCACCGGTGACCCGATCGATCCGCGGTCAGCGTGCGTGGTGACGATCGTGAACGGCAAAGTGGTGTACGACGCGAAGAAGGACGGCCAACGCTATTGATTTGGAGCATTGCGGCAATGAGTGTTAGAGAGATTTTCAAAGGTCAATGGCCTCGGGCCTTCCTGGTGCTGGCCCTCGCGGTGATCGTCCTTCCGGCTGGACTGGCTGCGGACGATGACGAGAAGGAAGACTTCGTCGTCGTCAAGGGTGCGCGCATCATCACGGTGTGCGGCGAGGAGATCGAGACCGGCACGATAGTGATCAAGAACGGCGTGATCGAGGCGGTGGGGAAGAACGTGGAAATTCCTTTCCCGGCACGCATCGTCGACGCCGACGGCCTCGTGGTCCTGCCCGGATTGATCAATCCCTGCACCCTCATCGGCAACAGGGCTTACAGCAGGGGCGGGGTGCAGGCCCACATGAAGGTCGCCGATGATTTCGATCCGGACAAGGAGACGCTCGACGATGTTCTCAAGGCCGGATTCACCACCCTCGGGTTCCGGCCGAGGGGCAGCGGCATCCCCGGAACGGCCATGGCCGCGCGGCCTGTTCCGGACTGCGGGTCCGACAGCGTGTTGAACCGCGCCGCCTTCGTCTTCATGGAGGCGGACTCGCCGTCGCGCGACAAGCGTCTGCTCAAGAGCGCCTTCGACACGGCCAAGAAGGAGATCGAGAAACAGGAAAAGGCCAAGAAGGAGTGGGACGAGAAGCAGAAGAAGGCTGCCGAGGAAGCCAAGAAGAAGGCGGAGGCCGAGAAAAAACAGGCCGAGCAGAAAGGCGAAAAGAAAGAACAGCCCAAGCCGCAGCCTGAAAAAAAGGACAAGAAGGAAGAGAAAAAGGAACCGGCAAAATTCACGCCGCCGCCGATCAAGCCGCCCTATGCGCCGATCGTCGACCTGATCCGGAAGAAGGAAGGCGTGCGCGCCTTCGTGGCCTTCGGTCAGGCGAGCGACTACGTGCACTTCGAGGACGGTCTCGAGGATTACGAATTCGACCACCTCTACGTGTTGCGCAACAACCGCTCCGATTGCGACCTTCCCCTCGTGATCGAGAAGCTGGGCAAGAAGAAGGCGCGCGTCGTGGTCATGCCCACGATCAATTTCAGACCGCTCACGCGGAACCGTTTCAATCTCCCGCGGCTGCTCGTGGAAGCGGGGTGCGTCGTGGCGCTGCGCCCGTCGAACGATTCGGCGAAGGCCCATGGCGAGTACCTGCGGCAGGTGGCTGCTCTCGTCGCGGCCGGCCTCGACCGTTCCGTTGCGCTCGAGGCGATGACGCTCCGGCCCGCGGAGATGCTCGGCATCAGCGACCGGGTGGGCACGATCGAGAAGGGGCGCGAAGCGGATCTTCTCTTCCTCACCGGAGATCCCTTCGACCTGGCCACGCGCGTGGACAAGGTCATGGTGAAGGGCGAAGTGGTGGAGGGGCGTCATGAGATTCAATAGGAGCCTTTCGATGAAGTTTTTGACGACTGCGTTGATCCCCGCAGGTCTCGCGATCTGCCTGCTCTTCTTGACCGCGCCGCCGAAGGCCTGGGGAACCCCCCAGGACGAGCGCAAGCGCGCCCTCGAGGTCAAGGTCGAGGAGGCCGCCCCCGAGAAAGAAGAGGAAAAGAAGGAGACCGACGACGACGAGCCGAAGGAGAACTGGTTCGCCGTCACGGGCGGCGATGTCTACACCGTGACCGGCCCGGTGCTGCGCAATGCCACGGTCCTGGCCAAGGACGGCATCATCGTCGATCTGGGCCGCGACGTGGATATACCCGACGGCGCCGAGATCCTCGACGCCACGGGCCTTCGCGTCTACCCCGGCCTGGTGGCGGTTTCGTCGTCGGGCCTTCTCGGCCACGAGCCGCCCGAACACACGACCGATCTCTTCGGAATGAGCATGATCCTCGGCCTCTCCGGGGGATTGACCACGGTCGTTACCGGTAATACGGCCGCGAAGCTCACCTATGGAACGGTGGAGAACATGGTGCTCAAGAGAGGCCTCTTCACGAAGATCTCCTACTCGCGCCGGAGTCCGTCCCAGCGCAGGGCGATGCGCGAGGATCTGGAAAAGGTGCGCCGCTACCTGCGCGACGTGGATGTCTACGAGCTGCGCAAGGCGGCGGGCGACAAGGATGCGGCCGAACCGGACAAGAAGTGGCTCAAGGGAAAGTACAGCACCTATCTGAAGCTTCTCAAGGGCGAGATCACGGCCATGATGAGTTGCGACCAGACCCAGGATCTGCGCGACGCGGCTGAACTGGCCGGGCATTTCGGATTCAACCTGGTGATCCGCGGCGGCGGGGAGGCGTGGACCGTGGCACCCGAGCTCGGACGCTCCAATGTCTCCATGATCATCACCCCGCGCCGCAAGATCAGGCAGGGACCCTCCTACGTTCCCGAGGACGAGGTTTGCGAGGACGAGGAGGTTCACGAGGATCTGCCGTCCGTCCTGGCCGCCTGGGAGGACACCAGGCTGCTGCGGCCCACGGGCACGTCGCCCGAGCTGGCGCGGATCCTCTACGATCATGGCGTGAACTTCGCCATCATCCCCCAGTCGGGCTACATCAGCCTCGGCGGGATCACGGGCCGCGACATCGCCACCATGCCGATGGAAGCGGCATTCGCCGTGCGCGGCGGACTGCCGGAGGACGCGGCCGTGAAAGCGATCACCATCGGCGCGGCGCGCGTGCTCGGCGTCGACCACCGGGTGGGATCGATAGAGCCCGGCAAGGACGCCGACCTGATCGTGGTCGACGGCGATCTGCTTCATTACAAGACGATGGTCCAGTGGACGATCGTCAATGGCCGCATCGCCTACGACAAGGAAAAGGAGTCGCTCTTCGCCCATATCCGGCCGCGAGGCAAGGAGGGCACCGAGGCGATCCCCGAGTTCTGGCCCCGTGATTTCGGGCCGATGCCGACCTTCAAGCCGAACGTGGAGCCGCCCGCGCCTGGAGAAGAGGAATCGGAGGAGGAGGAGTCCGCCGAGGAGGCAGAGTCCGAGGCGCCGGCCGACAAGGAGGGTTCAGAGGGCGGATAATCGGAACCGGGCCGAAAAGTGGAAAAAAGAAGGGCGCTGGCTACATTCCTTCGTGGGAAGTGTAGCCAGCGCCCGTTCTTGTTGCTAAGATATCACCCCTTTTGTCTCAGTAATTCAAATTGAAACGGAACAGACGTGACTGACGAAAACAGATTGAAATCGATCGCGGCCTCGGGTGACCGCGACGCTCTCGAGGAAGCGTGGCTCGAACAGCTGGAAACTCCGGGACCGGCCAGCGTCTTCACGGCCGCACTCGACGCCCTGTCCGACGATGTTTGCGCCGAGGTTTCCCAGGCGCTCATTCCCCTCGTGCTCGAAACCTACGTCGAACTCGACCGGAGCGAGGACGCCCTGGTCATGGCGCGGCGGCTCGCCTGTTACGAGCCGCAGAGCCGGCCCCTGCGGCGGCACCTGGTCAAGCTCTTTCGCGCGGTTCACGGAACCGAGGAATGGTTCGAGGTCTTTTTCAAGTCCTGCGGCATCGACGGGGAGGTCCCCTTGCCGGACGCGATCGGGCTCTTCGACGGGTACGAGCCGTTCAAACCGGGATGCCCCGTGGAACACAAGGCCGGATGGGGCCCGGGCGTGGTCGATGGGTACAACAACGACGACGTGGAGGTGCGGATCAAGTTTCATGACGGAGCGAAGAGGGAACTGCCTCTTTCGTCCTGCCTCGAAAGCCTCACAGCGATGAACCGCGACGATCTGAGGGCGATGGTGCTCATCGATCCCGACGGGCTGCAGGCGCTCGCCGACGAGGATCCGGGCGAGGTGGTGCGGCGCGCCGTGGCCCTCGCGCGGGGCAAGGCCACGGCGGCGCGCGTGAAAGAGCTTCTCATCGACAAGGCCGTGCCCACCAAGAACTGGTCGCGGTGGTGGCCGCGCGCCAAGAAAGCCGCCGCGCGCCATCCCTGGCTCAAGATCGAGGGCGGCTCGCGACCCGTCTTCTTCCTGCGGGACAAGCCCGTCTCCATGAACGACGCGTCGATCGCCGCGGTGCGCGAGGCGATGAGTCTCGAAAAAGCCGTGGCCGCCGTGCGCGCCATCGTCCACTCGTCGCCCGACAAGGAACTGATGGCCGAGATGCTCGACGAGATCGTTCGTCGCGTGGGCGCGGAGACCGACGGGGGTGATGAAGAGGATCACGTTCTGCTCGAGGCCGCTCTCCTGCTCGAGGAGCACGGCCGGGAGGCGGACAACGGCGGTTCGGCCGCCATCTTCCAGGACGCCGAATCGATGGACGAGCATGGCGCTGTCGACCTTCTCGGAACGATTTCGGCCAAGGGGCGCAAGGCGGGTCTCAGGGCATTCGAGAAGGCCTTTCCCGAGGACTGGCCGGAGAAGCTTGCCCGCGGATTTCACCTCCTCCCGCGGGAGCTGATGAAACCGGCTATCGAGGCCGCGATCCACAAGGAGCGCGGACAGGAGCTGCTCATCGAGCGCTGGAAGGAGATGGACGCGGAGCCGTGGAAGTACCCCTGGGCGCTCTATCAGCTGGGCCGCATGATCGTGAACGGCGACCTGAAAGGAGATGGCGCCCCGTCGAGCCACGAGACGGTCCTGGCGCTCTTGCGCTGTCTCGAGGCGTCGCTCTTCCACAAGGCCCACGACAAGGCAACGGTGCGCGAGGTGGTCAAGCGCTACGAGGAGTTCCTCCTCGAACCGAGGCATGGCGTGCTCGAGCATTTTCTCGACGAGGCGGAGAGGCCGCTTCTCGTGCGGGCTCTCGGCATGGTGCATATCACCTCCATGCTTCCCAAGTCGATCACCGACCGGCTCGTGATTTCCATCCCGTCGCGCTTCCCCGATCTGAAGAAGACCGAGGAGAGGGCTTTCTGGGACGAAGGGGGCATCTTCTGCACCCGCGCCGGCATCGAGCGGCGGCGTCTCGAGCTCAAGGATCTCATCGAGGAGAAGCTGCCCGAGGTGGCCAAGGCGATCGGCCGGGCCGCGTCGTTCGGCGACCTGAGCGAGAACGCCGAGTGGGAGGCGGCCGTGGAGGAGCAGCGGCTCCTGTCGACGCGCGCCAAGCAGATGAACGAGGAATTACTCACGGCCCAGCTTCTCGAGGAGCAGACCCTGCCCGAAGAGATGGTGGCGCCCGGAACGCGGGTGACCTACCGCGTGGTGGAGAGCGGCGAGGTGAAGGAACTGACCATCCTGGGGCCGTGGGATGTGGGGGAGGACGGTGTGGTTTCCTACGAAGCGCCGCTCGCAGCCGGGTTTCTGGGTATTCAGGTGGGGGAGGAGACCACGATCTCGCTGCCGAGCGGGGAGATGGTGATCGTCGTGGAGAGTGTGGAGCCTGTCTTCGGATAGGCAAATCTGGCGAAAAACCTTGACTCGGGCCGCGTGCGGTTTCATAATCCCTGGTCCGATTGACAAAATTCGGGGCGTGGCGCAGCTTGGCTAGCGCGCTTGAATGGGGTTCAAGAGGTCGGAGGTTCAAATCCTCTCGCCCCGACCAAAAACGAGAACAGGCAGTCGATTAAGACTGCCTGTTCTCGTTTTTGGCGGGAAGAGAGGGTTTGGCCTACAAGGTTGTCGTCGCTTTCGCTCCTCCATT
>CAZUHB010000044.1:0-53932 GCA_964620445.1 uncultured Phycisphaerales bacterium
GCTTGATCGAACCGATCGCGTATTCGATATCCATGTGGCCGGTGATCATGACCACGTCGATCTCGCGGCCGAGGCTCTTGATGTAGCTCAGAAGTTCGAGTCCGCCCATTCCGGGCATGGTGATGTCGGTGAGGCACAGGAAATAGTCTTCTCTCTCGAGCAGGTCTACCGCTTCCTGGGCGTCAGCCGCCTCGGTCGCCTTGAAACCGAGGCTCTCGAGGTAGAGTCTGAGAGATTTGCGGATCCCCTTCTCGTCGTCGACGATGAGGATACCGCGCGACCTGTAGTAGACCTCCTCCTCGCTCCCCTCGGCAAAGGGGAAGGGGGGAACCATCACAGGAGGACGTTCCGTTTCGGTCACGTTCAATCCGATAGGCTCAATCATCGGGATAAAGTCTTTTCTTTCTAGGTCCTTACGAACCAGCCGATTCCGCCCACATTTTATCGTCAGAAAATTCAGCGATCACGAAACTTTTTTTCTGAAAGAGGTGCTTTGAGATCGAACAGGGAATACTACTTAGATTCTTCAGTGGCAGGCTGTTCGGCAGGGGGTGATTTCTGGGCTCTTGTGGGGAGTTCGAATCGCGTTCCGAGGTAAATCTTCCTCACTTCAGGATCGTTGGTGAGCTTTTCGGCATTGCCGTGCCTGAATATCCGGCCGTCGTTGATGATGTAGGAGCGGTCGCAGGTCGCCAGCATTTCGCCCACGGCATGGTCGGTGATGAGGATTCCTATCCCCCTGTCCTTGAGACGGAACAGGATATTTTGAATCTCCTCCACGGCGATCGGATCAACGCCCGAGAAGGGTTCATCGAGGAGGATCAATTTGGGATCGGTGGTGAGCGTGCGCGTGATTTCGAGCCGTCGCCGTTCGCCGCCGCTCAGGGTGTTGGCCCGGTTGCCGGCCAGACGGATCAAACCGAGCTCGCCGAGTAGTTCGAGAGCCTTTTTTTTCAACCCCCTGCCCGGAAAGCCATTGGCCTCGAGGATCGCCTGGATGTTTTCGAGAACGGTCATCTGCTGAAATATGGAGGGTTCCTGGGAGAGATATCCCATCCCCCTGCGGGCGCGCTTGTACATGGGAAGTTCGGTAATTTCCTCGTTGTTGAGCGACACCTTTCCCGAGTTCGGTGTGATCAGCCCCACGGTCATCTTGAATGTGGTCGTTTTTCCCGCGCCATTGGGTCCGAGAAGCCCCACGATCTCGCCCGAGTTGAGGTGGAAGGAGACCTTGTTGACCACCGTCCGGCTGGCATAGGTTTTGACCAGTTCGTCGACCTTAAGTAGGCTCATGGCATTACCTGATCAGTTTCCATCTGAAATGCGGGTAGACAGGCCAGAAAACGGCCATCGCCTTTCCGAGCATGTACTTCTCGTGAATGAAGGGTTCCGGTTCGAGCGCCGGCGGATCGAACAGCTCCATGCCACTCACCGCGTGCCCATCCCCGTTCCGATCGTACACGGTGACCGGTCGCGTGTGGGACGGTCTGTTGAGGTCGGGCGGAAAGATCATCGGATTCGCGCTGTACTCTCCCTCGATGAGCCGCCCGTCCTTGCAGCGGAGCGTGTACGATTGCCAGCGGCGGCTGTCGCTCGAGTTCTGCGTGTTGTCGCCCAGGGCAAAGTAATGATCTTCGGGAACATCGTACTCGGCAAGATTCTGGCTCGAGTAGTTCTCGTAGTATATGTCCCGGTGAACGGCCACCTCGGAAAAGGAAGCCTCCGAACCAACCGGGCCGAAGCGCAGCACATTGGGGATCCGGCCCGATTCGACTGCGGTCGTGGTGTACTCGTGCGCCGCCACCTCCTCGCCGTCGATCCGGATCGACAGGCGGTCGTCGATGTTGGCGAACTCGACTTCGACGCCGCGATTCTCTTCGAGGGAGACCTCCTTCGAAGACCAGACCCGCGTCACCGCCTCGGCGGGAAGCGCTTTTTTCTTGCGCGTCTCCATGTACGACGGCTCCTCGCAACGGTCGCCGCGAAGGAAAAAGGTGTGAGCGCGATCGTGCTCCTCGATCACCGCGATCACACCTCCCTGAGCCGCGTCGAGAGACACCTCGAACGAGACGGACAGGTCGCTCACGAAATGGTTCTGGGAGGGATTGATGCCGCGCGGGTAGGGAATTTTCCAGTCGGGATCGTAGCCGTGCAGATACTCGTCGCGGATGCCACGCAACTCGGCGTGTCCCCCTGGCGGCAGGGTGACCGAGTCCTCGTGAGCGGCCGCGCCCTGCCCGGTGATGGTAAAAACCCGGTTGATCGACTCGACGACACCGTTCTTGTTCACGGGGAAGATCTTCTTCGTCACCGAGGAGAGCACCTTTTCGGGTTTGCGCGCGATCGTGTCGTCGACATAGATGTCGCCGTTCTTGATCGTGATCTTCTCCCCCGGGAGGCCGATGAGGCGCTTGATGTAGTTCTGCGAGCGATTGAGGGGATACTTGAACACGATCACGTTCCAGCGCTCGGGCTCGTCGACGAGATAGAGGAATTTGTTGACCAGAACACGGTCGTAGATGCCCGTATCGTCATTGCCGATGATCGTGGGCTGCATCGAGCCGCTCGGGATCTTGTAGGCCTCGATGATGTAGAATTTGAGGATCAGCGCCATGGCGATGGCGATTGCGAGGCATTCAATGTTTTCGCTGATGATCAGAGGGATGCTCTTGGATTCTTTCGAGGTGTCTTTCTTTTTATCTGCCATTCGGTTCCAGTCTGGCCTCTGGTACAGGTTACTGCTTTTCTTTCCCGGTAAATGGGTTATACGCGATTGTTCCCCTTTTCGTCAGTTTTTTTCCAGTGCCCGTTTGATCTGTTCCAGGGCCTTTCCCCTGTGGCTATAGCTGTTCTTGACGTCGGGATCGAGTTCGGCGAAGGTTTTGTTCTCGGCAGGGAAGTAGAAGACCGGATCGTAGCCGAAACCGCTCGAGCCCCGTTTCTCTCTCAGAATGATACCGTGGCAGATCCCGAGGGCGGTGGCGATGATCCGTCCGTCGCGCACGAGGGTCATGGCGCACTCGAAGTGGGCGGTGCGATTCTCGTCGGGTACGTCTTTCATGGCGTCGAGAAGTTTGCGGCAATTCTCCTGGTCGGTCGCGTCGAGTCCCGCGTAGCGTGCGGAGCGCACGCCCGGAAGCCCGCCCAGCGCGTCGACGACGAGACCCGAGTCGTCGGCCAGGGTGAGAAGCCCCGATGCCTCCGCGTAATAATATGCCTTGATCGCGGCATTCTGGGCGAAGGTTTCACCCGTTTCTTCCGGTTCGCCGATCAGGCCGATCTCTTGCGGCGTCACCACCTCGAAATCGAGATCGCCCACCATGCGTTGAATCTCTTTCCGCTTCTTGACGTTGTTCGATCCCACGAGGAATTTACGCGTCATCATTCTAAAGTCCCAGCGCTTCATTCTGCAGCTTGGTCAGATCCTCGATACCCTTGCGTCCTGCCGCGAGGATTTCGGTGAGCTGCGCATCGGAAAAGGTCCCCCTCTCGGCCGTGCCCTGGACCTCGACGAACTCGCCTGTCCCGGTCATGACGATGTTCATGTCGACCTCGGCGCGGGAATCCTCATGGTAGTTGAGGTCGAGGCACACCGAGCCGTTCACGACACCCACGCTCACCGCCGCCACGCTCGACCGGAGGGGCCAACCCTTTTGCAGGAGCTGCCGTTCCTTGAGGTGGGTCAGCGCGTTGTGGAGCGCCACGTAACTCCCGGTGATTGCCGCGGTGCGCGTGCCGCCGTCGGCCTGGATCACGTCGCAGTCGACCCAGAACGTCCGCTGGCCCAGGGCGTTCAGCTTGGTGATCGCGCGGAGCGCGCGCCCGGCGAGGCGGCCGATTTCGAGCGATCGTCCATCAACCTTTCCCCGGCGCGAGTCGCGCTGTTTACGTTGATGCGACGATCCGGGCAGCATGGCGTATTCGGCCGTGACCCAGCCCTTTCCCCTGTTGTTCAGCCAGGGCGGAACACCGTCTTCCACCATGACCGTGCAGAGCACGATCGTTTTTCCCGCCTCGATCAGAACCGAACCTGCAGGCACCTCGGTGTATCTCGGAGTGAACCGTACCGGTCGGAGTTCGTCGAATTTTCTACCGTCTTTTCTGCTGTCCATACTCGTGGCTGTCCTCTCAAGTCGGGTCGGTGCGCCGGTCCGAAACTCGGCCGCTCGCAGCCGCGTGGCGGTTGATTGCGGCATGTTCGGTGCTGTTACGCCCCTCGCGCCATTTCAAAATCAATCGGTTAAAGCGTCACGATCGGATTAAATGGGTTCGGTTCCGTGATTGAAAGGGAAAAATTCGGAGGACCTTCCGGGGCCAGTCTGGGTCCCTTCTGGAACCCTTCTGGAACTCACCGCCCGGTTCACGATGTGCGAAAACGGAACCGGCGAGCCAGGATTATCCCTCTGACTGACCGCTCAGGCGATTGAAACGATCGACCTCGGCGCGGCACGCCTGCGCAGCGCACGCAATGACGAGACGGTCATCGACCAGGCCTACCAGGGGAATCCCTTCCGGAATGAACTCGAAGGGATCGAGAAAGTAGACCATCACCGCCACGAGTGTCGTGCGGGCCCTCGCGTCGAGCGCGAAGGACGGATCGAAGAGCATCGTGTAAAAGATATCGAGATCGTCGTGGACCTGGCCCAGTTTGAGGCGGAGCCGCGCTCTCATCGTGGGAAAAGTCATCTTGATCTTCTGGAGTGCTTTCTCGTCGCGCGCCAACGATTGGATGGAGGGATTCGTGAGGTATTTTTCGATTCTGGCCTTGATCTCGCTGCTGAGGATATCGGCCATGGGCGTTCTCCAACTACCGACCCAGTGGAGTGTTACCTCGTGAGAGCTTGTCGCCCCGTCGCCTAATAATGCTTCTTTCTTTCTGAAGGTCAACAGAAATCGACCAGATCGGTCCCTTCTCCGGGAAGAACGATACGCCCTTGCTCGGTGGAGAGGACCAGACCGAGGTCGTCGGTATGATCCACGAGCCTGCCCTCGTAAACCGCCCCGGAGCGGACGAGACGTACATGCCGGTCAACGAGCAGAGAACGACGCCGCAGTCCGCGTGCCACGCGAATCCTCCGCGCATCCCCGAGGAGCGCCATGGTTTCTTCGAGGAAGATCAGGATCCGAGTGAGCAGTTCCGTCCGGTCGGTGGGGTGTTCGGTGGCCTCGAAGATCGACAGGGCCGGCCGGCCGGTCGCGCCATCGGAAAGATCGGGTGCGCGGTTTACGTTGACCCCGATTCCGATCACCGCGAGGTGAGACAGGGATGATTGAAAACCCTCGGCCAGAATGCCGGCCAATTTTCCATTGCCCACGTAGATATCGTTGGGCCATTTGATCGCGGTCTCGATGGCGCACAGGTCCTCGATCGCCCGTGCCACCGAGAGGGCCGCGCCGACCGAGATGAAACCGGGCCGGGCTGGAATGGGATTCTCGATGAGCACGGAAAAGGTCAGCGAATGGCGCGGGACAGCGCACCACTCGCGGCCTTTGGTTCCCCGGCCGGAAGTCTGTTCCTCGGCGGCGAGGGCCGTGCCCGGGAGGTATTTACCTTCGCGCGCGCCTTCGAGAAGGGCCGTGTTCGTGGAGCCGATCCGATCGACGACGAGGATCGGCCCGAGAGAACAGCTCCCGCGAAGATCGCGCTCGATCTTCGCCGCGTCAAGAAAGTCGCTTTGCATCATGAAGGGCATGATAAGCTACCGGCCGGCTCAAGTCACGGGATTCACTGGGCGGCGCTACATGAGGAGTTTTTTCTTCACCTTGTCGAGCTGGACCTTGAGTTTGGACACGATGTTGGAGTGGATCTGGCAAACCCGGGATTCGGTGAGGTTCAGGATGTTGCCGATCTCCTTCATGGTCAGCCCCTCGTAATAATACATGATGATGATGAGCTTTTCTTTACGGGAGAGCGACCGGGTGATGGTCATGAGAATGTCTTTTTGATTGAGATATTCCACCGGGTCGGAGCTGTTCTTGTCCTCGACGAGCTCCATCTTTTCCATCGGATCGTTGTTTTGCTGTTCGTCCCATTTCTCGTTGAGCGAGTAGATCGCCTTGGGTGCAGACTCCTTGACGAGGTTGCTGTATTCGTCGATCGACATCTTCAGCTCCTGGGCCATCTCGAAATCAGTCGGCTCCCTGCCGCTTTTTTCTTCCAGCGAACGGTAGGCCTTGTTGAGCTGGTGGGCCTTGAGCCGGACGAGCCGCGGAACCCAGTCCTGGGAGCGCAACTCGTCGAGGATCGCGCCTCTGATCCGCGTCGAGCAATAGGTCTTGAATTTGATGCCTCGCGCCAGGTCGAAACCCTCGATTGCGTCCATGAGTCCGAAAACACCCCATGAGATGAGGTCGTTCAGCTCGATCGACTTGGGTAAGGTCATGAGGAGTCGCTCGGAGATCTTCTTGACCAGAGGCATGTGGGCTTCGATGAGCTGGTTTCTCAGGCGTTGATCCTTGTTTTTTTTGTATTTTTTCCAGACTTCATCAAGATTGTCTGCCGATACTTTTTTAGGAGACGTGATGAGCTGCCGCGGCCCGTTGCGGCCAACTCTGGTGCGGGTGGATACCTTGCTGGAAATCGTGCGACTCGACGTGGGGCGTGCGGCGGTTTTCGGCATGAGTTCCTCCTTTTCCAGAAGTAGATGGGAGCGCAAGAAGATTTATCGGCCAATTCATTGATCTGCTTTAATGCTTTTTTGGGCCTGCCATCACATTTGTCAAAAGTACAATCTGTATAAACTGTATTAAGTGTAAGATGTCAACATAGATTTGAAAATTAAATAAATAGTCCAAGTAATACCCTGGACAAGGGAGCGTCTAGGCTCTTTTGCTTTTTCTTAAATCACTGGCAATAATTAGAATACGGCTGTTCTGGGCAGGAGTGTCGGTCCGTTCATTCTGGGAGAAACCTTCTCGAATCAGAAGGTGATGAGTGAGTCGACCCTGTAGTTTTCAAGCTTGCGGCGCCCTTCGAGGAATCCGAGCTCGACAACGAACGCGCACCGGGACACCTCGGCTCCGAGTGTTTCCACGAGCTTGCAACTCGCTGCCATTGTCCCCCCGGTTGCCAGGAGGTCGTCGATGATAACCACCTTCTGGCCGCGACAGAGTGCGTCCGTGTGGATCTCGACCGAGTCGGTGCCGTACTCCAGTTCATAGGACTGGCTCACCGTCTCGTAAGGAAGCTTCCCCGGCTTTCGGATCGGAACGAAGGCGATTCGAAGGTCGAGCGCCACCGCCGTTCCGAAGAGAAAACCTCTCGACTCGATTCCCACGATGGCATCGCACCGCTCCGAACCGATGATCGCGCTCAACTGCCTGATGCTCTCGGCAAATCCATCCGGATCGTGGAGAAGGGGAGTGATGTCCTTGAAGAGGATGCCCGGTTTGGGGTAATCGGGTATGTCGCGAATCAGGTTCTTCAGGTCGACCATTGCGTCTCCTTGAGATGGTGGGAGCAAACCGTCCGACTCTCGAATCGGCTCGAATTTCAGCAAGTGCCTACTTTATAAATTCATCGAAGGAACAAAGCAATATCTCTGCCCAGGTCTGCGGGGACGTTCTCCCGGGAGCGCGGGCTCCTAGACCCAGGTATCCCATTCGCGATAGAGCTTTTCCAGTTCGGCCTTGAGGGTTTCGGCTTCGGTCTCGAGCTTTCCGAACTCTTCCTTGTCCGAGTAGATCTCTTCCTTGAAGAAGTCCTTTTCGATCGTGGCGAGCCGTGACTCCTTGGCGATGATCAGTGCTTCCAGATCCTCGAAGGTGTGCGTGCGCTTGATCTTTTTCGAATCGTTGCCGCGCGTTCTCTGGCCGCGGGGTTTCTTTTTCGCTGCGGCGCGAGACTCCTTCTCCTCCGCCATGAGTCGATCCATGAGGCCGGTGTAGTTGCCGCGATGGAGGCGGCTGCGCATTCCGTCGAGAAGGAGAACGGACGTCGCGGTCCGGTCGAGGAGGCGGCGGTCGTGAGTCACCATGATCACCGTCCCTCGATAGGCACGGAGCGCTTCCTCGAGCGCTTCGCACATGTAGATGTCGAGGTGATTGGTCGGCTCGTCAAGAATGAGCAGGTTGGCCTTCCTCAACCCCAGCCGGGCGAGCAGAAGTCGCGTTCTCTCACCGCCGGAAAGATCAGCGACCTCCTTGTGCACATCGTCCCCGCGAAAGAGATAGACGGCCGCATGATTCCGCAGCGCGGCATCGGTCGCGGAGAGATCCTCGATCCTCAGCTCGTCGAGAACCGTGCCCGTGCCGTCGAGTTCATCGAGGCTCTGATCGAAATAGACCGGCTGCACCGTGGGGGAGAGCTCGATCGTGCCCGTTCGGTCCATACCGGCAAGCGCCGCGGACCTGCCCAGTATCATGCGCAGAAGGGTCGATTTGCCGCTTCCGTTCGGGCCGATGATTCCGAGCACATCACCCCTTTCCAGCGTGAGGTTCATCGAATCGAAGAGCGACCTCTCCGCCGTGCGCACTCCGAGATCGTGAAGAGCCAGGACGCGCTCGCCCGATCGCGTCTTTTCCCGGAAGCGGAAAGCCGTGCGCTGGTCCTCTTGAACCGCGTCAAGAGGATCGAGCCGTTCGAGCCGCTTGGCGCGCGACTTGGCCTGCTTGGATTTCTGCCCGTAGTGGGTGCGTCGGATGAAGTCTTCCTCCTTGTCCACGAGCTGTTTTCGCTGGGCGATCGCTTTCTTTCGAGCTTCCCGCCGGGACTCCCTCGACTTGACGAAGCGGTCGTAATCGCCGGGGTAGGATTGGAGCCGCCCTTCGAGTTCCACGATCCTGTCGGCGACCGCGTTGAGCAGGTACCGGTCGTGGGAGACCACGACGAGGCTTCCGGCGTATTCCTTCAAGAAGCGGGTGAGCCACTCGAATCCTCGGATGTCGAGGTGATTGCCCGGTTCGTCGAGCAGGAGGATGTCGTGTCCCCCCAGAAGGAGCCGGGCGATCTGAAGCCTCTTGGCTTCGCCTCCGCTCAACCGCGCCGGGGGGGCGGCGAACTGGGCAGTGCTGAAACCGAGACCGGAGAGGACCGTCTCCACACGCGAGGCGCCGAGGTACCCACCCTTCAGCCTGTACTGGTCCTCGAGGTCGGCCTGGCGCAGAACCAGGCGTTCCAGCTCGGCGTCGTTGTCCGGCCCCTTCTCGATCAGGGCCGCGATGCGCGCCAGGTCTTCCTCGATAGCCCTGATCTCGACCTGGCCTTCGGAGGCGGCCTCCAGAACGGTGGCGCACTGGCCAAAATCCTCATCCTGGGAAATGATGCCGATCGAGCGGGCTCCGACGACACGCCTCCGGCCCCCGTCCGGTTCGACGACTCCGGCGATGATGTTGAGGAGCGTGGTCTTTCCGCAACCGTTCGCGCCCACGAGACCGATCGATTCACCCTTGCCCAGAACGAGATCGACATCGGTCAGGATCGGTCTGCCCTGATACTCCTTGGCTATCTTTTCGAGGGTCAGAACGGTCATGGGCGGTGGGAGCTCCTCATCTCTCGATCCCGAGGAGCCTCTCCAAGCCTCGGCCGGAGAGCGCGTCGACCTCGGCGAAGAGGGCGAGCGAGATCTGTTCATTGTCGGCCATCCAGCGGGACTGGCCGTACCGGTCCCGCGCCTCGCGGTAGCGCTCCTCGATGGTGACGACCCGGTCGTGTTGCACGAGCGAGTCGGAGAGGGCCACGATCTTCTCCGATAAGGTGAAGCAGCCGAGGTCGACGGAGGAGTCGAGTTCCTCGAGCAGCCCGCGCGAGAAATCGGGATTCTTTTCGAGTGCGCCGCGCGACCGGCCCTTGAGCCAGTGGGAGACGCAGGGCTTTGCGAGGTGGCCGAGCCCTCTCGCCTCGAGGAGCCTGAATCCCTCGATCGGATGGGCCATGCCGTGGGACCGGCTGCGGCCGATGTCGTGGAGCAGGCCGGCTGCCTCGACCCAGCAGGGATCGATCGGCCGCGACGGTGAATGTGCCGCCACACCGCGGGCGATCTTTCCGGCCACACGACCCGTCTCGAGGCTGTGAAGACGCCAGGCCATGTCCGGTTCGGAGAGCTCCTCGAGCAGTGCGCGCGCCGCGGGAGGGTCGGGGTGGTCGAATCCCTCGATCGCGGCGATCCGCCCGAAGGCGCAATCGAGCAGTTCCCTGAGAATGTCGTACTGCAGGGTCTTCCGCGCCTCTGTCCGATCGAGCCAGAGAACCCGGGAATGTTCGCCGGAAATCCTGGCCTCCGTTCCCGGCTGCAGGCGGGCCAGAAAGTAATGGACCTCCTTCAAGACTTTTTCATTCCTGCCCCGGGCAGGATACTCGTAGGAGACGTTCCGGCGAAATCGGTCCCGCAGCTCGAGATTCCTCAAACCGGTCTCCTCTTCGGTCTCGCGCCGCGCGGTGGCCACGAGATCTTCCTCTCCGTTGCGATGCCCCTTGGGAAATCCCCAGGTGCCATGCAGGGCGTTCTCGAGAAGAAGAAAATGCGGATTCCCCTCGACCATCCGATAGACGATGATCCCCGCGGCCAGGACAGCATCAGTTTCTTCGGTCATAACTCGGTCCACAGGTTCGGGCACTTTTTTCGGCCGGGAAGATGGGCAATTCGGGAACTTCGTCCAACTCGACGGAGCTTCTCTGTTACAATGCAAGATAGATTGAAAAAGAAGAAAGATAAACTTTTTAACCCCTCCTCTTCAACAGGAAGGCCTTTTCCAGGGAGTATTCGATGGCCGACTTATGCCATGAGACAAGCCGCAAGCGGAACATCAAGAGGCTCGAAACGGAGCTGACCGAGACGATTCCGGTCGGTCCTGACGCGCGGTTGCTGACCTTCTCCATCCCCGCTCTCGATCGGCCGCCGCTGCCCGGACAGTTCTTCATGGTCAAGATCCTCGATGCCGGTTTTCCTCTATTCGGCCGGGCTTTCAGTGTGTTCGACTACCGGAGCGGCGGAGGACGGGCCCGCCTCGAATTCCTCGTTCAAACAGTGGGCCGGGGCACGCGGATCCTCAATTCGGCCGCGCCCGGTACACGCGCCCTGCTCATCGGCCCGTCGGGACGAGGATTCCCATCCCTGGACGAGGACACCAGTTACGTTCTCGTCGGAGGCGGAACAGGCATCGCGCCCTTCCATCATATGATGCACGAGCTGAACCGCCAGGCCAGAACCGAGATTCCTTTGCGCCTCGTCTACGGCGCCAAGGACGGGCCGTCGCTTTTTGTTCACGATCGCTTCACTTCATTGCCCTTCACCGTAGAGGTGTGTACCGAGGACGGGAGCCTCGGCCAGAAGGGCATGATCGACAAACCCCTGGGCCGGATTCTCGACGGCATGAAGCGGCCCGCAAGTGGGGTGATCTACTCGTGCGGCCCTGATCCCATGATGTGCGCCGTGGCGCGGATGGGTGCCAAGCGGGGTGTTCGCGCCTATCTTTCTCTCGAGACGCGGATGGCGTGCGGCACGGGGATCTGCAACGGCTGCGCGGTTCGGGTCGAAAGGCGTCCAGGCGATGGGGAGAGCATGAGATATCTCCGGGTTTGCCACGAGGGGCCCGTCTTCGATTCCGCCCACCTGCCCGATTTCGGCCCCTCACCGTAGTGCGAACCGTTTTACTGCCAAGAGGTAAGGAGGTCCGGCCCTCGCCGTGGCTTACTTTATTGGTTTGACCTTCTACGTGTTTGTATCCATAATGAAAAAAGATACGGATGTTTCATCGACTGCGAAATTCGTTGCAGCGGTCGTGATGGGCATACCGGATTGGTTGCGTAATGCATGCACCCACCTCCCCGGGCTGGGGAATGTTCTTTCACCATCGGTCATATCAGATGATCCGGAAGGGCCCCGGCTGATCTCCTGACCCCAAATAATCAGACTGAGAAGAGGTTTTGGCGATGCAATTTGAACTCAGCGAAGAACTCCAACTCCTTCAGGAAACCGTCAAGTCGTTCGCGGCCGCGGAGGTGGCACCCAAGGCCGCGGAACGCGACAAGTTAGGCCGGTTCCCCTTCAAGACTCTCGCGGCAGCCGGTGAGCTCGGATTTCTGGGAATGACCATTCCCGAGAAATACGGCGGTGTCGAGATGGGCAACCTGGCCCTCAGCCTGCTGATCGAGGAGATCAGCAGGGCTGACGCGTCGCTCGGCGTGACCCTCTCCGTTCACAACTCGCTGATCGGAAGCACGCTCACCCATCATGGGACGGAAGCTCAGAAGGAAAAGTACCTCCCCAGAGTCGCCTCCGGCGAACTCCTGGGCGCCTACGCGTTGACCGAGTCGAACGCGGGCACCGATGCGGCCAACCTCAGCCTCAAGGCGGAGAAGAAGGGCGACCACTACGTGCTCAACGGGGCCAAGCTGTTCATCACGAACGGATTGGAGGCCGGCCTCTTCATCGTTTTCGCGCGCACCTCGCAGGAAGACAAGAAGTCGCGCGGCGTGACCTGCTTTCTGGTGGAGCCGTCCTGTCCGGGATTCTCGATCGGCACCGAGGAAGAAAAGATGGGCATCCGGGCGACGAGCACGGTCGAGCTCCTCTTCGAGGATTGCGTCGTACCCGCGGAGAACGTTCTCGGAGAGGAGGGCAAGGGATTTCGCATCGCCATGTGGGCTCTCGACGGGGGGCGGATCGGCGTGGGCAGTCAAGCGCTCGGGATCGCCCAGGCCTGTCTCGACGCGTCGCTCAAGTACGCGAAGGAACGGGAGCAGTTCAACCAGCCGATCGCGGCGTTCCAGGCGATCCAGTGGAAGCTGGCCGAGATGGCCACCGAAATCGAGGCGGCGCGGCTCTTGATCCGCAAGGCGGCGTGGTTGCGCGATCAGGCGCTCGACTGCACCGCCGTTGCGTGCATGGCCAAGATGAAAGCATCCGAAGTCTGTGTCAACGCGGCGGACGAGGCCGTTCAGATCCACGGCGGCGCAGGCTATACGAAGGAGTTCCCCGTGGAACGTTATTTCCGCGACTCGAGGATTACGAAGATCTACGAGGGAACGTCGGAAGCGGTCAGGATGGTCCTGGCGCGCAGACTGCTGAGCTGAAACGACAAGATTCCATATCGGAGTGCGAGGATGGTGCTGACAGAAGAACAGACGATGATCCGCGAAACGGTCCGGAAGTTCGCTCTCGAGGAAGTGGAACCTCGCGCGATCGAGATCGACCGCGACCACGTCTTTCCCGAAGAGACCGTCGAAAAGATGGCCGAAATGGGATTGCTCGGAATCAACATTCCCGAGGAGTACGGCGGCGCGGGCATGGACGACCTGTGCTACACGATCGCCGTGGAGGAACTGGGTCGCGTGTGCGGATCGACGGGCCTGACGCTGGCGGCGCACATCTCGCTTTGCACATACCCGCTCTACGCCTTCGCGAGCGAGGAACAGAAGAAGAAGTACGTTCCCGACCTCGCCCGGGGCCGATTCCTCGGCGCCTTTGGCCTCACCGAACCGAACGCGGGGTCGGACGCGGGCGGAACGCAGACGGTGGCCGTGAAAAAGGACGACACCTACATCCTCAACGGATCGAAGATCTTCATCACCAATGCCCAGCATGCGGGCACGTTCATCGTGACCGCCGTGACCGAGAAGGGGATCGGCACTCGGGGCATCTCGGCGTTCATCGTGGAACGGGGAATCCCCGGATTCAAGGTGAACAAGGGCGACGAGAAGCTGGGCATGCGCGGATCCGATTGGGGTGAACTCTATTTCGAGGATGCGCCGGTCCCGGCCGAGAATCTGATCGGCAAGGAAGGAGAGGGCTTCAAGATGTTCATGAAGACCCTCGACGGCGGCAGGATCTCGATCGGCGCGCTCGCTCTCGGGATCGCCCAGGGCGCGCTGGACAAGGCGCTCAAGTACGCGAAAGAGAGGGTGCAGTTCGACCAGGCGATCATCGAACACCAGGCGATCGCTTTCAAACTTGCCGAGATGTCGACCAAGATCGAAGCCGCGCGCCACCTCGTCTATGACGCGGCGCGGCGCAAGGTCGCCGGAGAACCATTCTCTCTCCAATCGGCCTATGCCAAGTATTACGCCTCCGAGATCGCGATGGAGGTGACATCCGAAGCGATTCAGATCCACGGCGGGTACGGCTACACCAGGGATTACCATGTGGAGCGCTACTGGCGCGACGCCAAGCTCTGCACCATCGGCGAGGGCACGAGCGAGATCCAGAAGCTGGTGATAGCCAGGGCGCTATCCAAGATGTAGTTTCGCTTCCCGGCAGGTTCGTTCCTCGAAGGGGCGTCAGAAAAAAGGGAAAGAGAGTGAAGGAGATCTGCACAGGAGGGTACCGCGCCCGAGCGGTCCTCGGATCAGGCCTCTGGCTCGACGGCGGAGCCATGTTCGGCGTCGTTCCCAAGACGCTCTGGCAGGACAAGACAGCGCCGGACGAGAAGAACAGGATTCATCTCGCCGCGGAACCGCTGCTGCTTCGGGGCCATGGCAAGACGATCCTTATCGAGGGCGGTACGAGCCTCAACTTCGACGAAAAGATGAAGAAGATCTACCGCGTCGGGGGGCGGGGGCTCGAGACCGACCTCGACGCGATCGGTGTCGCACCGGCCGACGTGGATCTCATCATCATGACCCACCTTCATTTCGATCATGCCGGCGGGCTGGTCAGGCAGGATCGTTCGGGCTGCCTGGTCCCGACCTTTCCCCGGGCGCGGATCGTGGTTCAGGCCGACGAACTGACCGACGCCCTCGAACCGCCCGAGATCCGGGCGGCGTCTTATCGGACCGGCGACCTGGCGGTTCTGAACGAGGCCGGACGATTCGATCCCGTGGAAGGCGAAGAGGAGGTGGCGCCCGGGATCGTTGTCGAACCGGCGATGAGCCACACGCGCGGTCACCAGGTGGTCCGGATCGGCCACGGCCCGGAAACGGTCGTTTTCGTGGGCGATCTGATCCCCACGGCTGCCCACATCAATCCCGCCTGGCTCATGGCCTACGACCTGTACCCGGCCGAATGTTCCAGGGCGCGCCGAGACCTGCTCGAAAGAGCCGCCGACGGGAGTTGGACCCTCTATTTCTATCACGACCCGGTTACCAAGGCCGGAAAGATATCGAGGAACGAAAGAGGAAAGTATTCTTTTGCTCCCCTCTCGTGAGGCGCTATCCTGTTGTCTTGGCCGGCGGAGTGGAATCGCCGACTCCTATGCTTACCGGTGCGACGGCAAGAGTTGGGATTTTTCTGAAAGGAAGATGACGATGTTGATCATGGGTATCCGGTCGACCCTCGCGCTCTGCGCTTTTTTCTTTCTGGCTGCGGCGGCGCAAGGAGGCGATGAGGTCGACGTCTCTCTCGAACTGGTCTCTCCCACGGCCATGGCCGGTGAAGATGTGCGCTTGAAGATCACTCTCCACTCGGAGTCGGGCCGCGGTCTGGCGCCCGCCATGCTCGATTCGGCCTGTTTCCGTGTCGAGCTGTCCGAGGGCGACGTGATCACACCACGCAAGGAGGGGCTCAAGAAATCCACCGTCAACCTCGGGAAGAACGTCACGATCAGCCGCACGGTGAACCTCGGGCCGCTTCTCGAGGTGAAAGGCTGTCAGACGGTGAGAGCCTGGTGGGAATACAAGGACCTCTCCTCTGAAAAAATCTCATTCGGCCTTTTCGAGTGGCCTCTCGACCGGGTCGAGATCGTGATCGAGACGGAGATGGGCAACATGGTGGCCGAGTTCTTTCCCGACAAAGCTCCGCGCACGGCGGGCAACTTCGTGCGTCTCGCCGAGGAAGGTTTTTACGATGGCCTCTGTTTTCACCGTGTCGTCCCGGGGTTCATGATCCAGGGCGGTTGCCCGAACGGTGAGGGAACGGGCGGACCGGGATACACGATCGCGGCCGAGTTCAATGACACGCACCACGAGAAGGGGATTCTGTCCATGGCGCGCGGGGAAAACGTCGACTCCGCCGGAAGCCAGTTCTTTGTCGTTCACGCCGATTCGCCCCATCTCGACTGGAATTACACGGCATTCGGCAAGCTCGTTTCCGGTTTCGATGTGCTCGACAAGATCGTCGCCGTGGAGACGACCGTCAATCCGTATATCGCGTCGGAGCAGTCACGGCCGGTCAAACCACCCCGTATCATCAAGATGACCACACGCCTGAAAAAGGACGGAGACTGAGGAGTCGGCAGAGACGGACCGCTGTAAGAGATTTTTGTCATGGGAATGACGCTCGTAGAAAAAGTGATTGCCCAGCACTGCGGCAGGAGCGTTGTCGCGCCCGGCGACAGGGTGCTGGCCGAGGCGGACCGGGTCTTCTGTTACGGCCCGGCGCTGGGTCTTTTCGACGGCGTGGCCGAGGGCGAGATGCCGCTCTACCCGGGGAGAGTGGTGATCGCATTCGATCAGTCGGCCGGCACTGCGCCGCGCAATGGATACGTTCGGATCGCGCCGGCGATCCGGCGGGTCGCGGCCACGTGGAAGATCGGCTCCTTCTATGACCTCGGCCGCGGCGGGATCCCCGCGGTGGCCTTTCCCGATTCGGGGCTGGTGAGGCCCGGCGACATTCTCGCCGGCGCGGACAGGCAAACCCTCATGTTCGGTGCACTCGGGGCCGTGCCTCTCGTTCTCGACACGCGCTCCGTGCGTCGGGCGATCTTCGAGGGCGAGGTGGAGATCGACGTTCCGCCAACGTTGAGGATCGAACTGGAAGGGAAGCTCGAACGCTGGGTGGGGGGGCACGATCTCGGCAGCCATCTCGCCGGTCTGCTCGGCCGTGACAGGGTGCGGCGGAAAGCGATCGAGATCGGCGGCAGTGTTGCCAGAAGCCTCGATCTTCACCACAGGCTCTCCCTCGCCTCGGCTCTCGATTTCTTGAAGCCCGCCATGATCCTCGTCGAAGCGGACGAGAAGACACGGGTCTTTGTCAAGTCGCGGTGCGACAAGGGATTTCCACTTCTCACGAGCGACCGGGACGCGGCCTTCGACGATCGGGTGACCGTGGATTGTGCGCGACTGAAGCCGCAGGTCGTTCCCGTCGCCCGGCCCGGTTCGGGCGACGAGAAAGCCGCCGCCATCGACAGGGCGGCCGCTGAAGGACGGACGCTGGCCGTCGAGGACGCAAAGGGGACCCGGGTCGATCATGTCATCATAGGCGGGAGCAGCCACGGGAGGATCGAGGATCTCCGCGTCGTTGCCAGGTTCCTCAGAGATTACCTCGTCAATCCCAAGGTGACATTGACCGTCATCGCCGGAAGCCAGCAGGTTTTGCTTCACGCCATGGATGAGGGATTGACCCAGAGCATCATCCGCGCCGGCGGTCACATCGGCCCGCCCTCGAGTCGATACCTCCTGAATGCCCACCTCGAGGCGATCAGCGAGGGAGGGCATCTCGTTTCGGCCGGTTACTGCCCGGGAATGGATGGGAACGCGTTTTCGGGCGGACCGGGAGCGGTCTCCTTCTCCAGCCCGCCCATGGCCACCGTGGCGTCCATCATGGGGGAGGTTCGGACTCCGCTCGATCTCGCCAGAACGGTCAGGCGCATGGCCACGGGATTGACCAGATAGGAGTGCAGATGGTCAAGGTGATCGTCCCCGGTTCAGACGAGAGCCACCTGGCAGAGGCGGTGGAACGGATGAGGGCGTGCGAGACCGTGGCCGTCCTCACCGGCGCCGGGATTTCGGTGGAAAGCGGCATCCCCGATTTCAGGAGCCCGGGAGGTCTCTGGACCCTTTTCTCCCCTGACGAATACGCCACTCTCGATGTGTTCCAACGCGATCCGGCCAAGGCATGGGGGCTATATCGCGCTCTGGGAAAGTCGATCGACAAGGTCGAACCGAACGCTGCGCACGAAGCCCTCGCCCGGCTGGAAAGGGCCGGCTGTGTCGATATGGTGGTGACCCAGAATGTGGACGGCTTGCACCAGGCCGCGGGGAGCCGGAACGTGATCGAGATGCACGGCGACCACCGCCGCGTGCAGTGTATCCGGTGCGGTTGGCTCGGACCCTTTCTCGACTCCCATCTGACCGGGGACGAGGTCCCTCTCTGCACGGATTGCGGCGAACCGGTCAAGCCGAACGTGGTACTCTTCGGGGAAGCGGTACGCGGCATGGAGGTGATCACGCCGTTCATCGAGCGCTGCGACCTGCTCTTCGTCGTGGGAACCTCGGCGCGAGTCTATCCGGCCGCCGGGCTTCCGGCCCTCGTCAAGTCGCGGGGAGGTATGATCTACGAGTTCAATCTCGTGGAGACCGAATTGACCAGGCGGAACGTCTTCGACAGAAACCTCTTCTTCGATGGAGCCTCGCTGGGGCAGGATGGGCAAACGGATTTCTTCTTCCAAGGCAGGGCGTCGGTTTCCCTTCCGCTCATCGCGGACAGATATATGGAAGCTGTTTCTTGAATCGCTTCGTTGCTCGATCGAAGGGGCGGATCTGGTAGTGAAATCGTTTGTATAACGTGAGCTGTCTTGCGAGTTATGTGGAGACTTCCTCGAGGCGCGTCGTCTCGCCAGCCTGACGGAAACGGAACTCGACCGAGCAGTATCCCGCGTCGATCTTGCCGGTAAACCTCGTTTTCTTGCACAGGGCGGGATGTAGAGAGTAGATGATCTTGCGGCCCTGTCTGTTATCGAGGATGATTCCAGCCCGTTTCAGAATCGCCAGGTGATGGGAAACCTTTGGCTGGTCGACCTTGAGGACTTTGACCATGTCCGAAACACAAAGGTCGCCTTTGAAGAGCAATTCGAGGATCTTGAGCCTGTTGAGGTCGGACAGTGCTTTGAGGAACCGAGAGCATCTGTTATTGAAAGGAAAGTTTGCCATTTTCACCCCTGCTTTTGTAATTCAACGTCTGTAGATAATACCTTGATAGCTGCTCGCCAAAGGGATAGTATCAAAAATTATGACTGATTTAAATAATGAATTTTGAACAGTTAAAAAAAAATGAACCAATTATGTGCTGTAAGGATAAACCCTACGTAGCATTACGTCATTGCGTAGGATCACCTACCCTTCGTCCGGCCGTGACCCTTCCCGCGGAACTTCGAAGAAAATGGGCGTCCCTCTTCGATCTGAGCTGTCGGATTCCTTCAGACGCGACGGGGCAAGTTGCGTTGATCGAAGAACGATCACCCCATTGATTTCTGATGAAAAGTACAGGCTGGCTATTGAATTTTCTTCCCCGGAAGACTACCCGTTAGTTCTGGACCGATCGAATCGTTATCCGTCACATCATTCAGAAAGCAGAAGAGATGTCCGACACCGAAAAAAACTCATCCGCCGACAAGCCGGCAGCGTCTCTCGATTTCATCCGGCTCATCGTGGCAGAGGATCAGAAGAACAACAAGCACGGCGGCCGTGTTCACACGCGCTTTCCGCCCGAACCGAACGGCTACCTGCACATCGGCCATGCCAAGTCGATCTGTCTCAATTTCGGCATCGCGGGCGAGAACGAAGGGGGGCTCTGCAACCTGCGCTTCGACGATACGAATCCGACCAAGGAGGACGTGGAGTACGTGGAGTCGATCAAGGACGATGTGCGCTGGCTCGGATTCGACTGGGAAGACAGGATTCACTTCGCCTCCGACTACTTCGATCAGCTCTATGACTACGCCGTGGAACTGATCAGGAAGCAAAAGGCCTACGTGTGCAGCTTGACCGCCGAGGAGATCAGGGAGCATCGCGGCACCCTCACCCAACCGGGCACGGACAGTCCCTATCGAAACCGCACGGTCGAGGAGAATCTCGATCTCTTCGAACGGATGCGTTCCGGCGAGTTCGAGGACGGCGCCCACGTGCTGCGTGCCAGGATCGACATGGCATCGCCCAATCTCAACCTGCGCGATCCAGCGATCTATCGCATCAGGCGGCAATCCCATCACAGGACCGGCGACAAGTGGGTGATCTACCCGATGTACGACTTCACGCACTGCCTGTCCGATTCGATCGAGAGGATCACCCACTCGATCTGCACCCTCGAGTTCGAGAACCACCGTCCGCTCTATGACTGGTTCCTCGACGAGCTGGGCGTGTTCCACCCGCAGCAGATCGAGTTTGCGCGGCTCAACCTCACCTACACGGTGATGAGCAAGCGGAGGCTCCTGCAACTGGTGGACGAGGGGCACGTCACCGGATGGGACGATCCGCGCATGCCGACCATCAGCGGTCTGCGGCGGCGCGGCTACACTCCCGCGTCGATCCGCGCCTTCTGCGAGAAGATCGGCGTGGCCAAGTATGAGAGCATGGTCGACATCGCCCTGCTCGAACACTGCGCGCGCAACGACCTGAACAGTTGCGCCCAGCGCGTGATGGGTGTGCTCCGTCCCCTCCGGGTGGTGATCGAGAATTACCCCGACGGCGAGGTCGAGGAGCTCGACGCGGTGAACAATCCCGAGGATCCCGCGGCCGGAACGCGCAAGGTGCCCTTCTCGCGCGTGCTCTACATCGAGCGGGACGATTTCATGGAGGATCCGCCCAAGAAGTTCTTCCGTCTCGCACCCGGGCGCGAGGTCCGGCTGCGTTACGCCTACTTCGTCACGTGCAAAGGCGTTGTCAAGGACGAGACCACGGGCGAGGTGATCGAGCTCCGGTGCACATACGATCCCGCCACCCGCGGAGGCGACGCGCCGGACGGCCGCAAGGTGAAGGCCACACTCCACTGGGTGTCGGCCGACCGCGCCGCCGACGCCGAGGTGCGTCTCTACGATCACCTCTTCACCAGGGAGAATCCCATGGACGTGGAGGAGGGGAAGGATTTCAAGGATTACATCAATCCCCAATCGCTGGAAAAAATCACCGGGTGCAAGATCGAACCCTTCGCGGCAGGCATCGGCCCGGGCGAGCCGATCCAGTTCGAGCGGCAGGGGTATTTCTGCGTCGATCGCGTGGACTCGGCCCCTGGAAGGCTCGTGTTCAACCGCACCGTCTCGTTGCGCGACACGTGGGCGCGCATTCAGAAACAGCAGGCCCGAAAAAAGTAGGCGAATCGCGCCCCTACTGAAGCTACCCCATCGATCCCTGACCGCTTATAATGGCGGATGGAGCGGCGCTCGTCCGCTCCTTGTGTTTCACGGCCACTCGACGCGTTGCATCTCGAGAAAGGAACCGAATGCCCCGTAACGATCGACCGGACGGAGAGGGGATCGCGCCGACGGGGCGGCTCTTCGCGGAGTTTCAGCCCGCCACCCCCGGCGACTGGCGCCGTGAGGCGGAGCGGCTTCTCAAGGGAGTATCCCTCGAGGAGCGCCTCGTCTCCGTGACGCACGAAGGAATCAGCCTCTTTCCCATCTACGCGGAGGGCGACGTGCGCGGTCTGCACCACCTGGGGCACTGTCCCGGCGGCGCGCCCTTCGTGCGCGGCTCGCGGCCGATCCGATCCGGGGGCTCCCGGTGGGTGATCGCGCAGGAGAAGAGATCGGCCTCGGCCAGGGAGGCGAACAGGGAGGCGCGGAAAGAGCTCGAACGGGAGGTGGGTGCGTTCAATCTGTTCGTCGACAGGGCCGCCCGCGGAGGATCCGGTCCGGCTGAAGGTGCGCCAAGCGCCAAGTCCGGGGACGGTGTGCGGCTCGCGTCTCTCGACGACATGGCCGTCCTCCTCGATCGGATCGACCTCTCCCGGGTGCCGGTCTATCTGCACGTGGGCGCGAACGGACTTCCCTTTCTCGGACTCCTCGCGGCGGTGGCCGATCGGAACAGGATCGCGCCGGAGCGGCTCGGCGGCGCCCTGGCCGTGGACCCCCTGGGAGAGCTGTGCGCGGAAGGATCGATCCCTTTCTCCCTGGGGAACGCCCTCGACGAGATGGCGCACATCACGGCCTGGGCATCGGCCCATGCGCCCGGCCTGGGAACGGTCTGGATTCACGGGGAGGTCGTGCACGAGGGCGGAGGCTGCGCGGTGCAGGAACTCGCCTTCTCCCTCGCCTCGGCGGTGGAGTACCTGCGCGCCCTCGACGCCCGCGGCCTCGACCCGGAGGGCACGGCCGGCCACTTCCGGTTCAGCTTCGCGCTGGGGAACCACTTCTTTATCGAAGTGGCCAAGCTCCGCGCGGCGCGGCTTCTCTGGCACAGGGTTCTCGAAGCCTGCGGCCTGCCCGCCGAAAAACGCGCTCTCTGGGTGCACGGGGCCACGTCGCGCTACATGGCCACACGGCGCGATCCTCACGTGAACATGCTGCGCGCCACGATCCAGACGCTGGCCGGCGTCGTGGGCGGGGCGGACAGTCTTCACACCGCCCCCTTTGACGAGCCGCTCGGGGAGGCGGACGATTTTTCACGACGGATCGCGATGAACACGCAGCTCATCGTGCGCGACGAGTCCCACCTGGCCGACGTCATCGATCCGGCGGGCGGATCGTGGTACGTGGAGAAACTGACCGACGAGATATCGCGCGCCGCGTGGAGCCTCTTCCAGGAGGTGGAGAAGCGCGGCGGAATGGCGCGGGCCCTGGCCGAGGAATTCGTCCAGGAGTCGGTGGAAAGCACGGCGCGGAAGAGACGCGAAGCGGCCGCCACCGGTGCGGACGTGATCGTCGGAACGAACAAGTATCCCGAGAGCGGCGCCGAGGAGATTCAGCCGCGAGCAGGCGCCCGGCCTTCCGTGGAGGAGGATCTCGGGCCGCGGCAAGAAGCGACGGGAGAGCCGAAGGCCCGGTCCGAAGGTTCCCGAATCCTTTCAGGAGGGAGCGGATGCCACGGGGCGGCGGAGTCCGAGAAGATCTGCGCCTCCCTGATCGCCGCGGCCGCGCGGGGCGCGACGCTGGCGGAGCTGGCCCGCGAACTGCCCGCCCGCTCAGGATCGGAACCGGAACGGGTCAGCCCCTTGCCGATCGGGCGCCGCGCGGAACCGTTCGAATCGTTGCGTGAGGCCGTGGAGGAACATCGCGCGCGCGGCCGGGGTGCGCGCGTCTACATCGCGTCTCTCGGCGAGGCGGGAAGATTCAGGGCGCGATTGGATTTCGCCGTCTCCTTCTTCGAGGTTGGCGGATTCGAGGTGATCGGCGCAGGGGACCATGACCCGGCCGGGGACGTCGCGAAAAGTGCTCTCGACTCCGGTGCCCAGGTGGTGGTTATCTGCGGGCTGGACGAGGACTACGAGCGGAGCGCCGCCCATGTTGCCGAGCGCTTGAAGAAAGAGGATGCCTCACGCGTCGTTGCACTCGCCGGCCAGCCGGGGAACGCCGCGCGAAAGGACGAATACCTCCGCGCGGGCGTTGACCTGTTCATCCACCTCTCTGCGGACAGGCTCGATATACTGGAGCGCGTGGCCCGGAAGCTGGGGGTGAAACCATGAGCCCGTTGCCCGATTTCACCCGAGTCGATTTCACGTCGAACACCCCTCCGCCACGGACCGCCGCCGAGGCTTTCGGCGCCTGGAAGGAGGCCGCCGAGAAGTGTGCCGGGTGCGGCCTGGACGATCTGACATGGCGCACGAACGAGCAGATCGACGTGAAGCCGCTCTACACGAGCCTCGATCTCGAGAAGGCCGAACATCTCTGCTTCACGGCGGGGTTGCCTCCCTTTGTGCGCGGTCCCTATGCGACGATGTACGTGATGCGTCCCTGGACGGTGCGGCAGTACGCGGGATTCTCCACGGCAGAGGAGTCGAACGCTTTCTACCGCCGCAACCTGGCTGCCGGCCAGAAGGGGCTTTCGGTCGCCTTCGATCTGGCCACGCACCGCGGCTACGACTCGGACCATCCGCGCGTGGTGGGAGACGTGGGCAAGGCGGGCGTGGCGATCGACTCGGTTCTGGACATGAAGGTCCTCTTCGACGGCATACCGCTCGACAAGATGAGCGTTTCGATGACCATGAACGGCGCCGTGCTTCCCGTCATGGCCTTTTACGTCGTCACGGCCCTCGAGCAGGGCGCCGCGCTCGAGCAGTTGAGCGGCACGATCCAGAACGACATCCTCAAGGAGTACATGGTCCGCAACACCTACATCTACCCGCCGGCGGCTTCGATGCGGATCATTGCCGACATCATCGCTTTCACCGCGCGCCGGATGCCGCGGTTCAACAGCGTGTCGATCTCGGGCTACCACATGCAGGAGGCGGGCGCCACGGCCGACCTGGAGATGGCCTACACCCTGGCCGACGGTCTCGAATACGTACGAACCGGGCTCGCCGCGGGACTCACCATCGACGAGTTCGCCCCGCGCCTCAGCTTCTTCTGGGGTGTGGGCATGAACTATTTCATGGAGGTCGCCAAGATGCGCGCGGCCCGCATGCTGTGGGCGAAACTGATGAAGCGGTTCGACCCGAAGAATCCCAAGTCGATGATGCTGCGCACCCACTGCCAGACCTCCGGATGGAGCCTCACGGAGCAGGATCCGTTCAACAACGTGGCGCGCACCTGCATCGAGGCCAAGGCGGCCGCGCTGGGACACACGCAGAGCCTGCACACGAACGCACTCGACGAGGCGATCGCCTTGCCCACCGATTTCAGCGCCCGGATCGCGCGAAACACACAGCTCTTCCTTCAGGAGGAGACCGGTATCTGCCAGGTTATTGACCCCTGGGGCGGATCGTTTTATGTTGAATCGCTGACCGATGCGCTCGCCCGCAAGGCGTGGAAACACATCGAAGAGGTCGAGGCGCTCGGCGGCATGGCGCGCGCCATCGAGAGCGGGCTTCCCAAGATGCGCATCGAGGAGGCGGCCGCGCGGCGCCAGGCGCGCATCGATTCGGGAGCGGACGCCATCATCGGCGTCAACCGCCACCGGGTCGACGAGGAGGCGCCGATCGACATCCTCGAGGTGGACAACCGGATCGTTCGCGATCAGCAGGTCGCGCGGCTCGCCGAGTTGCGGCAGGGCCGCGACGAGACCGCTGTCGAACAGGCGCTGCGGGCGCTGACCCGCTGCGCTGAGACAGGAGAGGGCAACCTGCTCGAGCTGTCGATCGCGGCGGCCGGGGTGCGCGCATCGCTGGGAGAGATCAGCGACGCTCTCGAAAAAGTCTTCGGCCGGCATGTGGCCGAGCCGAAAATGGTTTCCGGCGTCTACAGCAGCGAGTATGCCGAGGAGGGTGCGATCGAGGATATTCGAAAGCTCACCGACGAGTTCGAACGGACAGAGGGCCGGCGGCCGCGCATCCTGATCGCCAAGATGGGCCAGGACGGCCACGACCGCGGCGCTAAGGTGATCGCCTCCGCCCTGGCCGATCTCGGCTTCGACGTGGATGTGGGGCCCCTCTTTCAGACCCCCGAGGAGACGGCGCGCCAGGCGGTGGAGAATGACGTTCACGTGGTCGGGATGAGTTCGCTCGCCGCCGGACACAAGACTTTGCTGCCCCAGCTCGTGGAGGAACTTGCCAAGCTGGGCCGGAAGGACATACTCGTCGTGGTGGGTGGGGTGATCCCGGCCCAGGATTACGACTATCTTTATGAACAGGGCGCCGTGGCGATCTTCGGACCGGGTACGGTGATTCCCGTGGCTGCCAGGAAGATTCTCGATGCCTTGCGGCGCTGATCGATTGATCTCGAAGGCGCCTGGAAAGACGATTCGTGGGTGACAGGAAGAAAAAATCGCGGAAGAAGAAACCGCCCTCGGCTCTGAGCGTGAGACCGGGAACCACGGGCGGCCACGACGGCATGCCCGCCGCGCGGGGATCGGAGCGGGCGCCGCGCCGCACCGCCGCACCGCGGACCGAACCCGGCACGAGGGAATACGTGGCGGGCGTGCTCGCCGGGGACCGGACCGTACTCGGCCGGGCGATCACTCTCGTCGAGTCGAACGCGCCCGAGCACCAGGACCAGGCGCAGGAGGTGCTCAAGGAGCTGAGCCCTCGCGCGGGCCGATCGATCCGGGTGGGCATCACGGGCGTTCCGGGCGCGGGAAAGAGCCTGTTCATCGAGACCCTCGGCACGGCGTTGACGGAAGGGCGTGCGCCTGGAGGATCGAAGCACAAGGTGGCCGTTCTGGCCGTCGATCCGTCGAGTTCGGTATCTGGTGGAAGCATCCTGGGCGACAAGACGCGCATGGAGCGGTTGTCGCGCAATCCGCGCGCTTTCATCCGGCCGTCGCCCACGGGGGGCACCCTCGGCGGCGTGGCGCGCAAGACGCGCGAAACGATGCTGCTCTTCGAGGCGGCGGGCTTCGACGTGCTCCTCGTCGAGACGGTCGGAGTGGGCCAGAACGAGATCGCTGTCCGTTCGATGGTCGATTTCTTTCTTCTCCTTCTCGTGGCGGGCGCGGGCGACGAGCTGCAGGGGATCAAGAAGGGTGTGATCGAGATCGCCGATGCCGTCGTGGTGAACAAGGCTGACGGCGAGAACAGGATCGCCGCCGAAGCGGCGCGCGACGAGTATGCCCGTGCTCTTCACTATATCCGACCCGCCACCGGGGGCTGGCGGACCGAAGCGTTCACCACATCGGCCCTCACCGGCGATGGTGTGGATACGATCTGGAAGACCGTGGAGAAGTTCCAAGCCGTCACCGTTGCCAGCGGGGTCTTCGACCGCCGCAGGCGCGAACAGACGCGCGACTGGTTGCACCAGATGATCGCCGAGCGCCTGTCGAACACCTTTTACAATCACCCGGCCATCGCGGGGATCCTGCCTTCCGTGGAGCGGGAAGTGATCGACGGGACGCTGCCGGCCGCACGGGCGGCCATGAGCCTCCTTGAAAAATTTGAAGAAGCCCACGGAAGAAGCGACTGATGAAGGGACCGCACATGCAGGCACAGGATGTTTACAAACCGGAGAACCACATCAGGATCGTCACCGCCGCATCCCTTTTCGACGGCCACGATGCCACGATCAACATCATGAGGCGGATCATCCAGGCCACGGGCGGCGAGGTGATTCACCTCGGCCACAACAGGGCGGTGGGTGAGATCGTCCGCTGCGCGATCCAGGAGGACGTCCAGGCAGTGGCCATCACCTCCTACCAGGGCGGCCACATGGAATTTTTCAGGTACATGCACGACCTGCTCGGCGAGGCCGGCTGCGGCCACATCAAGATCTTCGGCGGCGGAGGGGGGGTGTTCCTGCCAGACGAGATCGACGAATTGCACGCCCACGGCATCGCGCGCATCTACTCCCCCGACGACGGCCGGGAGCTGGGCCTGCAAGGCATGATCAACGACCTGATGGAGAAATCCGACTTTCCGACCGGAAAGGACACACCCCCCGATCTTGCCGGGATCAAAACCGGCGATCACCGCGCCATCGGCCGGCTCATCTCGGCCGCGGAGAACTATCCCGACAGCGTGACCGAGTTCCTCGACGAGGTGAGGGAAGTTTCGAGCCGCCTGAAGACTCCCGTCGTGGGGATCACCGGAACGGGCGGCGCGGGCAAGTCGTCGATGGTGGACGAACTGGTCAGGCGCTTCCTGATCGATTTCGGCGACAAGACGATCGCCATCATCTCGGCCGATCCTTCCCGCCGCAAGACGGGCGGGGCCCTGCTCGGCGACCGGATCAGAATGAACTCGATCGATAACGAGAGGGTCTACATGCGCTCCCTCGCCACGCGGCAATCGAACCTGGCCCTCTCCCGGTACGTGAGCGACGCCGTCGACATCGTGAAGGCCGCGGGCTACGATCTGGTCATACTGGAAACATCGGGAATCGGGCAGTCGGACACGGAGATCGTGGACCATTGCAACGTGGCCATGTACGTGATGACCCCCGACTACGGCGCCGCCTCCCAGCTCGAAAAGATCGACATGCTCGACTATGCCGACATCATCGCACTGAACAAGTTCGACAAGCTCGGCGCCCTCGACGCGCTGCGCGACGTGCGCAAGCAGTACCAGCGCAATCACAAGCTTTTCGAGGCGTCGCCCGACGCGATGCCCGTCTTCGGCACGATCGCGTCCCAGTTCAACGATCCCGGTGTGGACAGCCTCTACAGGGGCCTGATCGCTTTGATCAACGAGAAGAACGGCGTCAGCTTCGATACGTCCGTCGACGATCCGGGCGATCTTTCGGAGAAGTTCCACATCATTCCGCCCGAGAGGACCCGTTACCTCTCGGAAATTTCGGAGGCGGTCAGAAGGTACAACGACTGGGCCGCGCAGCAGGCCGCGGTGGCCCGGAAGCTCGACTCGATCCGGAACACGATCGCCTCCCTGGAGAGCGGCGATCGGAGCGGGCCGGTCGCCGATCTGCGGCAACTCTACAGCGAGCTGGAGAAGGAGCTGGCCGAGGAGAACCGCTCGATACTCGCGACCTGGGAGGAGAAGGTCGAGTCCTACCGGGCGGAAACCTTCACCTACAGCGTGCGCAACAGGGATATCAACATCGAGACCCACACCGAATCGCTGTCGCGCCTGAAGATCCCGAAAATAGCCATGCCCAGATTCGACTCGTGGGGCGAGATCCTCAGGTGGAACCTTCAGGAGAACGTGCCCGGATCCTTTCCGTTCACCGCCGGCGTCTTCCCCTTCAAGCGGGAGCGGGAAGATCCGACGCGCATGTTCGCCGGCGAGGGCGGGCCGGAGAGGACGAACAGGCGCTTTCACTTCGTCTCGAAAGGCATGCCCGCCAAGCGGCTCTCCACGGCGTTCGACTCGGTCACGCTCTACGGCGAGGATCCGGACGAGCGCCCGGACATCTACGGAAAGATCGGGAATTCGGGGGTGTCGATCGCATGCCTCGACGACGCCAAGAAGCTCTACTCCGGTTTCGACCTGGCCGATCCGAAGACCTCCGTCTCGATGACGATCAACGGCCCCGCTCCAATCCTGGTCGGCTTCTTCATGAACGCCGCGATCGACCAGCAGTGCGAGAGATACATCAGGCAGAACGGCCTGGAAAAGGATGTGGAGACGAAGATCGCCTCCCTTTACGAAAAGAAAGGCACGCGGCGGCCCCGCTACGAGGGCCCGCTTCCCGAGGGGAACGACGGCCTGGGCACGATGCTGCTCGGCATCACCGGGGACCAGGTCCTGCCGCGCGACGTTTACGAGAAGATCAGGGCCGAAACGATCACCCGCGTGCGCGGAACGGTGCAAGCCGATATCCTGAAGGAAGACCAGGCGCAGAACACCTGTATCTTCTCCACCGACTTCTCGCTCAAGCTGATGGGCGACGTGCAGGCCTACTTCATCGAGAACGGGGTGCGCAACTTCTACTCCGTGTCGATCTCGGGCTACCACATCGCCGAGGCGGGCGCCAATCCGATCACGCAGCTCGCCTTCACCCTGGCCAACGGTTTCACCTATGTCGAGTACTACGTGTCGCGCGGCATGGATGTGGACGCCTTCGCGCCGAACTTCTCCTTCTTCTTTTCCAACGGAATCGACGCCGAGTACTCGGTCATGGGGCGCGTGGCGCGCCGCATCTGGGCCAAGGCGATGCGCGAGAAGTACGGGGCGGGGGAGCTCTCGCAGCGGCTCAAGTACCACATCCAGACATCGGGCCGGTCGCTCCACGCCCAGGAGATCGGCTTCAACGACATCCGCACCACGCTCCAGGGCCTTTACGCGGTTTACGACAACTGCAATTCACTCCACACCAATGCCTACGACGAGGCGATCACCACGCCGACCGAAGAGTCGGTGCGCAAGGCGATCGCCATCCAGATGATCATCAACCACGAACTCGGTCTCGCCAAGAATCAGAATCCGAACCAGGGGTCGTTCATCATCGAGGAGCTGACCGACCTGGTCGAGGAGGCGGTGCTCGCCGAATTCGACCGGATCACCCAGCGCGGCGGTGTGCTCGGGGCGATGGAGACAATGTACCAGCGGAGCAAGATTCAGGAGGAATCGCTCTACTACGAGCGGCTCAAGCACTCGGGCGAGCTGCCGATCATGGGGGTGAACACCTTCCTTTCGCCCGACGGGTCGCCCACGATCGTTCCGAGCGAGGTGATCCGCGCGACGGAGGAAGAAAAGAAGTTCCAGATCGACATGATTTCCGATCTGCACGAGACGTGGACCGAGGTTGCCGGCGAGAAACTCGACGAGCTCCGCCGGCGCGCGAGGGGGAACGAGAACGTCTTCGAGAGCCTCATGGAGGCGGTGAAGTACTGTTCGATCGGCCAGCTCACGAGCGCACTCTTCCAGGTCGGCGGCGAATACAGGAGAAACATGTAGGCTGGGATCGCAGCCGGGTCGAGGTGTGGAGGTACGGCGGTGATACGCGGCCGAACAAGCTGATCGTCAGGCGCGTGGCGGTTGATGACGGCTTGTCGCCGGCCCTTCTGGCGGGTCGATTCGCGGGCCTTCGTTTGTCCGGTTCACTCGGGCGAAGGGGAATCGCGCGGGCATGCCGTACTGTGGCCTGCTGCTCGGTCGAAGATGTCAGCATCCGAAAAAGGGACAGCAGCCATGGCGCAGATCAGCTCCCCGGAGCCGCACCGTTCACGATCCAGGTCCCTTCTGTCGCTGGGCTCCGGTCTTCTGCTCTTTGCGGGAATCCTTCTCCTCGTCGATCTCGAACCCGGCCGTCCGCAGGTCACCCGGACCGCGGCAGTGGCCGCGCTCATGGCTGTCTGGTGGATGACCGATGCGATTCCGCTGGCAGCCACCGCCTTGATCCCCGTGGTGGCATTTCCGTTGCTCGGCATCATGAGCGGCAGGGTGGTGGCGCCGATCTACTTCAACCATGTCATCTTCCTTTTTCTCGGGGGATTCATGGTGGCCCTCGCCATGGAGCGCTGGAACCTGCACCGCCGCATCGCGCTCCGCATTCTGCTTCTATTCGGTACGCGGCCGCAGAACCTGCTCCTGGGATTCATGGTCGCGTCCGCTTTTCTGTCGATGTGGATCTCGAACACGGCAACCACCATGATGATGGTTCCCATCGTGCTGGCGGTGATCGTGAACATCGAGGAGGCTCTCGGAAAGGAAAAGACCGGGAGGAGTTCGATCGGCCTGCTTCTGGGCGTTGCGTACGGCGCCACGCTGGGCGGGATCGCCACGCTCGTGGGCACGCCGCCCAACCTCTCCTTCGCGCGCATCTTCGAGATCACTTTTCCCGGCGCACCGGAGATCGGTTTCGCCACGTGGATGCTCTACGCGCTGCCGATCAGCGCCATCTTTCTCCTGCTCGTCTGGTGCGTTCTTTCCCTCTGCTTCGTACGAAGCGTGGGTGGGGCGATAGACGAAAAGGTCATCCGTGGCCAGTACGACGCGCTGGGCCCTCTCACCTTCGAGGAGAAGGTCGTCCTCGTCGATTTCGTTCTCCTCGCCCTGCTCTGGGTTTTCCGCAACGATCTGCAGCTGCAGGTCGTCACGATCCCGGGATGGTCGCGGCTCTTCGCCAATCCCGAATGGCTCAACGACGGCGTTGTGGCCGTGGCCATGGCGCTCATCCTCTTCCTCGTCCCCTCCGTCAACGAGCGCCACAAGCAGATCCTCGACTGGCAGACAGCCGCACGCCTTCCGTGGAACATCGTTCTTCTCTTTGGCGGCGGATTCGCTCTGGCGAGCGGTTTCAAGGAGTCGGGACTTTCCTTCTGGATCGGCGATTGCCTCAGCGGCGCCCAGACTCTCCACCCCCTGTTGCTCATCGCGCTCATCAGCCTGGTCATCACCTTTCTCACCGAACTCACGTCGAACACGGCCACGGCCGAGATGCTCCTGCCCATACTGGCCGGACTCGCGGTGAGCATCCGGATCAATCCCCTGTTGCTCATGGTTCCGGGGACTCTCGCCTGTTCACTCGCCTTCATGCTTCCCGTGGCCACGCCGCCGAATGCGATCATCTTCGGCACGAGCCGCCTGCGAATCGCCCACATGGCGCGCACCGGTTTCGTCCTCAACCTGAGCGGGATATTCATCGTCACAATGGCCACATGGCTGATCGGGCGGGCCGTGTTCGGGATCGATCTGGCTCAATTTCCCGATTGGGCGGGGAAATGAACGGTCCCCTCCTTACACGAGACCAAGCTCCATCTTGGAATCGTCGAGGTGGCGGAACCGGAAGCCGACGGAGCAGAATCCGAAATCGATGCGATCGAGGAATTTGTCCTTGATGTAGACGTTCGGATCGAGGCAGTAGGTTGTCGTCCCGTTCTGCTTTCCCACGAGGATGATGCCGGCCACCTCGAGAATGGAGATGTTCCGCGCAATATCGGACTCGTCGATGGGCAGTGTACGGATCATGGCTTCGTCGATTTCATTCCCTTTGGTCAGAAGGCCGATGATCGCGATGCGGTTCATGTTGGCGAAGACACGGAACAGGGTCGCACACTTTTCCAGATATTCGGGATCAGCAGGGGGCGGGGCTTTGATCAGGCGCTTCAACCGTTCGGTGAACGAGTTTTCCTCGGCGGTCCTGAACTCGATGGCGCACGCTCCGAGGTCGATTTTTTTTCCGGGAGCGTCTTTTTTGAAGATCGCGGGGTGGAGCGAATAGATCGGTTTCCGATCCTTGCCACCCTTCACCACCAGCCCGGCCGCCTCGAGAGCGGACAGATTTTCGCCGAACGCGCTCTCGTCGATCGACAGGGCCCCCGCCATGGCGGACGAGGTCTTGCTGCCCTGGAAGAGAATATCGACGATCGTCAGACTCGTCCGGTCGGAGAGCGCGTCGAAGGCCTTCGAACATTTGCTCAACATGCCAAGATCGAGCATTTCCAACTCCAGCGGAGAGAGGATGGCCGTCCCGGCGGCGGGCGGTGCATATTTTGAAACGTGCCAACAATCCGACCATGCCCGGAACGGGAGGTTTATTATTATCAAATTATATATAAATATGTTGTTATGTAAAGTGAAAAAAGACCCTCCCCCGATCCGCCTTCAGAGGGACCCCACGAACAGCCCGCTGAAGGCCATCTGGCGGCAAAAAAAAAGACAAGCCCCGTGGCTTGTCCTTTATTTTGAACAAATATATATATGGTGGGCAGACCCGGATTCGAACCGGGGACACCCGGATTTTCAGTCCGGTGCTCTACCACTGAGCTATCCGCCCACCCATATTTTTTGATGTCAAAAGATGCCCTGAGCGAACGAGCCGCGTCAGAACGCGAAATCGAAGAGGGGAAATTATCACAACGCCGACCGGGCTGTCAAGAAAGTTGTCCTTCTTTCCGTTTGTGGGTGATCGATTTGTCGCGCAACGATCGTTCAGGCCTTTTCGGTTTCATTGCGCGGGGCGGGATGACCGAGCGACTCGATGTCCTTGCGGATGTTGGCCAGGAGTTCCTCGACGGAATCGAACTTCTTCTGGTCCCTGATCTTTCGCACGATGAAGACCTCGAGGATTTCGCCGTACAGATCGCCCGAGTAACCGGGAATGTGCACCTCGATCGTGGGCACCACCTCCTTGTGTCCGTGAAAGGTGGGGCGGGTGCCGATGCTGAGCACGGCGCGCCTGCGTATCCCGCCGAAAAGGACGGTCACCTCGTACACGGCCGGTGGCGGCACGATGCCAGTTTCGCACTGCACATTGGCCGTGGGGAAGCCGATCTGCCTGCCCCGCGCATCACCATGAACCACCGGTCCCAGAAAGGAAACCTCCCGGCCGAGCATCTCCTCGGCCAGCCTCAGATCGCCCGATCGGATCGCTTCCCTGATCCTGGTGCTGCTGATCACCTTGCCACCCACGCTGACCTCTGACGCGGTATGGACCTCGATACCCTTCCCCGCGGTCTGCTTGCGAAGGAAGTCGAGATCACCCTCCTTGTTCCGGCCGAATGCGCTGTCATGTCCGACAATGATGGCGCGCGCGCGCAGAGTGCCGATCAGAAAACGATCGAGAAACTCCTGCGCAACCGTGTCCCGCACCGTCTTGTCGAAGGGGATCACCACGGCGAGGTCGACGCCGTTCCGTTCGAGCAGCCGCAGACGGTGTTCCATCGACAATATGAGAGAGGGAGCCGCCTTGGAAAGGAAGCGGTCGGGATGGGTGTCGAAAGTGACCACCGTACGCGGGATGCCGAGCCTGCTTCCGGCCTCCTTCAGAATGTGCAGAACCTTGAGGTGGCCCTGGTGCATTCCGTCGAAGACTCCGATCGTGACGGCGCACTCTTCGGAGATCGGCGCGGGGGATTCGTTGATCGACTCGAGCTGAATTCTCTTCATAAGCCCAGGGGTATCCGAAAATCACTCGGACCGGGAATCCTCTTCGAGAGATGATTCGTGGCGCTCCTCCAGATCGTCGAGGAGGTTCCTGTTCCTGATCTTGTCGGTATGGGACATTCTGTGTACGAGGAGGACATTGTCAAGATGATCCATCTCGTGCTGGATCGCCCTGGCCAGGAGACCGTCGCACTTGATCTGATGTGTCTTGAACTCGAGATCCTCGTATTCGACTGATATCTCCCGTGTGCGCTTGACCTTCACGAAGAGTCCCGGAAAGCTGAGACAACCTTCGGAATCGCTCGCCGTCCCGGAGCGGGTGGTGATCCTGGGGTTGATGAAAACGTGCTCCTCGCCGTCTGCCGAGCCCTTGATGTTGAGAACGAACAGGCGCGCATCCCAGCCCACCTGGGGCGCAGCCAGTCCGATTCCGTTGTTTGCGTACATCAACTCGAACATCTGGCCGATTTTTTCCGCCAGTTCGGCCTCGCCGGAACCGACAGGCCTCGTTTTTTGCAATAGAAGCGGATTCGGATAATAGATGAGTTCCATTTAGTCTCTTGTTCAAGTGGATCGATTTTTGTTAACTCACTTAATTAACTCAAGTAATAACAACTCGATAGGTGGGGCGCAACCCCATATTTGTATTGACACTTTTTCGGCTCTTTGATATTTATAACCCCCTTTATCACAAAGTGCAGAATCCTTGAGTGGGTGACGCGAGCGATGGATGTCAGCAAGCACCTGGAACGGGCGAAAGAAGCGGTCAGAAAGAAGAATTTTGACTTTGCGCTGACCCTGTACAACCAGGCCCTGGCCATAAAACCGGACCACCGCGAGGCAAGACTCGGTCTCCTCGAGACTTCGGCGCGCAAGCTCCAGTTCAAACCGGTTCCGAAGATTCTGCGCATTCTCATCGGAATCCCCCAGTTCTTTTCGCTTTTCCTGGGAAAATTGACCAAGAACAGCGATCTCGTGGCGCGTGCCGCTCAGCGCTATCTCATGACAGATCCCCATAATGACTCAGTTAATTTCCTACTAGGAAAGACGTTGGAGTCGTCGGGCTATCTGGGCGGGGCTGCGGCCGTTTACGAGTTCGTTGCCGGCTACGATCAAAAAAATGTGGCTGCCCTGAAGCAGGCGGGATTTCTCATGTACAAGCTCAAAGATGTTCCGGCCGCTCTGGAACTCTTCGAAAAAGTTCTCGCCATCGCGCCCCGCGATCCCGAGGCGGAAAAGATGCGCAAGAATCTCGCGGCCGAGGACACGCTCGCGACCGGTTCTTATACCAAGGCGCAGTCGTCCCTCGAACTCGTGATCGACAAGGAGGAGGCTGCCAGCCAGCAGAAGGCGGCGCGCATCCATCGGGGGGCGGACGAGCTGGAAGAGGACGAGGTCGCGGTGCGCCGAAAACTGGAGCAGAATCCAGACGACAGGCGTTCCCAGCGCGAACTGGGAGATCTCTTGCTCCGGAAAAAGGATTACGAGAGCGCCCTCGGCCACTTCACGTCGATGCTCGAGAAGGATCCCGACTCCTTCGACGTACGGAGCCTCAAGGGTGATACAGAGCTCTTGCTGCTGAGGAAAAAACTCACGGCACTCCGTGAACGGATGGCGGCCGGCGAAAGGGACGCCCTGCGCGACGAGTACCTGGCGCTCAAGAAGGAGCTGATCGAGAAACAGATCAGCGAGAATCAATGGCGCGTCAAGGAGCATCCGACCGATCTCAGCCTCTGGTTCAAGCTGGGCAAGAGCGTTTTCCACGCGGGCCGGGTCGACGAGGCGATCGAGGCGTTCCAGCATGCGGTCAAGGACCCGCGCCACAAGATCGAGTCGCTGCGGATGCTCGGCAGCTGTTTCCGCGAAAAGGGTCTTTTCGATCTCGCCATGAAGCAGTTCAAATCGTCACTCGAGGCCGCGGGCCAGACCCGGGGCCAGAGCAAGGAGATCATCTACGATCTCGGCGACGTGGCCGAGAGGATGGGGGACAAGACAGGCGCGCTCGAGTGGTTCTCGAAAATTTATGAAATCGACATCAATTACAGAGATGTTGCCGTCAAGATTGAGTCTTTGAAAGAAAGTTGATATATTCACTGAATTGACCAGCAGGCAATAGAGAAGGAGTTCAATACGACATGCCACATTCGAAACAAGCGAAAAAGAGACTGCGCCAGAGTTTCGTGCGCAGAGCGCGCAATCAAACGGTCAAGTCCGCGTTCAGAACCTATATCAAGAGGTTCACCTCGGCTCTCGAGGAGGGCGATCTGGAGAAGGCGCGGAAAGAGCTGCCCCAGACCATGAAGCAGATCGACAAGGCCGCAAAGAAGGGTGTCATCCACTGGAACCAGGCTTCGCGCAAGATTTCCCGGCTGCACGCCCGGTTGAACAAGCTGGAAAAGGAAAAGGGCGAGTAGCCGAGCGCAGCCGCATTGACCGGTCGTATCGAAAGGTCCACGCGCCCCGGTCATCCCGTCGCCCGAAAAGAAGAGAATCCCGAAGCAGCAAAGAAACTCCCACCCGGGAAGGGTGGGAGTTTCCTCTTTTGATGCGATCCCACCTCGTCGGCCCCAAAAATCGCCTTGGCGCTCTTCGTGCCCTGGCGTGAATTCCTTTTCGGTTTTCCCGCCGAGGCGCAAAGAGCGCCAAGGATGTTTTCGTCCGATTCAGTCGGTCGTGACGCGCCGGTTCCCTACCGGGCGCCGAGGACGCTGTCGTAGCGATAAAAGACTTCGAGGCAAAGGGTGAGCAGCGCCGTGGAATAAACGCGGCCGCCATTGTCGCCCCACGGATCGTACTTGGGATCCCACGAACCGCGCTGGCAACCTTCCTTGACCTGGTTCTCGACGATCGCCTTCTCCATGGCGGTCTTCCAGACCTGCCAGTCCTTGCCCGCCATCTGGTACATGGCGTAGGAACCGTAGTACCAGTAGTAATAGTCGATGCAGCCCTTTTCCTCGTTCCATTCCGGGAGGCGTTTGCGCAGCAGAGCGGCGCCTGCCTGGAGGGACGGAACCTGGGATTCCATGTCGCCGAGCACGTTGCCGGCAAAGACGCGGCCGAGCATGGCCACCGCCGTCATGGCCTCGGTCTCCTCGAAGGGCCAGATGTTCTCGTCACCCGCCTCGCGCGACGAGCCCTGGCCTTTTTCCTTGTAGCCGGTGCGGCCCATCGCCGTGTCGGTCATCTCGTCGAGGTAGAGGAGGGCGTCTTCCATATCCTGTTTTTCGAAACGCATCTTGAAGTCTTTGGCCGACGCGAGACACATGATCATCCAGCCGGTGACCGAGACGTCGTTCTGCTCCACCGGATCGATCTCGCCATTGTTGTAGCGCCAAGCCTTGCCCGGATTCTTGCTCTTGTGGACGTAGTCGAGCGCCCGCTGGGCGTATTTCTTCAAGATCGGCCACTTGGATAGACCATAAGCCTCGGTCAGCGCTAGGCAGGCCAGGGCGTGGTTGTACATCCAGTGCGTGCCCTCTTTGGCAACGAGGCAGCCATCTTCGGGATCCTGCACGTCGCAAAGGTACTTGACGCCCTTTTTGACCACGTTCTTGTAGGGACCCGAATTGACCGTGTTTCCCGCGCCCATGAAAGCCAGAAGGGCGAGACCGGTCACACCCACGTCATTGAGCGCCTGACCCTTGCCCGCGCAGCGGGTGTCGGTGCATTGCATGTCGAAGGCATCGGCATCCCAGAAACCCTCCGGATCCTGGTGGCGCTTGAGCCAGTCGAGGCCCCATTCGACCGCTTTCTGGGTTGCCTTGCCGCCGCCCTTGCGCGCGGCGCGTTTCTTGTACTTGCCGCCGAAGCGACCTCCCGCGCCGCCGCCGATACCGATGACGTCATTGACGCTCTTTCCTTCGAAGGGCGCGTCGATGGGAGCCACATCCTCCTCGAAGATCTCCTCCATCACCTCGTCCTCGGTCACGACCGGGTCTTCGATGATCTCCTCGATTTCCTCGAGTTCATCCTCTTCCTCCTCGTCGAGTTCGTCCTCGGGAAGGGGCTCGATCTCGTCCTGTTCGTAGGAGGCCTCGAGGATCATGTTCTCGTCGGTGATGATGGTGCGCCATTCGACGTTCATCAGGACGAGAGCGATAAGGCCATGAAACACGATGGAGACAAGTAACCAGGGGGCGGCCTTCAGCCACTCGCGCAGGACGTCCTGAAAGGTTTCTCCCTCGGAGAGCATCGCCGGTTTCGTGTAGACGAGTTCCTGATCATTTTGAAACTCGGACATCGAGTTGCTCCTTAGTTTAAAAAAAGACTCATACTTCAGGCGCAGGATCGATAGGTGATTTTTTTCCGCGATTCAACCACCTGCGCCGCGGTTGTTTCTGGAACCTTCTATCTCTCCCAACGGTAAGAAGAAACAGCGGTTCATCAAAAAGGCGATTTTAATTCGCCTGCATGAGGCGTTCAAGATTATTCATCAAAAGAGTTGCCACGTCGATTGCGGCGACTTCTCGTGGTGGAGCACTGTACAGGTCATCTGGAAAAGAGGTTACGATCAGCGCCCACTCGTCGCTCCGATCAGGGATGAGTCCATGCGAGCCCTTGATTCGCGAGGGCTCCATGCAGATTCCCTTCTTGTCCCGCCCAGGGATCAGTTCGAGCGGGTCGTAACCGATCTTGCGGTGAATGTCCACCGTGCGCGCGTAGTCGGGCGCCGCGCCCTGATCGTTCCACCAGGAGTAGTCGAACCAGGCGTTGCGTCCGGCCAGGGCCACGAGGTCGCCCGATCGTGGATGGTCAATGCCGGCCAGCTTCTGGGCGGCCCGATCGAGAACGGTCGCCACCCCGGGCGCCGACTGGAGAAAAGACTCGACCGCGCTCGATTCCCCCCGATCGGACAGGTAGATGTGGGCGATCTGGTGATCGCAGATGGCAAAGGCGCGCGATCCGGCCAGATCCGGATATTCCCGGCCGCCATGGGGCCGGATGGCGAAGAGCCCTTCGTTCCTGAGGAGCCGGTTCAGCTGAACCGGTTCGGATACGGGCGAAATGCCGTACTCGGAGAGCAAGACCAGCTCGAACTCGTTGTTCATTGCGCGGTCGATCACGGGGCTGAGCAGGGAGTCGAGTTCGGCCAGATGGCGGCGGGCTTCGTTCGATCCCGGCCCCGACCTTTGCAGGGAATAATCCATGTGGGGGACGTAACTGAGGATCAGGTCGCTCGCCCCTTGGGCCGCCACTTCAAGCGTGGCGTCGACGATCCACCGGGAGGATTCGATAGAAATTGCCGGTCCCCAGAATCGGTGGAGCGGAAAGGGGCCGAACCGTTCCTCGAGCCGGGCGTAAAGATGAGCCGGTTTCGACGCGCACGATGAGACCGTGGAGCCGTCGGCCATGTGGAAGGGGGCGACATTGAGGTAGAGATCGATCTTGGCACCGAGGAAATTCCACCAGAAGAGGGCCGCCACGCGCGGTTTCGTTCGCCCCGACCTGTCCCAGGCGCGTGCCGAATCGACGAGACCGGTCGACGCGCACCAGAAGCGGTGCTCGAGCGTTGTGCGGTCGAAGTACCCGTTTCCGACCACACCATGTCGGCCGGGCAGAACGCCGGTCGTGAGCGTGGCCTGCATGGGAAGGGTGAGGGCCGGAAGCACCGGTTTGACAGCCGCCCATCCCGTCCGGGACGCAAACCGCTCGATGGCGGGACAATCGCCGGACCGCAGAAGCGATGGCGAAAGGCCGGCCACGCTGAACACGATCATGGGGCGCTGGGTCATGACCTGCGAATCCTCGACAGAAGGATCATTTCTCGGCTGGGCGTTCTATGAGCGAATCTCCCACCGGCTCGCGCTCGAAAAGGTCGGAGGGGAAGAAAAATCTCTCCTTGCGCGCCAGGTCCTGGATGATGAGAAGGCGTGCCTGGTTCATCTTGCCCGACTTGAGTTGCTTGGCCACCTCGTACTGGACCTCGTCAAAGGTCAACACCTTCGCCTCGGTCTTCGCGACGATGCCCGCCACCACCAGGCCCCCTTCGAGTTCGATCGGATCGCTCACCGCGCCCTCGCTCCCCCCGTCCACGAACTCCATGATCCGGGGTTGGAATGAGGTCTCCTTCCCCGCTCCGATCTCCGTCTTTCGCGGGATGCAGCCGGGCCAGCGATCGGAAAGCGTGGAGTAGTCCGTTGCCAGTTTCTCGAGCGACATGTCCGGATTCCTGAGAAGGTCGCCGCATTCCGTCGCGAACCGACGCGCATCGGCCGGTTCGCCAAAGGCCGATTCCGGAAAGAGCACCCAGATTAGAACGGTCGATGCCTCCTGGGTGAACTGGTCGATGCCGTTGCGATAGTAATCCTTGATCTCCTTGGGCGTGACGCGGATGAAGGACGCCATGTCGGGGACCACTCCCTCGAGGTTGGTCAGACCGCACCTGGCCCAGAAGTAAAGGTCGGTGATGTAGTCGTTTTTCAGAGCCTCGAAATTTTCCGACACGTAGTCCGGATCGAGCTCATGTCTCACGACCCACCACTGCCGCACCAGTTCGTCGTCGACATTTTTGGTGTACTGCCTCGCTTCCTCGAGGAGAAGGATGTTTCCGGCCAGGATCGTGCGGGCTTGCCACCTGAGCATGGCGTCGGTCATATCGGCTGTCAAAGGGCTCGCCTTGAGCCGGACAACCTCCTTGTCCACGTCGTGCCAGGTGATGATCAAACCCCTGACGATCGCGGCCAGATCCTCCTTGCCTTCGCCCGCAACCGGCGGATCGCTCTCCTGCCCGAGGGCGATCAGGGCTGGGAGGAGTAGCGCTGTTCCGATCGCGAGAATCAACCATGCAGTCTTGAGTAACATCTGTTCCGTCCGATCCGGCCGTCTTTCAGAGGCCTGGCAGATTATACAGAGCCGCGCCCGCGCATCAACCTCGATTTCAGGTAGGTCAGGAGCCTCTCCGGTTCAGCCTTGGCCTTCGGGAGGACGATCACCGCCTTGAAGGGCGAGACGCGGTTCATTTGAACATCCTCGAAGGGCGCCCGCTCATCGAAGCGTTCCCTGTCGAAGAGATCGACGTAGACCTCCCTGCTCCCCTTGGCCCGGGTGAGGGCCCGGATCCCATTCTCGAGCATGAGGCGCCGCACGTGGAAGAGATCGACGAGCCGGGCGGCTTCCGGCGGAAGGCGCCCGAACCGGTCCCCCAGCTCCTTCTTCATCTCCCTGAATGCGCGGTCCTTGCGGCAGCGCGAGAGGCGGCGCAGGATCTCGACGCGCAGCCCCTCGTCGGGAACGAACTCGGGAGGCAGGAAGGCCCTGACCTGGATGTCGAGATCGATGTCGTATATCAGCCCGAGAGCGGCCTCCTCGTCCGGCGCGGCCTTGTCCCGCTCCCTGGTCATGGCCAGGATGGTGGCCCTGAGCAGCCGGCAATAGAGGTCATAACCAACGGCCAGGATGTGGCCGTGCTGCTCGGCGCCGAGAATGTTGCCCGCGCCGCGGATCTCGAGATCCTTGAGCGCGATGTTGAATCCCGCGCCCAGGTGGGAAAGCTCCTCGATCGCCTTGAGGCGGCGGATCGCGATCGGCGACACCCGTTTGTAGGGGATGAGCAGATAGCAGTAGGCCTTGACATGAGCACGGCCCACCCTGCCCCGGAGCTGGTGCAGGTCGGCCAGGCCGAAGGTGTCGGCCCTGTCGATGATGATCGTGTTCACGCCCGGAATATCGATGCCCGACTCGATGATCGTCGTGCAGACGAGCACATCGATCTCGCGCTTGATGAAGCGGACGATCACGTCCTGCAAGGCGCGTTCTTTCATCTGGCCGTGGGCATAGGCGATCCGTATGTCGGGCATGAGATCGCGCAAAAACCCGGTCTGCGCCTCGATCGTTTCGACCCTGTTGTGAAGGAAGAATGCCTGGCCGCCGCGGCTCACCTCGAGAGTGAGCGCCCGCCTGATCAGGTCGTCGTTGCGCACCTCGACCATCGTGTGAACCGGCATCCGTCCCTGCGGGGCCGACTCGAGGCTGGAGATGTCGCGGATCCCCGCGAGCGCCATGTGCAGTGTGCGCGGGATCGGCGTGGCCGTCATGGTGAGAACGTCCACGGTTTTCTTGATCTTCTTGAGCCGCTCCTTGTGGCGCACGCCGAATCTCTGCTCCTCGTCGATCACCAGAAGCCCGAGATCCTTGAAACCCACATCGGCCGAAAGGAGACGGTGCGTGCCGATGAGAATGTCCACACCTCCCTCGCACGCCCGGTTCACGATCTCCGATTGCCGCGCGCGTGGCTGGAAGCGGCTCAGCACCGCAACCCCCACGGGGTAGTCGGCCAGCCGCGAACGGAAGGTTTCATAATGTTGCTGGGCGAGGATTGTCGTGGGCACGAGAACGGCGGCCTGCTTGCCGGCCGAGACTGCCTTGAACGCGGCGCGGACCGCGAGCTCGGTCTTTCCGAATCCGACGTCGCCGCACAGAAGCCTGTCCATCGGTCGTTTGATGATCATGTCGTCCTTGATCGCCGCCATCGCCTCGATCTGGTCCTCCGTTTCCTCGTAGGGAAAGGAGGCGTCGAAGAGCTGCTGGAGCTCGTCGTCCTGTCCGAAGGCGAATCCCTTCTCCTCGGAGCGGATCGCCTGGGTCTCGAGGAGTTCGGAGGCCAGGTCCCGAAGGGCCACCTCCACCTTCTGGCGGCGCTTTCCCCAGGAAGAGGCGCCGATCCTGTCGAGGTTGGGCGCGCCGTCGCCTCCGCTCACGTAGCGGTGGACGAGATGGATCTTGGACACGGGAACGTAGAGGGCCACGTCGTCCTTGAAGATGAGGACCATGAAGTCCTCTTCGCCTCCCCCTTCGCGCTGCATCCGCGTCAGGCCCTCGTAACGGGCGATTCCGTGAACCATGTGAACGACGAGGTCGCCGGGGCTCAGTTCGCGGAACGATTCGAGGACCCGCGACCGAAGGGTGGCCTTCGCGCGGCGCGGCCGCCGTACGGGCAGGCGCCTGAGGAGCTCGTGATGATTGATGACGCAGTGGCCGAAAGCCGGAAACTGGAACCCATCGGACACACGGCCGACGAGGATTCGCACGGCACCGCCGACGCGGATCCCGTCCTTCTCGAGCACCGTCTCGAGGCGCTTGGCCTCGGCGTCCACCTGGCAGAGCACGTGGACGCTACCGCATTCGTGAACGAGTGCGTCGAAGGACGCCTTGAGATCGATTCCGCCGGTTCCCTCGGCGTTGAGGCCGGAATCGGCCGAGCCCCGGTTCTCGTCGGCAGGGCCGCTGAATCCCTCACGGAGCCGCACGGCGTTTTGCGTCGACAGGACGCGGTAGGAGAATTCGTCCTCGCCACCCCCGGTACCGACTGTCCGCTCCGTGCCGACGGTGCGGGAGAGGTCGCACCCCGGCCGGGAGCGAACGAAGCGGGCGGCCGCTTTCGCGATCGGCGGCTCGACGGCGAGCTCACGGCAGTAGGTTTCGAGCCGCTGTTCGGTGATCTCCGGTTCGACGACGATCACCGGTGTTGCTTCGGAGATGAGGTTGCACATGGAAGTGGTCCGCCCCGCACGGTTCGCGTGCAGGACCCGCGACGCGGGGAGCGGGATGTCGACCCTCTCGAGCACCGCGATCGAACGCTGGGTTTCGAGATCGAAATCGCGGACCGACTCGATTTCGTCGTCGAAAAGCTCGATCCGTATCGGGCGTGTCCGGCCCAGGGGAAAGAGATCGACGATCCCGCCGCGCAGGGCGAACTCACCCGGTGCGGTGATCATCGGCGCCGACTCGAAGCCCGCCCGGACCAGTGTCTCACGCAGTGCTCCCAAACCGATCCTGCGTCCCGGCGCGAGGGTCAAAGTCTCCTTGTGAAGGTCGCCCGCCGTGGGAACCGGCTCGAGAAGACCGGAGAGGGGGGTGACAACAGCCGGCGGCGGCTGGGGCGCCAGGATCGATCCGAGCACGGCGAGCCGCTCCGAGAATGCGAGGCGCGCTTCCGACTCGATCGACGTTCTCGGATCGTGCGCAGGATAGAGAGGGACATCGACGCCGAGAAAAAACTCGAGGTCCTCCTGGAAGGTGGTCGCCTCCTGCTCGTCGGGCGTCACCACGATGAGCGGGGATGCCGCATCGGCGGATATCCTTGCCGTTACGAGAGCGGCCGACGCCCCCCACAGGCCGTGAAGCAGGGGCCGTTCCCCCCGGCCGAATCGCGCGACGATCCGCTGGAGATTCTCCCTTTCAGGGACCGGGATTGGGTAGTCGTCCATACTCGTCCTGCAGGGCGCGGAACGCGATGCGCGCTGCCCGTTGTCCCGCGTCCTTCTTGGTTTTTCCCTTTCCGGGGGAGAACTCCCGCGACCCGACGACCGCGGCGAGAGTGAAGCTCTTCTTGTGCTCGGGACCGTCGGTCGAGAGCAGCTTGTAGTAAGGGGTGAGCCCGAATTTCTTCTGAACGTAGTACTGGAGCCTGGACTTGTAGTTCAAGGTCTGGCGCCTCTTCAGCGAGCGGTCCAGGAGGTCCTGGAAATGGGCGAGAACGAATCTTTTCGCGGCCATGATCCCGCTGTCGATGTAGATGGCGCCGATCAACGCTTCGACCGAATTGGCAACGAGCGACGGGGGAAGGGCGCGCTTTCGCGAGATCCCCTTTCCGACGATCAGGTAGGGTCTGATCTTGAGCTTCTTGGCGACCTTTTCGAGGGACACGCTGCTGACCACCGACGATTTGATCGTGGTCAGCATTCCCTCGTCGAAGGCGGGATAGTTCTTGAAAAGGTACTCGGTCACGGCCAACCCGAGAACGGAGTCGCCCAGGAACTCGAGCCGTTCGTTCGACGGATTGTCCTCGTCCTTGGCCGACGAGTGGGTCAGGGCCTCGTGGAGGTATTTTTTTTTCTTGAACCTGTAACCGAGGCTCTTCTCCAGGTCGCTGATCTTCTTCTTCATTGCCGCCTTTCGTCTCTTCTTTTCCCGGAGCCTTCCGAACCGTCAGGCCTGGTAGCGTTCCCATTCGTCGAGCGCGTAGCGATCGGTCATACCCGCCAGATAGTCGCACACCGTGCGCTCCTTCCCATCGACAGGCAAGCGATCCCTGAAATCGGGAGGCAGCATGCTCGCGTTCGATGCGTAGATCTCGAACAGTCTGCGTATGACGTTTTCCGAGCGCACGCGAACCCGTGCCAGCTCGTGGTGGCCGTAAAAGTTGTTGTTGAGAAAATCTTGCAGCTCTTTCATCTGCGCGCGGATCGCCGGACCGAAGCCGATCGTCTCTTCATCGAGTCCTCGCAGGTCGTCCGCACTGAGTCCCGTGTGCGCGCTCAGCGACGAGTGGGAGTTCGAGATGAGGTCGCTGATCAGGATCTTGGCCACGTTGTTCACAACCTGGAGCAAATGGATGCGCTTTTGCACGGATGGAAAACGTTTCTTCACGTTCTCGTGCGCTTCCTTCCAGAGCTTCAGCTGCATCAGGTCGCCCTCTCGAAGGATGTTCGCCTTGAGTCCGTCGTCCAGATCGTGATGCTGGTAGGCGATCTGATCGGCGATGGTGACGATCTGCGTCTCCAGGTAGGGACGCACGCCGGGGGTGAAGGATTCATGGTTGATGTTTTCCTTTCCCGGCCCGTACTTGAGAATCGCCTCCCTGATCTCGAAGGAAAGGTTCAGTCCGTCGAAGTCCGGGTATTTCTTCTCGAGCGTATCCACCACGCGGAGCGCCTGGCGGTTGTGTTCGAAACCGCCATGGCCGGCCATCAGCTCATCGAGCACTCTCTCTCCCGTGTGGCCGAAGGGCGAATGGCCCAGGTCGTGGGCCAGCGCGAGCGCTTCCACGAAGCTCTCGTTGACTCGGAGCGTATACGCCACGGAGCGTGCGATCTGCGACACCTCGAGGGTGTGCGTGAGGCGGGTGCGGTAGTAGTCTCCCTCGTTGTCGATGAAGACCTGCGTCTTGTGCTCGAGCCGCCTGAAAGCCGAGGAGTGGATGATCCGGTCGCGGTCCCTGGAATAGACCGTGCGGAAACGATCGGGGTCCTCGGGGTGCACACGGCCCCGGCTGTTCGAGGACTTGAGAGCGTAAGAAGCGAGTTCCCTCTGTTCTCGTTCTTCGCTCCGTTCGCGAAGCAACATAACACGTTCCTTCCGGGAGGCGTTGCAGGTCGAGCCCGACGCGGCTGGGCTCTCTTGACGACGATTCCCCAACGTGGGGGTTATTTTTTTTCTTGCGCCTCGCCCGTCATGGGCACGAATCTCACCGACTCGATCTTCTCCTCCTTGAATCCCTCCTTGGTACGCGTGATCAGGAGCAGGTCCTGCGCAACGAAATCGAGGCTCGGATCAAAATCGCCCACGGGAAGAACGAGCCTTCCGCCGACCTTGAGCTGGTCGCGCAGGGGTTGGGGAACATGGTCGGGCGCGGCTGTCACGATTATGGCGTCGAAGGGAGCTTCCTCGGGCCAGCCCTTGTATCCGTCCCCGTGGCGCACCGTCACGTTTTCATAACCCATGTCGGCGAGGAGTTTCTTAGAGTTGGTGGCAAGCTCCTCGATGATCTCGATCGAAAAAAGAGTGACGCCCATTTCGGCGAGGATGGCGGCCTGATATCCCGACCCGGTGCCGATCTCGAGGACTTTTTCGTCGCCCCAGAGCTGGAGCGCCTCCGTCATCCTGGCCACGATGAAGGGTTGGGAGATCGTCTGACCCAGGCCGATGGAGAGGGCGTAATCCCTGTAGGCCGCGATCTGACGATCCTCGGGGACGAAGAAGTGGCGGGGTACGGTCCGCATCGCGTCGCTCACTCTTTCATCGGTGATTCCGGCCGCGACGATGTGTCGGTCTACCAGCAGATTTCTCTCATCGGACCTCTCCTGCCAGAGGGTCCGGTCGCTGAGGCCGGTCTTCTGTTCCGGGGGGGATTCCCGGTCCGCGTGCGTACAGGCGGGAACCAGAGCGGCGCAACAGGACAGAATCAGGGCGCAGAAGATGTCGCGAACTCGGATCGCCGCCGGTCGTGCCTGATCGATCATGGTCGCGGGTTCCAGAAAAGAAGGATCGGGAATCGTCTAAAAAACACCGGAGCGAGAACCGCTGTGGGGTATGTCTCGCTCCGGAAGTTAATCGGCATTATAAACGCTCCGCCGGAGCGATTATTCCTGGTGGATCGACTCTGTAGGGCAAACCTCGACGCACGACTCGCAGTCGGTGCACTTGGCTCCATCGATGATGTAAATGGGATCGCCCTCGGCGATCGCTTCCTCGGGGCACTCTTCCATGCAGGCGCCGCAAGCACAGCAGGTGTCGTCAATTTTGTGGACCATCTGTTGACCTTTCGAATTCGCAGACAGGGACGCTTAACAAGTACACACAGACCCTTTCCATTACCGTCTCTCGAAAGAAAATCAAGAAGCTTTTTTCCGGAATCAGAAAAGTCCGATGCGACACGGCCCGGGCCCGGTGACATGTAAAAAGGATCAAAAAATCGATGCCTCATTGACAGGACTTTATATCTTCTTTAAATAGAGGCTTCTAATTGGAGATAGGACCGATGGGCAAGATTGAAGCCGGAACCCTCACAGGCAGTCTCGAAGACTACCTCGAGACGATCTACTTGCTGATTCGCGATCGTAAAGTCGCTCGGGTCAAGGATATAGCCAAGGCACGCGATGTCAAGATGTCGTCGGTCACACCCGCCATGCGCAGGCTGGCCGAACTCGGCTATATCGTCTATCGCCAGCGCGAGTTCATAGAACTCACCGACGAGGGGATCGAGGTCGCGCGCAAGACCATGGCGCGCCACGACCTTCTGGTGCGCTTTTTCAACGAGATCCTGCGCGTCACGTCGGAGAACGCTGAAAAAGATGCTTGCGCCGTGGAGCACATCCTCTCCGACGAGACCACCGAAAAACTGGTGCGGTTCTTCGAGTTCTTCCGCGCTTGCCCGCGCGCGTCGGCCGAGTTTCTCAAGACCTTCCACGGCTGCTCGGTGATCAATCCAGACGTGGCCGAGTGCCCCGAGCGCCAGTGTGCGTTTCTGAAGAAGGGCAAGGGGCGCAAAGCGCGGAAGGGCGTCATCAGCCTCGCCGAGATCGAGCCGGGCCATGAATGCGTCATCGTTCAGGTCACGGCCAAGGGGGCGATCCGACAGCGCCTCATCGACATGGGCATGCTGCCGAACACGCCCGTTTTCGTCGAACGCAAGGCGCCGGGCGGCAATCCGATCTGGATCAAGCTCAAGGGATTTCAGCTCTCCTTGCGCAAGGAAGAAGCTGCCGGAGTGGACGTGACCGTCTGAAGGCAAAGGACAGACCATGCTGGGCACACGCAAGTACTCTTCGCCTCCCGGGCGCCGGATCGTTCTGATCGGTAATCCGAACTCGGGCAAGACGTCGATCTTCAACGCCCTCACCGGGGCGCGCCAGAAGGTGGGCAACTATCCGGGCGTGACGGTGGAGAGCAAGGAGGGCGCCTACCGGTTCGATGGCGAGTCCTTCAATGTATACGATCTGCCCGGAACCTACTCGCTCACATGCTACTCGCCCGAGGAACGGATCGCGCGGCAGGAGATCATGTTTCCCAAACCCGATGCCGCCGTGGTGGTCGTCGATTCGACCAACCTGGAGCGGAACCTCTATCTCCTCGTCCAGGTCATGGAAATGGGCGCCAATTGCGTGCTCTGCCTCAACATGAGCGACGAGGCCCGCAAGGCGGGGCAGCAGATCGACGTGGAACAGATGGCGGTCCTTCTCGGCTTTCCGGTCGTGGAAACGGTGGCGCACAAGAAGATCGGAATCGACGAACTCAAGGCCGCCATCGCCCGGGCCGCGTCCGATCCGGCCGATCCCGAGAGGCTCGTTCTCGGCCACCGACTCGATCAGGCGATCTCGGAGGTGGAGCCGGTCGTGGCCGGGGCTCAATGGCGGTCGCTGGCCAAGCCCTTCCCGAGGTGGGCGGCGATCAAGCTGCTCGAGGGGGATATCGAGGCGATCGGCTGGATCCAGGAGAACTGCGAGGATCACCTGTCGATCCTCAGACACGCGCAGGATGTGGCCGGGAAACTGGCCGAGTCCACGGGCATGCATCCAGGGCTCTACATTGCCGATCGCCGGTATGGATTCGCCGCCGGCCTGTTGCGCGAGGCGCGCGTGACCGGCATGAGAGCCGACGCCCGCAAAGTATCGGATCTGATCGACGAGGTCATCTGCCACAGGGTGCTGGGGATCCCTTTCTTTCTCGGAGCCATGTATATCATCTTCTGGTTGACCTTCTCCGTGGGAGAATATCCCATGGCGTGGATCGAAGGAGGTTTCGAGTTCCTGAGCTCCTGGTTCAACCAGATCCTCGCCGAGGATTCGATCCTGCGCTCCCTGATCGTTGACGGCATCATCGGCGGCGTGGGGGGCGTGGTCGTGTTTCTGCCCAACATCCTCCTCCTCTATCTCGGTCTCGCCTTCCTCGAGGACACGGGTTACATGGCGCGGGCGGCGTTTCTCATGGACAATCTGCTCCACCGTTTCGGTTTGCACGGCAAGAGCTTCATCCCCCTTATCACCGGGTTCGGGTGCACCGTGCCGGGCATCATGGCCACACGCACTCTCGAGAACGAGCGCGACCGCCTGACCACGATGCTCATCCTTCCGCTCATGTCATGCGGGGCGCGGTTGCCGATCTACATGCTTCTCATCCCCGCCTTCTTTTCCGACGCACTCCAGGCGCCCATGCTCTGGCTGATCTACATCATCGGGATCGTGCTCGCCGCCGGTCTGGCCTGGCTGCTGCGTTCCACGATCCTGGCGGGAGAGGACGCGCCCTTCGTGATGGAACTGCCGCCCTATCGCATGCCCACGCTGAAGGCGATCCTCGTCAAGACATGGGAACGGGGCTGGGTCTACATCCGGAAAGCGGGAACAATCATCCTGGGGATCTCGCTCATCCTCTGGGCTCTCTCATCCTTTCCCTCGAAGCCGGAGTACTCGGTGGACGAGGAGATCGCCGCCGGGGCGACCATTTCGGACGAGGACGCCTCCGTCCGCCGCAGCGCCGAGGATCTGAAGCATTCCGTCGCGGGACAGATCGGAAGCCTGCTCGAACCGATCATCGAGCCGATGGGGTTCGACTGGAAGATCGGCACGGCGCTGATCGGCTCCTTCGCGGCTAAGGAGGTCTTCGTCGCGCAGATGGGTATCATCATGTCCCTCGGCGAAATCGACGAGGAATCGGAAAATCTGCGCTCCACGATGCGGGAACGCTATTCCCCGCTCGTGGCGTTCTGCCTCATGCTCTTTCTCCTCGTTGCCACTCCGTGCATGGCGACGGTGGCGATCACGCGCCGCGAGGCGGGGAGGTGGAGGTGGGCCATGCTCCAGTTCGGAGGCCTGACCGCCCTGGCTTATGTCCTGTCGGTGGCCGTCTACCAGATCGGCTCTCTCTTCTGATTCCCTACTGGAAACCTCGTTAATCCCCGGCGAGATCCTTCGCGAAGTCGAGCACCTTGTACTCGGCCCTGGACGACGGTGTCGTTCCCGTGGCGAGATGGATCCGGAGTTCCGCGGGTTCGAAGATCATCGATTGCAGGGTGATCATTCCCTGATTGACGGAATCGAGAATCTCCTTCAAGGAATCGAGATCGATCGATCCGGCTTTCTCCTCGGCAAAGGCCTCGAACTTCTTGTAGCGGCGGCACCGCAGGATTCTCGGCAGGCCGATCCGGTGGTGGTTGGTCGAGAAGACCATCCCCTCCTCGGCCCGGCGGACGCGGAAGTGGCCGGGCCCGAGCTCGGCCACGGCCGCGCGCCCGTCCGAGTCGACGATGATCAGGTTGTTGCCCGCCACCTTGGCCGATTTCTCGAGAATGGCCAGAGCCTCATCGAGCGTCGACGCCTCCTCGAGCACCCGGCGGAACAGGAAGATCGACGGCATGCCGCTCGTCGTCACCTTGCCGGTCCGCACCTCCTGCACGGCGCAGCAGAGCCCGTCGCCGTTCATCCCGGAGAGAACACCGGAGAAACCAGGCCAGGTGACGGCGACGAACGGTTTCAGTCGATCCGGCTTGAAGACGATCGCAATGCCCGTTTTTTCGAGAACGCCGTTTCCGAAGAAATCGAGGTTGCGCGCCAGAAGAGGTTTCCCCTCCTTCGTGGCCGATCCCGATGCCGCGAAGGCCGAGCAGCTCCCCTTGCGGTAGATGTCCGGAAATGCGTTGGCCGTGAGAATCTTGTCGTACGGGAAAGCGGCGGCTTTTGCGAAGGCTTTCATTTCCTCGCGGAATCGCTCCGGAACGTGGGCGTCCATCTCGAGCGATGCCTTGATCAACCGGTCCGGTCCGCCCGAGACGTCCGATATCGGTTTCACGTACCTTTCCCAGAGGGAGTCGATCCGTTGCGCCAAGAGAGATCCCATTGCCGTGCCGATCTCGGCCGGGGTGCCTTCGAGTACGACGACCGGCACTCCTTCTCTGCGGGGAAGTTCGAGGGGGGCCGCGGTTTTCTGAGGAGCCGCGCCCTTCTCGGGCGCGACGGTTTCGTCGGCGCGCACCTGCGCGAATCCGACGAGGAGAAGAAGAGTGATTCTCAAGATGAGCAGCATCGAAAAGTCTCCTCTGCCGAGTGCGCCTACCAGCGCCAGACCGGGTAGGGCATGATCGTTGAATCAAAGGTGTTGCGGATAAGATAGCTGTCGAGAAAGTTCCAGCACGCCAGGCTGTCGTCGAACTCGGGCTCGAGCAGGCAGGCTGCCAGCATCCCGAGAGGCTGGGCCGAGGGCACGAAATAGGTGCCTGCCTTGATCGACTCGTCGCGCGAAATCCACTTTCCCTTGAAGGTTTGAATCCAGTGGCCCTGGTAGGGGTGTTTCGACGCAACGATCTCGTCGATCACGAAGATCCCAACCGTGGCGGTCCTGTCCTCGGCGACCTGTTCGATGCGGATACCGTGCTGCAAGAGCTTGTCGCGCACCGCGGTGCACGCCCGCGGAAGCAGATAGCCCCTCTCGGGCAGGGGGCGGCCCTTGCTCACGGGGAGGTAGTTCGCCAGGCAGGGGATCGAGTAGGCCCGTGGTTCCGGTGACGCCGGCGGTCCCGACCGGCGATCCTCGGCGGGCTCGTAACCGATGACCGTGATCGGCTCGTCGAGGGGCCTTTCCTCGAAGCGCCAGTGGAAGAGCCCCAGGTCGCCTTCCCCAGCGCGCCCCTCGGCGGCGCGAACGAGAGCGCGGATCGCGTCCCCTTCCACTCGAGAAAACTCGAGAATGGAGCGCAAGAAGGAGAAGCACGCTCTGACCCGCGTTTCGAAGGGCGCGTAGGCATACATCTCGATCAAGATCGCGTGCCGGTTGCGGAGACCCCAGTAGTTCGTGCTGAACCGCGGCTGCGGGCCGAAGGATCTCCATCCCTTCGATCGATCGCGGCGGTCGGCCCAGAATCCGTAGGGGATCGACGTGTAGTCGTCGCGCGCCTTCGTGTCGGCCGCGATCCAGGGCAGCATCACATCCCTGTCGAAGACGCGCAGCGCGCGGTCCGAAAGGGGAGGGTGCGTCCAGGCGTAGGTGATCGGCTCCGTGTGCAGGGAGCCGTTCGTCGTGTGGCAGTCCACGAGAAGATCGGGATCCCAGCGGAGCAGAACGCCCGAGAGGTGGGCGCCGACCTCGGGTGATTCGGCTTTCATGAAGTCGCGGTTCAAATCGAGGTTCTGTGCGTTGGCCCGTGTACCGACTCCCTCGGCCGGACCCTTCTGCCGGGGGCGGTTCTTCTTGGAGATGCGCTCGTTGCCGTCGGCGTTGAAAATGGGCGCCACCAGAAGGACCGTGTTCTCGAGGAGATGGCCGAGCGATCCGTTGACGATCTCGCGCATCAGCATGAGGGACGCTTCCTTGCCGGCGACCTCGCCGGCATGGATGTTGGCCTGGATGAAAAGGACCGTTTCTTTATCCCTGTCGATCCGGTCGGGGCTCGCGGGCGCCGGATTGCCCAGTATCGCGAGCGGTAGAGGCCGACCCTCGGCTGTCTCGCCGAAGAACTCGACCCTGAGAGTGTCCCCTCTCTCGTCGAGAAGGTGGAGAAATTCGAGCACCTCGGTGAAGCGGGTCGTGGCGCGGAAATCGCTCGATTCCGCTCTGGTGAGAAGATCGTTCGCGCCTCTTTCGTCAGATCCGTCCGATCGGGACTGGAGGACCGCGGTCAGAAGCAGAGCCGCGCAGAGTACCTTGGAAGTCGTTTTCATCAGACGTCCTTGCCCCCAGTGACCATCAGGTTCGTTCCAGTGACATAAGATGCGTCGTCGGATAGGAGAAACAGAATCGCGTCGGACAGATCCTTGTATCGGGCGTACCGTCCCGCGGGGATCCTTTCGAGCGGAGGCCGGTTGACCGAGGTGTAGATCGTTCCCGGCGAAACCATGTTGACCCTGATTCCGTTCCGTGCCTCCTCGCGGGCCAGCGCCTGTGTGTAGACGAGGAGAGCGGTCTTGGCCATGTGATAGCAGGCCGTGTTGCCCCTGGATTCGGTCCGTCCGCACGGGCCGTACCCCATGTTGATGATGCAGCCCCACCGTGAGCGGCGCATCGCGCCGAGCGCCCTCTGGGAGCAATAGAATGCGCTGTGCAGGTTGGAGCCGATGATTGTGTGCCAGTCGTCGTGAGTCGTTCGAGACAGCGCCTTCAGCAGGAAATCGCCCACGTTGTTGATCAAGATGTCAACCGGGCCCAGCCGGTTCTCGATCGTGTGGAACATGCGCTCGACCTGCTTCGGGCGGGTCACGTCGGCGCGAACCGTGAGACTTCGCCTCCCCGCGGCTTTTACGGCGGCGGCTGTCTTGAGAGCCTGTTCGCGCCTCGAGAGATAGTGAACGGCCACATCGGCACCGGCCGCGGCCAGAGATTTCGTCAGGGCGGCGCCCAGCTTTCGAGCGCTGCCGGTCACGAGGCAAATCTTGTTCTGGAGAAAAAGTGTCTCTTTCATCTGTTCCCTTGGAAGTACGGGTGCTCCACACAGCATAGCATCCGATCGTCATAGTTCAATGAGCCGATGGGGGAGTCCCCGCACGGAAGAGCTATCTTTTTTGAGGGTGCAATTTTTGGTCTACGCAATTGGATGAATATAGAAATAGATAGATACT
>CAZUHB010000045.1:0-53288 GCA_964620445.1 uncultured Phycisphaerales bacterium
TTATTTTTAAGAAAGAGAGGACAGCCATGGGTCCTACCCTCATTTTGCTCATCGTTTCGTTTTTCCTGGGAATTCAAGGTACGGCCGACGCGACTCCTGTTGGCGTATCTTCTGGATTACAGGGGAGTTCCGACATTTTATCTCCTGGACAAAACACCTCTGGCGCGCGGGCGACGATCTACGTCCCCGACGACCACCCAACGATCCAGGATGCGATCGATGCAGCGGGGACGGGTGACGAGATCATTGTCAGGCCCGGAGTCTACGCCGAAAACATCGATTTTCTCGGCAAAACGATCGCGGTCAAGAGCGAACTGGGCGCGAATGTCACCGTGATCGATGGAAATCAGACCGGGAGCGCCGTCATTTTCAACAGCGGTGAGGGGATGGACACGGTGCTCACTGGATTCACCCTGACGAACGGCATCGGTTCGGTCGATCCTCTCGGGCTTCTCAGTGGCGGTGGAATCTACTGCCAGAACTCGGAACCCACTATCATTGGGAATGTGATCACTCAAAACGTCGTTACCGAGGGTTACGGCGGCGGCATTTTTATCTGCAAGCAATCGTCCCCGCTGGTCACCCACAACATGATCCACGATAACCAGGCATTCGAATGCGGCGGTGGCATCTATGAGCGCGGTTCTTCATCCATCTTCGTGAACAACGTCATCTTCCAGAATCAGTGCGGTGAATCGGGCGGCGGCATCTCGTCGACGCGCACCTCATTTTCGATAATCACCAACAACACGATCTGGAAGAACACGGCAGGGACAGGCGGCGGAATCGTGATCGGCCGCAACAGCCAGAGCATGATCACGAACACGATCGTCTGGAACAACTACGCACCCGACGGTCGTCAGATCTCGGTTGGCGTTTTCGGTTATCCGTCCATCGTCACGCTCAGTTATTCCAATATTCAGGGTGGCGCGGCTTCGATCTCGGTCAAACCGGACAGCACCCTCAACATGGGAGCCGGCATGCTGGATGTCAGTCCCGGCCTGTGCGATCCCACGCAGAAGGATTTTCACCTGACCTGGAATTCGCCGTGCAGGTACACGGGGCACAAGTCGGCGCCCTGGCTGCCTTCGACCGATTTCGAGGGGAATCCGCGCCAGATTTACGGCGCCGTGTCGATGGGAGCGGACGAGTTCTACTTTCACTTGTACCATCTGGGAGATGTCATTCCCGGGGACGATATTTCGGTCAGAATCGTCGGGGAGCCCGACATGCGGGTCCTGCTCGGCCATGGCTCCGGCATACTGAATCCCCCGACATCCACTCCATACGGCAACCTCTACCTGGCGGATCCGATCGTTCAGTACGATCTCGATCGCATTCCGGCGCGGGGTATCATGTTCTTCACCGCGACCGTTCCGCCCACGTGGATTCCGGGCGATGTGGAACCGTTCCAGGCGCTCGTGGGAGGTTCCGGCTTCTCGCTGACGCGGCTCACGAATTTGATGAGGTTGGTTGTCGATTCTTGATTTGCCGCTTTTAGACGAACACAATCCCCGGTATTGCACGACACCATGGCAGAATGGTTAGCACCGGGGTCTGGTCGCTCGATTTCGAAGTGCGCGGGCCGTGTCGCAAGTATGGCTTTGCGAGCGCGAATCAGCTCGTCTACCCTTTCTCCCTCTCCAGCCGAGCCCGCCGCTTCTTGACGGCGAACTCGGGCGCTTCCTTGATACAGGTCCACAGGATCTTGCAGGACATCTTGAGCAGCTTCCCCGTCCCCTTCACGAACCGGGCCGGGGCCGATCCGACATCCTTGTACCCTTCCTCGTCCGCCCTGGCGCTCGACCAGTTATGAAACAGCCGTCCCCACTCGCTCTGCATCGCCTCATGCACCGGCTTCTTTCCCCGCCGCGGATACCAGAACATGTCGTGGTAGAGCACTGACGCGATGTACGCCCAGGGCGCCAGCCAGGTCTTGAGCGACCACTCGATGAAGGGCTTCAGCTTCCCCCAGTAGATCTTGTGCTGCATGCTGGACGCGAAGGTCATCTTCTTGAAAGGTCCCACGAATCCCCAGTTCTCGGCTGCCGCATCGGCATCGCCCGCGATCTCGATCTCCTCCGGCTTCCCGCACCCGAGCCCCTTCTCGTGGGCGAGCCGGATGAACTTGATCTCCATCGGATCGAACCCCATCATCTTCGCCGCCATCGCGTCGATCGCGACCTGGTCGGCCGAGGCGAGAAGCACGTTCTTCACGTAGGGCTGCATGCAGCGCGGCCCGGGGCCGTCGCCGGCGAAGGTGCCGTCCATCACGGCGAACACGCTGCGGTGGATCTTCTTCTGGATGGTGAGGAGATCGACAAGGGTTTCGTGGATTACCGGGTGGGTCCAGTGGCGGTGCTCGTTGAGGAGGCCGCCGAAGGCGTTCTTCATGGCTCCCGTGGTGGTGGTGAAGACGTGGGTCTTCACCGTGGGGAGGTGGATGATGTTCTCGCCGATGAACCGTTTGGGAATCGAAAAGCCCTGGGGGTAGACCTCGTTGAGGCAGAGGAACTCCTTCGTGAGGTCGCCCACGGCGTCGCGCACGTTGATCCACTCCTCCCCCTCGTAGAGGTGCACGTTGCGAAGGCCGTGCGCGTCGATCGCGTCGATCTGCTTGTTCTCGCGCTCGCCGAGATGGGCGTCGATCACCACGGTGCGGTTGTGGCAGCCGTGGATCAGGTCCGGATCGTACCCGTCCGCCTTCATGGCGCGGATCACGCCCTCGAGCTGCCACGGCGTGGTCGATGAGCCGGGAAAGAAAAAGTGCCAGCTGATGTTGATCTTGAGGGCGGTGTCCGCATCCCGCGCCACCACGTCTTGATAACCGGCGAGGTTCATGAGCTTTCGGTAATCGGCGAGGACAGTGGCTGGCGACGTGCGGACAACGGCGACTTTGGCTTGAGTCATGGCGCGGTCTTTCGCAAAGGACGTTTCAAACTCGAATTACCTGGACAACTTGTACGCGGCCAGATTGAGAAAGGAGGAAGCAAAAATCAACAGATCGACGAAATCGGAGTTTTCACACAATCGGAGAAGACACAATAAACTTCTTGAGTGCAACAGCGTATAAGTTATTTATTGACTGCTGAGAGAGGCTGTTTTTTTAGGTGGTTCACCGAAACCCATGGCTGAATTCTTCGACGCCGTCCTGACCATGTTCAACGAGGCCTCTTTCTACCTCCTCATCGGCTTCGGCGTGGCCGGCATCCTGCGACACGTTCTCTCCGAAGACAAGTTTCTCCGCTGGTTCGGCAAGGACAACTTCGGCTCGGTCATGCTCGCCTCGCTCCTCGGCATCCCGCTGCCGCTCTGCTCCTGCTCGGTCCTGCCCGTGGCCGTTGCCATGCGCCAGCGGGGCGCGAGCCGGGGCGCGGTCACCTCCTTCGTGATCTCCACGCCCGAGACCGGCGTCGACTCGATCATGCTCACCTACGCGCTTCTCGACCCGATCATGACCGTGGTGCGGCCGATCGGGGCTTTTTTTACAGCGCTCTTCGCCGGCACGGTGGTGAGCTTCTTCGGCCGGCGCGGCATGCTCGAAAGCAAGGACCAGCTCGCCCCGCTCGACAATGGTGCGGCGCAGAAAGACGACGCGGCGTCCGGGAGCGACGGGGCCGGAGACGACGGGACCGGCTGCTGCTGCTCGTGCGGGACCGGCGCCGGAGACGCCTCGGCGCCCGAGCAGGGAGGGGGAGCGGAGAGCGCCAAGACCGCGGGCGGAAATTTCTTTTTCAGGGTGCTCCACTACGGCTACATCACCCTGCCCGGTGACCTCGTGTCCGTGCTCTGCGTCGCCTTCATCTGCTCCGGCCTGATCGCGGTCGCCATTCCCGACACCTTCTTCGAAGCGCCGATCGCGCAGGGATTTCCCGGCATGCTCATCATGCTCATCGTGGGCGTGCCCTTCTACATCTGCGCCACGGCTTCGACGCCGATCGCCGCCACGCTCATTCTCAAGGGGCTCTCGCCGGGCGCAGCGCTCGTTTTCCTCCTCGCCGGGCCGGCCACCAACCTCGGCTCGATCTTCGCCCTCTCCAAGTACCTCGGCAAGCGCACCATCGCGATCTACCTCACCTGCATCGCGATCATCACCCTCGTGCTCGGCGCCCTGGTCAACCGGATCTATTTCAACTATGACGTGGACGTGAGAGAAGTGGTGGGCGCCGCCTCCGAGATGACCCCGTCAGGTCTCAAGATCGCCTGCGCCATCCTGTTCGGCGCCCTCCTCGTGCGCGCCGCGTGGGTGACCGGCATGCTGTCCCAGTGGGGGCGCAACCTGCAAAAGATCTGCCGCCCCCTGAACTTCGATCCGCTCGGCCCCCTTGTTCGGGTGGCCGCGATCCTCGTCGCGCTCGGCGCGTATGTCACGACCGCCTTCTCGGTGGTCGATGTGGGCGAGGTGGGCTGGGTGCTCAACTTCGGCAAGGTGACCCGCCCGATCGAAGAGCCCGGCCTCGCCATCCACCTGCCCTGGCCGGTGGGCTCGGTCAAGACCTGCCGGCCCGCCGCGGTGCGCACCATCGAGTTCGGCTTCGTCCGCGAGGCGGAGACCGATACCATGGACGCGGCAATGTTCCTCAAAGGGGACGAGGCGCGCGCGCGCGACCTCGAGGCCGAGGTGATGAACGCCGAGGAGAACATCGTCTCTGTCCGGTTCAGCGTGCACTTCAGCGTGGCCGATCCCTATCTCTACACCTTCCGCAATGCCGAACCCGAGGCCGCGGTGCGCGCCTTTGCCGCCTCCACGCTGCGCGAGATCTGCTCCCAGCTCACGACCGACGCGATCCTCGTGGGACGGAGGCGCGTACTCGAATCCCGCTCGGCCGAGCGGCTCCAGGTCGAGGCTGACAGGGCCTCACTCGGCGTGAAGATTCTCAAGGTGACCTGGGTCGACGTGCACGCCCCGCCCAATGTGCACTTCGCCTTCCGAGACGTGGCGAGCGCGGGCGAGGACAAGCACTGCAAGAAGCTCGAGGCGGACAAGGTGTACAACGAGCGGGTGACCCTCGCCGGGGGCACGGCGCACCGCATCGTTCAGGAAGCCGAAACCTATGCGAGCGGCAAGGTGCTCGAGGCGCAGGGCGCGGCGGCGGCGTTCACGAGCCTGGCGGCGGCGGACAGCGAGTCGCCCAAGGTGACGCGTCTCCGGCTCTACATCGAGACGATGGAAGCGGTCCTCTGCGGTTCGAGCACGATCGTGCCCCTCTCCGACGAGATCGACGTGGAGCTCTGGATCAAGGACGGCGGGGGACTGCCCCCCTTCATCGAGGGCGCCGGGGGCGGCGACAGCGGCGGGGCCGGCAGGCAGGGCAAGAAGGACGCGCCCGCGCTTCCCAGAAAATTCGATCCTTTCGGCAGGACGGTCCTTCCCGATTCGCGGGACGCCCCGTCCGTCGACGACAAGACCAAATCGACGAATCCCTTCCGGGATTTCAAAGGAGGCCGAAGATGAAAGCCTTCATCGTTACATGCCTGTTGATCGCGGCGATCGGCTACGGGCTGACCAGCTTCTTCTTCCAGGTGGAGGAGACGGAGTTCGCCATCGTCACCTTTTTCGGCAATCCGCGCGACGTGTATGAAGACGCGGGGCTCGGCTTCAAATGGCCCTGGCCCGTGGAAGAGGTGATCCGCATCGACCGCCGCATCAACATCACCTCCCCCGAGGAGAACGAGTACCTCACGCGCGACAAGAAGAACGTGCTGGTGAGCTTCTTCGTGGCGTGGAAGGTCAAGGATCCCGAGCAGTTCCTCGTGACCGTGAACGACCGACCCGGCGCGGAGTCGCGCATCCAGGACATCATCCGGTCCGAGGTGGGCGCCAAGCTGGGCAACTACGATCTCGACAAGCTGCTGCCCCTGACCGAGGGATCGGACGCGGGCGGCTCGAGCGGCGAGGAGGGTGAGTCCGGGAGCGGTGCGGCCGACGTGGACAGCATCATCCCCGAGATCATGAACGAGATCACCGGGAGCGTGGCCGGCATGCTCGAGACCGAGTTCGGTATCGAGGTGATCGCCGTGCGCATGAAGCGGCTCAACTTCCCCAGGCAGAACAAGCAGAGCGTGTTCGACCGGATGGCGGCCGAACGGGCGCGCATCGCCCAGGGTTACCGCTCCGAGGGGGAGGAGCTCGCCGAGAAGCGCAAGGCCGAGGCTGACCGGCAGCAGGCGACCATGATCAACGAGGCGCAGCTCACGGCGGACGAGATTCGTGGCAAGGCCGACGCCGCGGCGGCGCGCATCTATGCCGACGCCTACAACCAGGACCCCGAGTTCTACGAGTTCCTGCGCAAGCTGGAGGCATACGAGGTTTTTCTCAAGCAGAACGCCACGGTGGTGATACCGTCCGATTCACCCCTTCTCGACGTGTTCAAGAAGGAGGATTGAGACGTGGCAGCAGCGAACGGCACGGGTCGGAACGGGTTTCTCGGGCGCCTCCGGGCGGGGCGGGGAGCGGGTCCGTTTCTTCTCGTCGTGGTTCTGCTGCTCGTCGTTCTCATCGTCGATTTTCTGGCGACCGGGATCTGGACCGTGAAGCAGGACGAAAAAGGCATCGTGCTCCGATTCGGCGAGGCGGTGCGGTCGCTCGGTCCGGGATTTCATGTCACCCTTCCCTATCCATTCGAGACGATGGTGCTGATCAACATCTCGGAGACGCGCAAGATGCCTGTCGGTTTCCGGCTCGTTCCGGGACGCGATCCCACGCCGCCGAGCGCCAATGAGCGGGAGTGGCTCACGGGCGACACGAACGTGATCGACATCAAGATGATGATCCATTACGTGGTCAGCGATCCGGTGAAGTATCTCTTCCGTCTGGGTGAGGACGAGGCGAGCTTTCTCATCCGCAAGTGCACCGAGAGCATGCTCACACGCACGATCGCCACGATGCACGTGGACCATGTTTTCACGACGGGCAAGGTCGAGATCCAGACGGCGGTGCGCCAGGGTTCGCAGGATCTGCTCGATGAGATCGGCGCCGGCGTGCGGATCCTTTCGGCCAACATCCAGGAGGTGTCCCCGCCCGAGGAAGTGAAGAGCGCCTTCAACGACGTGTCCCGCGCTAAGGCGGACAAGGAGCGCGCTGTTCAGGAAGCGGATGGCTACATCAAGGAGCGCGAGCCGCGCGCCCGCGCCCAGGCGAACACGATCATCCAGGAAGCGCGCATCTACGAGGACACCACGGTCAGCGGGGCCAAGGGCAGCGCGAATCGGTTCCTTTCCCTCCGCGAGGAATACGCCCATGCCAGGACCGTGACCCGCACACGCCTCCTCCTCGAGACCCTGGAGCGCGTCCTCTCCCGCACCAGAAACATCGTCGTAAACCCATCGTCCGACGGCAAAGCGCAGATCAAGATTGTGAAATAATCGCTCCCGGTGAAAGAATCGCTCCCGGAACAATTCCTCCATTTGTCGTTCCCGGAACGACAAATGGAGGAATTGTTCCGGGAGCGATTCTTTCACGGGAGCGATTCTTTCACCTAAGATAGGGCTGGTTCTTGCGATAGAGCTTCAGTCGCGTCTCGATCCGCTTGGCCTGGGTTTCCTGGTTGGCAGCTTGCGCGGCCTCGATCGCTTGCTCGGCAGTGGCGATGGCGTCGCCAAAACGACCGGAGCGCGCGTAGGCCGCGGCCAGAGTGTCGAGAAGGGCAGGGTGGGGGGCGGCGATCTGGCGCAGGTTCGCCTCGGCGAGCCTGATCGCGTCGGCCCTGTCGATGGGCGTGGCGTCGCGCTTGGTTGCCAGCAGCCAGGCGAGCTTGTTCGATAGATCGACCCACGAGGGCCGCTGCTGCACGGCGCGGCGGAAAGCGTCGATCGCTCGCCCCTCGTCGCCCGACTGTTCATGAAGAAGGCCGAGCTTGTAGAGAGCGTCGGTGAAACCGGGATTGAAACGCACCGCCTCGGAGTAGTGGGTGATCGCCTCTTTCACCCGGCTCAGCCTGACCAGGACGTTGCCGAGGTTGAAGTGGGCATTGGCAAAGGCCGGCGCGATGCGCAGCGCTTCTTCGAAACTCTTCACGGCTTCGTCGAGCTTGCCGAGTTGCTCGAGCGCCGCCCCGCGATTGCTGAATGCCTTGGCATTCCGAGGATCGAGTTCGAGCAGCGTGTCGTAGTTGGCGACGGCCTCGTCGAATCTGCCCTTCCTGAACAGACAGTTTGCCAGATTGCCGAGCGCCTCGGGAAGGTCCCCTTTGAGCTCGAGCGCCGCCTCGCAGTGGCCCATCGCCTCGTCGACCTTCCCCTGGGCAACGAGTATCTCGCCCAGGTTGTTGTGCGCGATCCACGCCCTGGGATTGGACGCGATCGTGGCGCGCCAGAGCGTCTCCTGGTCCTTGTAGATGCTGCACTGATCCCAGGTCAGGGCGCCGAGAACGATGACCACCCCCCAGCAGAGCGCGCGGCTCGCCCAGCGCATCTCGCGGCGCGCCGTACCGATTGTTTTGGCGATCGCGGCCGAGGCGAGCACGATCAGCCCGAGACTCGCCAGGTACTGAAAGTGATCGGCCACGAAGGAGAACCGCATCGGATAGACGTTGAAAAAGCCGAGCGCAGGCGTGAGTGTTCCGGCGAAGAAGAGCACGGCAACCACCGGCCCCCGCCCGATCGTTTTGCGGAATAGATAGAGGACGGCCACCACGGCGATCACACCGGCCGGAAAGAGCGCCTGCCACCAGATCGAGGCGTCGATCACCCATCGCGGGTAGATGAACATGAGATCGGCCGGCCAGACGAGCTTGAGCGCATAGAACCAGAGGATCCGTCCGGCAAGCAGGATCTTCTCGCCGAAAGAGAGCGACCACTCATCGCCCAGGGCGCCCACATGGAACTTCTCCATCAGTACGGTGACCATCGCGAGGCCGATGCCGAGAGCGAAGAACGGAATGAGCGGCGTCAAATCCCGTCGGCCGACGCGCCCCCTCTTCCACCAGATGACGAGAACGATCGCGGCCGGCAGGGTGCAGACCACTGTCTTGCTCAGCAGGGCGGCCACGAAGAGGCCGAGCGCGAGAAGGTAGAGTTTCGGCGAAAACCCGCCTCGCTCACCGCCGCCGCCGGCGATTCTCCCCGGACCGAAGGCGAATCTCAGGTATGCCAGAAAAGCCCCGACATAGAGCACGCCCGACTGGACGTTCTTCCGCTCCGTGATCCACGCCACCGATTCCACATGCACCGGGTGAACGGCAAAGACCGCCGCTGCCAGCCACGCCCCCGGAATCCCCAGCTTGCGGAGAAGCGCCCAGAGCAGGACCGCGCTCAGCGCGTGAAGCAGCACGTTGATCACGTGGTAATAGCGGGCTTCGAGCTGCCAGGCCTGGAACTCCGCCCAGAAGCCGCTGAACACGAGGGGATAGTACTGCGGGGTCGCACCCGGCTCGGTCCAGATCCGCTTCAGCCCCTCGACGGAGCGCAGAGTGGGATTGTTGATGATGTACTCGGGATCGTCCCAGATGAAGCCGTTGTCGAGCGCCGGGAAATAGGCCGCCGCCGCCAGCACAACGAGCAAGGCGATGATGACCCGGGGATCGAACTCCCCTTCGCGAGTGAGTTTTGCGATCGGTGACTTCATGGCTGATTTCTACATCGTTCCGCATGGTGCGCGCACGCCGAAGCGTTCGGATCATGCCTTGTTCATTCCATTCCGTATTTCGCCTTGAATTCAAAAACCCAATCGTTGTGCCTCGCGCACTTCTCGATTTCGTCAACGAGTTCCTGCGTGCTGATGGAGACAACCATGCCGCGAAGACGCTCGGGCAGAAGGCCCGTCAAGAATGGCATCAGTCCTCTTTCGGTATCGCCCGATCGGCATCTGAACACGGGGCTTCGCTCGTCACTGAGCAACACGAAAGTGCCGCCTTTCTCCAGGGCGAAGATCATCTCGCGAAAGAACTGATAGTGGACAGCGAACAGGCACTGACGATCCTTCCGGATGGAGCCGGATATCCCATGCTTGGCCATGAGCGTCCAGTATTTGCGCCCGATGAAATGCAGAAAGCAGGACTCCTCGGCGCCGATCGGATTCATCCCGCTGCAGTCGCCATCGGCGAAAACGGAGCAACCGCCGAATTCCTTTTCATCGAATTTGCTTTCGATGAATACGCGGGGGCGCCCGCTCGAGTCCTCGAGCATCACATCGATCGAGGTCGGCTGTCCGGCGTCCTCGTTGAAAACATTGCGATCTTCGTGCTCGAACGATGCCTTCACTATGTCGTCGGCACCGGAGACGTTCTTCGACATCAGGAGCGCGGAGAGAGGCGAGTAATCGTCGCGTGTGATGAGCGGCCCGATGAGGTTGAACACCATCGCCTGGCTGCTCATGCCGTGGTGAATGTACTTGTGCAAGGGAAACGGGGATTTGTGTTGCTGCGTGCTCGCTCTCTGCTCGGCAATGTATTCGGCGACTTCCGGCAGAATGATATTCGATTGCCAGTCATCCCACTCGGCAAGGCAGAACGGCATTCGGGGATGAGTCGGCAAATGTTTCTTTTGAAACCATTCCGCCGCCTTGTCGCGAAGACTCCTGGAAAACTGCCTGTGGCGCGGAAACGGCCATTGTTTCGCTTTTTGTCTGCTATTGATTTTTCTCGTCTCCTTGCTCAAACCTATTCCCCGAATCGTTCTTCCCACGCCTCGGGCTGGTTCTTCAAGTACTTGTCGAACCACTCGAGAATCATGCGCCGGTGCAGGATGTACTGGTCGGTCGTGCTCGCGATCCCGTGACCCTCGCCCGGAAAACGCACGTAGGCCACATCCTTCCCCAGCACCTTGAGCGCGGTGAACATCTGTTCCGACTCCACGACAGGCACGTTCACATCGTCCATCCCGTGAAGGAGGAGCAGCGCCGACTGCACCTTGTGGGCGTTGAAGAGCGGCGCCCGGTCGACGAAGATGTCGCGCCGGTTCCACGGATAGCTGTTCGCCATGGCCGTGTCGCCGTAGGTGTAGCCCCAGATCCCCGCGCCCCAGTAGCTGGCGATGTTCGAGATGCCGTACATCGAGCACGACGCCCTGAACCGGTCGGTGCGCGTGATCAGGCTCAAGGTCATGAATCCGCCGTAGCTGCCGCCGTAGGCGCCGATCTTTTCCGGATCGACGCAGTCCACCTCGCCGAGCAGCTTTTCGAGCCCCTCGAGGATATCCTCGCCGGCGAGCCACCCCTGGTCGTTCACGTGCAGGTCGGAAAAGGCCTCGCCGTAGCCGCAGGCGCCCACCGGATTCGGCACGTAGAGCATGTAGCCATTGGCCGGCATGTAGTGGTAATAGGTCACCGAGAACCGTTCCACCTCGGGATTGGCGCCGCCATAGTAGTAGACGACGAGGGGGTATTTCTTGCCTTCCTCGAAGTCGGGCGGGTAGAAGAGGAAGCCGTCGATCTTCTGTCCGCGGCTGTTGGTGAAGTCGTAGCGCTTCCACTTGCCGAGCTTCATGCGCGCCATGTACGCCTCGTTCGGATCGAGAATCTGGCGCGACCTCTTCGAGCCGATCTTGTGATGGTAGAGCCTCACCGGGTAGTCGATCGACGATCCGCTGAAGGCGATCCCGTCCCCGCCGGCGGCGGCCGAGAACCTGGCGACCACGGGAGGGTTCCCTGGAATCTTTTCGAGACCGGCGCCGCCATCCACCTCGATCGAGGCGAGCTGCTTGCGCGTCCGGTCGTGGGCGTTGAAGTAGATGTGCCCGTTCGTCGGGTGCCAGAAGAGGGGCGCGTTCACGGCCGCGTCGAAACGGTCCGAGATCCGGCTCAGCGCGCGCGTCGCGATGTCGATCATCCAGAGGTCGTTCTCGAAGAAGTTGTGTTCCACGTCGCTCCGCGCCGCGGCGCCGATCTGATCGGGCGGTGCGATGAAGGCCACCCGCGTCCCGTCGGGCGACCAGGTCAGGTTGGACGGCACGTTCTCGAAGGGAAAGGATGTTTCGAGCAAGAGCTCGGCTTTCTGGCCGGCGATGGTGTAAATCCAGAACTCGGTCTGGAAGTAGGGGCGTGCGTCGACCGGAAAGCGTTTCACGAAGATGATCCTGTCCCCGTCGGGCGCGAGGGCGAAATCCTCCATGGCGAAATCGCCGGTCACGCTGAGCCGGTGGTGCGCACCGCCCGCGGCGGGCGCGATGTAGAGGCTCTTGGTCTCGGCATAGTCGGTGAGCCGGTCGTAGAGCCCGCGCAGCCGGTAGTGACCGTCGCCCGTCTCCTTCCTCTCCGACGCGGCATAGACGATGAAGCGGCTGTCGGGCGTCCACAGGTACTTGCCGAGCCCTTTCACAACCTTGAGCATGGTGTTCGTCTGCTTCGTGGTGAGGTCGTAGCCCATCAGCTTGCCGCTCCGCTTGAAGGCGATCCGCTTCCCGTCGGGCGACCACTTCAGGCTGCTCGTTCCGGCCGACGCATCGAGCCGTTCCACGACCACACCGGTCGGCATCGAGATGAGCTCGAACTTGCGCACGCTGTCGCGCGCGTTGGGTTTCTTCTCGGTGATGACTGCCGCAAGCGTGCGGCCGTCGGGCGACAGCGCAAAGCTGCCGATCGAGGAGAACTCCTTGACCCGCGCCATGTCGGCGAAGGTGCGTACGGGAGAGGTGGTGACGGCGATCGACCCGTCCTCGGCCGGTTCCACGCGCGCCGACAGGGTCCACGCGGCCCCGACCGACTCGGGCGCGCAGAGCGTTTTGACCAGCACCGCGTGCTTTCCGCGGATCAGCGCGCACGTGGCCGTCGCCACGGCCGGGTCGCCGTCGCCATCGACATGCTCCGTGCTGCGCGCCTTCTCCTTCCCGTCGACGAGGAGGGCGAATGGTTTTGTCCCCGACACGGTGAAGGTGACCTCCTGGTAGTGGGTCGCTGTGACGTACGCGGCCGCGAACGCCACGAGCGGCGAGGCGGTTTCATTCCCCGAGGACAGGGCCAAGCGGCCGTCGTCCCCCGCGGCGACCTCGGTCCACTCGAGACGCGCGCCCGGAAGCCAGTCCTCCCGTTCGCCGGCTGAAGGCCATCCCGCGCGGTTGATCTGTTCCCTGCCGAGGATCTCCTTCTCCGCCGCGGCGCCGTACTCCTCGTCGAAGGCGGGCAGCACCACCGGCACCGGCCCGGCAACGAGCCAGTGCTCGAAGGCGATCGCTGGCGGCGGGGCTGCGGTCTTCTCTTCGGTTTGGGGCGATGCTTGAAGGAGGGTCGTCAAAACGAGGCAGGCGAGGAAAGTCGTCAATTTGAGCTTCATCTGGGTCTCCGATGAGAAATCCTATTGCGGTAGTCAAACTTCAATCTAACCCCTGCTCGCGCTGATTTCCACCGCGGCGGCCACAAAACCCGGCCAGGACGGAAATCGCGAATCAGACTCCCCATTGACGCCCAGGCACCTGGCGGCTATTCTCTGCCCAATTACTCGAACCCGAGCAAACACAACAAGACGGAGTCCAAGATGCCCCCCTCGGTCGGCAAAAAGAAAATCATCCTCAGCGGCATGCGCCCCACGGGGCGTCTTCACCTCGGACATTACGTGGGCGCCCTCGAGAACTGGGTCGACCTGCAAGAGGACGGCAAGTACCAGAACTACCACCTCGTGGCCGACTACCACGTTCTCACCACCGATCCCGACTCGTCGGCGATCCTGGAGAACACGATCGAGATGGTCAAGGACTGGCTCGCCGCCGGCCTCGATCCGGCAAAGAGTCCGATCTTCCGCCAGTCGCAGGTGAAGGAGCACACCGAGCTCCACCTGATCTTTTCCATGCTCATCACCACGGCGCGCCTCGAGCGCAATCCCACGGTGAAGGAACAGGTACGCGATCTCGGCCTCAAGACGGTGATCTACGGGCATTTCGGCTACCCCGTGCTCCAGTCGGCCGACATCCTCCTCTACAAGGGGGAGCTCGTGCCCGTGGGCGAGGACCAGGTGCCCCACGTGGAGATCACCCGCGAGATCGCCCGCAGCTTCAACACCCAGTACGGCGAGGTCTTTCCCGAGCCGCAGTCGAAGCTGACCCGTTTCGCGCGGCTGCCGGGGCTCGACATGGAAGCCAAGATGAGCAAGTCGCTCAAAAACGCCATCGACCTCGCCGACCCGCCCGACGTGGTGCAGAAGAGGATCAACACGGCCTTCACCGACCCCACGCGGATCCGCAGGGACGATCCCGGCCACCCCGACGGGTGCGCCGTCTACCACCACCACCGCCGCTTCAACGCCGAAGCGGAACCGACGGTGCGGCAGGAATGCCTCGACGGCGCCCGCGGCTGCGTGGCGTGCAAAAAGGAATGCGCCGGCAAGATCAGCGCGTTCCTCGCCCCGCTCCAGGAGAAGCGCCGCCACTACGACGAGAATCCCGACGAGGTGATGGACATTCTGCTCGACGGCGAAAAGCGCGCGCGTGCCGTGGCGCAGCAGACCATGGCCGAGGTACGCGAGGCGATGCGGATGGGCTGAAGTACGGTGCCTTGAAATACGGTGCCTGGCTCGATTGTTTGAAATACGGTGCCTGGCTCGATTGTTCGGCCTGAACCGAACAATTGTGCCAGGCTCAATTTTCCCGATTAAACCGAACAACTGTGCCTGGCACGGTATGACGGAAGAATCCCATGACACGCGCCGAGGCTTGGATGGAAGCGATAGCGCCTTATGGACGGCGCGGATTCGTGCCCGCGCGGCTGGAGCCGGCCACGGCGCTGCTCGTGATCGATATGCAGAAGTTCTTCATCGATCCGCGGGGCGACGCGTTTTTACCCCTGGGGCGGGACGCCCTCCCCTGGGTGCAAATGCTGATCGAGGCGTTTCGCGGCGCTGATCGGCCGGTCCTGTTCACGCGCCACGAGGACCGGCCCGGCGACCATGGCGGCGCCATGGGCCGCTGGTGGGGGAGCATCATGGAACCGGACGATCCGCAGCTCGACCTCGTCCCCGAGGTGGCGCCGCTCGCCACGGAGAAGGTGGTCCGCAAGCACCAGTACAGCGCATTTCACGAGACCGATCTCCTTGGCCACCTGCAGGGGATCGGGGTGCGCGGCGTGGTGATCTGCGGCGTGATGACCCACCTCTGCTGCGAGACCACGGCGCGCGATGCCTTCATGAAGGAATTCGACGTGACCGTTGCCGTCGACGCCATGGGAACGTCGAGCGAGGAGCTCCATCTGGCCGCGCTCAAGACCCTGGTCAATGGCTTCGCGGTCGCGGCGACCGCCCGGTCGATCTGTGACGCCGTGGGCACGGGGAACACGCGATGACCAGTCCCGTCGATGCGATCGTGATCGGAGCGGGCCCGTGCGGCGTGGCAGCCGCGGTGCAGCTGAAGCGCTCCGGCTTCAGTCCGATCCTCTTCGAGGCGCGGTCGGTGGGCGGCCTTCTCCGGAACGCCAATCTCGTCGAGAACTACCCCGGCTTCCCGCGCGGGATCGCCGGCCCGCGGCTCTGCGCCCTTCTCGAGGAGCAGGTGGCGCGCGCCGGCGTGGACCTGGTGATCGACCGCATCGTGGACGCGCTCCCCGCGGGGGGCGACTTCGCCGTCAAGACCGCCTCGGCGCGCACCCTGGTCTGCCGCTGCCTGATCGTGGCCACCGGCACCGCGCCGAAGACGGGCCTCTTCGCCGAACCGGACGCGCTCGTGGGAGAGAGTCTCTTCTACGAGGTGGCCGACCTCCCCGAGTGCGGGCCGGACAGGCATGTCATCATCGTGGGGGGGAGCGATGCCGCCTACGACTACGCCCTCAACGTGGCCGGCCGCGGCGCGAGGGCGACGATCATCCAGCGCGGCGCGGCGCGATGCCTGCCGCTTCTGAAGGATCGCGTGGCGGCAGCCGAGACGATCCGCGTCAGGGAGGGGGTGAACGTGCTCGCCGTCGACCGGACCGCGGGCGGGGTGGCCGTGCGGACCGCCGATTCCGAGGGCGTGGAAGAAACGGGCGGCGACTACCTTTTGATCGCCTGCGGCCGGGAACCTGAAGACGCCCTCTTGCGCCGGCTCGCCCGAACGGGCAAAATCGCCAATCACGTGACCCCCAACCTGTTCTCGGGAGGCGATCTGGTTCGGGGCCTCTTCCGGCAGGCGGGGATCGCGGTGGGTGACGGACTCCTGGCAGCCATGGCCGCGGCCAGATACTTGCGCGGCGAATGTCCCCCTTCCGGGTCGAGGTAGAAGCGGAAGACAAGATCAACATGGAAAGGCAGCAAGCGTGCGCGTGATCGCCGAATTCGGAACGGACGACCTGGCCAGGGTGTACGTGGCCAGAGCGGACGAGAATGACCACCGCTCCGGCGAGAGCGCCGCGCGTCTCGGCGAGGCAACGTCTTGTCTCGTGGAATTCGTCGAGTCGGTCCAGCCGCCCATACCGCGGGACGAGAAGTGGGTGCTCATCGTATCCACCCTTTATGGCTGCCCGGTGGGTTGCGCCATCTGCGACGCCGGCGGCTGGTACGACGGGCCGATCAGCGCCGAGGGGATCCTCGACCAGATCCTTTTCATGGTGGACCGCCGCTTCGAGAACCGCGAGGTGCCCGTTCCCAAGTTCAAGATCCAGTTCGCCCGCATGGGGGAGCCCGCTTTCAATGACGCGGTGATCGAGCTGTTGCGGCGGCTGCCCCGGGAGTTGCATGCACCCGGTCTCGTTCCGTCGGTGTCGACCGTGGCGCCCGCGGGGCGGGAGGCTTTTTTCGAGGACCTTCTTCGCGTCAAGAACGAGCTCTACTCCGGCGGCCGGTTTCAGTTTCAGTTCTCGATCCACTCCACTGATCCGGCCGTGCGCAAGCGGCTCGTTCCCGTGCGGTCGATGCCCTTCGACTGGATGGCCGGATTCGGCAGTCGATTCCATCAGGAGGGGGACCAGAAGGTGACGCTCAATTTCGCGGCCGCTGCCGGGGTGCCCGTCGTTCCCGCCTCGGCGGCAAAAACCTTTTCGCCCGAACACTTCCTCGTCAAGCTCACGCCGGTCAATCCCACGGTGCGGGCCGGGGAAGCCGATCTCGAGAGCCGGATCGATCCGGAGCGGCCCGAAACGGGGCACGCGCTCAAAGCCGCCTTCGAGCGGGAAGGTTTCGACGTGATACTCAGTGTCGGCGAGGCCGAGGAAAATCGGATCGGCAGCAACTGCGGCATGTTCGTGAGCGAGCTGCGGCGCGATGCGGTGCGCGTGCGCGATGGTTACGCGGCCCAGAGCTACGCCTGTGAAGGAGCGCGCGAAAAGTGAAAAAACGCCTGAATATCTTTGTCGTCTCCGATGCCACGGGCCACACGGCCGAGTCGGTGCTCACGTCGGTGCTGGTCCAGTTCCGGGGGGCCCACTTCAACGTGCGCCGTTTCCCCTTCGTGCGCGCCATGAGCCAGCTCGACGAGATCGTCGACCTGGCGCCCGACGGCAAGTGCATCATCGTCTTCACCCTCGTCTCGTTGAAGCTGCGGCGCGCGCTGTCGCGGAAAGGGAAGACCAAGGGGCTCACCATGATCGACGTGACCGGGCCGCTCCTGTCGATCTTCGCCAAGATTCTCGACTATTCGCCCAGGATGGAACCGGGTGTGTTCCGCCACACCGACGAGGATACCTACCTCGTGACCGAGGCGATCCAGTACACGATCACCCACGACGACGGGATGGGGCTCGACACCGTCGACCAGGCGGACCTGATCATTCTCGGCATCTCGCGGACAGGCAAGACGCCGACGAGCATTTTTCTCTCCTGCCGCAAGCTGAAGGTGGCGAACATTCCGATCGTGCTCGACATGCCTCTCGAACCGGAGATCGCCAAGCTGCCCGTGAAGAAGGTCGGCTTTCGCATGGGGCTCGAACGGCAGATCGAGCTCAGGTCGGAGAGGGCGGGCCGCATGGCGCACGCCAATGTGCCCGGTTATTCGAACAAACAGCACGTCGTGCAGGAGATGGAGTTCTGCGAGAAGGAGTTCCGCAAGATCCCCGGTCTCTGGACGATCGACGTGACCAACCGTTCGATCGAGGAAACGTCCGAGTGGATCACGCGCAACGTGCTCGGCAATTCGGACCATTGAGCCGCTCCAAAACGGAGTGATGAGTTTCCCCGAATTCTGATCCGAGGGTGGGGGGATTTTCGAATGCGCTGTTGGCTGACGGGAGTGCTGCTTTCCGGTGCGGCCCTGGTCCTGTGCGCGTGCGCGGCAAGTGTCGAGCCCGGCCACGAACCGGCTTCGGCCGGGGACGGGGCGAGGGACGGATCGGGGCGCGCGCAGGTCCGATGGACTGCCCGAACCCTGTGGGAGAGCGATGCCACGGTCTGGTCCCTTCTCGTTGCCGATCTGCTCCCGCGCGTTGCGGGGCTCGAGGTGGTGGCCATGGACGACAAGGGGCGCGGTGCGCTTCTCGAAACGCGGGGCGACGATCGGGCGGCGTGGTGGCTCACCATGGACGGCCTCTGGCTCGGGGCCGCGGCGTGGGGAGATGTCGATCCCACCCGCTGCGGCAACGAACTCTACCTCGCAGGCGGGCGGGGAAATGTCTACCAGGTCGTTCCGCTGGTTCAGGGCGGATTCGACTGCCGTGCCGTCTGGTTCGTTCCCGACGAGATTCACGCCCTGCTCGTCGACGATGTGGTGCCTCATCACCCCGGCCCCGATCTTCTGGCCTGCACCTTGCAGGGGAAGATCTTCCATCTCCTTCCGGGCGCGCAGAACGATCTCTGGAGAGGTGAGCTGCTTCATCAGGAAACGGAGAGGGTGCGCAATACGGTGGCTTTCGATTTCGTGCCCGGCCTTCCGGGGAAGGAGATCCTCTACGTGAGCCGGGCGGGCCGGCTCGGGCTTCTCGGCTGGAGGGGGCGCGAGCTTGAGGAACGCATCATTCACCAGGCCGGCGAGGGCTTGGCGCGGGTGGCCCTCGGTGCGGCGCGCGCCGGCGAGCCGCCCCCGGTCTACACGGCCGGCGACGATGGCAGGATCGTGCGGCATGTGCTTGGCCCGTCGGGCGCCTGGCAGAGCCGGGTGATTCATGAGTGCCCGGCCGAAGCGCGCGGAGTTGCCGCCGGGCGTTTCACCGGAGATCCCGGGGACGAGAGCGTGGCGGTGTTCGGTTATTCGGGCGAGGTGGTCCTCCTCGTCCGGAAGGCGGGAGAGGATCGATTTAGCGCCGCGACGATCTTCACGGACAGCGACAAAGGCCACTGGCTCACTGCCGCAAACCTCGACCCTCGCAACGACACCGACGAAATTCTCATCTGCGGCTACAGCGGGCGGGTGGTGTTCTTGCTCCCGGAATAATTCTTTCATGGGATCAACACATGTTGATCCCATGAAAGAATTATTCCGGGAGCAATAAATGGAGGAATTATTCCGGGAGCCTCTTCAACGCGAAACTCAGCGCGGCGTGGCCGTTGATTTCGAAGTGTTCGATGCGAAAATCGTGGGTGCCTGCCTCAAGAGTCAGCTCGGCGCGATCCTCGGTGGGGGGGTGCCAGGTCCAGTTGTCGATGGCGAGCTTGCCGTCGACCCAGAGCCTGATCCCGTCGTCGGAGATCGTGATGATCCGATACCTGCCCGCGGGTAGGTGCAGCTCGGCCGTGGCCAGGGTGCCGAAGTGGTCGGCGTTGACCTTCTCGGCGGGCGGGCCGCCACCCCAGTTGAAGCGCAGCCCGTCGAGCAGGGCAGCGTGGGCGGGTTCGGTTTTCAAGAGCCGGTCCCACGCGGCCTGGTCCTCGCGCGGATCGCGCGCCGGGTCCCAGTGAAAGTAGCGTACCGACCACTCCACGTTGAGCAGCGTGCCGCGCGCGCGGAGCATCTCGTCCCCCGCGGCGATCTTCAGTTCGAAAGCGTGCAACCCCGGCTCCTCGGCGCGCACCGTGAACCGCCCCGGAATCGTGCCGATCTTGGGCGCCACGCTGATCCCGCCGTTTGGACTTTCCACCACAAAGCGACCCGCGCTCCCCTCGGTCTCGGGACCGTATAAATAAAAGGTGCCTTCTTTGCCGGCCGCGATCGCCGCGGGCCACACCTTGGGCTTCTTGAAATCGTAGGGACCCCACTCGTCGATCAGGATGTACTGCCGGCCGCGCAACGCGCCCTCGGGCAAAAAGGCGTTCATCGAGCCATCGGTCTTGGGCGGCCTTAACGCCTTTGCCGAACGGAGAAGAGCCACTGCCTGTGTGTTCTCGTTCCGCTCGGGCGCGGTGACGTTTTTCTCCTGCGCCGTGCCCCTGCACTTGTCGTCTTCGCTCACGGGCGTTCCGACACCCACGAAAGCATTGCTCACGATGCGCGTCTTCTTGGCCTCGCGCAGCCGGATGGCGATCGTGTCACCGGTGAAGGTGTTGCACCTGACCCTGTTTTTCTCGCAGCCCGTGTTGTGTTTCTCGCCGTAGGGCGTCTCGATCAGATCCTTGTCATAGTCCCACCAGAGATCAACTGCCACAGGGTTGTTCGCGAAAATGTTCCCCTCGATCAGGTTGTCGCAAGCGTGCTCCCACGCGATCCCCGCGCCGGCGCAGTCCTTGACCTGGTTCCCCACGACCTCGTTGTTGTACGAGTAGCCGAGCCAGAACCCGTGCTGACAGTCGTTGCAGATATTCTCGATGAACCTGTTGCCGTCGCTGAATGTCGCCTCGATCCCGTTGGCCACGGCGTGGGAGAAATCGTTCCTGTAGAGCACGTTTCGGTTGCACCCTCCCTCGCCGGTGCGCCGCAGGGTTTCGTTTCCGGCATAGAGAAAAAAGCCGTCCCCGCCGTGGGTGGCCGAGTTCCACCCGAAGAAATTGTCCGAGCACTGCTCGAAGAACAGGATGCCCGTCGAGTCCTGCCCGCGCCAGTACACGCCGTGGCTGTACCCGCGCACGCACCAGTCGAACTTGTTGTGCGTCACCCTGTTCTTGCACGAGCGCCACATGGCGAGCCCCCAGCCCGAATTGAAGGAGAAATCATTGTCGTAGATGTCGGAGTCGGTCACCCGCGAGAGGAGCAGCCCGTTCTGGGAACCGTACCCCTTGCAGCGCCGCACCGTTGCCTTGGCGCACTCCTTCAGGTAGATGCCGCCGCCGTAATTCTTTCGCCACTGGTCGTCGTCGTTCTCGTGGGGCCAGAGCCAGTCGGAGGAGTCCTCGCGCTCGGGCGTGCTCTTCAGGCGCTGGGCATAGTTTCGCGAAAGATCGCAATCCTCGATGACGACGCCGTCGCACTTCTCGACAAGAATGGCTGTCTTGAACCCCCGGATGCGCGCGTTCTTGATCGTGACGCGGTCGCAGCCGAAGCAGACCACGCCGATCCCGCTGAACGCGTCGCGCTCCGCTCCCTCGGCGCACCCCACGAGTTCGGCGCCGTTGAAGTCGATGGTGACGCCTCTTTTCTTGACGACCAGAACACCCCTGTCGCCCCCCTCGGTCACGCGCCATACGCCCGGCTTGATACGGACGTCGGTCTTGATCACGATACCCGGCCGGTCGATGGAGATCTCGGTAACCGCGGCCGCTTCGAGCGAGAGAGAAAAGAGGCAGACAAGGAGGGCGAGGATCTTCATGGCCACACTCCGAATTGATTTTGGTCCGGGACCTGCTCTAATGATGGTCACGTGACACGATAATACCTGGATCCTGTCCGCGCAAGCGCGATGGGCCCCTTCTTCTCGAGGAACCATCCATGAAACGATCCGCAGCCATCTTGGCCCTCGTCGCCACGCTTTCACTCGTCGCCATCTCCTGCTCCGCGACCGCCCCGGCCGCGAAACCTCTGCTCGAGGTCGGCCGCGTCGTGCGCTACGAGCACCGTCTCGTCAACGCGAGCGACAAGCCCGCCACGATGGAGCTCTTCATCGCCGTGCCGAAATCCAACGAGCGGCAGAAGATCCTTTCTTTCGTGCCCGATCCGTCCTGTTCGGAAGAGTTGATCGACGAGTACGGCACCCCGATCCTCCACTTCGTCGATCGCGACGTGCCCCCGGGCGAAGTGATCGCCCATGGCTGGATCGCCGAGGTGGAGGTGGCCAACCTGGTCCACGATCGATCGGCCGCAACCGTCAAAGAGCTGCCGCCCGCCATGCGCGAGCCCTTCCTGCGCGACGGACAGAGCTATCAGATCACCGCGCCCGCGGTGGCCGGCCTGGCCGGGGAGCTCGCGGCGGACAGCGCGTCCGACGAGGAGACGGTGCGGGCCATCTTCGAGTACCTCGCCAGGAATCTGACCTACGAGAGGGATGATGTCTGGGATCCGGCGCCTGTCGTGCTCGAGCGCAAGACCGGATCCTGCTCGGAGTACAACTATGCCTTCCTCGCCCTCTGCCGCGCCGCCGGGATACCGGCTCGCTACACGGGCGGCGTTGTTCTCCGCTCGGGAAGGGCGGCCAAATACGACTCCTCGGTGACCGAGGATGCGGTCTTCCACCGCTGGAGCGAGGTCTTTCTCTCCGGCAGCGGCTGGTTTCCGGTCGACTGCTCGCGCGCCAGCGGCGAGATGAAACGGTTCGGCAATCCCGAGAACTACTACGGCCGCCTTCCGGCCGGACTTCTCCAGTGCGTGCGCGGCGACGGTCTCGGCGACACGCCCCTCGGCTGGGACTACCTTTCCAACCAGAAGGTTCCCTTCGACGCGAAGGACTGGTCGGGCAAGGTGGCCTTCTGGATCGACGGGGTCGAGAAGGGCACACTGAAAGCGACGGTGGCCGCGGTGCGGGGGCGGCTCGAAGGCGCGCAGGACCGCGCCCTCTTCGATACCCTTCTGAAGAGCACGATCGAACGGGAGATCCTCTTCTTCCTCCGCAACCTCATCCGGCCGGACGCACTGCCCGATCTCGTGGCGGCTCTTGCCGCGGCCAAACACCCGGAGGCGGTCTACTTCTCGATCCTCGCCGCGCAGCGCGGCGCGAAACTCGCACCCGAACTCCGCTACGGCGCCCTCTGCGGCAGCGACACGGCGAGGCGTATCGAAAAGCACTACGTCGAGGAGGACGGAACGCGCGACCTCTTCACCTTCGAGTACTGGTGGCGCAAGGCGCGGCCGCTCATGCGCTGGGAGAGCGCGCGGGGAGTCTTCGCGCTTCCCGCCGGAGAGATCAACATCTACTGAACGGAGAGCGCCCATGGCGGATCGCGCGTAAGGACAGGACCGCTAGGCGGGAACCGCGGTCCGGAAGAGGGTGACCGAACCATCGATGCGGTATTCGGTCACGGCCGCGGGCACGAGCAGGGACGTTCCCTTCTTGACGGGGAGTGTCGCGTCCGAGCCGCTGCTCGCCAGAACCCCGCTCCCATCGACGCAGAGCAGGATCTCCACGCTCCGGTCCTGGCCGCTCGTCCAGCCCGCGCCGCTGCCGACGCGGATTTCGGTCAGGACGAACTCGTCGGCCGGGGTCGGGTAGCTCCGTTCACCGCGGCCCATCTCCCGCGGCGAAAGGACCTCGGGAGTTCCAGCGCCGAAGGTGAGAGTGGCGAGCATCTCGGCCACGTCGATATGTTTCGGCGTGAGGCCTCCGCGCAGCACATTGTCCGAGTTGGCCATCACCTCGATGCCCGTGCCGTCGAGATAGGCGTGCAGTTCGCCGGCGGGCAGATAGAGCCCCTCGCCCGGTTCGAGGTGTACCAGGTTGAGGAGAAGGGCCGAGGCGAGCCCCACATCGCCCGGATAGAGATCGTTCAGGGTGAGGAGCCACGCCCAGTGGCCCTCCTCTTCGGCCTTCGTTCGCGCCTGCTCGACCACCGCGCGGGCCAGGTCCGCTCGAGCCCGCCCCTCCATGGTCAGGATCGCCTCGAAGAACTCCCGGAGAGCGCTCTCGTCCCGGGCGCCGCGCAACGCGTCGAGAGGAGCGGCGATCGCCGGCGATCCGATCGCGCCGAAGTCATCCACGATCTCGTCCACCGGACGGAATCCCTTGAGCGCCCAGAAGTCGGTGAGAGCCACGATCAGCTCCGGCTTGTGGTTGTCGTCGCGGTAGTTCCGGTGGGGGGCGTCGATCGGAATGCCTGCCGCGTTCTCGCGGGCGAATCCGGCGCAGGCCTGCTCGAGCGAGGGGTGGGCCTGGATCGAGAGCGCCTGAGCCGCGGCCAGCACCTTGAACAGAAAAGGGAGCTTTTGCCCGAAGCGTGCCGCCACCCGCGCACCGAGGATCTCCCGCGGGTGCCGCCCGATCAGTTCATCGAGCGGTAAGGCGCCGTCAGCTCCGTTCACCAGGGACGGGCACCTGGGGTGGGCGCCCATCCAGAGCTCCGCCTCCGGTTCGCCGGGAGGGCGCTTTCCGAGCAGCTCGCTGATCGCCGTGGGCGAACCCCAGGCGTAACGCTGAATCCTGTTCTCGAGAAGGAGGACCTGCTTCATCACGATACCGGTTCTTCCGCTCGCTCTCTCTCCGAATTGACCGCCTCGTGCAGCTCGGCATAGCTGTAGGGATTGCCCGGAAGCTGCCGAGACCAGTCCGCCTTTCCGTCACGGTCGAGGTTCGTTTCCAAGGTCACGGTCCGGCTCCTGCCCACAGGCACGTCGACGCGCACCGTGCGCGGCGCGAGTTGGCCGTCTCCCGAGACCTTGTAGAGCAGGCACTCCCGAGCCTTCAGGCTCGACGATGCCGTGCCGATGAGAACGCTGTCCTCGACGTCGAGTTCGTCGGCCGACACGCCGACGAGCACGCTCCGCCGCACGGTGCCGCTTCTCACGCGGGAGCCGAGCAGGCACGACGCCCCGTCGGCGTCGACGCCCCCGGCCAAGGTGCTTCCCGCCCGGCGGTCGGTGATCCCGAAGAAGGTACGCGCCGCGTCTGCCTCGGGGCCGGCCTCGACGAGCTTCAGGAGGTTGGACCTGAAATTCGAGATGGTGCCGTAGTCCCACCAGTAGCAGTCGGCGCCCACATCGACGGCGCCCAACATTCCGCGCAGCCCGGAAGCGGGCAGGACCTTCTTGCGGAAGCGTTCCATCCGGTTGTAGTGCTCGCCGGCCGCCTCCTCGTCCTCGCCCTTGCTTGCCATGATAGCGAGATAGGTCTCCTTGTCGAGAGTCAAAGGCATCCAGAAGTGGGGATCGGTGTCCATCTTTCCCTGGCGCGCGAAGAGCTCGGGCTCGAACTCGTCGAGCAGGAGCATGACCAGCTCGGACGACAGGCTGAAGGAACCGATGCTCACGCCGAGGCCGTTGTCCACACCGATCACGGCGTTCTTGACCAGGTTCTTCGCCGTGGCGTGGTCGATCTTTTCGACCTGCGTCGCGTTGTGGTTCGAATCGATCGCGATGAGCCCGTACCGGTGGAGCCCCTCGGCCTCCCACGTTGCCGCGTCGGGCAAGGGAAGGGGTTCGTCGGTAAGAGGATCGACGCATTCGGGAGAGATCCCGGTGTCGTCCGGTGACGTCTTGAGTTTCACCATGATGTCGGCGTGGTGGGTGGGGGTGTAGGTCGCGCTCCGGGAGGGGATGAAGACCTGGTCGCCCCAGAAGACGGAGAGCCTTCCCTTGCGGCTCGGCGCGTAGATGGCCGTCTGTTTGATCGTTGCCTCGAGAATGGTCAGCGCCTCGGTGCGGTCTTCCACGGCGAGCAGCCCCGGGAGCTGCACGGCGGGCTTGTTGTTCCCTTCGCTCGCCGGAAGGGGAGCCAGCCGCGTGCCCTTTCCGGCCGTGTGGTAGAGGCCGACGGCGGCGCCTGCCGAGAGGATCTCGAGCAGGTCGACTCCATGGAGTCTTCCGCACTTGGCGCGCGCCTTGAGGACGGCGTAGAGCGTTCCCAGGCCGTTGCCGGCTCCGCCGGTCCAGTCCTCTTCCACGGCGACCGTGATCGCCCCTTCCTTGCAGATCTGGCCGCGCGTGGCATCGAGGCGCTCCTGCCAGTAGTCCTCGTCATGCCGGCTCGTGGTCGACACGATCACCACGTCCATTCCCGTGCCCGCGGCCGGCGCCGTGTTCATGGCCATCACGTTGGCGAGCTGCTGCGTGGCAGTGGGCGAGAGCTGCTTCTCGACGGCGGGGCGCACGCCGTCGCGCACGATCTCCAGGGCCAGGTCGTTGATGAGCTTGGCGCTCTTCTCGTCGTCCGATTCGGTGTAGATCCGGAACTCGGGCGCGTTGCCCGACGGCCTCATGTGCACGATATTGCCGAAGGTGAAGGTCATGCGCACTCCGTCGGTGAAGTCCCACGTCTCGACCGGGCCGAAGGTGGGCTCCACGAAAAGCGGCACCAGCTCGTTTCCGATCGTCCGAAAACGGCTCACGATCTCCTTGCTTGTGCGGGTGGGAAACTCCCGGATCAGTCCGCTGCAAGTGAAGCGCGGCGGCAGCTTGGCCACGAGCGCCGAGAGCGAAAGATCCCGGCTCGCGGAGTCGTGAAGCACGGCCAAGATCGGCAGGGCGCAGTCGCGCGTCGGCAGGGCGGGCAAGATCTTTCCCGTGTCCTGATGGCGCAGGTCGCTGGCCGTGAGAAACCCGCCGTTGGCCTCGTAACCGACGATGCGCGCGAAGGAGTTCTGCAGCGCTTCATTCATCCCGGCGATCACGTAGGGCGATCCGATGCGTGTCCGCGTCACCGACTCGAAGCGTCCGCATTTCTCGAGCGCCGTGTTGCAGCTTACCGGTGCGCACACCGCGTCGGCGCCGAGGTAGGAGGCGGTGAGGATGCCGAGAACATCGCCCCGCACCATCTTGCCCGATTCGTCGACCACGAGGGGGCGGTCGCTGTCGCCGTCGGCGCTCACCAGCGCGTCCGCCTCGTGTTCGCTCACCCACGAGGCGAGCTGTCCTGGATTGGCCACCGCCTCCGTGTCCACGGGTACGAAGGTGTCGGACCTGCCGACCGTGACGACCTCGGCTCCGAGCCGGGTGAGAATTTCCGGAATCATGTCGCGGATCACTGCCGAGTGCTGATAGACCACGATCTTCTTCCCGGCCAGCGCACCGGCAGGAAAGAAATCGGTGAAGCGTGCCACGAATTCTTGTTCCACCTCGGGATTTGCCGGCCCGAGGTCGGCCGGCGGAACCGTCATCGAGTGTCCTGCCGTTTTCAGCTCGGCATAGGCCGCCGAGATCCTGGCCTCGTCGACCTTGAGCACCTCGCCCCAGGGCAGGTTGAACTTGATTCCGTTGCGATCGTCCGGGATATGGCTGCCCGTGACCATAATGCTGGCGCGGCCGCGCGCCATGGCATAGGCCACGACCGCCGGCGTGGGCATGAAGCCCGCGAAGTCGACGGCGATCCCTTCCTGTTCGAGCGCCGCGGCCACCGCTTCCAGGATCCCGGGCGTGCTGCTACGAAAATCTCCGCTCAGAGCCACCGACTCCACCGGGGCGCGGCTCTTGAGATAGCGCGCGAACGCCGTGGTATAGAGAAAGCACTCCTCGTCGGTCATTTCCGTGACAAGGCCGCGCACACCGCTCGTACCGAATTTGAGTGCCATGGAATCTCCTTTGAATATCTCTCAGGCTCTTCGTTGTTGTCTTCGATCCCGCCTCTGCATCGACAGGACGCGGCCGAAATACCCGGCAAGAAGTTTCAGATCGTGAACAACACCCATCTTGACCGAATAGTAGACCTCCGCCGCAAAGGCCTCGTCGCCCGTCGGTTTCCAGTCGTAGATCACGTCGCCCTCGTTGACCAGTCCTGCCCGGCAGGAGAGGTAGAATTCCCGCCACTCCTCGGGGAGGGCGGAGATTTCGTCCAACGATCTCGTGGGAAGACCCACGAGGCTCAGATCGCCCCGCGCCACGTTGATGAGGCCGGGCAGGAAGTTCAAGAAGAAATCGCTGAACCAGGACCGGGTTTTCCGGCCGGGCGGGCAGAAACTGATGAGGTCGTAGCTGTGCCAGACGGAAACATCGTGCTGTGCGGGAAGCTTGACCACCTTCTTCTTGAAGACGACCGGTCCCGCCCGCCCGATCTTGAGCGCCAGGGCAGCGGCAGCCAGAAGGGGCCACATGATGGCGAGGAAGAGCACGGCGCCCATCCGGCGGAGCGCACCCACGACCTTTTGAAGGAGGGTCGTGTCCGACATGCTGCCGAGAATGAAACTGTCGGGAACAATGACATCGGCGCCGAGCCGTGTGTTGATGAGGCGATTCTTGTCGACGATGGCGTTATCGAGCTCGAGCGCCTCGCCCACGTAGCTGCCCGGGGCAACGACCGTGTCCTTGACCTGGCAACGCCCGTCGAGCATGCAGTTCTTGCCCACCGCGGCGCCCGGACCGACCTGTGCGCCGATGGCGACGCGGCAGTTCTCTCCGATGTAGACGGGCGGAACCAGCCTTGCCGTGGGGTGGATCGACACGTTGCGCGAGAGCCAGACCCCCTCGTCGGCCTGCCATCCGGAGCAGAACAGGCCCTCGAACTTGCCGCTCAGAACACGGCGGTTGTTTTCGATCATGTCGTCGTAGGAGCAGAGCGACAGGGGCTCGCCAACCTCGGCCACGCAACCCCCGTCGGCCGCTCTCGCCAGGATGAACTTCTCGAATCCGCCCTCGTCGAGTTCTTCGGGGAGGTTGTCGATGTCGCTGCCCGTGACGATCGCCCAGCCCGCCCAGACCATCCGGGATTCTTCCGGCACGGTCTCTGTCCTGGTTGCGGTCGCCGTGGCCGCGGATGTCTCGGCGTCGTCCGTGCCGGACAAGAGTTCGTTCTCCACGGTCGTGGCCGGTGTTGGCGGCTCCGATCCTTCGCCTCTCCGGTTCCCCTCCGGTCCTCGCCAGCAGAACGCGGCCGGCGCCGGAGGCAAACATTCCATGTCGATCTGCGCGAACCTGTCCGCGAACCCGATCAGGACCGGCTCGTCGCCGCTCGCGATGCGCAGCGCTTTCAGGGTTCTGAAGGGTGTTGTCGCGTCGCGGGCCAGGTTGTAGCGAAACGCCGCCCCCCATCGGGTGCCGTCCCCGAAGTGGTTCTCGAATTTTTCCGGCATGTGGCTCAGAAGAAAATCGATCTCCGTCGTGCCCCGGCCGACCAGATATTCCACCACGTGCTGGATGAATGGCCGGTCGAGAAGAGGCAGCATGGGGATCGGATGCCGCTCCGTGAGCGCCTGCATTTCGCGATTTTCACCGGTTGCGATGATGACTGTTTTCATTGAATCTCGTTTGCCTCTCAGTAAGCGCCCTTGCCAAAGAGAACCGCCGGTATCGTGGCGAGGAGGATCTTGAAGTCGACCCAGATACTCCGGCTCCTGATGTAGTCGATATCGAGTTCGAGCTGCTTCTCGAAAGGAATGTCGCCCCGTCCGCTCACCTGCCAGATGCAGGTCAGGCCGGGCATCACGTCGAGCCGGCGCCTGTCGGCGAGCGAGTACTGTTGCACCTCGCGCACCACCGGCGGGCGGGGGCCGACCATCGACATGTCTCCCTTGAGCACGCACCAGAGCTGCGGCATCTCGTCGATGCTCAGCTTCCGGATGATCCGGCCGATCCAGGTGACGCGCGGATCCTTCTTCATCTTGAAGGTCTTGGCCGACGAGTGGTGGCTCTGTTCGAGCAGCTTCTTCTTGAGTTCCTCGGCGTTCATCACCATGGAGCGGAACTTGGGGAAGGGAAACTCGCGCCCCCACTGGCCGACCCGGGTCTGCCAGAAGAGCGCGGGACCTCCATCGGTGAGCTTGATCGCCAGACCCACCGCCAGGAACATGGGGGAGAGGGCGATCAGCCAGAAGGAAGCGAAAACGATGTCGACCGTCCGTTTCAGCAGTCTCGTGCTGCCCACCACGGCGATCCAGGCGTACTTCTTTCTCCAGAAGCGAAGGCTTCTTGCGAGACTTCTCGATCGGCCTCCCCTGCCGTAGCGGCGGTAGAGCTCTTCGATGATCTCGACCCGCCTCGTGCGGTCGTTGGTCGCGTGCGCCCTAGTGATTGCGTTCATGGATTTTATCTGTCCACCTGTAAAAAAGTCAGTCGTTCAGCGACGAGGCGTCTCCCCGAGCAGGGGGCGCCTGATCAGATATATCGGCAGGATCATCGATTTTCTCAAGCGGTCCGGGTGCGACTTTGTGTCTCTTTCGAGGCGCTGTCCGGGGAGAGAGCACGCCCTTCGGATCCTCAAAAATTCCGCCTTGCGAGCCTGAATCCATAAACCCTGATTCCGCCAATGCCGATAGGTGTAAGAGCGGTCGAACCGCCTGCGTTTGCGATTGTTGCGGCGTCCGGGTCCGGACGCTTCAGAGAAGGAACAGGTTTTGATGAATTCCCTGAACGACAACACGATCGTCCTCGGTGTACCCCTCGACAACGTGACTCTCGACGAGACGCTCGAGCAGATCGGGGCCTTTGTCGAGAAGTACAGGCGCGACGGGGTGCCGCACTACATCACCACCCCCAACGTCGATTTTCTGGTCAACGTCCTCCGTTTCGGGTCCTTCGCCGAGAAGAATCCCGAGCTCAGCGCCTGCTACCGCGAGGCCGACCTGGCGATCACCGACGGTATGCCGGTGGTGGGCGCGGCGCGGCTCCTCGGATCGCGCCTCAAGGGCCGCGTGGCAGGGTCGGACCTGGTTCCGGCCATCGTGCAGCGGCTCGACCATCTCCGGATCTACATGCTCGGAGGCGATGAAGAGACCTTGCGGCTCACCGAGGAGGTGATCGCCAGGATGAATCCCACCGTCGAGGTCGTTGGAAAATCTTCGCCCTTCATCCACATCAAGGGCGGACAATTGTTCCAGTCCTTCGGCGACGACGATGACCTCGTCGAAGAGATCAATCGCTGCGCGCCCGATGTGCTCCTTCTCGGCCTGGGAAATCCGAAGCAGGAATTCTGGTTCCGGCGCAACCGGCACCGCCTTCGCGTGCCGGTGTCGATCGGGATCGGCGGAACCTTCAATTTCATGATTGGCCGCGTGAAGCGCGCGCCCAGGATTCTTCAGAAGCTGAGCCTCGAGTGGCTTTACCGCGTCTATGTCGAACCGAAGAGGCTCTGGCGGCCGCTATACAAAGGGTATCTTTCTCTTCGGGCAGGCTCTCATGGTCAGCTGCGCGGTCGACCGGACGGTGCGGCTCCTCTCCCTGCTGCCGGGCGGGAGCCGTTCGCTCGACGATCCCTGGGTCGACCATGTCAGGAATGTCTGCATCATGCGCGCCGCGCGCACCTTGTCCGGCGGCAAGGTCGACGCCCACCGGACGCTCGCCGAGGCCGAAGCGGAGCGCTCGGATCACTTCGTTCTCGATCTCGGCGGCACGCGCTACTGCGATGTGCGCGGTCTCGGTTTGATCCTCACGCTGAAGAAGGCGCTCGAATCGGAGGGCAAGGAGTTCCGCATCTGCGGGGTGTCGCGGGCGCTCCGGCTCCAGATGTCGGCCCAGAGAGTCCTATCCCATCTCGAGGGCCTCTTCTTTGCCGACCCATCGAGCGCCGCGGCCGATGCGCGCTCCCGGCAGAGCACGCGGTGCGAGATCTCGGCCCGCGAGGAGGAGGGCGCGCTGCGCGTCAACGTGTCGGGAGAGCTCTCGCTCGACACGGTCGAGAGGATCGATGTCGATCAGCTGCTCCCCGCCGACTATGGCGGCGAGTTCCTCCTCGATCTCGAGAATGTGGAGTTCATAGACAGCATCGGTCTGCGCACGGTGCTCGAGATGAAGAACCGCCTCGCCGAACCGTCGCGCCACAGGATCAAGGTCAAGAAGGGCAAGGTCAAGAGCATGATCGCCCAGACCGGCCTCGACGAGGAATTGAACGTTGAGGCCCGCTAGGCCGGGCGTCCCTTTTCGAGATGACCGGAAGGGTAAGAGTTCGGGTTCGGAGAGGCTTCAACTGATCTTTGCGGGGGCGGTGATCCTTCTCGGCCTGCTCGTCCGGTCGGAGAGGGCTCTGACACAGCCCCTGTGGGTCGACGAGGCAGAGTCGACGATCAATGCCCTCACCATTCTCGACCACGGCGTCCCGACCGACAGCTACCTGGGAAATCCCATCTTCGAGAACACGTTGATCAAGCCCTGGCCCGGGCACCCGGAATACGAGTTCAAGGATATCAGTTACTCCGACAAGGGCGTGGCCATTTACCATGGATGGCTGCCTCTCTTCTCGATCGCCGCATCGCTCGCCTCGTTCGGGATCGGTCCCGACCATGCTCATGGCGAGATCCGGTTCGGCCGCGGCGTCGACGAGATGCGATACCGTACTTTCGTGCCGCGCGTGCCGTCGATTGTCTTCTCGGCCTTCATGCTCCTTTTCGTCTACTGGGCCGGAAGAGAGATGTTCGGCAACACCGCGGCGTGCGCGGCCCTGCTGGCAGCGGCTCTGGCGGACAATTTCGTCTGGCTCGGGTGTCAGGCGAGGTACTACTCCGCCACCCTGGCGGTCGTTGCCGCCTGCGTCTATCTGATCCACAGGATCATGAGGCGCGGTGCCTGGCGCGATTTCATCGCGCTCGGTATCGCCTTGTCGGTCCTGTTCCACACGCACCTTCTCAGCTTCGCCATCGCGTCGACGGCCACGGCCGCCATGATCCCTTTCTGGATCGGCAAGCGGCGTATCGTCTTCAAGGCATCGCTCACCGGCGCGATCGTTGCCATCGCCGCCCTCCCCTGGCTCCTGGCCACCGGCTACCTGCGGCATCTCGGCGAGATCCCGGGCGCCTGGCCCCTGCTCGTCTTTCCAGACGATTTTCTGCGCTATCTGCGGGGCCGGGAGGATTACGCGTTTCTTTTCCTGATCGTGCTCTGCGCGGTGGGTGCCTATTTCCTGCGGCCGCGCAAGCTGCCCCGGATCGTGCGCGAATCGATCGCCCACCACCGGCCCGCGATCATTCTTTCTCTCGTGTGGATCGTGACCGGTTTCGTCTTCTGGGTCCGTTTGATGCCCGCGGCGAGCTTCTTCGTGAACAGGCTGTCCTTGCCGATCCTGGTGCCCGGCCTGCTGCTCGTATCCGTGGTCTTCGCGTACGCGGCCCGTCTCGTCTATCGCCGCGGCCGTGTCCTGCTGGCACCGGCGCTCTTCGCCCTCTTTCTGCTCGTCTCCGGGCGGCTCTGGTACGTGTCGCCCGTCCATGAATTCACCGTTCCCGGGGATTACGCTCCGGTGGCGCTCCTGAAGGATCTCGAACTGAAGCAGGGCACAAAGCTATACGTCACGCCCTCGGATCAGCTTGTCCTCAGTTACTACACGGGGCTGCCCTTTCAGAGCATCGCGCCCGTGCGCCGCTCCTATCTCGAGTCCTGTCCGCGGCCGATCGTCCTCGTCGAGAGGGTCCACAGGTGGTGCGAGACCGACGATCCGCTCGGCTGGCAGGGCCTGCAGGAAGCGGCTCTGCGCGCGGGCGTCGTTCTGGATGAGAAGGACGCCCGCGCCCTCGCGCACAGGCTCATCACGCGCATCGACCGGGAAGACGAGGTCGCCCGCGTGGCGCGCCTCGTGCCGCCGCTCGAGGAGATCCCCTCCTGGGTGGCCGAGGCCGTGGCCGAGCAGCGGCGCCTCGAGAAATTCGAGTATGCCGAGATGCACAGACAGAGGACCCTTCCCATCGTGCTGGGCGCGTACACGCTCGGTTCCTGGTCCGACTGGTGGCCGATCTTCTTTTACCGTTTCGTCGATCCCGAATCCCGGATGGGTGATCGACTGAACTACGCGGGCCGGCTCGGGGAAGCGACCGCCTATATCGACTATTCCGCCCGGTGGAAGGTGTTCGTCTTCGAGAACGACACCGTTTGCCTGTCCGATTGAGAGGGACCGGTCATGAAGCAGCAAGGAAATGTTTCGCCCCGCGCACCCCGGAACGGGAAGGGCCCGGAATTCTCCGTGGTCATGCCCTGTCTCGACGAGGCCGAGACTCTCGCGACATGTATCGAGAAGGCTCGTACTTTCTTCGCCGATGCCGATATCGACGCGGAGATCATCGTGGCCGACAACGGGAGTACCGACGGGTCGAGGGAGACCGCCCTCGATCGCGGCGCGCGCGTCATCGACGTGAAATCGAAGGGCTACGGCTCTGCCCTGGCCGGCGGGATCGGCGCGGCGCGTGGCCGGTACGTGATCATGGGCGATGCCGACGATACCTACGACTTCAGCCGTCTCGGCCCGTTCGTGGAGAAGCTCAGGGAGGGGTACGACCTGGTCATGGGAAACCGCTTTCGCGGCGGCATCGGCAAGGACGCCATGCCCTTCCTCCACCGCTACCTCGGCAATCCGCTCCTCACCCGGATCGGCCGGATCTTCTTCGAGAGCCGCTGCGGCGATTTCTACTGTGGCCTCCGCGGATTCTCCCGGGCGGCCTACGACGTGATGGGGCCGGTCATGACCGGCATGGAGTTCGCCCTCGAGATGAATGCCAAGGCCGCCATGTTCGACCTCTCCGTCACCGAGGTGCCCACAATCCTCTCCACGTCGGCGCGGACGCGCAAGCCGCACCTGAAGACATGGAGCGACGGGTGGCGGAGCCTCAAGTTCTTTCTCGTCTACTCCCCGAGATGGCTATTCGTTTACCCCGGCCTGGCGCTGATGGCGCTCGGTCTCCTCTTCGGGGCGGGATTCCTCTTTGTTCCCGCGCTGACCGAGCAGGGCAATGCGGCCATGGGTTCGCTTCTGGCGAGCGCGGTCTGCGCGACCTTCGGTTTTCAGTCGGTCATCTTCGGAGTGTTCGGCAAGATCGGCGCGATGCGGCTCGGGCTGCATCCGCGAAAGATCGGCAGCCGCCTGGTCAGGCGGATTCTCGAATCCCACTCCCTCGAGAGGGGAGCGATCGCCGGGCTCACACTCATAGTCTGGGGAACGGCCTTCCTCGTGATCCAGTTTCTCAACTGGCACGCCTACGGGCCGGCGGGCCTGGCAGCCGCGTTTCCGGACAGGCTCCGCACGCTGTGCGTGCTCGCGCTTCCCCTGGGGGCGCAGATGGCCCTGGCCAGCTTCTACTGGTCCCTGCTCATGGACATACCGCAGCGGACGCAGGGGAGGGGCGTCAGTCTCCGATCTTGGCCCGTCCCGTCCTGATCCACTGGTTCATGCTCTTGCCGAGCCTCATCTGCACGTAGACCCAGAGTTTCCACGCGATGAAGACCGGCGTGAAGAGGAGTGCCTGGTAGACCTTGGCCGGCGACCTGTTGAGCACGAGCCCGCAGAAGACATAGAATCCGAGCAGGCCGATCACCGCCAGCCAGATTACCGGGAGCCAGAGCGGCGCGTATCCGGCCAGGTGGAGCGACGTGGCCGAAAGCGCCAGGGACGCCACCATGCCGAGCATCACGGTCAGGGGCGGGATGAGAAGATCGGCCGCCATGTCGAGGCAGAGCGCGCTCCTCTGCCTGAGCCCTTTCGCCAGGAGGCGCGGGAACCACTCGCGCACCATCGCCCTGCGGCCGCCTTCCCATCTGATCCTCTGGGTGGTGGCTTCCTTCGTGCCGGTCGCCATCTGGGCGAAGACCTTGGCCCGCGGCGCGAAGCGGACAGGGATCTTCTCGAGGCAGAGATTGAATCCGTACTCCATGTCCTCCACGACCGAGTAGGCGTTCCAGCCGAAGCGCTTGACCACTCCCCTGGAGAAGCACATGCCGTTCCCCTTGAGCCCGACGGAGAACCCGAAAAGGGTACGCCCCAGGGGTCTCAGGAGGTGCACCGCGGCGAGGGCCGCGAACATGAGCGCCGTGCGCCAGTTCTCGCCCGGATTGAGCACGTCGTAGTGGGCCTGGATCGCCTGGGCGCCCCTGGCGAGCGGTGCGTCCATCTCCTGCAGGAAATTCTCCGAGACGAGCGTGTCCGCGTCGAGCACCACGAATCCGTCGTAGGCGGGGGACTTTTCGAGCAGACGCTTGAAAGCGTAGTCGAGGGCGTACCCCTTGCCGCGCAGTTCGTCGTTGTGCCGCTCGATCACCGTTGCGCCCGCGCCGCGCGCCAGTTCGGCCGTGTCGTCGGTGCAGTTGTCGGCCACCACGATCAGTTCGTAGAGGTCGGACGGGTAGTCGACGCGGCCGAAATCCTTGACCACATTCTCGATGTTGAGCGCCTCGTTGTGAGCGGGAAAGATCACGGCGAATCGCGATCGGCACAGCCCCTTCGTCGGACGGCGCAGAGATGCCACGATCGCCGCCACACTGAGAGCGAAGAGGTAGGCGGCCATGGCCGCCCCCCCCGCTGCAAGAATGAGATTGGTCAAGAAGAGGATCTTCATCACACCGGTACCCCTTCGATTACGTCGTTGTACTCTTTGTTACGGCTGAGCGTTTCGCCGGGCGGACCGGCCTGTTCCGTGTCAGCCGGTTGCGCGGTCGCCGTCGCGGCCGGTTCCACGGTCCGTTCCGGTTCCATGCCGGTGAAGCACTTGATCACCTTGGCCGGGACGCCGCCCGCAAGGCAATTTGGCGGAATCGACTTGGTCACCACGCTCCCCGCGCCGATCACCGAGTTGTCTCCGATGGTCACTCCCTTGAGCACCACGACGCGGGCTCCGAGCCAGACATTCTCGCCGAGGATGATCGGCCGCGTGTCCGACAGGGCATCGAGATCGCCCGCCTTGTGGTAGTCGTTGTCCATGAGGATGGCGTACTGCGCGATCTGCGAACCGCTTCCGATCTTGACCAGACCGTGGGCCGAGATCGACGCCCCGTAGTTGATGAATACACCGTCTCCGATCTCGATGCGCCCCTCGGGGTGTGTGACGAACTCGGACCTCACCGTTTGCGAGAAGAGCAGGCTCCGGTCGCCCACCTCCATCCATCCCATGTTGATCACACGCGGACTTCCCAGCGTGCGCACCCTTTGTCCCACGCGGCTGAACTTGCGCAGGTGCCACTTGGCAGTGAGGACCGGCAGGGCCCTCCTGAAGAGTTCGAACGGATTGAACGATCCTTTCGAACCAGTTTCATGCTTCCCCATTTTCCCTTTCAAACCTCCAATACGATTTCACGGACCTTGTTCACGAAATGATCGAGGCTTCTCCCCGAATCGATCGATTCTCTTCCTGTTCTTCCCACCTCGTCCAGTTTCGGCCGGTCCATCAACGCGAAGGTGATCGCGTCGCGGAGCGCGGCCGGATCGCCGGGCGCGGCGGTGAACACGCCCGGGCATCCCTTGATCGAGTCCTCGATCCCCCTGGTGCGGGTCACGATCACGGGCGTCTCCATGGAGAGAGCCTCGAAGATCGAAGTCACGCCGGCGGGCGAGTCCACGTCTTGCAGCGGAACCACGGCGAGCGCCGCCGAAGCGTAGAGGTCGCGCAGTTCCTCGTAGGAAAGGCCGGAGCGGAGCTCCACGTTGGGCGGGATGTCGAGTCCGGCCAGGAGGTCCTTCCGCTTCGACCAGGGCGACGATCCGACGATGGTGAGCTTCACGCCGAGGCCGCGCACCGCCTCGATCAGCGTGGGATAGTCGCGCAGCTCCCGTCCCACCGACACGATGCCGTTCCGCTCGGGGCTCTCCCCTTCCCCGGGCCGGAAAAAGCGATGGTCGCAGTGGAACTGGATCAGGTGCAGAGCGCGCTCGTCGAAACCGAGCCACTCCCGTGCGAAGCGCGTCTGCTCCGACGTGTAGGCGATGAATCCGTGCACCCATTTCTTCAGACCGAGCAGCTTGAAGAGCCACTTCTTCTTTCCGGCCGAGATCATATGGCTGATCATCACGTGGGCGGCCGCGCTCCTCCTGAAGCGGAGGAGAAAGGCGAGCGGAATGCCGGCGCTCTCGGCCGTGGTGAAGTAGGTGTCGGCCTTTTGCCGGAACCCGAGCAGGGCGAGCGCCGCGTCGCGGCCGAAGAGGCGCCGCACGCACCGCACCGAGAAGGGGAGCGGCTTCTCGAGATCGGAGTAACTGAGGATCTCCGCGTCGAGCGCCCCTGCGAGTTCGAGAAAATCGACGCGCGGATGGCCGCCCTGGGCGAAGTCCTTTCGTATGCGTTCCGCGTCGGTCGTGACGAGCAGGATCCTCTTCACCGGATCAGTCCTCCAACAGACTTCTGTACGCCTCCTCGAGGCGCATCGCGTTCTTGCGCGAGTCGTACCGCTCCCTCGCCTCGTCCTTTGCCTTGCGTCCGATCTCGTCGCGCATGGTGCGGTCCGCGGCGAGCGCCCCGAGCGCATCGGCAAGGCCGAGAAAATCGGAGGGCGGAACGATGATGCCGCCCGCGCCCACGACCTCGGGAATCGACCCGCTCTGTGCCGCCACGACGGGCAGCCCCGACGCCATCGCCTCGGGCAGCACGTAGCCGAACTGCTCGAGCCAACCGGGCCGCGCCGTGCTGGCGAGCACGAAGATGTCGGCGGCGCGGTAGACGCAAGGGATCTCGTCGTAGTCGAAGCGCTCGATGAGCACGTCCTCGCCGAGACCGATCCTCCGCGCGAGCTCCTCGAGACGCTCCTTTTCCGGCCCGCCGCCGGCGAGCACGAGGCGCATCCTGGTCCCTCGCAGGGCCGGGTCGTTCTTGAGCTTCTTGAAGGCGTGCACGATGTCGAAGACGCCTTTCTCCCAGCGCAGGGCGGCCACGCTCAGGACCACGACCTCGTCCTGGCCGATGCCGAGACGTTCGCGGATCCCCCCGTCGCCGCCGTCGGGCCTGAACTGCTCCACGTCAATGCCCACGGGCAGCACCTTGATCTTCTCCGGATCGGCGCCCTCGAGGATCAGGCACTCGGCCGCGCGCTCGGTCATCGGAATGAGGAGGTCGGCCTCGCGCAGGACCTCGTACTTCATCTCCCTCTTGCGCCTGAACCGCTCGGCGGCGAATGGCCTGTTCTCCCAGACGGTGGCCACCAGCTTGGCGCCGTAGCGCCTCTTGGCCTGCAGCCCCTGCCAGGAAAAGGCGTTGAAGGTCTCCATCGTGTGGACGATGTCGTAGCCCTCGAGCTGCTTCACCAGGCCGAGGTGGAGATAGTCGAACCCGCACGTCGCCTGCAGGAAGAGGTTGAAGTAGAAGCCGAGCTTCGACGAGAAGAAGGTGATCGGATCGTCGATGGAGCGGATCTTTTTCACCGGGACCTTGATGAGATCGAGGCCGAATCGGTTGATCTTGAGCCCGAAGGCGGTGAAGTCGACCGACCCGAGCATTTTCTCGTAGGTCTGCATCTCGAACTGCGAGAGGTACGCCCCCCGCAGCAGGGCCACGCGCGGTGTTTTCAGATCGTTGCCGCGGGCCGCGGTTCGACGGCTGCTGGTGTCGGTCCGGTCTTCGCCGACCGGTCCACCTTGCCCACCGGTCGTGCCGGTTCCCCGCCCACCACGCTCCATGGTGCCACATCCCTGGTCACCACCGACCCGGCTGCCACGATCGCTCCCTCGCCGATCGTCACTCCCTTGAGGATGATGCTTCGACAACCTATGCATACCTTGTCTCCGATAATTACGGGCTTGTTCTTCATCGGTCTGTCGCCGATCGGATGGAGGTCGGTGTCCATGATGACCACGTCCCATCCGACCATGCATCCCTGTCCGATCTGCACCTTTTCCCAGGCGATCACCTCGGCGCCGCGGCCGATCGTCGTGCCCGCGCCGATGGCGAGCACACCCCCCTTGTGGGCCCAGAGCCGGGAGCCGGGGTAGAGGCGGATCTCTTCCGCGTGGATCTGCCCGCCCTCGTTGTTGACGGCCGGAAAGGGTGTCCCCTTTTCGATCGTTATCGCCCCGGCCGAATCGAACTGTTTCTTCAGTCTACGTTCTCTCATGCGTCCGATCATGAGCGGTCCCTCCCGCGGTGCGCGCCGCGAGCGCCCCGCGCACGCCGCGTTGATCCGCCAGCCGGCGGATCGATTCGATAGATTTCCTTTGCCGGCCGGGACGCCACGATTTCGCCCGCCTCGACCTCGCCTTTCACGACCGATCCGCCCGCGATCACGGCGCCGTCGCCAATGACGGCTCCACCGAGGATCACGGCCTTCGAGCCGATCCAGACCTTCTTTCCGATCTGCACCGGGCGGGCGCCGCCCGGATTGCCCAGCTCGCCGTATCCGTCCGTGTCGGTGATGATCACATCCCAGGAGATCATGCATTCCTCGCCGACAGTGATCTCTTCTTCGGCAAAAAGGTACGTATTCCTGTTGATATAAGTATTATCTCCCACACTTATCCGGCCGCCCCGGCTGCAAATCATCGAGACGCCGGGGTAGATGCCCACATCGCCCACCTCGATCGCGCCCTGGCCGGCATCGATGTGCGGGACGGGCGGACCGCGGAGCCAGGCCACGGCGCCCGCCTCGGTGAAACGGCCGCGCAGGGAGGCGCCGAGGAGATAGGACAGGGGCGAGTAGACCCGTCCCTTCCTGAGCCTTTCCAGATATACGGATACCGCGTTTCTCAAATCGTCACCTCCTTGACGACCGCGGCGCGCAAAGTCTTCTCGAATCGCGCGCCGATGATGTTCCACGAAAAGTACTCCTCCACGAAGGAGCGGCCCGCCCTGGCGAGCTCGTCGGCCGCCGGCCTGTTCGCCAGAAGGGTGATGACCGCCTGCGCGAAGGAGTTCGGATCGTCGGCGAGAAGGATGTTCGTGCCGTGGGTGACGGGGATGCCCTCCGCGCCGAGCGACGTGGACACGACCGGCTTTCCCGATGCCATCGCTTCCACCACCTTGAATCGCGTGCCGCCGCCCACGAGAAGGGGGACGACGAAGACCGCCGCGGCATCGATATAGTCCCTGATGTCGTCCACGTATCCGGTGAAACGCACCCTGTCCGACGCGTACCGCGCGAGTTCGTCGGGCACGTTGCCGCCGGCGGCCACGAAGCGCACATCGGGGATGTCCCGCTCGACGAGCGGCAAGATTTCGTCCAGGAAATAGACCGCTGCCTGGGTGTTCGGGTGGTAGTGCATGGCGCCGGTGAACACGAGCGTCGATCCCTCGGCCCCGCCCGCGCGCGGCTTGAAGAATTCCGTGTCCACGCCATTGGGAATGACGTCGATCTCGAGCGCGCCGTTCGCCTCGATCAGCAGCTCGCGGTCGCGCTCCGACGTGACGGTGACCCGGTGGGCCTTCTCGAGGAGAGCGAGCTCCTCGCGGCGAAACTTGCGCGACTCGATAAAGTTGTAGAGCTTGCGGAACGACGGCGGCGCCGACTTGTAGGAGCGGTGGATCAGATCGGATTCGATGTTGTGTTCGTCGATGACGAGGGTGACGCCGTCGGGAAAATCAAAGTAGCCCATCTGGGAGAACTCGGCCACGATCACGTCGACCCCTTCGTCGGCCGCGATCGACTCGATCTTGTTCTGCATGGCGGGCGAGTAGTGGCTCATCTTCTGGAAGGACCGGCTCGAAAGGAGGGAGCGCGCCTGGCCGATACGCTTGTCGATCGCGGGACGGTCCACGTACTCGATCCGGCGGGCCACGGCCTCGAGGCCCGCCATGTCGTTCGGTTCGGGCGCCGTCGACGGGTAGGAGAGGGAGATCACCTCATGGTTCCGCGCCGTCTGGCGCATGAGGTTGAAGATCCTCGTGCTCCCGCCGAAGTTCGGCGGATAGGGCGGGTATGGCGAAAGGAATAGGACTTTCATTTCATCGGCTCCCTGTCTCAGCGAGGATTCCCTCTACTTTTTCCACCTGGGCCTCGATACTGAATCGCTGCTCCACGGTCTTGCGCGCGGCCGTTCCGATCGTGCGCCGCTTCTCCTCGTCCTTCACGAGCTCGCCGATCGCCTGCGCCAGTTGCTCGGGATCCCTGGGCGGAACGAGCAGGCCCGTGCGGCCGTGGTCGATGATCTCCGGAATACCGCCCGAGTCGGTCCCCACCACGGGGCGGCAAAAGGCCATCGGTTCGATGACCACCATGCCGAAGGCTTCTTCCCAGGCCGCGTTCACCGCCACGTCGATGGTGCGGTAGACGGCGTTCATGTCGCTGCAGAAGCCGAGGAAGTCGATCTTCTCCTCGACATCGAGCTCGCGGGCGAGGTTCTCGAGCCTGTCGCGAAAGTTCTCGTTCCCGTCGTAGATCGAAGCGTCGCCGGCCACGACGAAACGGGTCTCCGGCGCCGCCGCGGCGACGATCGCCGCAGCGCGAACGAACTCCTCCTGTCCCTTGTTCGGTGTGAGGCGCGAGAAGATGCCGACCACCACGGCGTCCGCCGCGATACCGAGTCCCTCGCGGAGATCGGGACCGTCGAACTGGACCGCCGCGCTGATCCCGTTGTGGACGACCTCGATCCGCGCCATATCAATTCCGATGAGGCGGATGAAGTCCTTTTTCGTGGCTGCCGAGTTGGCCAGGATGGCGTCGGATTTTTCGAGAACCGCCCTGTTGAGGCGCGAGGGCACGCACATGCCGTGGATGTGGTAGACCAGCTTCTTGCCCGTGAGCGTTTTGAGCAGGCCCGCCACCAGCACGGACCGCACCTTGTCCGAGGTGTAGACGATGTCCGTTCCCGAGACGACGATCAGGAGCCAGAGCCGCAGCACCGTCCACGCCAGCAGGGGCAGGCGGAGCAGATCGAAGATCTTCGAGGCGAGGCCGGTTCCGGCCACGCCGTCCGGCTTGGTGCCGAACCGGCAGCGCACGATCTTCAGCCCGTCGATCCCGGCGAATTCCGCCTCCGGTTTGCCTCCCTTCTCGCAGGCCAAGACGAGGGAGAACCGCTCCCTGTCGAGCCGCTCGAGAAGCGACAAGAGGACGGTGAACACGCCGCCGATCTCGTCGTTCGTGTCGAGAAAGAGGATCTTTTGCTTCTTCATGTCACGCCCTCCTCATGATGGCGTGCACCAGATGGGCCGTGTCTTCCTTGGGCAGGATGCGCAGTCCGAGAGCCACGGTCAGGTAGACGGCGCCGCCCACGCCGATAGTGACGATCAGGCCGAGGACAGGCGTCATTTCGGGCAGGAACGAGACGGCCATGACCATGGCCGACCCGGCAACGATCGCCTTGAGCGTGGTCCGCAGCGATGCCCGGGTGAAGATGCCGGCCGGCATGAGCTTGATCGCCGCCCCCATCATGAAGATTTCCGTGATCAGCGTGGAGATCGCCGCTCCGTAGCCGCCGTTGCCCATGTGGCGCTGTGTGATGGGGATGAGGATGAAATTGCAGCCGAGGTTGAGCAGGGCGGCGAGGATGGCCGCATAGGACCACACCTTCTGCTTGTCGTTGGCGATCAGCACCGTGCCGAGCACCACGTCGATGCAGACGAAGATGATGCAGAATCCGAAGATCTGCATGTTCTCCACGGCGTGGGCGAACTCGCTGAGGCCGTAGATGAGCGCCACGATGTGGGTGGCGATCATCGTCGTTCCCAGGCCGAGCGGCACCGACACGAAGAGCATGAGGTTCAGCGTGCGGCGCGTGGCCACGTTGGCGGTCTCGCCCGGGTCGGTGAACTTTTTCGTCAGCGCCGGAAAGACGGTGGTCACGAAGATGTTGGGAATGAAAAGGAGCGTGGCATAGAGCCGGAAGGCTGCGCCGTACCAGCCCACCACATCCTCGCCGGTCATGGTCTGGAGCATGATCACATCGATGCGGATGTAGATCTCGGAGAAGATCACCCAGATGAGGAACGGTGCCGATCCCACGATGACCTTCTTGGCAACGGCGCGGTTGAAGGTGATTCCGAAGGGGATCTTCCGGTAGAGAACGGTGGCCGTGAACAGCGTCTGCACCGTGGTGCCGAGAAGCATGATCCAGCAGACGGTGATCAGGCCGTAGCCGGCGGTGAGCGCCAGTACGCAAAGGGTCGTGACGAGCACCTTCTCGATGATGAGGGCCGTGGCCGGGATGTAGGCTTTCTCCATCCCCTGGAAATAGGAGGCGAAGTTGGTGCCCAGCGCGCCGACCACGGTGGAGAGACCGATGATGTAGGTGGCGTTCAGCCCCTCGGCGCTCAGGTTCATGAAGCGGGCGATGACCACCATGACGCCGAGCACGACGAGGGAGAAGACGAGCTCGATGGAGAGCACGTTGGCGAGGAGTTTCGGCCCCTTCTCCCGGTTGCGGGCCACCTCCTTGATGAGGTATGTGTTGATCCCCAGGTTGATGAACATGGCGCACAGGAAGCCGAAGGACGTGGCAAAGAAGAGCTTGCCGAATCCCTCGTCACCCAGGTATCGGGGAAGGTAGACGATGAGGATCCAGGTGAGCACCCAGGTCACGGCCTGGGTCACCATCTGGAATGCGGCGTTCTTGATCGCTCTATTGGTCATTGACATGGCGAGAGTCCCTTCAATCGTCTTTCCTCGTCTCTCGCGCCGCCCAGATAGCGGGCGGTCACGGCCATGGCCAGAACCGAGCCGAGGTAGACCATGTTTCTGTAAAAGGTGATTTGGAGGTCATACTTGGAGACCATGAGCTGGCTGATGATGAAGATCACGGCCAGCAACTGGACCGACTTGAAGAGCGGGTCTTTCGTGTGCTTGTAGTCCCAGGTGAACTGGACGACCATCACGCCGCAGAATATCCAGAAGACCCAGAAGCCCAGAAAGCCCATCTTGACCCAGAGCCAGAGGATGCAGTTGTGCGGAATGTACTCCCAGAGGGGGAAATCGATCTCGTCGAGGGGAATGAAGATCATGTACTTCTTTCCGAATCCGATCCCCTGGGGAAAGTAACGTATCGTCTGCTGGAGATTGAAATTCTCGTGCTCGCGGTAGAGGTTCGAGCGGTCCTGTTCCTTCTCCTCCTCGCAGAAGACCGACTTGACCTGCTTGACGGGCATCGCGGCGCCGCTGTGGGAGTTCCAGAAAGCCACGAAGTAGATGAGGATAAAAGGCACCGTCGGCAGGAACATCTTGAGGAAGAGGATCTTCGTCTTCTTCGGGACGTAGACGAAGATGAAGATCAATCCGAAAACGAAGACGCCGTAGGCGATACGGCGCTGGGTGAGCACGAAGGTCAGAAAGGTGGACGGAAAGGTGATGATCCCGAACCAGATCATCCCCCGCGATCCCCTGAAGAAGATCAGCGCGATGGTGAAGATGAAGACGGTCACCATGAAGAGCGCGTCCTCGTGGCCCGTGATGGCCGGAATCTCTCCCAGGTCGCCGCCCAGCTCGATCCAGTAGCGGTACATCCCCTGGAGCCCCTTGATGGCGATGGCGATCAGGATCGACCAGAGGAGAAGGATCATCTGGGGCTTCGTGCGGATGAGCTGCGTCCCGAGGAGAAAGGAGAGGCAGAGATAGAACAGGGCGCGCAACTCCCAGAGAGCGACCTTGAAATCGCCATGCCGCGCGATGCCGTACCCCATGAAGAACACGAGGGCCCCCAGGAAGAGAAAGGTGGCCCACACGTGGGGGATCGGCCTGATTTCGTAGGTCCGCACGGTCACGATCTTGAGGACCCAGACGATCCCCATGATACCCAGGAAGAGTTCCACCGGATTGATCAACAGGGCCGAGATACCCGTGGTGAGGTTCAGGTTGAGGAAATAGGGCACCATCAAGGTCACCGGCGTTTCCAGTCCGCCGATGTTGAACTGTTCGCTGAGAAGGGTGACCCCCACGAAGAGCGAGTAACCGAAAGCGGGCGGCGTGATGAGGATGATGATGGCCGTGACCCAGACCAGGGTCAGCGGATCGGAAATCACGGTTCCGTTGGTGGAGAGGACGATCGCGACGACGACGAGAGAGAGAAAGAGTGTGACCGTGTAGCGCAACAGCGCGTTCAAGTCACACAGGTCAATCGCTTTCAAGATCGCGGCGCTCACCGGAACAACTTCCTAAAAACTGATGTAGGCGTAGCAGATGTTCAAGAACAGGAGGGCGACGAGGAGCACCATGATCCACCGGTCGAACCTCTTGGCCTTGAATCCGAGAGTGATCGAGATGACCGCGAAAAAGATGATCAGCTTCACCTTTCACCTCCTCAGACCAGCCTGTAGAGCCAGGACGGAATCCAGTACTCGTTGTAGTTGCACACCACTCCGAGCAGGTTGACGCCGTCGAGCTTGCGGTAGTAGGCTGCCAGTTGGAATCTCTTGGAATACCCGAGCTTGACCACGGTGATCACGCCCGCCGTCTCGGTCGCCGTGATTCTGGCGTCGATGAAGCTGTTCACGGCCGGGGTGTCGATGATCACGAAATGCCCCCTCCGGGTCAGCTCTTCGATCACCCTGTTCGGCAGTCCGGAATTCAGGAATCGCACGGGATTGTCCAGCGCCTGACCGGCAGCGAGAAGGTTGAGACCCGATACGCTCGTAGCCGTGAGAAAGTCGGCGGGATCGTCGCCGGGCTGCATGTTGCAGATCCCCGTATCGGGCTCCACATCGAGGAGCTGGTGCAGGTTCGGACTGCGCAGGTTCAGGTCGACAAGGGTGATGTCTTGCTGGAGATCGAGGGCCATCGCCACGGCGAGGTTCGTCGCGATCGTCGATTTTCCTTCGCCCATGTTGGGCGAGCAGAACGCCACGCTGGTGTTGGGGCCGTTCTCGTCGATGATCTTGCTGTATATCAACCGCAGCTGTTCGAGAAAACCATGGACCGGGCTGAAACCCTTTCTGGCGGCGCGCGTCTCCACATCGGTCGGCTGAAGGATCTTTTCCTTGCTGAACCCCCTGGGCATGCGGTACCGACGCGTGCCAACAACGAGCCGGGGCAGGGCGAGCAGCAGGTTGATCGCCAGCCTCGGTACGAAGAGGATCGTCTTGATCAGAAAGTTCATCAACCGCAACCTCATACGAACAACTTCGGGACTCTGGCCAGGACGCGGTCCCCGAATACGTGATTGACTTCCTCTTCCCGCACGATCGACGGGTCGAGGTACTCGAAAACGAAGATCAGACAGAAACCGAGGAAAAACCCGCCGATCAATCCGGCGATAATGATCAGCTTCTCGTTCGGCTTGTGATGCCGGAGCGGAACCATGGCGGGATCGAGGATCTGGAACCTGTTCTTCTGGCTCTCGATCTCGACCTCGCGGGTGATCCGCGCCTGGGCGGACTTCACCTTGAGCGTGTTGAAGAGCTCGCGGTTGATTTCGGCCTCCCGCATGAGCGTGTTGAGAACCATCTCGCTCTCGGGGATCTGGCCAACCTTCTCCTCGAGGTCAGTGACGATTTTCTCGAATTCATTCTTCTGGAGGATCATTCCTTCCAGCTCGATCTCGGCCGACTGCAGGTTGGCCTTGATCTGCTGGTAGACGGGCGACATGACCTCGCGCTTCAACGTGGCTTCGTTGGCATCCTTCTCCTCATCGAGAAGCTTCTTGATGGCGGAGAGTTCGTCCTTGACCCGGACCACGTCGGGATGGTCGGGCTTCTTTTCCTGGAGCATCCCCTCGAGCAGGATCGTGAGCCGGAAGAACTCGCTCTGGTAGGGCGTGTTCGTGTTGAAGGTGGCCGCGTCCACGATCATCGGCTGCTCGCCGCTCAGCCGTTGCTTGAGAAGCTCGATCTCGAGAGACCGCTCCTTGATGTCCACCTCGAGCTCGACCATCTTCGAATCGTAAGATTTGAGTTCGGAGAGGTAGGACGAGTGCTGGGACGGAAGGCGTTTGGGATTTTTCTCCTTGTAGACCTTCAGCCTCTCTTCCGACTCGGCGAGCCTTTCCTCGTAGTTTTCGAGTTGCGACTGGATGAAGTCGACCGCGATGCCCGCCGTGCGCCGTCCCGCCTCGAGGGACTTGTCGACGAAGAGCTCCGTAACCGTTTCGGCGATCTCCTTGGCGAGGGTCGCGTCCTTCCACTCCGCCTCGATCTGGAACGAATCGGACCCTGATTGCTGGGTGGTGATCGATTCCCTCAAAGCGGTCACGAGCATCAGCCTTTCCATCGGCGTCGGATTGGCGCCGCCCAGTCCGATGCGATCGATGGCGTTCTCGAGCAGGGTGCGCGAGTAGATGATCTTCGAGAAGGTCTTGAGCCGATCGCCGATGGTCATGCTCACGGCCGCTTCCCACTTGACCAGGGGATTGAGGATCTCCTCATCGTTGACGAGAATCGTGGTTCCCGACTTGTAGCTCTTGTCCATCGTGAAAGTGCCTGCAGTGGCCGCGGCGGCCACGAGAATCGTGGGCAGGATGAGGAACCTCTTTCGCCTGAAAACGATCGAGATGAGGTACTTGAACGAGAAGAGTCCGAAGACCTCCTCGTACCGCCGGCTCAGGGTCATGCCCGACTTGGCGGTTGCCGGAATCTCAGGGGATTCGGGTTGGGAAATGGGACCGGTGGCCGCGCTCGTCGCTCTCTTGAGGATCAAGTCGGTCCTGCGGTTCGCGGTTCTCTGCCCCCTTCTCAGGGGTAGTCCCGAACCTCTGTTTTCCCTCACCATTCGAGCCATCTATTCGCTATTCCCGATGTTATTAGCCTGATCGACCATGAAGATCGTGGAGAAGGACGGCGATATCTGCCGCAGCACGTAGTTGAACTTGGCGATGCCTTTTTCGGGCACGTAAATGATGTCGTTCGATTGGAGGGGCAGATTCGCGGCGAGCGCGCCTTCCTCGTAGATCCTCTCCACGTCAATGGTCACGATCTTGACCTTGTTCCCCTCGCGACGGATGAGCTTGACCTCGGACATGACAGCGTCCTCCGTCATGCTTCCGGCCAGTGTGAGCGCCCGCAGGAGATCCATCTTGTGCCCCACGGGCACCATGCTCGGGGATCTGACCTCGCCGAGAACATAGACCGATTTCATCGAGTTGTCCGGCACGTAGATCGTGTCGTTCGGTTCGAGATGGATGTTGAGCGCCGTGTTGCCCCGCCGTAACAGATCGTTGAGGTCGATCTTGAAGAGGCAGTTCGAGCCCCTGATGATCGTGCACTCCGACTTGTCGGCCGAATGGGTCGGTCCGCCCGCCATGCTGAGCACCTTGAGCAAGGTGGGCTCGCCCTCGAGCTTGAGCACTCCGGGCATGTTGATCTCGCCGAGGACGAAGACGTTGTTGTTGTTGTACTCCTGGACGATCACCGAAACGCGCGGTTCGTGATAGGTGGTGCCGATGATCTCGGCGAGCGTCTGGCGCGCTTCGTCGCGTGTGAGTCCGTCGAGGTTGACCTTTCCGAAGAGGGGGATCGAGATGAATCCGTCAGGGCCGAGCTTGTAGTCGCCCGAGAATTCCACGTTCTGCCAGACGTTCAGCGTGATGAGATCGCCCGCGCCGAGACGGTACTCGTATTCCTTCTTGCCCTCGGGAGAAAGCGGCTGATCGTCGGTCGAGGGCGGCGCCGAATCCGGCTTCAACGGCGGTACTGATCCGAGGGAAATCTCGACGTACTCCTCGGAGACCACGTACCCGTTGCCTTCGGCCTCCTCGACGAGAATCGCGTCCTCTGGCGTCGAAGAGCAGCCGAGTCCCAAGCCGGCAAGCAGAACTGTGATGCATAGATACCGCATCCTGTGCCCTTCTCCCTTCCGAGCGTCAGAGCATTTTGGGTTCCGGTCTGATCCGTCAAACCTGCAGGTCTTCTGATTTATCGGGAGTAACGATTGTTTTATTTAGCTTTTATGGCGAATCGCGGCTCAGTATTTCCCCTGAGAGGCGCCTGTGCCGAAGGCGGAGGAACTGGCTGTGCAACCTTTTGACACGTTGCAGATTAGGTTTTTTTGGGGGGAGATTTGGCTCGGCCGTCGGGCAAGGGCCGCGGTGTGCGTCTGTGCGGGATTTTTCCTGAGCGATCCTGCCGGAAGAAATCGCCCCGGCACGGGACGGTTCTCGACGTTGGGGCCCCCTGAGCGGGATCGTTCTCGGAAAAGACAGAGGGGGTCAAGATGTGCCCCTCGAGATTCGATAACTACCTCGTGACGCGGCAGGACCGGGCGGTCGGGCTCGAAGGCCGCGGCGCCTGCCGGAACCTCCGGCAGGGGTGTGAATTCTCGTTCTCGTGGAGACGACAGATGGCTCTCGACAAGATTCGATCGGTGATTAACGAAGAGCTGGCCGGGGTCCACCCGCGGCTGATTTTTTACCAGGCCCTGGTCAAGCTGATTCCCAACCTGGCCGGCCTGAGGCTCCGGCGGATCCTCTACCGTCTCGCGGGCGTCAACGTGGGCCGGAACGTGTCCATCTTCGATACGCTGAAGCTGACCGGCGCCGGGCCGATCTGTAAACGGCTCACCATCGGCGAATCGTGCATCATCAATGCGCCGACCCATTTCAATCTGGGGGCTCCGGTCACGATCGGCCGGGGCGTGGGTATCGGACCATACTCGGTGTTCATCACCGACAGCCACCGGCTCGGTGATCCCTCCTTTCGGGCGGGAGACCTCTACGCCATGCCCATCGAGGTCGGAGACGGCGCCTGGCTCGGCACCTCGGTCACCGTGCTGCCTGGAGTCAAGATCGGAAAGGGTGCGGTGATCGCGGCGGGATCGGTTGTGACCAAGGATGTCCCCGACAACGTTCTCTCCGGCGGGGTCCCGGCAAAGATCATCAAGGCGCTCGACGACGCTGAAGATCGTCTTCGGGAAGCGCCAAAAAATGGAGCGGCGCCCACCAAGCAGCCCGGCCCCGTTCAGGCCGAACCGGTCGAGATCGGCGCTCCATAAAAAAGCAGCCTGTCGCGATCGGAACAAGGACGACCGGTGTTCTTCAACTCTGTTTGCTCGAACGGCTCAACGTGAACCGAGGGGGCAAACACCGGTCGTCCCCCTCCGGCTCCTACTCGCCAAATGCCCGGATCGCCTCGTCCTTGGAATTGAAGATATCCACGATGCGATGCATGCGGATCAGCTCGAAGAGCACGCGCACCGGTTTCGATACGTTGCACAGCTTGAGGTCGCCGCCGCGCGCGTTGAGGGTTCGCAGGCAGGAGAGCAGCGCGCCGCAGCCGGAGCTGTCGACGAAACGCATATCGCTCATGTCGAAGAGGACCTTGTCGTTCTCGTCGAGAACCGGATCGATACTCGCTCTGAACTCCTTGCTGTTGTTGGCGTCGAGAGTTTCGCCCGGCAAAAGGACAACCGCAACGCTTCCTGTCTTTTCCATGCAACAATTCATGTCCTGTTGTCTCCTTTCAGTTCTCATCGTGGTACTTGACCAATCGGATGACATTTCTTCCGTTTATGTCTCGCGTGTATGACACCTCATCCATGCTGTGGCCGATGATGTAGAGGCCGTAACCGGAGTCCCGCGATCCGTCGAAGAGGGGCGGGGGCGCTTCTTGGGGATCGAACTCCTCCCCGCGGTGGTAGAGCGAAAAGGTGATCCGGCCGTTGGACCGCTGTGCGCCGAGCCAGATCGGATGACCCGGCTCTCCCCGGTAAGCGTGCTTGATGATGTTCGCGGCGGCTTCGTTCACGGAAAGCTCGAGTTCGAACTCTTCCTTCTCGTTCCGATCCCAGTCTTTCTGGTCGTTGTAGAAGGAGCGCACGAAATCGCGGATCCGTTCCAGCTCGGCGAGGTCGCTCGTGAATTCCACGAGCCGGTGCCCTGTCTGGGCCGGTTGCTCATCGTCGATCTTGACGGCGATGCACGTGAGGTCGTCTGAAAAATCGGTCGACCCGGCATGCTTGATCACCGCGGTCCGGATGCCCTCGATCATGTCCTTGGGCGGCGCCGCGCTGTTCCTGGCAACGTATTCGGCCAGGCGTTCCTCTCCGAAGAGATCGCCCTTGGTCTTCTGGGCTTCGATCACCCCGTCGGAATAGAAAAGGAATGCGTCGCCCTGGTCGAAGGGCACGGTCACCTGCTCGTATTCCTCCTTGGCCGCGAAACCGAGAGGCATGTTGAGCCCCTCGAGGGACTCGCACTGGGCCGTACCCTGTCTGTAGTGAATCGTGTTCGGGTGGCCGCAGTTGACGTAAGTGATCTGGTTCTTCTCGAGGTTGAATCTCGCGTAACAGAGAGTCACGAAGCTGTCCAGATTGATGAGCCGTTCGGCCATCTCGTCATGGATGAGAGAGACCACATCCTCGGGCTCGGGAAGCTTGGCTCCGCCCGAGCGCGCCACGAGGAGGCTCATCGCTCCCAGGAAGTGGTTCTTCGTGGCCGCGCCGATCAGGGCCGCGGGGATCCCCTTGCCCATCACGTCTCCCACGATGACGTCGAGAGTCTCTTCGTTGGGCTGAAAGAAGGCGTAGAAATCGCCATCGATCCGCTGCGACGCGATGCTCATTGCCGACAGGCTCAGTCCGGGCGTGTTCGATGGAGGGTGGCCGATGAGCAGCGATTGCTGAATCCTCGAACCGATCTCGATCTCGTGCTCGCGCGCCTTGTCGAGTTCCATCTCCATCAGTTTCCTTTCGGTGATGTCCTCGACGATAACCACCGCGGAGCAATCGGTCGCCATCTTCCTCTGGTCGGTGCGTTCCTTCATGGGCCGGAACTCGTAATGGAACCACCGTCCCAGCTTCTTGTCCTCCACCTCCCAGTCGGCTGTTTTCTTCTGCGAGGTGATCGCCCGGGCCTGTTGCCAGAGATCGGACAGGTAGCACGTGTCGTCGTCACAATCGGGGTGGAAGAGATCGTGGAAGTTCACTCCCATTATCTGGGTGACGGGGAGCAGATTCCATGTCTCCGTCGTCCGGTTGGCGCGGATGATGGAGCCATCCTTGTCGAGGAGGCAGACGAGCTGCGGGAGTGAATCGGCGGTCGATTCCCACTCCTGCTTGACGCGCTCGACCCAGGCGAGACTCTCCTTGACCGCTTTTTCGGCGCGCACCTTGGCGGAGATGTCGCGGAAGATCAGTACGCCGCCGTGAATGACGCCGTTCTTGTCCCTGATCGGCGAGCCGCTGTCGTCGATCGGCACCCGGGCGCCGTCCTTCGTGAGCAGGAGCGTGTCCTGGGGCAGCCAGACGGTCTTCTTCTCGCGAAGCGCGGCGAGCGCCGGATTCTCCACACGCTCTCCCGTTTCGCCGTTGATGATCTGGAAAACGTGATCCAGCGGCTGCCCGAGGGCGTCCGACGCGGCCCATCCCGTGAGCCTCTCGGCCTCGTGGTTTATGAAGGTGATCATCCCGTCGCAGTCGGCGGTCATCACACCGTCGCCGATGCTGGCGAGTGTGACCTCGAGCCAGTCGTGCTGCCGTTCGAGCTCCCGCTGAGCCGACCAGCGCTCGCTCTTGATCTCTGCCCGCATCCGGGCCACGGCGAGCCGCACGTCGAGGATGTTGGTGCTGAACGGTTTGGTGAGGTAGTCATCAGCCCCGGCGTCGAGTACCGCCTGAAGGCTCTCGGGGGAGTCGTTGGCAGTGACGATCAGGATCTCCTGCTGATCGCCGCGGGGCTGCCGGCGCAGCCTGCGGCAGAGTTCGAGGCCGTCCATACCGGGCATCTGCCAGTCGAGAATGACGAGGGGAAAGAACTCCCGGCAGCACTGTTCCCAGGCGCGCCTGCCGTCGGGAAAGGTGGTGACATCGTATCCGTGGGCACGGACCGTCCTCTCGAGCTTGAGGAGGGTGACCGGTTCGTCGTCCACCACGAGGACTTTCAGACCCTTCGCGTCGATCGCCCCTTTCGATTCCGGGGACTCGATCACCGCCGAGCGATTTTCAGTTGATTGGGAACTAGCCATGTCTGGTTGCTTTCGAAAAAGGTTTCGTGTACCGGTTCAAAAGAATCAGACCGGTGACAGGGTCGGACTCTCCATAGGATCATTCGGCAATTTGCGCCTCTTTCATTAGGGCCCTTCGACGAAGTCGCACGTCGCGATCGGGCCCGATCGAAGATTGGGCGGAGGTGTGAC
>CAZUHB010000046.1:0-10832 GCA_964620445.1 uncultured Phycisphaerales bacterium
AAACCATGAAGCCCACAAGGGCCGCTGCCAGGAAGAGTGTGAGTACCCGCATCGAAACCTCCTCTAAAAAGCGTTCCTCAAAAACGACCATTCGAAAGATACGCCCGCGGCGCATTTTGGTATTGAGCGGTGAGATATCAGGCGTTCGTATCATACACAAACATCGATTGATCTCATTCCGTGTTTCCGGATTTCTCCGAGCATGATCGGCGCTGGCTTCACGCCGGCTCCTCGGTGTCGCACGATTCCCGAGTTTCCCGCACCATCGCCCGCGCCCCGCGGTAGGAGATTTCTCCTGACCTGTCAGTATTTTACTTCTTATTTTGAAGCAAAAGTGACTTTCCTTTAGATTAACTGTTGAATCTCGCGGTAAAAGTCGATTAACTTCATAATGTAAAGTAAAACTCAAAACAGAGGGCCCTACACCCGTGAACTTCGATGAGCTTCTCATCTCGTCAGCACGTCTCAGCATCATCGCAGCCCTCGTGCCAGGAGACGTTCTTTCATTTACGAAGTTAAAAAACGCGACAGGGCTTGCTGACGGCAACATGCATGTTCAGACACGAAAACTGGCTGCTGGCAACTACATCGAAATCTTGAAAAGGACCAAGGGCCGGCGATCAGTGACCTGCTTTCGGATTACCGAGCTCGGACTGGAGTCGTTAAAACTTCATGTTCGAAAGTTACAGAAGATCTTGGCCACCGAAGCGGGCACGATCAGGCCGACGCCGGCATCCGAGGACGAAGACAAAGACGAATCCCAGGTATGGTCGTAACCAAATTAAGGAGAATTGGTTATGAAAATAGCACTCGGAGCCGATCACGGCGGCTATGAGTTGAAATCCACGCTTGCCACCCACCTGCGGAACGAGGGCCACGAGATCGTCGATCTCGGAACTTCATCGAATGAAGCAGTGGACTACCCGCGCTTTGCCTATGCGGTCGCAAGTTGGGTCTCAGAAGGCCGCTGTGACAAAGGGATTATGATCGATGGCGCCGGAATCGGCTCATCGATGGCTGCCAACAAGGTCCCCGGGGTACGCGCGGCCCTCGCCTATGATCTCTCCACGGCCCGAAACAGCCGCGAACACAACGATGCCAACGTTCTCACGCTTGGCGCGCACCTCATCGGCCCAGGTCTGGCAAAACAGATCGTCGATCTCTGGCTCCGGGTCGATTGTGTCGAAGAGCGGCACAAACGGCGTGTCTCCATGATCGACGAGATCGAATCGGGGAAGCCCCAGCAGAGTTTTTCGCCCCAGGGATCGCCTGCTCCGGCCGCTCAACCGGCCGCTCCGGCCTTGTCTTCGGCCTCGGTCTCTCCAGCGGCACAGGGCAGCCCTCCCCTCAATCTTTCTGAAGGGGATCTCGAACGGATCGCGGCCAAGCTCCAGATCCTTCTCGCCGGAAACGGCGTGCAGGGACCGACCGTGTCGGAGAGCCCCGAAACGGTCCGCCGGTTCATCCAGCTCGGGGTGGGGCGCTTCAGCACGACACCCTCTCCCGGGCCGATCCCCGAGGACATTGCCCGATACATCGACCACACGATCCTCAGGCCCGATGCCACGGCCGACGACATCAAGAAACTCTGTGCCGAGGCGGGGGAGCACGGTTTCGCCGCGGTCTGCGTGAATCCGGTCTGGGTGAAGCTCGCCGCCCGGGAGTTGCAGGGCACGAACGTCGAGGTCTGCAGCGTGGTTGGATTCCCGCTCGGTGCCTCCGCGCCCGAGATCAAGGCGCTCGAGGCGCGCCGCGCCATCCGCGAAGGCGCCCGCGAGATCGACATGGTCATCAACGTGGGCGCCCTCAAGGGTGGCGACGACGCGGCCCTCCTGCGCGACGTGCGCGCCGTGGTCGAAGCGTGCCGCGACGGAAGCGCCTCGTGCAAGGTCATCATCGAGGCCGCATTGCTCACCGACGAGGAGAAGCGCCGGGCGTGCGAGATTTCGCGCAAGGCGCGCGCCCACTTCGTCAAGACGTCGACCGGTTTCGGTCCGGGCGGCGCAACAGCCGATGATGTGGCCCTCATGTCCACCACGGTGAGCAGCGCCGGCATGGAGGTGAAAGCCGCGGGGGGGATCAAGTCCTACGACGATGCGCGGCGCATGATCGAAGCGGGCGCCACGCGCATCGGGGCGAGCGCCGGTATCGCGATCGTCCGCGAAGCCCAGGAAGTCACGGTCAGTGTTTGACACAACAGGAACGCAAGGGAAGGACGGACCGAAAGGGTCCGCGCAATCAGAGGAGGCAGCATGGTCGATCTGAGAGCCTACATTTTTCTCGATAGTCTCCAACCGCAATTCGCGTCCTTCCTGGCCACGGTGGCGCAAGGATTCCTTCCCACCCAGGGCCAGGCGAGCCTGTTCGTGGAGATCTCTCCCGGCATCGAGATCAACCGCGTCACCGACGTGGCGCTCAAGTCGACCGATGTGACGCCCGGCATGCAGATCGTGGAGCGGCTCTACGGCATGCTCGAGATCCATTCGAAAAGCCAGGCCGATGTCCGTCAGGCCGGGCAGGCGATCCTCGACGCGCTCGGGCTCAAGGAAGAGGAGCGCATCAAGCCGCGCGTCCTCTCGAACCAGGTCGTTCGATGTCTCGACGACCACCAGACGCAGCTCATCAACCGGATGCGGCATGGGAACATGATTCTCGCCGGCGAGAGCCTCTTCATTCTCGAGTGCGAGCCCGCCGCGTACGCGGCCCTCGCCGCCAACGAGGCTGAAAAAGCCGCCGAGATCAATGTGCTCGAGGTGCGCGCCTTCGGAAGTTTCGGAAGGGTTTACCTCGGAGGCGAGGACAGGGATATCGACGTGGCCGTGCCGGCCGCTGTCACGGCCGTGCAGGAACTGAGCGGCCGCACCGTTCAGAAGAACAGATAGAAAACGGAAGCGATTCTTGTTGTTCAAGGAGACAAAACAATGGCCGAAGCGCTTGGAATGATCGAAACGCGGAGCTTTCCCGCAATGGTGGAGGCTGCCGACGCCATGGTCAAGGCCGCCAAGGTGGAGCTCGTCAGCTACGAGAAGACGGGCGGCGGTTACACGACCGCCATCATCCGCGGCGACGTGGCAGCGGTGAAAGCGGCGTGCGACGCGGGCCAGACCGGGGCTGCCCGTGTGGGCGAACTGGTTTCGGTTCACATCATCGCCCGCCCGCACTCCAACGTCGACCTGGTGATCCCGCTGGGCCGCAAGCCCGAGCCGGCGCGGTCGAAGTAAAAGGACCGGGAGGCACGCATGAAACTGGCCAGAGTGCTGGGCACGGTGGTCGCCACCCGCAAGGAGGAGAGCCTCGAGGGGCTCAAATTCCTCCTTCTCGGGGACGTGGACACGAAGGGTGAGCTGAAGGGCGGAACAGTGGTCGCCGCCGACGTGGTCGGAGCCGGCATGGGGGAGGTGGTCCTCTATGCCACGGGAAGCTCGGCGCGGCAGACCCAGGTAACCGACAACCGGCCCTGTGACGCGGTGGTCATGGCCATCGTGGACAGCTTCGAGATCGAAGGCGAGGAGCTCTACAAAAAGGGCCGCGACGACTAGAGCGCGCGACTTTCGGTGGGAGCGAACCGGCCGCGCCGGAACCGCCGCAACCCTGTCCGTCCACGGGACCGGTACAGGAGCGGCGCTGGTAAGGAGCAGAAGCCGTGAGCAAGCTGAATGATGCCGAGGTCAATCGCATCGCCGAGCTGATCGCCGGGCGAATGAAGGGCGGTGTCGCAACGCCGCCCGCCGCGCCCCGACCGCCCGGCGCCCCGCCGGCGCACGGAGTCGATGCCAATCCTTCCGACGGTCTCCACGAAAGCCTCGATGACGCCGTGGAGGCCGCACGGGGCGCTTTCGGACGGTTATCCAGAATGCGCCTCGAGGTCCGCCGCAAGATCATCGACGCGATCAGGCAGAGCATGCTGGCCGAGGCCGAGGCGCTCGCCCGCCTGGCGCACACCGAGACCGGTCTCGGACGGTTCGAGGACAAGGTGGCCAAGAACCGCCTTGCCACGCTCAAGACACCCGGACCGGAGGCGCTCGGTGCCGAGGCGTCGAGCGGCGACCGGGGGCTGACCCTCTTCGAGGACGCGCCCTACGGCGTCATCGGCGCGATCACACCGGTGACCAACGCAACGAGCACCCTGATCTGCAACACGATCGGCATGGTGGCCGCCGGGAACAGCGTGGTGTTCAATGTTCACCCGGCCGCGAGGAAGTCGGGGTGCCGGACTGTGGCGCTTCTCAATCGGGCGATCCGGGCTGCGGGCGGGCCCGAGAGCCTTGTCACGGCCGTGACGAATCCCACCATCGAGAGCGCCCAGGCGCTGATGGGCCATCGCGACGTACGCCTTCTGGTCGTCACCGGCGGAGCCGGCGTGGTGCGGCAGGCCATGACGAGCGGCAAGCGCGCCATCTGCGCCGGGCCGGGCAATCCGCCCGTGGTGGTCGACGAGACAGCCGACTTCGAGCAGGCCGGCCGCGACATCGTGCGCGGCGCCTCCTTCGACAACAACATCGTCTGCGTCGACGAGAAGGAGGTCTTTGTCACCGCCCCGGCGGCTGACCGGCTCATCGCCTCGATGAAAGCGCACGGCGGTTTTCTGCTCACCGCCGGCCAGCTCCGGCGGCTCGAGGAGATCATCTTCGACGAGGTGCGCGGCCCGGGGCAGCCCGCCGTGGTGAACAAGGACCTGATCGGCAAGGATGCCGCGGTGATCCTCTCCACGATCGGTGTGCGCGTCGGGCCCGAGACGCGCCTCGCTTTCTGCGAGGTGTCCGCTGACCATCCCCTCGTCGGGACGGAACAGATGATGCCGGTCCTCCCCGTGGTTCGCGTGGCCGATGCGCAAAGCGCCATCGAGGCGGCGGTTCGGGCCGAGCGGGCGAATGGCCACTCCGCTGTCATGCACTCGAAAAATCTCGACCACCTGAGCCGGATGGCGCGGGAGATCAACACGTCCATCTTCGTCAAGAACGGTCCTTCCCACGCGGGCCTCGGCGCTGGAGGCGAAGGCTTTTGCAGCCTCACCATCGCCAGCCCCACGGGAGAAGGCATGACCGGGCCCCGTGACTTCAGCCGCGAGCGGCGCTGCGTGGTCGTCGACCATTTCAGGATTGTTTGAGCATGCGTCACCCTGCACTGGCACTCATCGAACTGAACAGCGTCGCAATCGGTATCCTCGCGGCCGACACCATGGTGAAACGCGCGCCGATCGCGCTTTTCAAGGCGGGTACGGTGCAGCCCGGGCGCTACCTCGTGCTGATCGGCGGATCGGTGGCATCCGTGGAAGAAGCCTTCCGCGCCGGCATCGATGCGGCCGGGACCTCTCTGGCCGACTCGATACTGATCCCCGACGTTCATGCGAACCTCTACGACGCCGTGGCGGGCGAACAGGAACCGCTGGAGCGCGAGGCGCTCGGTGTTTTCGAGACGCGCTGCGTGGCGTCGCTACTCGGGGCTGCCGACGCGGCCGTGAAAGGAGCCGAGGTATCGATCTCCCGGCTCCGCATGGCCGACGGCCTGGGCGGCCGGGCGTTCGTTCTTTTCGACGGCGCCGTGGCCGACGTGGAAGCCGCTCTCGAGATCGCCGCGGAGCGGTCGGGCCGGGAGCGCACGATGGCGGCGACGATCATGCCGCGTCTCGACCGATGCCTGCGGCAAGCTCTGGACGCCGGAACGCATTTCGCATCGTGCGAGCCGCTGCAACCGGAAGGGGCGGAAATTCCAGTCGAGAAATCGAGGGGTGAATCATGTATCTCGGACGGGTAATCGGCACGGTCGTCCCTGCCGTGGTCTACGAAGGACTCGAGGGTGTTCCGTTGCTCTGGGTGCAGCCGCTCGACAAGAGGGGCGAGGCGGAGGATGCGCCGATCGTCTGCGCCGACTCGACGCGCATGGCAGGACCGGGCGAGCTGATCTACTGGGAAGCGAGCCGCGAGGCGGCGCTGGCGCTCGATCCCTGGTTCGTGCCTGTCGACCACGCGATCATTGGCATCGTCGACGGAGTCGAAATCGTCGACGGAGTCGAAATCGTCGATGGAGTCGAAAACGTCGACGGGGGAGCGTAACCATGATCATCGGCCGTGTCACGGGCTGCATCTATTCCACCATCCACCACGCCTCCATGGCGCACAAGAAGATCCTCGTGATCGACAGGCTCGACAGGGAGCAGAAACCGACAGGCGGCTACATCATCGCCCTCGACGCGGTCGGTGCCGGCGACGGGGAGACCGTTCTCGTTCTCGACGAAGGGAATGGTTCGCGCCAGGTCCTGAACGATCCGCTCGCTCCGGTGCGGTCGATGGTGGTGGGCATCATCGATTCGATGGACGGGTGCGCGGACTGATCCGGATGAGGGTGCGCTGAAGAACGGGGTTCGACGCACGCAAGCCGCGCCCCGGCACATGTCAGAGGAATCACTTCTTGAATCGCAACGTCCAGCTGAACGACCCGGTGGCTTTCGGCGAGACAGCGATCCGGACGAGCGGACCGTCAGAGCTGAATTCGGCGGCGGCTCCGTCGATCTGAGCGGATTCGGCCTCGAATCCGGCAGGCACGTGAACGGTCGCTTCGTATCGATCGCCCTTGACCACGGCGCCGCGGCCGGAGAGGACCTTCCGCTCGGCGTCCCACTCCAGTTGCAGCACGTCGATCGCTCCCTGCGTGATGTGCCGCGACGTGGAGAGAAGCTGAGGCCGGTCGAGCCGCTCGCGCAAGACGAAGATCTGCGTCCCGCCCGGTTCGAGAGCCGCAACGTCAAAACTCCCTTTCCTTGGGCCGAGGAATTCCTTGGTCCAGAACTCGTAGACGAGGTACTCCCGATCCGACGGGAGGCCGAGGTCGCTCATCTTCACCTCGGTGGGAGCAAGCGTTTTTTGCTCCCAGTTGAAGTGGGCCAGAACGGTCCAGTATTCGAAAGGACGCTCGACCTCCATCATCCACCAGGCGCAGACCTCGCCATGCTGGTCGGCATCGATCGGGCTGGGCGGGCCGCCGTCGAGAATCTCCGTGCGTTTCATGGCGATGATCTTGTCGGTCTTGCGCGGGTCGAAGTCGTAGAGCTGGCCGGGTACGGTGAAGACGACCGGCGCGCTGCGTTTGATGCCTTCGAGATTGCGGGCGTCGGCGTAGACCTCGGCGCGGTCGCTGAGCATGAGCATGCCGCTCGCCATCGACACGAGACAGGGGCGCTGGATCGCATCGGTCGGAATCGCCTCGACACCCTCGACCTCGATCACGTTGCCCTTCTCCTTCGGCTTGTGTGTCGGCAGGATGTCGCAGTGGTCTGGATCGTTGCGCCACACGATGCCGTTCCACGAGTTGTACTGCTGCAGCGTGGCCGGTCCGAATCCGTCGCCGCCGAGGCGGCACGCATCGGCGATACCGATCGCCTCGGGAAGCACCCCCCAGCAGGAGAGGACGAAGATGTCCCGTCCGAGCTCCTCGCGCACGGCGCCGAGGTAGCGGCGGAAGGTGTCGGCAGGTCCCGCTCCCTGGGCAGCGAGATGTTTGAGGGCGTGGTGATAGGAGTCGTAGAGCAGGTGGCGCAGCGAGTCGACCTTGACATAACGAAATCCGAGGTCCCGGAATCCCCGCTCCGTGGCGCGCACCACCGCGTCGACCGCGCCGGCATTGTTCCCGTCGATTCCGTAGCCCACCCACGGCCCCTTGAACAGCCCGCCCTCACCGTTGCGCACGAACCAGTCGGGATGGGCTCGCGCCGCTTCCTCGTCATGAAACGCCGAGTAGACCCAGATCCCCGGCTCGTAACCGGCTTCTCTGATGGTGCGCACCGCGCCGGCCGCGCCGCCGGGGAACTTCTTTTTGTCCCACTGCAACCACCCGTCGGCCAATCCCATCGAAGTCTGAAAGGTGTCGTCGATCTGGATGTACCTGTAGCCGAAGTCGGCCAGGTTCTGATCGGCGAAGATCCGGACCACCTTCTCGAGGGTTTGCTGGTCGAAGCCGCGGCGGTAGGCCCACCACGAACACCAGCCCGCGATCGACCCCTTCCACATGGGGTAGGTCCATGGCTCGTAGTGGGGAAGGTTCTTGTGGCGCTGATAGAAGAGCGGCCGGAAGAAGAGTTCGATCGACCGGCCGCGGCTCGACCACGAAAAACGGCGCTCCGCGCCATCGGGTCCGACCGGTTCGATCGTGGTGCGGCCGTCCCCGGGGCCGATCAGCACCCAGTCGCAGGTCCGGTCGTAGACGGCATTGTTGCGCAAGGAGCGGCTGCGGCCCGCGGCGGTGCGAATCAGGGGGAAACGTTTTTGCGCGTCCGACCCGGTTTCGGCGGCAAGAGCCTCGGCGCCGCCGAAGACCGTCCCGCGCAGGAGCAGCTCCTGCCCGTCCCTGGCGGTGAGAGCGATGCACTGCTCGATCTTTTTCCTTCCGGTGGAGAATGCTTCCACCGCCACCTCGCCGCGGTGGACGGCACGCCACCCTTCCCCGTCGCGAAGAAGCAGCTCCGCGTCGAAGATCTTGCCGCCGCGATAGGTGAGCCCGAAGCCGGGCGCGCCCCGCTCCCAGACGACGTCGGCCGGTACGTTGAGAGCGTGGCTGTCGAACTCGCCCCGCGGGGCGTTCTGGGCCGGAGCCGGCGCGGTGTTCAGGATCAACGCGGCCGCCAGGATCGTGATGCGAAGGAAGGTCGTGACTGTCATGGTATGTAATTTCCTCGAGGCGAAAGTCCTGGGAACAATGATTGGACGGATTTCATAATAGCACGGTCAAAGACATTTCAACACTCGGGTAGGCGCCGTGGAATGGAGGAGCTATTCGTGTTGCCCGGATTCGATCTTCCCGATCGCCCGTCTCGCCGCATCGCGCACGATATACTTTCCGTCGTGACTCTGACAGGGATCCGTTTCCGCTAGAGTATTCAGCGCGGGGAGCGCTTCGGGATCGCCGAGATTTCCCAGAGACCATGCCGAGAATCTGCGGACCTTTTCATCTTCGTGCTCAAGCAACTCGATGAAACGGGGTGTGAGGCTGTTTTCGCCGATCCATCCCAGGCACTCGATGAGCCCGGAGTTGGGAGTGGGAGAGTCGAGCAGGGGATACAGCTCCCGTCTGAGCCGGACCAGCTCCTCGTCGGTCCAGCCGCCGTGAAAAGCACCTCGCGGGGATCCGATCGTACCTATCAGAGAGTAGTCCATTGCCGAGAATTCTTCTTCCGGGGCGAGGAGTTTGAGGAAAAGATTTTTCATGCGGCCGAAACCCTCGAGGGGAAGATCGATATCGGCCGCCACCTTCAGCATGGTCTGCGAGCTGCTGATCGCCGCATTTCGCGCAGCGGTTGATGAAGCGTTCTCAGCCAATGTCAGGGTACAATCGAATGCTTTCTGCAAAACGCGAGGAGTGACGGACGTCTCGGAGTCATCTTTCGCCGACAGAATGACTATCGATAGGGTATAGAAGATATCATCAAGAATCCTGGGATCCAGCTCCAGGTTGGCTCTCTCGATCAGAAAGAGCGTCGTACGATCGTCTTTGAATCGCCGGATCCATCTGAAAGCCATCTTCCGTATGGCCCTATTCGAACACTGCGCCGCGAGGCTGAGATCATCGAAAGTGGGGAGATCTCTCGTGTGCACGTTGTCGGCCGGTGATGTTCTCTTCGGTTTTCCTGCCCGCTCCAGTATGGCATTGATGGCACCGCCAGCCTGAACTTTCAAGTCCGCTTTCCCCCCGCCCGGCCAGTGGCGTTGAACGACCTCGAGAGGAGCGATTGCCGTCTCCTCACCGAACCTGTGGAGCCCCCTGATTGCTTCGCTGATACCGCTCCCCTCGAGTTGAGCGATCAGAAGAGAGTTGAGATCTTGCTGCGCCATGATATCCGCACCCAGTACGATAATCCCTCTCAAAGCAGCAAGATGCAGAGTGGGATCACCAGCACCTTGACCGGGACTCTTGACAGTGTCGACGAGAATCGTGCGAAGCGTTTGCTTTCCCACGATGTCCGGTCCCAGCTCGACGAGGCCTTCCATGGCAAACCGCTTCGAAGATCCGCTTCCGCTTTCGAGAAGAGAGAGAAAAAATCCCGCGGCACGCGGATCGCCGATCCGACTCAAGGCCTCGGCGATCTTGTCCTGCAATTGCAAATCGCCGCTCCTCGCCGCTTTCAGGAGGAAAGGGACGCCATCCGAGCCGATTTTCACAATGGCCCGGCTTGCGAGCCACTGGTGCCGAACCGACTCGGCTCTGCCGCCGAACCAGGAAATCAGAAAAGGGACGGCACCCGGGCCGAGAGATACCAGTTCGTCGACAAATTCCGTGTGCTTCTGCTGAAAAAACCGTCGGTCCTCATCACTCAGGTAGCCCGGTCTCTTTACTATTTGCCGGCGGTCCGTCTTGACTTTCTTCAAAGCGAGCTCGAGGGGAAGACCGCCCTGAACAGCGCGTTTCGCGTAGATCTCAGCCAGTTCCTCATCAGTCAAGGCCGCCAGGAATTCGAGCGACCGCAGCTTCTCCAGCTCTTCGAGCTCGTCCACGTCGTTGAATATTTTGTAGACCCGCGCCTCGATGGCATCTTCAGCGGAAGCACAATCGAAGGCTGCGAGAAGAGCGAAGAGTGCGGAAACGATACAACACACCGGGATTTTGAAACAGTTCATGACAAACCTCTGAACCGAACGATTCGAATGCTGCCGATCAGATATATCCGCCGATCTCCCAACGATAACTTTTCTACATATTTATATAAGAGACTGTTTCTCAGGGCGCGCTATTCCCCGCGGTCAAAAAAAAGAGCCGCGCCCCGGCACGGACCCGGGAGGCGGCTCTTGTTGAGCGCTTTGCGTTTCCAACGCGCGCTTTGCGTTTCCAACGCGCGCTTTGCGTTT
>CAZUHB010000046.1:10932-51812 GCA_964620445.1 uncultured Phycisphaerales bacterium
GCGCTTTGCGTTTCCAACGCGCGCTTTGCGTTTCCAACGCGCGCTTTGCGTTTTACTTCTTCAGCCTGGCGGCATCCGCCACGAGCGAGCCGGTGTAGGTCAGGTCGGAATAGGACAGGACGAGTTCGATCGTTTTGTCCACCGTTCCCTGGCCGGTCACATTCACGGTGAGACCGAGGTTCTGCCAGGTGCCTGGATTGCTGTTCTGGTCGAGAACCGTCGAGCCCTGGAGCACACCGTCGAGATAGACCTCGTACTTGGCCTCGGCCATGTCGGTCTTGAGGTCGGGCCAGATCACCTCCACCTCGTAGTTGCCCGGCTCGGAAAGGCGCCAGTAGCAGGTCGCCGTGGGTTCGATGACGGGGATCCCCGCCGACACGATCGCATCGCCCTCCTCCCCCGAGGCGAGAAGGTCGCTCCACATGTTTCCGGTGAACTCGAAATAGGGCGTGTCGTCGCGCGACGAACCCGGGGCGGTCCTGTCGTTGTCCACGGTCAGGCTTCCGTCGAGAGTGAAGGTGTAGAGATCTCTGGCATCGATGGTGAAATCGCCGCCCGAGGCTGCAACGATCGAGAGCGTGTCTCCCAGCGATCCGGTCCTCTGGGCCGAAAAGCCGCAAAAGCCGTTCACGAAGTCGGGGTAGAAGAGATCGTCGAGATCAAACCCCGAGACGCTGTTGCTCACCCGGATCCTCAAGAACGGATTGCACACGACGCCGAGGGCGTGGACCGAATCGATCGTCACGGTGAGGTCCTCATCGTCGACAGGTGTGGTCAGATCGAAGAGCCAGCTCTCCTCGTTCTCGGTGGTGTGGTTCGGGTTGTTCAGCACGGTGAAGTGCACCTCGCTCCCCGCGTCGGCCGGACCGTACCGCTCGATCCAGACGTTCTCGTTCGAGGAGAAGGCCTCTGTTGCCGGCTCCCAGCCGGCCGCGGTCAGCTCATCGAGGATGACGACGAAGGGATTCACCACGTCGGCCAGAATCCCGGCCAGTGTCTCATCGATGTAGCCGAGGCTGTAGTAGGTCTTGTAGAATCCCGGGTAGAAGCCGTAGAAGACCGCGATCGACGAGAGCTCCTCGAAGACCTGTTTGATGTTGTCCTCGTCGTTCTTGAAAAAGTCGGTGATCGGGCGGCCCTCGTACACGAGGCCGGGATCGATCGGACAGTAGACGCGCGTCATGGAGCGCTGGTTCATGACGAACCGCCGGAAGGCCTGCTGTTCGGGAGCCGCGTTGAAATCCTTGAGCGGATTGCTCAGCACGCTCGACTCGAAACCGGCCAGATCGAGGTAGGGCATGGCCATGGCCGTGTGCCCGAAGTCGATCGTCACGTTGGCCGACATCGCCTGCCCGACCGGATCGGGCATGGTCCAGTTGTCGATCAGATGCTGCCTCATGTGGGAAAGGTAGAGCACGTTCGAAAGACCTCCCCACGCCGCGGGCGCCAGGGCGCCCAGGGAATAGACGAGTCCGTAGGGATTGGCGCAGGCGATGTTCTCCTCCTTGAAGTCGAGATGGCGGTTGTGCTTCATGTACAGGTCGGCGGACTGTCCGGCGTAGTCATGGTCGTCGGGAGACTCATACCTCTCATCGACGAGTTCGGTATACGCAATCGCGGCATTGAGTTCCCAGTAACCGGCCGTGGGCACGGGCACGGCCGGATTCAGGTTCACGGCCAAGTGCAGGTGATCGACGCCGTCGGCGGGACGGATATCTTCGGTCAGAAGGCGGGACTCGAGGCCGGGCTCGTTCCGCACCCCCTGTGCGCACATGGCCGAGTTGTTCTTGCCGTGCATGACATTGTCGCCCACGTTGGAGGGATCATCGTACCGGAAGTCGAGCCAGGCATCGTGGAACTCCATGATGGCCACGTCCGATGAACCGAGTTCGTCGGTGTAATCGAGACATGTGATCTCAGGAACACCGGGATAGGAAAAGGGGAATCCGAGCCTCCAGGGATTGGTGTAGAAAAGGATCTGGTAGTCGTCCCCGTAGGTTTCGACATGAAGCTTGTTCCCCGTCTGGAAGACGCGCACCCCCATCTTCTCGTGATGATCGTGCCAGAGGTTCCACCATTCACTTTCGGGCGTGCTCCCCACTGCGCCGGCTTCGATCTGGGACGGCGGCTCGATCAGGCTCGCGTAGCGGTCGAGGTAACTTTCAGCCGCGGCCCGGAATCCTCTATTCATCCCCGGATCCACCGCGAGGCGGACCGAGTCGATGGAGAATCCGAAATCGACATAACCGGTCTCCCCGCTCGCGAGAAGCCCCACGGGGAACTCCATGATGTGTCGCCTCCGCGCATCGTACCGTCCGTCCGAGTCGTACAGAATGCGGCACACCCTCGGCTGATCGAGCCGCATTCCGAGGGAGTGGACCGTGCCGTCCGCCTCCTCGAGGGCGCTGAAAGGATAGTGGGAATGGACAGGCCAGTTGGAAAAGGGATCGATCGGCTCGGCATCGACGTAGAGGCCGGTGTCGGGCTCCGCCTTTTGGCGGCTCAAGAAACCGTGGTGCCACGTGGGTGCGGCGCTCTCGAGAGGGAGCGCCGAAAAACCGAAGTCGAGCGCCCGCCGGAGAGTGCTCTTGTTCTTGAGCACACCCTGAATGCGGACCCCGTCGGCGATCGACTCGAGCGTGACAGCCACCTCGTAGTCGGTCGACGCCCATTTCGTGCGCCCGATCCTTTCGAGCCAGGTAGGCGCCACTTCTTCGTAGACGCAGACGGCGTCGAACTCGGCGAAGTAGTCGCCGCTCATTGGACCGAGGCCGTCAAAGGAAGGGATGTCATCGACGATGAGCCTCACCTCGATGAAGGCGGAATCGGCCGGCGCGGTGTAGAGGTTTGCCAGTTCGGTCCAGCCCCTGTACGGCCCGAGCGCAAGGATCGCGGAGCTGTCGATCACCTGGCCAAGGCCGTCCTTCCACACGACCTCAACGGTGACCTCGCCGCCCTGCCACCTGTAGGCGTAGAATCCCGTGCTGATCCGGACCGCGGCGGAGACGATCACGCGGTCACCGGGCGCGAGGCCGTGGAGGGCCATGTCGATCTCCTGCGCCACACCCGACATCTGGCCGCTCGCGTAGTTCACTTTGAGAAACCTGTCCCCGTCAAAGGCCGATGCCGGATCGTCCTCGTGGGAAAAGGACGCGGCCCCGTATCCGAACCAGGGCGCGATGCCGCTCCCCTCGAAGCTCGGACCGGTGATCACGTTCGATGCCGACGCGGGCAGATAGCCGGGATCGGCCGGGTCGTCGTTCGGGGTCAGGTCTCTCACGAAAAAAGACTTGTCCGCGAAAATGAGCTGCGCCGCGCTCGGCTTTGCCGGCCCGGCCGGACCGGAAGAAAAACGCCCTTGACCAGTGGCAAGGGCGGTGAGGATCAGGAAAAGGCTCGTCCAGACGATCGATTTGATGATGTATGAGCGCACGGTACCTCCTTGATGTGTTCTCCCCTAAATGCGGTTTTGTCTCCATCCAATACGTTTTTCTGTAGAAGGAAGAACGCGCGGGTCGCGCCAAATTGTTCAAAGAAATCAATATTTTCCCTGACCCGGCGTTTCCTTCGGCGCTTGGAAATTCCTTTGCCCGAACGGCGACGCGGCAGCCGGAACAAATCGTCCCGAATCCGGGCAATCGGGGATACAACGGTCAGCACTCCGTCTATATCCAATCCGTGAAACGATTCAGGGATCACAGGCACTTCACACGCCGGAAGGAGGGTCGTCATGCGGCTCGCGAGTCTTGTCATCTTCCTCTCTCTTCTTCACATCCAGGGCTCTTCCGACACGATCTACGTTCCCGACGATTTTACCGCGATCCAGGACGCCATCTCTGCCGCCTCCCAGGGCGACACGGTGATCGTTCGTCCGGGGACTTACCCCGAGAACCTCGACTTCAATGGCAAGGCGATCACCGTGACGAGCGAGCTCGGTCCGTTCGTCACGGTGGTGGACGGACGCCGGGCCGGACGGGTCGTGTCCTTCGAGAACGGTGAGGGGCTCGATTCGGTCATCAACGGATTCAGTCTCACCAACGGAAAGGCCCCGATCGGGCTGTGGGGCTATTACTGCGGCGGCGGCATCGGCTGCTGGTACGAATCTTCACCCACGATCACGAACAACATCATCTTTAACAACGAGGCCATCCACTACGGCGGGGGAATCTTCTGTTACGATCGGTCCTCGCCGATTATCTCGAACAACATCATCGAGGAGAATTCCGGGCAGAAAGGAGGCGGCATCTTCCTCGACTCCCACTGCGCGGCGGAGATCACGCGGAATACGATCAGGGACAATGCGGTCGTCGACTTCGGGGGCGGTATCTACTGCTGGCTGTCCGATGCGCGCATCGCGGACAACACCGTCACCTCGAATACGGCCACCTACCAGGCCGGCGGTATCATGTGCAATTCCTCATCCCCCACCATCGAGAACAACGAAATCTCTCTCAATGCGGCCACGGCGCCGATCGCCGGATGGGGCGGCGGCATCGTGTTCGTCGACGCATACCCGGTGATCGCGAACAACATCATCGCGCGCAACTGGGCCGACAAGGGCGGGGGGATCTACGGCAACTACGCTTCCATCACGATCACGAACAACACCATCGTCGACAACACCGCCGCCCATGGAGGCGGGATCTACTTCGCCTATGCTTCGGCCACCGTGACGAACACCGTGCTCTCCGGCAACGCCGCGGCCGAGGGGCCCGAAGTCTGGCTGGGCTTCTCGACCTACCCTTCCACGATCGACATGAGCTACTCCGACCTCGAAGGCGGGCAGGGCTCCGTTTTCGTCGATCCGGGCAGCGCCCTCAATCTCGGCGCCGGCATGATCGACGCGGACCCGCTCCTCGTGGATCGGGCCGGCGGTGACTGCCACCTGACCTGGGATTCGCCGTGCCGCAACGCCGGGGACGACGCGGCGCCCGGTCTTCCGACGAGCGACTTCGAGGGCGATCCCCGCGGTCTGCTCGGCGCCGCAGACATTGGGGCGGACGAATACCACTATCATCTCTATGGTGTGGGCGATCCGGTTCCGGGCGGCGCGGTCGAGCTCAAGATCGTGGGTTACCCGGCAGCGCCCGCGATGATCGCCTTCGACAGGGAAATCATGGGCGCGCCTTTGCCCACGATTCATGGAGATTTCTACCTTCCCTGGCCGCCCCTGTGGTACGGATGGATCGGCTCCGTTCCGGGCAACGGCGTGCTCGCCGTGACCGCGACGATACCGGCGGGGTGGAACGCGGGCGAAGAGTGCTTTCTCCAGGGGCTTGCCGGTCCCTGGGGCGGCCCGCTGACCCGGCTCACCAATCCGATGGCTCTCGTTGTGGAGTGATCGGCCCGCTCCGTCAACGGTTCTGATTCGGACCACCCAGCGACCTGGCTTTGTCGAACGCTTTCCGTGCGGCGTCCTTCCTCCCCGCCCCTTCGAGAACGGTGCCGTAAAGCATCCAGAGGCCCGGGTGTTCGGGAGCGATCTTCAAGGCCTGGAGCGCCGCGCGCTCCGCCTCGACGAGGCGGCGTGAGTCGAAGAGAGCCATGATCAACGTGGCCCAGCTTTCGGGATTGTTCGGCTCGACGCGCATCGCCTCGCGCGCCCACTTCTCGGCGCGCGCGATGTCGCCGTTCCGGCCGAAGTGATAGGCCATGTAACGGTACTGGTTCGCCTGGCTCGCCGCGGCAACGGGCGGCGCCAGGTTCCAGAGGGTGAGCACGAGAGCCAGGAGGAGCACAACGCCCGACGTCGCCAGCGAGCCCCACTTCCTGGTGCGTACCATTGCCAGAACCCGCTCCGTGCCGAAGGCGGCGAAAAGGATGATGCAGGGCAGCGCGGCCACGCGATAGCGGGCGCTGACGAAGAAGAGGATCATTCCCGCGAAGTATCCGAGAAGGACGACGAGCAGCCACCCCGCGCGCCGGCCTTGCAAGGCGAGCACCATGCCGAGCAGTCCGAGCGCCCCCACTGCGAAGAAGGGTATGAAGGCGAAGCGTGTGCTCGAAAGGTGCTTCTCGAAGAGGGAGATGTCGAAGTTGACGGGCACCTCGAATTTGTTCCAGAAGAGCGCCGCCTTGCGGCCCATGATCCGCAGCCAGCGCAAGGGATCGTCGGCGATCGCCTCGAGCCCCTTCTTGAACCAGTGGGCCGAGTGGGCAGCTTCGAACTCGGTGCCTCCGGCAGCCCGCGCAAAATCCTCGAACATGCCTGCCTGGGTCATGCGGAATCCGTGCGGCACCAACCACGTTCCCGTGGCGTCGGGGCCGTTGCCGATGTAAAAGTTGACGCCCCCTGCCGACGTGAGCAGGACCGGTTCGCCGGTGGCGGCAAAATTCCTGATCGCCAGGGGCGCCACCATGAGAGCGGCGCCGAGCGCACCGCACGCGAGCCGGCGCGCCATGGTCTTGCGATCGGGCAGGTCGGGGCGGCTCCGGCGGCCCGCCAGGATCAAACCGAAGAGAGGCAGGAGTATCACTACCAGAAAGTACTGGGGCCGGATCGAGAATAGAAACCCGAGGAGCAGTCCGGACAGGGCGAAGTGCCACAGCTTCGACTGTTTCATGGCGCGCGCCGTCCAGAAGAGAAAAAACGCCGTGGCCACGGGCAGGAACGCCTCGGACAGGAGCAGTCCCTCGACGAGCAGATAATAGCCGTAGAAGGCGGTCAGCCCGGCCGCCAGAACCCCGGTCAGTCTGTTGAAGAGAGCGCTGCCGGCAGCGTACATGAGCGCGACGCCCGCAACGCCCAGCAGGAGCTGCACCAGGATGGCCGCAAACATGCCCGGTCCGGTCACGAGATAGACGAGTGCCAGGACATAGCTGTAAAAGGGCGACAGGGTGAAGAGCTTGTCGCCGAGAAGGAGATCGCCCGCCGCGATCCGCTGCGCCCAGTCGTGGTAGATGAAGGAGTCGAGCGATTCGGAAAAAAGGAGCACGTGGATGTCGCTCGCTTGAAGTTCGAGCCAGTAGGCAATCCGGATCGCGAGGCTCGCCGCACAGAAGAACGCCACGAGCAGCCATGCCGCGCGCACCGAGAGATCGAAGGCCCGGGCCTGCTCATGGGCGCGCGTACCGTTCATGACGCTCCTTTCGACGGGAAACGAGATCGGGGCCGGGCTTGGACTTCATCGCCCGGCTGCCTCATAATATCTCCCAGTTCACGCGATGCAACCCGGAGGGACGGCATGGCCTACACATACGATTATCCGCGCCCCATGGTGACGGTCGACATCGTGGCGATCGCGCCCGGCGCGGCCGGCACCAACGTTCTTCTCATCCGCCGCGGCGAGGAGCCGTTCAAGGGGCAGTGGGCGCTGCCCGGAGGATTCATCCGCCTCGACGAGGAACTGGAGCAGAGCGCGGCGCGCGAGCTCCGCGAGGAGACCGGGATCGGCGCCGCCGACCTGATACAGATCGCCGCCTTCGGCACGGTCGGCCGCGACCCGCGGGGCCGGACGATCACCGTCGCTTTCCTGGCCAGGCTCGACGAGTGCCTTCCGCCGCAGGCCGGAACCGACGCCGCGCAGGCGCGCTGGTTCGGGATCGACGATCTGCCGCCAATGGCGTTCGACCACGACAGAATCGTGGACAAAGCGCGGCGGATTATGTGATCGTTCAGATCCAGCGCACGTCGACCGGTTTGCGTTCGGCGAGACGCTTGAAACGCACGGCCGGATAGCCGAAGCAGGCCGCGGCCATGACCCGTCTCGCGCGCGGCACCCCGATCAGGTCGTTCAACGCGCGCGTCCTGGCCAGGGCCGCCTCTGCCGTGCCGAGCAGGCAGGAGCCGAGACCGAGCCGCTCGGCGTAGAGCGTCATCTGGTGCAGCGCGATGCAGCAGTCGTCCTTGGGCGTCGACGCTTCGGGCCCGGTGTGGACGAAGACGAGGAGGGGCGCCTCGTGAAAGAGCACATCCCGGCCATCGCGCCATGAGTCCATGAAGCTCTTCAGAAAACCCCGCAAGCCGGGGCTCCCCAGACGGCGATCCACGAAGAGGCTCAGGAAGAATCGTTTGACCGGGTTGGAGAGGTGGCGTTCGTAATCGCCGTAGCGCTTCATGATCGCCTTGCGCAGGCGCTCGATCAGATCCTGATCGGTGACGATCGACAGCTTGACCGCCTGCCGGTTGGTTCCGGTCGGCGCAAAACGCACCGCCTCGATCAGCTTTTCGATGATCTCCCTGGAAGGTATCTCCTTCTTGAAACGCCGCGTCGAACGCCGCGCGCGAAAGAAGTGGAGCAGGCTGTCGGGCGCGGGGAGCAGGTCCCGATTCGTCGCCGGCGGCAGCGTGCCATCCTCGTATACCAGAGCGTCGTGGGGACAGATCGCCATGCAGTGGCCGCAGTCGATACACCTCTCCCCGGGCGCGTACTCCATCCGGCCGTTCCTTTCCTCGTAGATGCCGCGGCCGCAGATCGTGACGCAGAGTCCGCAGAGGTCGCAGAGCGCGTGATCGACATGGTGGGGTCTCATTGGCTTCTCCACTCCTTTCGAAAAATGTGCGTGGCCGGAAGTATAGCCGCTCGCGGCGGTCAAAAGCACGGGGTTTGTTTTCAGCGGGAGAAAAAGGCAGCAGGAATTCGCACGACAACGATATCGTGAATAAATGAACTTAGATAAAGATAACGACCTCAACAAATTCAGTTGAGGTCGTTTCGTTGTTCTCAATTATTTCCGCGACAATTTGAGTCCTTCACCTAGCTTCCGGATTACGCCCCACCGCCGCCACCGCCACCGTTGGGGCTTCCACCGTCGCCACCGTCACCCGGTGCGTTTGAAGAACCTCCTTCGCCACCGTGGCCGGCACTCCCGCCATTGCCACCACCCTTGGCTTTTCCACCACTGCCGCTGCCGCCGCCTCCGCCGCCACCGGTACCGCCGCCGCCGCCGCCTCCGCCGCCACCGCCGTTGCCGGTGCCATTACCTGATTCCCCCCCGTTTCCACCCTTGCCGCCGTTGCCACCTTTTCGGCCACCGCCGCCGCCGCCACCGCCGCCGCCGCCGTTTCCGTTACCACCTCCTTCGCCGCCCTTGCCGCCGGCACCGCCTTCACCACCATCGTTTCCGCCAGCACCGCCACCGCCACCGGCACCGCCATCGCTGTTGCCGGAGCCGCCGGCTTCACCCCCGTCTCCTCCTTTTGCGGTGCCATCACCTGCTCCTCCGCCACCACCGTTTCCACCGGGGCCGTTGGGATTGTAATCACCATCCCCACCTTTCCCTCCCGGCATATTGCTGCCTGGTCTCGCCGGACCGCCCGGACCGCCATGAGGCCAGTTCCCGTTACCCGGCCACCAACCTGGCATTCCCGGATTGCCGGCGCCTGTTCTGGGATTCGTACCGCCCCAACCTCCCGGGGGCTCACGCAACTGCGGATTCCGGGGGAGGGACCACATCGATCCATAGCTCGATCCGAAACCAAGAATCATTCCAAAGACTTGAACTCCAGCCTCTGTTCGAACATCGATCCTCCTTCCGCAATAGTCCAATTTTTCTACATATGTACCCTCCAACACATAAACGAGATCTCCGTCGCCTGCAGAATCGAAGGCATCGCAAATTTTCTGGAAAGGGTGTTTGCGAGTACCATCCCAAGGCCCGGTAGCATTATCTTCGTGTACATACCAGGTAGCCTGTGAGAGTGCGATCGTCGGGATGATAAAAAAGGCCAGTAACAAGAACGTAAGGGTTTTGGATTTCATGACTATCCTCCTGTCGATGAGATAAACCAACTAAACGCAAAATCATTTCTGCGTTTATTCGAGTTACAGGGACGATCTCACCGTCCCTCTACTCGTATCCGCGAAACAACGAGAGGTCAGGGACAGGAAAAATGAGAATTATCTCTGCTGCTCGAAGGTTGTCGGCGGCGACTTCATAAATTCCTCTAATTCCATTCGGCTATGCGTCAACGCTGAGAAATGGAGAAAAGGCACCCGTTCTACTGTCCGGTTAACAGATGCCTGTTGAAGCGTTTGAGCCTTCCTCTTAGAATTCTGGTGTACTGGAGTTTGGACTCCCTGGGGAATTAATAGATGTCAACAGATCTCTTTCCGAGGTGATTCAAACATGTGTGAAAATCCCAGAGACGTTACGATTCTACTTCGTGCCGTGGCAGAAGGTGGCCGTGACGCGTGGAACGAACTCTTTGAGCTTGTGTATCCGGAACTTCGCAAAACCGCCGGTGAGTTCATGCGAAGGGAGCGTTTGGGGCATACTTTATCGCCAACAGATCTTGTTGGTGAACTCTGCCAGTCTCTTGAGGCAAAGAAAATCAAGAATTGGAAAAACCGAGGACACTTCTTCGCGTATGTCCAGACCGCTTTTAAACATTTGCTGATCGATTATGCCCGAAAAAGAGGACGGCGGCTCGAAGGTCAAGGCGGAAAACGGGTAGAGGCGGGGGACGATCTATCTGCAAAGACGGACGCGGCAAGTTCACTGCTTGATCATCTCGATCTGTTCATCAAAGCCGTTCACAAGTTGAGACCACTGAAGGAAAACGAAATGCTGCGCAAGATTTTTGTTCTGCGGTTCTTTGAAAACCGCACATTCAAAGAGATCGGAGAAAAAATTGGCATCTCGGCGAGAAAGGTCAAAACCTATTGGGGTTACATCAAAACTAAAGTCTTTCACGAGATGGAAAGGACATGCGGCGATGCCTAACGAAGACATGGATCGCATAGCCGAATTGCTCGACAGAGCTATGAATCTCAAAAGGGTGGACAGAAAACAATTTCTCGAAAAGGAGTGCTCGGGGCACCACGGCCTGTTGAATCAAATCAAAGAACTCGTTGAGGCGGCAGAGCGCGGAAGGTCCTTTCTTGAGGACCTTGACCATGATGATCCTTCTGATTACGAAAACCTAGATCCTGTCGAAGTAGATCCGGACATAACAACAGAAAAGACGATTCTTGGTGACTTTCGAATCCAAAAAAAAATCGGCTCAGGGGGAATGGGAACGGTCTATGAGGCGGAGCAGATCTCGCTAAAACGACTTGTCGCGTTAAAGGTACTTCCTTCGTGCTTTTCCATTTCTGAACGCTCAGTAAAGAGATTCCTTCGGGAGGGTGAAGCCTGCGGCAGGCAGAGTCATCCCGGCATTGTGTCGGTATATGCCGTTGGCGAGGACAGGGGGAATTACTTCATCGCCCAGGAACTGGTAAATGACGGCTTTACGCTCGCCCGGAAGATCGTTGGGTTAGAGGCGGGAGGCGATTTTCACCGTGGCCATTTCCGGAAGGTGGCGAAAATTTTTGCCGAGATCGCCAGTGCCTTGCAGCATGCTCACGACTCCGGAGTCATTCACCGTGACGTCAAACCGTCGAATATTTTATTGACCGAGGACGGCCGTCCCAAGCTAACCGATTTCGGATTGGCGAAGTTTGAAGAATCACCCGGAGTATCCCGCTCCGGCGATCCGGTTGCGGGGACACCGAGTTACATGTCACCTGAGCAGGTAAAAAGCCGGCGAGGTCAAATAAATCATCGGACCGATATATTCTCCCTGGGAGTGACTCTCTACGAAACTCTGACTCTGAAGCGACCCTTTGAAGGCAAGACTCACGAAATTCTCAGCAAAATAGTTACCATCGATCCCATCGAACCGAAAAGAGTCGATCCAAGAGTGCCGGTGGACCTGAGTACGATTTGTCTCAAATGTATGGAGAAACAACCTGAGCGGCGGTATTCGTCCATGCGGGAACTTGCGGAAGATCTTCAGCGATTCCTATCAGGCGACGTCATCCTGGCTACTCCGATCAGTCTTCGAGGTCGTGTGTGGAAACGTATAAAAAGCAATCCGGTAGTAAGTGTTTCGGCCGGAGTGGCTCTGGTCGCACTCTTTGCACTCACGATCGTATTACCGTGGATTATCGCCGGACAAAAAGAAGCTGCCAGGATTCAGATCGGATTGGAAAGAGATATAGCTGTTGCAGCCCAAAAGAATGCAGACGACCAAAGAGAAGTCGCCGAAAACGAAAGGGACAAGGCAATCTCGGCCCAAGCGGAAGCGGACCACCAGCGCAACCTAGCAGAAGAGAGGGGTGCTCGAATGAAAAAGATGGCGACACACTTCTTTACCCGCTTTGCGGCCCAGCGTGGCGATTGGAACACTGTCTTGGAGTACAGCAACAAAGCAATCCAAGAAGATGAAGAGAACGTAGCCACGATCAGACTTGGGAAGATAGAGGCGTTGGTAGAACTGGATCAATGTCATCTTGCCTTGGCGGAGTTGGAAAAACTCGAAAAAGAAAAAGAAGCTGAAAATCACAGGGGAGAAATTCTTCTTTGGCGAGCCGCGACAGAACGCAATTGGTCGGATCACACACGAACAAAAAGGATGCTGGAGGAGGCCCTGTCTGCGGGACTTGAGAGTGACGATGAACTCTATGCATCAGGGTTACTTGCTGAAACGTCACCAGAAGCGATCGACTTTTTTCGACAGTGCTTGTCGGTTAATCCGTTTCATCTGCAGGCCAGAAAGATGTTGGTGGTTTCGTTGATCTTACTCGGCCGACAGGACGAAGCCAGAGAAGGGCTTTCCTTGTGGTGCGCACTTTATCCGGAGTGCCCGAGCCCACGGATTCTCAAAGCAGTTTTGTTTGCACTGAACCACGACCTTTCTTCCGTGGAAGCAGAACTGTCGCGTTGTGAAAAACAACTTACATCAAGCGATATTGAAAATCTCAGATCTCTATTTCAATTGCTCGATGAGTTGTTCCGCCTGGGTGAGAATCTCGACCTTGCTGGTACAGCTGAACAAACAAAAACGATCAAGCGCATCTTGCCCAAGTTCTTTGAAACATGGTCTCGGATTTCGACGCATGAAATCAATCACAATTCCGACGTTAGCCATGGGACTTCTATTGACTTGTTCCCTTTTTGTTTACCAACATACATGGTTAACGTTGTTTCAGGTTTCCTTAGAGTTATTACCCTTTCCCATCTCAGGGCAGATAAACTAGCCCTTGCTGAACTCGACAAATTGATTGAAACTAATCCGGAAGGGACAGTCTATTTTTTTCGAGGTGTATTGCTTGTCCACCTGGATCGTATGGAGGAAGCAGAGGAGTCTTTTCGTTTTGCTGCAGCGATTCCATCTTTGCTTGACGTCAAGCGGGGAGCGTTGCACCTAGCCATGAGAAGCCAATGGACACTTTCCGGTTCTCGCGAGTCCTCGCACAAAAAAGAAATGCTAATGCGATCAATGGAATCATGCAAAAGGCTAGCTAGACTGGGGAAATTGAGGCCTGACCAAGCCAAAAACGCCATAGAATTGGCGATACGCCTTGAGGAATTTGATCTTTGCCGAACGATTATTGCCGAATGGGAACATCAATATCCTGATGATCTCGACGCGTGTCGATGTCGTGTAAAGGTAGAATATTTCTCCGGCTCTTACGGCCCGGCGCTTATCGCAGCGAACGGTCTCTTTTCTCGTTCACCAAAAGACCCAACGGCAGTGGAATATTGGGAGAGATCTTCGAAATTGCTCGGAAAAATCGGGCCTCCAGACAAAGCCCTCAAGATCGAGGACTATATCGTTTCGCATTCTCAAAATTGAATTTCCTAGTTGGCCAACTGAGAAGGTTTCAAAGCAAGCTTCAACAATCGGCTGCTAGAATTCGTCAAGACTGTCAAAATAACTGTTTTCACAGCCAACAATTCAATTGTTATTAATTAAATTGTAATTAATACAACAACATCAACTTTCGCCGTTCCTAATTCGTTTTCTCAAAATGTTCACAAAGGCGTTACCACCCGGCATACGACTCCTACAATAGAGTACTTGAAAACAAGACGCGACGCATCAACCGGGACGCCCGCAACAACGAAACAACCAGAAACGCGAATCTGTTGACATAGAAAGAACCTTGGCAGGTATTCGAAGCGCCCGCATGTTTCTGCGGGCTCCCGGGGTTTCAGCAAACAGGGATGAGGCCTCTCCACGCAGGACTTCGGTTCGGAGTCGGCCTCGAGGTGAAAAGCGCGCATCGATCACCCTCGATGCGCGCTTCATTTTTGGGTATCCGCTCGATCCCGATCAGGGAAAAACGATTTCCAATCCATTCGTCATCGACACGCCTTGCACCGCGCCGTTGTCGGCGATGAGAACCTGATAGCGCAGGGTAAGGCCCGAAAAGTAGGGAGTGGTCTCGATCGTCTTGTAGCCCGCGCCCGGAACGCCGGCAGAACCGTCGAGCGTGAAGGGGATCGTGTTGAACAGCGGCCAGACCAAAATCGTGCCGCCCATGTAGGGGATGCTGGCGCGGCTCGGACCGACGAGAGCATAAGCCTGCGCGCCGCCGAGACCGCTCGTCACCGAATAGGTGACTTCGCCGCCCGAGATCGGATATCCGGTCGCACCGAGAGCGGGCACATACCCGCCCGAGCCGGCCAGGCCCGCGCCGTACTCGGTGATCGTGCCCAGTTCGATCGAGCAGGAAAAGACGCTCCGGCCGTAGGTGCCGGCGTAGAGCTCCCGATTCGGTTCGTCCAGAGCGAGCGACGTGATCACCACGTTGGGCAGATTCGAAACGAGGGTGTGCCACGTCGTGCCGCCGTCGGCCGTTTCGTAGACGCCCACATCCGTGGCCACGAAGAAGCGGCCCGGAAAGTTCGGATCGGCAACGAAATCGTTTGCGGGCGCCTCGGGAAGATTCCCCGAGATCGACACCCAGGTGGCCCCCAGATCGGTTGTCTTGAAGACGTGGGGCAGAGGTTCGGCCCAGCGGAATCCGGAGATCGTGACGTACGCGGTCTCCCGCACGTTGGGATCGGTGCGCACGGACGTGATCCACCGCTCGGGAAGCCCGGCCGACACATCGGTCCAGTTGGACCCGCCATCGGTCGTCACGTGCACCACGCCGTCATCACTGCCCGTCCAGATCACGTCACCGTCGAGGGGAGAGACAGCGATCGCGTGAAGGATCCCGTCGACCTGTCCCGACTGGCCCTGGTGCGGGCCGTTGGTCAGATCGCCGCTGATCGCGGTCCAGCTCGTGTTGCTCGTGCTCCTGTAGAGCTTGTTCGTGCCGAAATAGCGGCGGTTCACGTTGGTCGGATCCTGAACGTGAGGAGAGTTCCAGTTCATCCGGTCGCTGTAGCCGATCCCGCTCGTGGCGCTCGAAAAGCCGTACCCGCCGTTGCTCGAGAATCCGAGGGCGCCGTACTGGTAGAGCGCCCAGATATAGTTCGAGTTGGTCGGGTGAATGAGAGGCTGGAATCCATCGCCGCCGTAGATCAAGCTCCAGTCGCTGGTGGAACCGGTCAGCGTGCGACAGGTGCCGTTGTCCTGGGCGCCCAGGTAGAGTGCGTTCGGATTGTTCGCGTCGAGGGCGATCCGGTAGGCCTGGGTGATGGGCAGATCGTATTTCTTGCTCCACGCCGTGCCCCCGTTGGTCGAGCGATAGACACCGCCGTCGTTTCCATTGTAGATGACCGGGCTGAGACCGGGACCGAAATCGAGACCGTGGTGGTCGACGTGCATACCGCCGCTGGCGTCCGAGTAGGACGATCCGCCATTGGTGCTCCTGTAGAAGTAAAGCCCGAGCACATAGATCATGTCCGGATCGAGAGGGTGGGTGCGCACGTTGCCGAACCACCAGCCGTACGAGGAGAAGACGTAGGAGAGCGAACCGTCATTGGTGCGCGTCCAGTTGTAGCCGCCGTTCGTCGATCGGTAGAGGCCGTCGAAGTAGCCCGTCTTGTCGGCATAGATGGCGTGCATCACATCGGGTTGGGTCTTGCAGAGACTGAGGCCGATCCTCCCGCCCTGCGACGACGGCCCGGGCAAGCCGCCGCCCACGATCGACCACGTGTTACCGCCGTCCGTGCTCCGGTGAACGGCACAGCTCAGGCCGCCGTAGGTGTAACGTTCGGGCCGGCGGTAGCGCTGCCACATGGCGGCGTAGAGAACGTCGGGATCATCGGGACGCTCGATCAGATCGACGCACCCGGTCTGGTCGTTGACATAGAGGACCTGCGTCCACGTTGCTCCCCCATCGGTCGTGCGGTAGACGCCCCGTTCCGGGTTGTCCTCCCAGAGCTGCCCCATGGCGGCAACGAAGATCCTGTTCGAGTTGGTCGGATCGATCACGATGCGGCCGATGGCGCCGGTCTCGTCGAGCCCGAGGTGGGTCCACGTGCCCCCTTGATCGGAAGAACGGAACAGACCCACCCCGCCGTATGCCACGCTGCCGCCGCCGGGATTCACCTCGCCCGTACCGGCGTAGATCACGTTCGGATTTACCGGATCGATCGCGATCGCGCCGACGGCGAGAGCCGGCTGGTCGTCGAAGAGAGGCGTCCAGCTTTGCCCGCCATCGAAGGAGCGGAACACGCCGCCCTCGGCCGCGGCCGCATAAACCGTGTTTTCGTCGGTCGGATCGACAGCCATGTCGGTGATCCGGCCGCCGATGTTGGTCGGTCCGCGCTGGGTCCACGTCACGGCCCGCCCGCTGCGCTGCGCTTTCATCGACGCGGCTTGACTCTTGGCCGCGAGCCATTGATCGCGCGGGATCCGACCCTGGGGAAAGGCGCGCTCGGCAAAGAACCACTGGTTGGGCGCGCGCGGCGGAAGCCCGTCGCCACGCACCATGGAATGATGGGACGATGGACAGGACCGGGCCGATTCACCTGAACCGGAATCGTGGCAGGACTGGCACGACCGTTCAGTGTCGGTCCGACCGGATGTACCGTCGCCGACCATCGCTCGATTCCCGCCGGTTTCGAAAAGAAACAGGGATAGGAGCGCAAAAACAGACACCACACCCACGAGCAGGGCGGCGATCGCCTGGCCCGAGTCCGGGCGGGCTCGGCTCCGGAACACTCTCATCTTCGTTCCACTTTCTTTGAACATGGGTCTTCGCTCCTCCGGGGGTGCTTCCTCCCGATCAGGGTCTAACGATTCGGATCGCTGATGGTTAACATGGGCTTTTGTTGATGATATTCTACCATGATCAGCAACATGTCGATGAATAATATCCGGACCTGTCCGCCGATCTTACTCGGCGACGAGCACCATCAGATTCGTAAGCCGCGTGTAATTTCCACCCCAGGGCCCCACCAGAGCCTGAAAAGGATGCTCCTCTCCCGGGAGCCACGACAGGGGGACGGTGGTCGGAAAGGCGAGCACGCCGCTCGATCCGATGCTGCCCAGGGGAAACTGCGCCAGCAGAGGAAGTGTGAGATAGAGATCCCCGTGATTGGTGGGCAGCGGGGGATCCTGAATCGACGCGCCCAGACCGAGTAGAACGGGCATTGTGGGCGCACCCACGATCTTGATCGTGATCGCCTGACCGGGCACGAGCGACCCCTTGTGGTAGAGGTGATAAAAATACTCGTCCGCGCCGATATCGACCGTGCCGAGCGCGATGCGCGGATCGCCTTCGAAATCTTCGAGAAGATCGGGCGGCAGGGAATGATTGTCCCCGCTATCCCTGCAGGGGGAGTTCCACGTCAGGTGGCAGTCGTCGGCCGACGACCCGGCAAAGAGCGGATCGGCCGAGATGTTCCCGTTGATTCCGAGCTGGCCGCCGATATCGCCCACCCAGTCACCGCCCGCGTTGCCGTAGAGGTCGCAGCAGAAGAGGCTCTTCGCACCGGTGCCGGCCACCGCCTCTCCCTGGGTGCTGAAAGCGATGATCGTGTTGACGAGGGTCAACGTGGTGGCGTGGTACAGCCCCACGCCCGCACCGCTCGCTGCACTGTTGGCGCAAAAGGTGCAGTTGAAAAGCACCCCCGCGTTGTACTTGGCAAAACACACCCCGCCGCCCAGATTGCTCGAGCAGTTCACGAAGAGGCAGTTGGCGATGAGAGGCTCGCCCTGGAAGTTTGCGATCGCACCGCCCATGCCGCTCGTCGTACCGGTCCAGTTGTTGTCGAAAACGCAGTCCGTGATCGCGGCGTCACCATTGTTGCAGATCGCTCCGCCGCTGCCACTGCCGTAGCCGGTCAGATCGATCGCCGAGTTGTTGACGAACGTACAGCCCTGAATGACCACCGATCCCGTGCCGCAATCGACAGCGCCGCCGCTGCCGCAGGTGTTGTTGTCGATGAAAAGGATGTTGATCAAGGAAGGAGAAGATCCGTCCTGGCAGCGTACTCCGCCGCCCGATGCGTCGCCTCAGCAGTCGTCGGTGGAGCCGCCCCTGATCGTGATGTCCCGCACCACCGAATCATTGCCCTCGGCTGATTGAAAGTCGAAGCAGCGCTGCGGAACACCTGGTATCCCTTCGGCATCGACGATGCAAAAATCGCGGTGTCCGCTCGCGGACCTGAGCGTGAGCGCCTTGCCCTTGAAGTCGATATCCCTGTTTCCGGTGCCGGTGAAGACGCCGTCGGCGAGGAGTATCACGTCCCCGCCCGCGGCAAAGTCGATCGCCTCCTGGATCGTGGCGAAATCGCCCGTTCCGTCCGGTTTGACCACCCACGTGGCGCCCTGCGCAAAGGCCGCGAGGAACAGAACCCAGAGAGCCGCATGTCCGATGAGTACGAGCTTGTTCATTTTTTTCTTCCTCATTCAAGCCAGGGCGTGTCCCGTCTGATGGGTTGTTTCATTCTATCGTTTTAATATATTTTTGCAACCAAATCGTGAGGAGTGGGCAGCCTGGATTGGCTGCCGGTGGAGAGGAGCCAAAAAAAGAGAGGGGGGACAGGAACACCGTCCTGTCCCCCCTCAGTCTATGTGTCACATCCTCCCCCGCAGGTGAGGGGATGTTTCTCAGTTCTGGGTCTGATAGGTCGTGGTGGTGAACTCCTGCCACTTCTGCTGGTACTCGGTGTTCCAGTAGTACTTGAGGACAGGATAGTACTCGTACTCGTAGCCCTTGGTCTTGAGCTCGTACATGTACTTGTAGAGTTCTTCGTAGGTGTCGCCGTAGAACATGCAGATCCAGTCATAGTCGCCGGTGATGCTGGTGGCCACTCCGACCCAGTCGCTGTTCTGCCACTCATCGTAGGTGGTGGTGAAATCTTTGGTGCGAACCTTGAACCAACCGATGTAGGGCTTTTCCCAATAACCGGTCTCGTTCCTGTAACCGTAATGGGTCTGGTAGGTGCTGGTCCACTCGACCTCGGGCCATCCGCGCACCTGGGAGATCCAGTTGTAGGCGTCCTTCACGTCCTGGGTGTCGACCCACCAGACGAGGTCGTAGTTACCGGAGGTCATGAACACACCGATCGTGTTTCCGAACTCTTTGATCTTGTCGTAGACGGTCTCGGTCTTGCCTGTGAAGGTCTTGATGTAGACATAAGCCGAACGTTTTTCCCATTCCATCGTGCTTTCTCCTTGTCGACAATAGGCTGCTCGGGCAGCGGGGATTGAAAGGGACCGGATTTCTTATCTGGCCACTGAGAACATAAGAAAGAGAACTAAGGACAAGCACCTATCGGCAGGAGGGGAGAATAACTTGGCTTTTTTTCAAAAAATTCTGGCGAAGCCCGCCAGGTCAAAACCGGGTAGGCGATAGAAAAAGAAGGCCATGAAAAAGCACATGCCGGACCAGAGTCCGGCATGTGCTGATTTGAGCGGTGTTCCTCTATGTTTTACCCGGCTCTATCGATTGCGGCGGCCATCGCTAGCCGCAACCGGACGTGCTCCCGCAGTTGTAACAGAGGTAGCACATGCCCGAGCGAACGGTGAGCGCGCCGCAATTGTCGCAAAGCGGCGCCTCGGCCTGGAGACGGGCGAGTTCCTCCATTCCGGCAGCGCTCGTTTTGGCCGATTCCTCGGACCCGGACTTGGTCACGCCCTCATTCAAATCCTTGGACACGGCTTCCACGGTGAGCATGGCCACATCGCCACCGTCCTCGGCCAGATCGCGCTTGGGCGTGTTCTTCTCCCTGTAGCCGGGAATGAACTGGATCCCCAGCCAGCGGAAGATGTAGTCGACGAGACTCTTGGCCATGGGAATATCCTTGTTGCTCGTCCAACCGGCAGGTTCGAAACGGCTGTGCGCGAACTTCTTGACGAGCACGTCGAGGGGCACGCCGTACTGGAGCGACATGGACACGACCGTTCCGAAAACATCCATGAGGCCGCCGATGGTCGATCCCTCCTTGGCCATGGTAATGAAGATCTCACCCGGTTCGCCGTCCTCGTAGAGGCCGACCGTGATATAGCCCTCGTGGCCGCTCACCGAGAACTTGTGCGTGATCGATGCGCGCGTGTCGGCCAGATGGCGCCGGAACGGCTTGGACGGGACCCTGCCTTCCTCTTCCTCTCCGGCTTTCTGCTCCTCCGTGGTCGTCGAGAGTGGCTGGCTTTCCTTGGAACCGTCGCGATAGATGGCCAGAGCCTTGAGCCCGAGCCGCCACCCTTCCATGTAGGCCTCGATCACATCCTCGACCGTGGACTCGTGCGGCATGTTGACCGTCTTCGAAATGGCCCCCGAGAGGAAGGGCTGGGCAGCGGCCATCATCTTCACATGGGCGCGCCAGCTGATCGACCTCTCCCCATTCTTCGGTTTGAAGGCGCAGTCGAACACCGGCAGATGTTCTTCCTCGAGCTCCTTGCATCCCTCGACCGTGTCGAACTCGTTGATGTAAGCCGTGATCCGGTCGATCGCGTCTTGCTCGTAGCCGAGGACCTCGAGCGCCAGCGGAACGGTCTGGTTCACGATCTTGAGCATGCCGCCGCCGGCGAGCTGCTTGTACTTGACCAGGGCCAGGTCGGGCTCGATGCCCGTCGTGTCGCAGTCCATCATGAACGAGATCGTGCCTGTCGGCGCCAGGACCGTGGCCTGGGCGTTGCGGTAACCATGAGCCATTCCGCTCTCGATGCACTCGTCCCAAACGGTGCGTGCGCTCTTGACCAGATCGCGCGGGCATGAATCGTCGATATCATCCACCGCCTTGCGATGCATCTCCATCACGGCAAGCATGTGACCCTGGTTCTCGCCGTAGGCGGAGAAGGGGCCGGCGAAACCGGCCGGTCCGGGCGACGTGTCACCCGCCGGAATACCCGCGATCCGGCTCGACGTCAGATAGGCCTGACCCGTGAGGACCGCCGTGATCGCGCTTCCCAGGGCGCGTCCCTCATCGCTGTCGTAGGGAAGCCCGGACGCCATGAGCAGAGCGCCCAGATTGGTGTACCCCAGGCCGAGGGGACGGTACAGGTGGCTGTTTTCGGCGATATCCCTCGTGGGGTAACCGGCACGATCGACGACGATCTCCTGGGCGGTGATGAAGATGTTCACCGCCTCGCGGAAGCGGTCGGCATCGAATGTCCCTTCGGCACGGCGAAACTTCATCAGGTTCAGGCTGGCCAGGTTGCACGCCGAGTTGTCGACGAACATGTACTCGCTGCAGGGATTGCTCGCGTTGATCGCCCCGCCCTTGGGGCAGGTGTGCCATTGATTGATCGTGGTGTCGTACTGTAAACCGGGATCGCCGCATTTCCACGTGCCGTCGGCGATGCGCTCGAGAAGGTAACGGGCCTTGAATGTGGGGCCTTTCTTGCTTGGATCGGTCACCCAGTGCGTTGTCCATTCCCCGTCTTCTTCCACCGCCTTCATGAACTCGTCGGTGACGCGGATCGAAAAATTGGCGTTCTGAAAAAAGACCGATGAGTAGGCCTCGCCGTTGAAGTTCGGATCGTAACCCTGGCGGATCAGCGCGAGCGCCTTGGCTTCCTCCTCGAGCTTCGCCTCGATGAACTCGAGCACGTCGGGGTGGCTGATCTTGAGCGACTGCATCTTGGCGGCGCGCCGCGTCTTGCCCCCCGACTTGATCACGGCCGCGATCTGGTCGTAGACCTTCATGAAGGAGAGCGGGCCCGAGGGCTTGCCCCCTCCGGCGAGTTTCTCGCGGTGGCTGCGCAAGGGGGAGAGATCGGTGCCGGTGCCCGATCCGTACTTGAAAAGCATCGCCTCGCTCGTCGCGAGGCGCATGATGCCCTCCATCGAATCCTCGACCGACTGGATGAAGCAGGCCGACACCTGGGGAGTCAGGTATGCGCCCTTGGAGCGCACGACCTTTTTCTTGTCGGCGTCCCAGTGGTAACCGTTGCTGCATCCGGTCAAACCGTACTTGTCGTAGAGCCCCACGTTGAACCAGACCGGCGAGTTGAAGGACCCATGCTGATGGAGGCAGAGCCAGGCGAGTTCGCGGTAATATCGATCGCGATCGTCGATCGTTTCGAAGTAACCGTCCTCCCATCCCCAGTCGGCAATCGTGGACGCGACCCGCTCGATGAGCTGGCGCGCGCTCTGCTCCCGCTCGGGTGTCGATTGCTCGCCATAGAAGTATTTGCTCACCACCACGTTCGTGGCGAGCTGGCTCCAGTCCTTGGGAACGACGCACCCCTTCTGCTCGAACACGAGGTCGCCCGTCTCGCCCTTGATCTGGGCGGACCGGTCATCCCACTCCACGGTGGAAAATGGATCGTCGCACTGGGGCGGACAAAAAACGGATCTGATCGTCAGTCCGCCTTTCACGGCGCGCGCGCCGGACGGTTTTCCTTTTCCGTTTTTCGATGATTTGATGACCATCTCCGATTCCCTCCCATCGTTCCGTTGCATTCGCACCGCCACCCACAGAAATTGACGTGGAATCTCACGGATTCCGCATCGATACCGGTCCTGAACGAACATCACAGGATTGAATTCAGGCTATGCCATCCTCGATCGTGGCGTCGATAATACCCTTGCCGGGGATGTGCATCGATCTCCCGACATTTCAACCGATAAAGTGGCCTCACCCATTACGGTGCCCCGTTCCGACCGCTCGTCACGACCTAACCGGCAAAAACAACGGTTAGGACAATCGGTCCCGGTTTCTGGCACGATTCCACTGCCGAAACCGGAGTTGTGGCACATATTGATATCCGCTCAATAACATAAGGCAAGATATTGTATAACCGCCTCTGGACTTGAATCAATAATCAATGTAATCCCAGCCGCTCCAAAAGGGGAGAAAAAAAACGAGCCGCTGTAAAAAAGGGCGAAAATGTCCCGTTTGTGCCTAATGTTTCATTCGAATCGCCCATATTCGGGGAAAATTTCCCGAATCCCCGAAAGTGCTCGGCCTGGGGCATCAGAAGCCGAATTTTGGGGCTTGCTTCCATGCCGGCCGCGTTTATTCTGATCTCGAAAACGGCTGTTCGCGAATTGTCCGCCCATACCTCATTCTTTAAGGAAAACGACCCATGCCGACCATCGACCCACACTCCTTCGCCGATCTCGAACAGGGGCGCATCGAACATATCGAGTTCACCCTCGACATCGATTTCGACGCGAAATCGATCCGCGGCATCGCGGTCTACACGATCGACCGCCCTGTGGCGGACTCCTTTTTCCTCGACCTGCGCGATCTCACGATCGCCGGCATCCACTCCCCCGCGGGCGAGGTGAAGTGGTCGATCGACAGGGAAGACAAGGTTCTCGGCCAGCGACTCCATCTCGAAAATCTCGGCGGCCAATCGGAGTTCGCCATCTATTTCGCCACCACTCCTGATGCGAGCGCGCTCCAGTGGCTCAGCCCGGAGCTGACCGCCGGCGGAACGCATCCCTATCTTTTCAGCCAGTGCCAGGCGCTTCACGCGCGCAGTGTGTTCCCCTGCCAGGACACGCCCTCCGTGCGTTTCACCTACACCGCCGACGTGATCGTCCCCGCGCCGCTGAGCGCGGTCATGTCCGCCGAAAGGACCGATGTCTGCAACGGCGCGGACCTGATCGAGTCGCAAGCAGAGTCGATCGCGAGCAACAGCAAGGACCGGTCCAAGATGGTGGACTGCAACATCTGTGTTTTCGACATGCCGCAGGCGATCCCCTCCTATCTTTTCGCGCTCGCCGTGGGCAACCTGACGGAGCACGATCTGGGCCCCCGTTCGCGCATCTACGCCGAACCGGAAGTGATCGACGAGGCCGCCCACGAGTTCGCCGAAACGGAACGGATGATAACCGAGGCGGAAGGGATCTTCGGCCCCTACGAGTGGGACCGCTTCGACATGCTCCTCATGCCTCCCTCCTTTCCTTACGGCGGGATGGAGAATCCGCGCCTCACCTTCCTCACCCCCACTCTGGTCGTGGGCGATCGCTCAATGGTCAACGTCGTCGTGCACGAGCTGGCGCACTCGTGGACCGGAAACCTGGTCACCAATGCCACCTGGGAGGATTTCTGGCTGAACGAGGGGTGGACCGTCTATGCCGAACGCCGCATCCTGGAGACTCTCGAGGGCGAAAACTATGCCCAGATGAAAGGCGCGCTCCGCCGCAAGAGCATGTTCGAAGACATGAAGCTCTTCGGCATCGATTCCGACCCAACGCGCCTCAACTACTCCCAGAAGGGGATCGATCCGGACGAGGTCTTCTCCACCATTCCCTACGAGAAGGGCGCGGCGTTCATCGTCTCCCTCGAACAGGCTGTCGGCCGGGACGTCTTCGATCCCTTCATCAAGAAATACATCGACACGTTCCGCTTCAAATCGCTCGACACGAAGGGCTTCGTCGAATTCGTGAAGAACGAGCTGCCCGCCGCCGCCGAAGCGGTTCCCGTCGATGAGTGGCTCCACGAGCCGGGTTTTCCCAAATCGGCGCCCACCTTCAGTTCATCGCTCCTCGACGAGGTCGACGCGGCAACCGCCTCCTACGCCGAGGGCCGCCTGCCCGATGCCGGCAGCATCGCCGGCTGGAAACCGGAGCAGGTGGAGCTCTTTCTGAAGAACCTTCCCTCCCCCGTTCCGGTCGAGCACTGCGGGATCCTGGAGGAGCTCTTCGGTCTGAAGGCGAGCCGCAACAACAACCTGCTCGTCGCCTTCCTCGAGACCGCCATCGCCAGCGGTTACGAGGATGCACTGCCGAGCGCGGAGAATATCCTGTCCCGCGTGGGCCGCATGCTCTACCTCAAACCGCTCTATCGCGCGCTGGCCGACGCGGACTGGTGCAAGCAGAAGGCGCGCCTCTTTTACGACCGCCACGGCGCGAGTTACCACCCGATCGCCAAGGGCGGCATCGAACGGATCTTGAAGGGCGCGGGGCTCTGAGAACCGGCCCCGGAGGAGGAGAGCATCCATGAAATTGATCAGCTTCGGACCTGCCGGGCAGGAAAGGCCCGGCCTCGTTGTCGACGAGACGCACCTGATCGACCTGTCCAGGGCGCTCCGCGCGCAACCGCCGACCATGATCGATCTGCTCGCCGGCGATCTTCTCGAGGAAGCAGCCGCTTCGGCCGGGACGGGTGACGAGTTCCGCCTGGAACTCGGCGCCGTGCGGCTCGGCGCGCCCGTGCCGAATCCGTCGAAGATACTCTGTCTCGGCCTCAACTATCGCGATCATGCCGAGGAGCAGAGCAAGCCGATTCCCAAGCGGCCCCTCGTCTTTTCCAAGCCGTCCACCGCGGTGATCGCCCACGGCGAACCGATCAGGCTTCCCGATCCGGCCTTCGAGACCTTCACCGATCCCGAGGCGGAACTGGCCGTCGTGATCGGCAGCCGGGCCACGTGCGTTTCAGAGGCGGATGCCCTCGATCACGTGGCCGGCTACACCATTCTCAACGACGTGTCGGGCCGCGACACCCAGAACGCCGAGAAGCAGTGGGTGCGCGCCAAGGGCTTCGACACCTTCGCGCCGACCGGTCCCTGGATCGTGACGAAAGACGAAATCCCCGATCCCCACGCTCTCGACATCGCCTGCATCGTGAACAGCGAGGTCCGGCAGAAGAGCAACACGCGCCACCTCATCTTCGATGTGCCTTTTCTCGTCTCCTACCTGTCGCGGACGATCACCCTTCTTCCCGGCGATCTGATCTCCACCGGCACGCCGGGCGGGGTGGGTATCTTTCGCGATCCGCCGGTGCGGCTCGGCGCGGGGGATACCGTGCGGATCGAGATCTCCTCGATCGGTGCGCTGGAAAATCCCGTGATGCACGGCCGAAAGGAGTTTTCGTCCCCATGAAAAAGTACCCGCCGGGCAAGGTTCCATGGAACAAGGTGGCCAAACGGGTGCGCACACATCTTCCGCCCGACGTGATCCTCGGTCCGGCGCAGGGCGAGGACGCCGCGCTGGTCAAGATGGGCGACGAGATCTGGGCCGTGGCTTCCGATCCGATCACCTTCACCTCCCACGAGGCCGGAACACTCAGCGTTATCGTGAACGCCAACGACGTGATCGTGCGCGGCGCGCTGCCGCGCTTTTTCACCGCCGTCGTTCTCGTGGCTCCCGGCGAGGCCGAAGAGGAGCGGGTGGCCGGGCTTCTCGACCAGATCCGGACCGCCTGCAACATCCTGAGCGTGGCACTCATCGGCGGCCACACCGAGGTCACGCCAGGTCTGCGCCATTCGATCATCGTGGGCACCATGTTCGGCCGCGTCACCGGCCGGCCGATCACGACGGGCGGGCTGGAGCCGGGCGACCTGGTCGGCATGACGCGCCACGCGGGCCTCGAGGGAACGGCGATCCTCAGGAAGGAGTTCGCTTCCTTCTTCGATCAACCCCGGGGCGGGGATGCCACGGCGGGCGGCATGCCTCTTTGCATCGTGGCCGAAGCCGCGGGCGCGGCCTCGTGCGAGGCAACGACCGCGCTCCACGACGTGACCGAGGGCGGTGTGGGCGAGGCGCTCCACGAGATGGCCCAGGCGGCGGGCCTTCTCATCGAGATCGATGAAGCCGCGGTCCCCGTGCTCGACGACACGCGCGCCATCTGCGCCGCCCTCGGCATGGATCCCTTCGGCCTGATCGGCTCGGGCAGCCTGCTCGTGGGTTGCAGCCCGGAAGGCAGGAACACCGTGGAGAGGGCGATGGCCCGGTGCGGCGTGCCCTTCGCCTGGATCGGCCGCGCGACCGAGGCCGAGAACGAACCGCGCGCCACCCTGCGCCGTTTCGAGCGGGACGAGATTCTCAAGGCCTGGCTGCTCGATGGCCTGGAAGCGTGCATCTTCGACATGGACGGCACCCTGATCGACTCCGACTACGACTGGGCAGCGATCAAGGACGCCCTCGGCACTCACGGCCGTTCGATCATCGACGATCTGAATCGATTTGCCGAGCCGGAGCGCTCCGCCAAGTGGCGGATCCTGCGCGATATCGAGCAGAAGGCGACCCGCGCCGCGCGCGTGAAGGAGGGCGCGGCCGACCTCCTCGCTCTCCTCGAGCGGAAGGGGATCAAGACAGCGCTCGTCACCAACAACTCCGAGGACAATGTGCGCTACCTGCTCGACAAGTTCGGCCTCGCTTTCGACGTGGTCCTGTCGCGCGATTCGGGATTCTACAAACCCTCGGGAGCGCCCGTGGCCGAAGCGACCCGGCGGTTGGGGGTCGCGCGGAGCAAGACGCTCTGCGTGGGCGATTCGCGCTATGACATTCTCGCCTGCCGCGATGCGCGGTGCGCCGCGGTGTGCATCCTTCACGACACCCTCAAACGCTTCAGCCCGGAGGCGGACATCGATTTTCCTGACATCGCCGCATTCAGGCGCTATCTTGATCTGGTGCTTTAGAGGGCGCCCGTCGGACCTGGTGAAGAACGAGGACATAATCGGAGCGGGGGCGGAGAGGACTTTTTATCGCCGAGGCGCTGGTCCTGTCCCCGGTTCGACGCTGTTTTCGACCCTCTTCGTCCCGGCAACGACCAACTTATCGAAAGGAGCTTTTCATGCCCGTTGAAGAACGCAAGGCCGCACCGATGTTCACCTTGAAAGACGGAGAGGGCAACAAGGTGGCTCTCAAGGATCTCCGCGGAAAGAACGTCATCGTCTACTTCTACCCGAGGGACAACACCTCGGGCTGCACCAAGGAGGCCGAGGGATTTCGCGACCTGATAAAAAAGTTCGAGCGCTTGAACACGGTGATCGTCGGAATCTCGCCTGACAGCACCGAATCGCATCAGAAGTTCGCCTGCAAATACGACCTGCCCTTCGCGCTCCTCTCCGACCCGGACAGAAAAGTGATGACCAAGTACGGCGCCTTCGGCGAGAAGACGATGTACGGCAAGAAGACGATGGGCGTGATCCGCTCCACCGTGTGGGTCGATCCCAAGGGAAAAGTGAAGAAGCACTGGCGCAAGGTGGCCAAGGCTGCCGATCACCCGGCCAAGGTCCTCGAGGCACTCGAGGAACAGGAGTGACCGCACCCGGACGTTGTGCACGCCTCGATCCGGCGGATTCCCCAAATCGGCGCAGATAAAAGAAGGGATCCGGCTGAGCCGGATCCCCTACCTCTATCGCGGGGCCGGCCATCGGTAAAAGGCGTTTTTTTTACCGATGCCGTGGGCCAGCCTCGCGTGGAAAGCGCGGTCGGCTTTCCAGTACTCCATGTTCGTTATCGAATCAGGATCAGCAGCCCCGTCCGCGGCAGCGGCGAAAAAGAGGGCCTTGATCCTGCGCTTTGGTCTGCTTTGTTGCGTCAACTGTCTGCGTCTGAAGCCACCCCTTGTCTATCGACAATTGACAGGGACGAAATGCAATATTTTTCGACGGCCTCGATTTTTATCGACGGCCTCGATCCATATCGACGCACGGCGGAGGTGGCGGCCGCGACGGGAGCCATCGCTCCACCCGAACCGTCAGGGCCGCCGCGGGCAGCGTCGCCCTATTCGATTCCGCCTTCGGCAGTCACGAGGTGGCGGCAGGTCCCGATCTGTCCCGCGTGGTAGCTCTCGTGGAAGAGGCAGAGGGTGAGAAGGTTGCCGCGGGAAGGCGTTTGCACGGGGACCGGAAAGGCCTCCGGATCGAGCATCTCCTCGAGGGCGGCCTGATCCAGGGTGTTGATTTTCTCCTTCAATCGGGTTGCTGTTTTCGCGAGCCCCTCCACGAGCCGGTCGAGGTTCACGCACTCCGTTCCCAGCCCGGTCGACGAGGAGCCGCGGCCGTAGAGTTTCTGGTCCTCCTCGCAAAGGAATGGATCAATACCGAGCCTGGTTCCGAAAAAATCGCGCGTTCCGAGGATATGCCCGGCGATCCAGTTGATGCTGTTGCCCTTCAGGTCCGGCCGGCCGGCCATCCCCAGGGCGGCCCAGGCCTGAGAATCAGCGACCGGCCGAAGCAGGCTCTGCTCCTGGGTGATCCCGTCCAGGTTCGTGACGAGCGTGTACTGAGTCATCTCGAATCCATAGGCAATCGATTCGTTCCACATGATTCGGGCCTCCTTTTTCAATTTCGGGCACGAACATATCCTAATAAACAGAATAGCACGGTCTATCAATGAAAAAAAACGGGGGAGTATCCCGACACCACAAGGCATAAATTATTTAAATTTAACATATTGAGAAATTACGCAACTTGCTTTACGCAGCGAGCGTAATGTTCGCGTACCCCGCCGCCGCAAGCCCCCTCCGGCTTCTCGGGCCGTGCTTCGCCCTCGATGCGACGATATGAGCACGCGAATTCGAGCCCGGAAGGGATTCTGCCTGAGAGCGATCAAGTCAACCTTCTCAAGAGCCGATCTATTTAAAGTATCGAGGCAAGCCCACAGGAGGTGACAAAAACCATGCAGCATCCGGTCCAGATCCTTTGCGCAAACAGTATGATCCAAGAAGATGCGAATGCTCTCCACATTGCGCTCGGCGGCGAACGCGGGCCCTCGGTCATCGTGCCGCAGGGGTGGGAAAAGGACGGATCACTGCATCTCTCCATGGCTGACGCCCTTCTCGGCCGGCGAATTCTGGTCTTTTTCGCCCGCCCGGAATGCTCCTCCGAACAACACAGCTTCTGCGTTCTGCGCCGGGACCTGGAATCGGAAGCACACCGCCGTTCTGCAACGGACGAGAACGGCCTCAATCCGACCGGTTCGCTCGGCACGATCTTGATCGCCCGCGAGAATGGAGAGGCCGGAGCCGCTGACGGTTCGGCGAGCGCCTCCTGCCCGCTCGGTGCGCAATGCCTCGCCGCGGCCGACACAGCCGACCTGGCCCGGCGGGTGAAGGCGCGGATGGCGTCGATCGCGTCGAATTCGAAGATGATCCCCCATTCCGCGGTGAACGTGGTAAACCGCCTCGCGGCATCGTTCCACACCGACGGGGACAGAAGCGTTGCGCGCGACCTCTACAAGATGGCCGTCGACGCGAGCCGCGCCGCCTTCGGCGACACCGATCCGGTGACCCTCCTGTCGATGAACCGCTTCGCGTCGGTCCTGCTCGACATGAAGGACCTGCAAGGGGCCTGCAGGATCCAGCGGGTGCTCTTTCACGTTTACGCCGAGTGTCTCGACCTCGACGATCCGGAAAGAACGCTGTCCGCCGCAAACCTTTTCGTCACACTCCTCATGCTCGGTTACGAGGGCGAAGCCGAACTCGTCTTTCACGGCGAGCTGAAGTGGCTGCTCGACGAAGACCCCGAAAAACTGACTGAAAAGCAGGCGCGCATCCGCACCCTCCTCCTTTCGGTGAACAATGTACGCCCTGTTCCCGATCCCAGTTGAACGGTCCGCCCCGCGAAAGCACGCCTCCCTGATCGGCTGCCGGAGAACCTGGACGGCAGACGCGAAAAACCGGCGATTGCAGATCTGAGTTCGCCGCCGCCCGTTCCATGGGTTAAAATGTGCGACCTCGCGAATCGACCGCTGAACACGGAGCGCCGGAGCCATGGCATCGAAAAGAAGAAACGAGACCGACACCATCGCGATCCTTTCCGCCGAACCGGCCGAGGCGGTGCGGCAGCGAGCCCTCGTGTTTGACCCGACCGCGCTCGTGGCCGCGCTTGGCAGAAGGATCGTATCGATCGCGGGACCGATCACGGCCGCGGCCCTGATCGTTCAGTTGACCGTTTTGATCCTCCCCATCGCCTTTGGCGTGCTGTGCGCCCCGAGCGCGATCGGCGCGGGCAGCGCGGCTGAAGATCGCTACGATCACATCAGACTCGGCCGCCTCGCCCTCGAGAAAAACGACCGGGAAGAAGCATGCCGCCAGTTCTGCAAGGCTCTCGCCTACGCACCCCACTCAAAGGAGATCCTGAGCGAGCTCCTCGCCCTCTCTGCTGACGATCCCGACGCGCGCACCCTCTGGTCGCACGCCTGGTACGCGGCCGCGGCCGACGTGGAGGGACGGGTCAAACCGGACAAGACGGCGGGGAAACTTCTCCTCGCCGGCGATCCGCACCTGCAGAAGATCGCCTTCGCACGCGCTCGGGCCGTGGCCGAGCTGATCGCCTTCGGGCGGGAGCGCACGAAACGTTCCGGGAGAGATCCGGACGAGTTCCTCGTGGCACTCTGGGCGCGGCGCGTCGCGATCGATCTGGCACGCCCTTCGCCCGCCCTGTGCGGCGGGCCGGCCAAGAAGCTCGATCCTGTGCTCACCGTGACCTCCCGCTTCTACAATCCGGTGGTCAAGGCGCTCGAGATCCTTCTCAAGACATCGCTCTCGAACGAGCGCACGGAGACCGCCATCCGAGCGGCCCGTATCCTCCACGGACTCGGCGTGCAAGCCGGTTTCAAGGATCTCAAGGGACCGCGCCCCTCGGGATTCGACCGCGTGCGGTCCGCGGGCGCCGCGGGCATGGCGCGCGCCCGCGAGCAGCTCAGGCGCCGTCTCGGCAAACCGTGGACGGTGGACGAGCTCGAGTGGCTCGAGGAGGCCGAAGGCGAGGCGTTCACCCGCGATCACGCGAGTTTCGCACATCCCGCTGTGGCAGTCTCTCCCAACGAGCGCTACCGGATCGAGACCGACTGCGGCTACGCCACATTGCTCGGCGTGGCGCGCACCATCGAGGATCACCACGCACGCCTGGTGCGATGGTTCGGGCAGGACCCCTTCGAGAAGCGGCAGGGCATCGTGCGCATCGTGCCCGAGGCGCACGGACTCGAATCGGAAGGTGTGCCATTCTGGTGGGCGGGCGGCATGCAGGGGGGGGACACGACCACGATGCGTTTCTCCTGCGGCACGATCGAAGGCCTCGGCCACGGCCTGACCCACGAGCTCACCCACCGCTTCGACGGCGCGATCTATCCCGGCATGCCGCTCTGGCTCCTGGAAGGGCGGGCCGTCTGGACGGGCGCTGCTTACGGCACTTCGCGCGACCGCCAGTTCGTGCCCAATCACTGCAGCTTCGGCACGATCGAGAGCGCCTTCATCAAAGGTTATGGCAACCTCGAAAAACTGACCAGACTGATCGAGCAGAAACTCGACGACTACCGCGACAACTACGTGGCCGGCTACGCGCTCTACGTCTACCTCGACACCTGGGAAGAAGAGGGGAAAAAAATCTTTGCCGGTCAGCTTCGAAAATTCATGGAGAACGCGCGCTCCAGCCGCAAGAATCCCAAGGCTTTCTTCGAGAAGCACTTTGCCGACGGAAAGGAGGGCCGGCCCGACGGGCTCAAGGAATTCGCAGCCCGGTTCCACACATTTGTCCAAGGGTTTTACTGGAAAACGCGCCAGCCCTGGACCGGCAGGTACACGCAAAAGACGCCGTCCGGATCGAGCGGAGGCTACGTCTACGACGAACCGACCTGGACCTGGTCGCGCAATCGGGCCGAGCCATGGTTCGGCGAAGACCACGGCCGCGAGGCGGGATTTCTTTTCGCCGACCTGGACAGGAAGGAAGAAGCGATCCGCGCTTTCATCTGGGGGCTCTCCGTGGACGGCCGCTCCCCGCGCGCCGAGCGGACGCTCGCAACAGTGCTCGCAAAGGCGGGCCGCAAGGACGCTTCCTGGGTTCTCGAGCTGGCGAATCTTTTCCCCTTCGCAACCTGCGCCGAATCAGCCCCTTTTACGTTTTATCTGCGGCAGACCAAACAGTTCGTGCGCGCTCTCGAAGAAGCGGCCGCGGACTATCGTGCCTCGGGGCGTTTCTTCGCCGCCCAGGCTCTCGAGGCGGACCGGGACCGTCTGGCAACATGGCTCGGACTCGAACGCGCCCCGCCGCGGCCCGCGTCACGACCGGAACCGGGCCAGCCCCGATCCGCGCCGGCCGGAACCGATCCGGCTGTTCGATCCGGGAACCGGTCTTCCAGGGGCGTGCTCCACCCTCTCGATCAGGAGCTGCGCTATGCGGGGCTGTCCGGCTGGGACGAGGCCGATCTCTCCGGCTACGAGGAGTTCCGGGTCAAGAACCTCTGGTACACGGGCGACAACGGCGACCTGCACGTGGGTCGCAAGAAGCCGCGTAAGGGCACGGGCCTCATCGACCGGAACGCGCGCCGCGCCCACTGCTTCGCACTTTCAAAGAGCTGGATCCTGCCCGGCGCCTACAGGATCAAAACGAGAATCAAGTTCACCACCTCTTATGTGTCGGGCGCGGTCGTGTTTGGTTACACGCGGCGCGATCACAACCTGCGATTTCAGTTCTCCGCCGGCGACCTGATGTACGCCATTGGCGAGAGCCAGGAGGAACCGACATTCAAGACCGTGGGATGGAACCTGCACGGACTGCGCACGCGCGACGGCGCTCTTCCCGGATCGGTCAACCGCGGCGGGCACGAGTTTGCCCGCGCCCAGTGCGCCTTCGACCTCGAGCTGGTCATCGAGGGGGCCGCCGTGCAGGCGTTCATCAATGGAGAGAAGGTCGGCACATACCACACCGTGGATGGCGCGCCGATCGAGGGATACCTGGGATTCGCGTCGAGCTACGGCGCTTACGTGGCCCAGAAGCCGATCGTGGAACGATTCGACCGGTCTCACGCCGCCGATCGCGGGGCGGCTGGGGAGACTCTTCGTTCTGCGGTCTCCGCCGCCGACCGCCCGCCCCTGGGGCTCGATCTGTCGAGGCCGCGCGCCCTGAGCTTTTCCGATCTGCAGAACCTGCCCCTGATCGGTTTGCGCAGGGCGTCCAACGGGACGCTGCTTCTCTGGATTCCGATGCCCTGGCTCGGCGGGGGCGATGAGTACGATCCGGAATGGGTCGTGTCGCAAGCCCATCGCGCGGCGAGCCGAACAGCCAGTGTCCTGGCGCGCGAGCGCGTCCCGCAGCGATTCGTGCTCGCACTGCCCAGGGCGTTGGGCGAGAAGCGGATCGCCGCACTGGCGAAAGCGATCGGTGAAGAGGTGGACAATCCGCCCGAGATCGTGATCCACTCCATTCCGGGCTGGACGCCCGAGACGGACGGCAAGGCGCCCGATCAGTACAAACGGTGGGTGCTTTTCGTCGATTCGCTGAACATCATCCGGTGCCTTTTGCCCTACGTGGTTCTTCACGATGTCGAGTTCAACAATCACCTCGATCACTGGATGACCGTGTTTCGCGATCACGGCCGGCCCGAGCGGGACCTGCCCCGCTACTCGCGCGGGGAGATCGACAACGATGAAGAGTGAGGGGCGCGCGAGGCTGCGAGACGGCCGTGCTCTGGGATATGCCGAGTTCGGGGCACCGGCGGGGAAACCCCTCTTTTACTTCCACGGCTTTCCCGGTTCGCGGCTCGAGGCGGAACTGGCCCACGGTGCGGCGCTGAAGCTCGATCTCCGGCTGATCGCCGTCGACCGGCCCGGTTACGGAACGTCCGATTTCAAGCCTGACCGAACGATCCTCGATTGGCCCGACGATCTGGTGGAGCTGGCCGATCTCTTCGGCTTCGATCGATTCATCGTGGTGGGCGCGTCGGGCGGAGGGCCTTATGCCGCGGCTTGCGCGCTCAAGATCCCCGAACGGCTGGGTGCGGTCGGAATCGTGTGCGGGCTCGGCCCGGTCGATTTGCCGGGCATCGCCGACGGCATGTTCCGGCGCAACCGGATCGGGCTGCGCCTCTGCCGGAAAGCTCCCCGGCTGGGGACTCTCATCTTCGTTCTGGGAGCCCGGTTGATGCGCCGCTATCCCCGGTGGTTCGTTTCCCGCATGGCGAAACGTCTTCCGGAGCCGGACAGGTCCGTGCTCCGGCGGCCCGATATCGAGCTGATTTTCGTGAACACGATCAGGGAGGCTTTCCGTTCCCACCCGCGCGGACCGGCGCGCGACCTGGCGCTCTTCACTGCACCCTGGGATTTCGATCTCGAACGGATTACCGTTCCCGTCGATCTCTGGCAGGGCGATCGAGACGCTGTCGTCCCTCCGGCGATGGCGAAGCACCAGGCCGGGAAGATTCCCTGCAGCACCCTCTCCTGCCTGCCGGGCGAGGGCCACTTCTCGTTGATCGTCGATCATGCGACGGAGATTCTCGACGTGCTGCGGTCGCGGTCGAAATAAGCGGGGGGGAGAGCCGCCAGGCAGCTCTCCCCCCCGTTTGAATGACCGAACGGTTCGCGCCGGAGATCACTCCCCGTAGACGATCGTCTTGTTCTGCAGATACAGTCCCCACAGAACGGAGAAGACCTGATGGTCCACGTGGTGGACCTTGGTGATCCCGCCGGCTTTCATTGCCGCATCGACTCCGCCGTCTCCAAATGCGAACAGCCCCAGGACCGAGGAGTTGGCCGAAGAACCGCTCATCGCCGAGTCAGCGCTGGGATCGGTGGCCACGGCCAGATTCTGGGCAGGACTCTTGACCTTCGTGATGATTCCACCAGCCGGAGACGGACCGCCTGGAAACATGTTGGTCACGCAACCGGTGCAAAAGAAGGCCAACGTCAACACCAGGCACATGAGTACGATACTGCTTGCGATTTTCATGATCGACTCCTCCTCATGGCGCCGCCCCGCCACTGCCGCGAGGCCGCTGAAAACGAACTTTCTCGAAACGCTGCCGCATCCCGTAAGCGGCCGCTTGAATTGTCGGAGATTTCTGAATTCGTGACAGTGCCGATTTCAACCGCGAAATAGTAACCCTTGAATTGACAACGGTTATGCTAAACCAGTCTCTGCGGGCCGTCACGTTTTTTCGAGGGTAATTTCTCATTGATTCCTTCGCCCCTCACCAACCAGAGAACGAAAAAAGCCCGCACCCCGACAGCGTTTGCCTGCGGGTGCGGGCTCCTTGGGCTGACTAGGGCACCATGTCGATCGAAACAGGATTCGACGCGAAATCGCATGCCGGCGGTGCGGTCAGCACGTAGGCGAAGTAGAAGGTCAAGCCGACCGTACCCGGCCTCGGACCATGTGTATCGAAAACCGCCGAGGCCTGCCCATGCTTGTCGAGAGTTCCGTAAAATCTATCGAACATGGGCGTATTGAGATTGTTCAGTACCATCGGTGTGAAAAAGGGATCGAAGTTGAGGGGCAAGACACCCTCGCCGCCGGGAAGCGGGGTTCCTGGAGTGGTCCCGCTGATCGAGCCGAAGACGAGGTAGGTGCGATAGGCATTGTGCTCGCCCGCGTCGAGACCGAGTTGGGCAACACCACCGGTGGAGACCGATATCTCCTCCACGTCGCAGACGAGCGGCGTGGCGTTTATTCCGTCGAAGGCGACATCGTCGATGTACCATCCTTGGGCAGAGGTGTTCGAATCGGAAGTGAAGTAGAAGGCGATCCGCACGGTCGATCCCTCGTAACCGGTCAGCGGGACCGAAACCGGCGTCCAGTCGTAGGCCCCATAACCGGTGTAGGACCTGAGGGTGGTCCAGCTGCCGCCATCCACCGAGATCTGCAGACGGCCGTAGTCATCGCCATACTCCATGTTGAACCAGTGCCAGAAGCTCACCGTGGGCGTTTGGCCCGGCGGCGAAGAAATCGTGAATTCAGGGCTGATCAACCGGGTGGCCGTCGAGTTCGCGTAGTTGCCGTCGAGCCGGGTGCCCGCGCATTGCGTCGGCGAGGGACAGGTCGCGGGGCCGACCGAGGGCACGCCGATCTCCCACGTGCCGTTGTGGGCCCACCAGTTGCTCGACGCTGCCTCGAAATCCTCCGGATTCGAGAGCGTCACGCTACCCTTGATCACGCTCACATCGTCTATGTACCAGCCCTCGTAGGTGGTGTTCGAGTCCGAGGTGAGCCGAAAGCCGATCATCACTTCGGTTCCGGCATAGTCGGTCAGCTCGAGGTGAACCTCGGACCAGACCTTGCCCCAACCCTCGCATTCGAATCCGGGAAGCGCCTGCCACGTGGCGCCGCCATCCTGAGACACGCGGACCGTTCCGAAGTCGTCGCCGTCCTCGAGATAGAACCAGTGCCAGAAACGGAGCCGGATCTTTTCGTCGGCACTCACGGCCGGGAGCGTGATCGCCGGGCTGATCAGCATGGTATTCGCTGAATTGTTATAGTTGCCGTGGGGATTGGTCCCCGCACAGGTCACCGGGGAGTGGCACGGATCAGGACCGACAGTGGGCACATCGATGTACCAGACTCCCTGGCTCACGGTCCAGCCGTTCCAGCCCGATTCGAAGTCCTCTTCGAAGACGGTCTCGGCGCGGATCTGGGCCGACCAGGCAAGGATACAGAGAGCAATGACAGGAACGATCTTGAAGAGTAAATTCCTACCAAACATGATTTGTCTCCTTTGAATGATGTCTGTCAGATTCCATGTGTTGTCCCGGGATTTCGGTGGCCTCTTTTCAGGCCGTATGCCCCCTTAGAAGGCATGGGGCGTATAACCGAACGCGGCGCCTGGAAATTTTTCCGATGACCCCCGGCAGCGCGATCGGCCGATTCTGGAAGCGCCCGCCTATCCGTGGATTTTCGTACGCCAGTGTGTTATAGAGGCCGGATATGGATCGGGAAAAAACAGCCACTTTCCTTTCTCTCTCTCAATGGAACGCCGGAGAGGAGCAGGCGCTCGACAACGTTCTCGAGCGTCATCTGCCGTGGATTCGCGAGCAGGTCCGCAAGCGGCTCACCGTTCTTTTACGGCAGAAGGCCGAGACCATGGACTATGTGCAGGACGTGGTGATCCAGTTTATGCGCTACGGCCCGCGGTTCGTGGTTTCCGACGAGAAAAGGCTTCGGGGGCTTCTCTATCGCATCGTGGAGAATTCCCTTCATGACAAGTACGACTGGTTCACCGCCCGGCGGAGGGCGATCTCGCGGGAGAGGCCGCTGCCGAGCGACACGGTCATCTCCCTCGACCCGCCGCGGGGCAGCGTGAGCACGCCGAGCCGGATCGCCCACCGGAACGAGAGGGAGGCGTGGATCCGCCTCGGTCTGGAATTCCTGGCACCCGATGACCGCGAGTTGATCGCGCTCAGGCAATGGGAAAAGGTCCCCTACGACGAGATCGGAAAGAAGCTCGGACTTTCCCCGGATGCGGTGCGCATGCGGTACAACCGCGCCGTGGGCCGCCTGGGAGACAAGGTGGGTGCGCTGCGATGCGGCCAGGTCGACTCGATCGAAGAATAATCCCCCTACCTGTCGCACGGAGACAGACATGCCGAATCCTGATGCCACGGGCACTCCGGGAGACCGGATCGAAGCGGCTCTTGAGGAATTCCGCCGAGCGTGGCTTGACGGAGAACGGCCTGATCCGGAAGAGTTCTGCCGCAGCCGTCCGGAGTGTGGCGCGCAGCTCGCCGATCGGATCCGCGCTTTCATCTATGTGGCCGAAGGCCTGGGCGAGATGGCCGACTCTCCCGAAGAGGCGCCCGGAGACGGACGCTCGAAGGGACACGAAAACCTCGCCGGGACCACACTGGGCGACTTCAAGATCATCGGGATGATCGGCCGCGGCGGGATGGGCACGGTGTACGAGGCCGAACAGATCTCCCTGGGCCGTGCCGTGGCGCTCAAGGTGCTTCCCATCCATTTGAGCCTTTCTGATCTGTCAGTACAGAAATTTCATCGCGAAGCAGCTGCGGGCGGCCGCCAAAGCCATCCCGGTATCGTGGCGGTCCACGCCGTGGGCGAAGACAAGGGACGCCATTTCATCGCCCAAGAGCTGGTTCCCGGGGGTCAAACACTGGCCGATCGTATCGAGAACCTTCGGAAGCGGTCCGTCCAGCCCCCTGGGCATTACCGCGAGGTGGCTGCCCTCTTTCTCAGGATCGCTGTTGCCGTAGACCATGCTCATCAAACAGGCGTGATCCACCGGGACATCAAGCCCTCCAACATTCTCCTGACCGGCGAGGGAGAACCGAAGGTGACCGACTTCGGCCTGGCCAAGATCGAAGATGCGCTGCATCTCACTCGGTCGGGGGAGTTCGCCGGAACACCTTACTACATGTCTCCCGAGCAGGCCCTGAGGCGCCGGAAAAGAATCGACAAGCGCACTGATATATTTTCTCTCGGTGTGACACTTTATGAAATGCTCGCGCTGCACCGTCCCTTCGAGGGAAAGACCACGCACGAGGTGATCGCGCAAATCATCGCGGGCTCGCCCCGCGACCCGCGCCGCCTGAACACCCGCATCCCACGCGACCTGGCCGTGATCTGCCTAAAAGCGATGGAGCGGGACCCGGCCGATCGTTACTCCACGATGAGGGAATTCGCCGACGATCTGGAGCGTTTCCATCACGGCGATGTGATCCACGCGAAACCGACGGGGCCGGGCGCGAGATTCGTGAAATGGGTTAAACGAAATCCTGTGGCAAGCACGGCCTCGGGGATGGCGCTGGCAGCTGTGCTGGTGTTCGCGACGGTCGTGCCTTGGGTCATCGCCCAGAAAGAGAAACACAACGCCCTGCTGCTCAAAAAGGAAAGAGACACGATCGAGAAGAACCTGGAGCAGATCCGGCGTCTTTCCGACGTCAAACGCCTTTCCGACCTAGAAGTGAGCGCCGAGGCGCTTTGGCCTGCGTACCCCAAGAACATAGAAAAACTACAACAGTGGATCGATCAAGCCGATCGGCTGATAGGACGTCTTGATATACACCGCCGGACCGTGGCAACCCTGCGCGAGAACGCTCTGCCTCTTCGTAAATCCGACCTCGAGACGATGAGCGAAATCCATCCCAAGTGGAAAACTCTTTCCAGCTTGAGAGCCACCAAGAGCAGTCTCGAAAAACAGGCGGCCATGATAAAAGCAGGCAAGAAACTGGGGACGACCGGCTCAGGTGACCAATCAACAGGGCAGCCTCTACCTGTTCCCGAAGAGTTGACGAAACAGCTTGCCGCGCTGGAGGTGCGGGTTTCCGATCTCGATAGAATCGTTTCCGAACGCTGGATCTACGAGTTCGAAGATACGGAAATGCAGTGGCAGCATGATCTGCTTTCCGGTCTCGTGTCCGGGCTCGAATACTTCTCCAGCAAAAAAGACGGGCTCTATGCGAAGGTCCGCGAGCGCCTAGCGTTTGCCGAATCGGTTGAAGAGTCGAGCATCACGGCGCACGACAACGCTTGGGAAGAAGCGATCGCGTCGATCGCGAACCGGAAGGTGTGTCCGCAGTACGATGGTTTGGTGATCGATCGCATGATCGGTTTCGTACCGATCGGTACCGATCCGGACTCGGGGCTCTGGGAATTCTGCAATTTACAGACCGGTACGATTCCCCAGCGTGGGCAGGATGGAAAGATCGTTCTGACCGAGAAAATGGGATTGGTTTTCGTGCTCATACCTGGAGGCAGCTTCACCATGGGTGCGTGCAAGCCGTCGTCCGACCGTCCCCTGGGTTCCCCGAATGTGGACCCGGAGGTCCAACACGACGAATCGTTCTTGCAGCAAGTGACGATCCAGCCCTTTCTGCTGTCCAAGTTCGAGATGACCCAGGGGCAGTGGCTCAGGTTTACGGGCAAGAATCCCTGTGCCTTCATTCCCTGGTACAACATCGGCGGAAAAATTATCGATCTGCTTCATCCCGTGGAATACGTAACGTGGGAGGAATGCGCCGACGTTGTGCGCAAACTGAATCTGCGCCTGCCGACCGAGGCGGAATGGGAGTACGCCTGTCGGGCCGGAACAACCACTGTCTTTTGGACCGGGGATGACAAGAAAACGTTGGACGGCACCGCCAATCTCATGGATTTCACGTTGATGGCGGATCAAAACACTTCAGACCCACAGTTCGAACAGTGGCTCAAAGATGGGCATGCTGTTCATGCTCCAGTGGGGAGTTATTCAGCCAACCCATTCGGATTGCACGACATCCACGGCAATGTGTTCGAGTGGTGCCAGGACGTGTATTATACTTCGTACGATCTCACGCCCAATGACGGCACCGCAAATTATGATGGGTCATTTGCCCGTATCTATCGCGGGGGCGCTTGGAATGCGAACGCTTTCAAC
>CAZUHB010000047.1:0-6936 GCA_964620445.1 uncultured Phycisphaerales bacterium
GGATGAAGCAGACCGCGTTGAGCGCCTCCTTGAGCAGTGCCTGCACCGGGTCGTGATCGGCCTCGCCCCCGACGAGTCCGATCGCCGCCGCGAAGCGGGGTTGCATGGCGGCCAGGCCCATGAGGGTGCCGATCGCCTCGTGATAGGAACGGTCCGACCCGAGGCGGAGCACGGGGGGTACGTCGCCGTTGGAGTAGGCGAGGTAGTAATAGACGTGACCGAGCTCGTGGTGAACGGTTTCGTACCAGTAGGAGTTGCTCTCCACGCTCATGAGGGAGCGCACGTCGTGGTCGAGGTCGAGGTGCCACGCCGAGGCGTGGTTGTTCTTCTTGTACGTGGCGTCGGGGCGCAGGGGGTAGAGGGATGATTTCTCGTAAAAACTCTCGGGAAGCTCCTCGAAGCCGAGGCTCACGTAAAAGCGTTCGGCCTGCCTCACGAGCCACTCGGGAGTCCTGTCGGCGAGAGCGGCGTCGAGGTCGAAGCCCTCGACGGTGACCATGGAACCCCACTCCTGCCCCCAGCGGTTGGGCAGCCAGTGGGCGGGGATGAGCTCGGGAACGGGCTCGCCGTAGCGCGCGGCGAATTCGTGGCGCGCCCAGGTATGGAGCTCGCGGTAAAGGGGGCGGAGCTCATCCACGATCCGCTCGTTGCGCTCCACCATCTCGGCCGCCGTGATGCCGTAGTCCGATGCCTCGTAGCTGAAGAAGTCGGCGTAGCCGAGGGCGCGCACCGTTTCGTTGCGCAGGCGGACGAGGCTGATCAGGGTCTGGCGCAGGCCGGGGCCGACCCCCTTGGAACACTCCCAGGCGGCGCGGCGCTTCTCAAGATCTCTCTCGGTCCAGAGGATCTCGTCGAGCGCATTCGGGCTCAGTTCTTCCCCGCCGAGCTTGTAGGCAAAACCGTAGAGCTTCTCCGATGCCTCTGCCTCGGCCGCGATCCGTTCCTTCACGAGGCCGCTCACCGTCTCGGGATTGTCGGCCGCCTTGTAGAGGATCGCCTCGAACTGCTTGACCTCGACGGGAGAGAAGAGATCGGCCGCGTCGAGGCATTCGCGGGCGATGGCGATGTTTTCTCCGCTCCCGGTGAACGCGGCCAGTCTTTCGGCTGTCTCGCGCCGTTTGTGGGTGTTCCTGTCGTCGCCCTCGACGATGCGGGTTTCGGCGGCCCACTCCGCCTCCTTGGCCGCGTAGCGCAAGGCGCGGAAGGTCTCGTTGTACTCCTCGAGGAAAGCCCGTCCCCGCTCCTTCAGGTCAAAGTGGTAGGGATAGACGTTCGTTTCGGGAGTGATCAGCGACTCCCACGCGAAGCAGACGAGGATCAAGGTCACGGCCGCGAGGCTGAAGACGAGAATGTTCGATTTCATCGATTCCGGCTCCTGGAGATGTTTTCGATCGTTTATACCCTCGAACCGCGCCGCTTCGAGAGGAAAATAACGCCCGTCGGGGATTTGGCCGTTGCCCGGCGCGGCTCAATTTTGCTGTTCGCCTGCCGATCGAATCGGTACATTTCTCCGAGAGACGCGACACCGACAGGAGCGAAGGAGGCAATCGTGCCCACATACGAGATCGACGGGCCGGACGCGTACCGGTTCCTCAAGAAGAATCCCGCGGCGCGCTGGTACCAGGAGGGTGCCGATCGCGGCGATCCGAACGGCGTGCTGGCCTTTCAGCGCATGGAGCGGCCATTTTTCGAACCGCGCATCGTGCCCGGTTTCTCGGTCCGGCGCAAGGACAGGATTTTCGCCATCGGTTCCTGCTTCGCGCGCGGCATCGAGAAGGTGCTCATGCACAAGGGCTTTACCATGGAGAGCGCCGCCACCGAGTTCGACGCCTTCGAGCTTCGCGCCAAGGGGGCGACGCCGCTCGGTTTCACGAACAAGTACACGACCTGGTCGATCCTGAACGAGCTCAGGTGGGCGCTCGATCCCGATGCGCACTTTCCCGATGAGGCCTTCGTGCAGATCAGCGACACCGAGTGGGTCGATCCGCACACCAATCCGACCCTCCAGTTCGTCGACCTGGAGCGGACACGCGAGCGGCGGCGGATCATCTCCGACGTGACGGCGCGTATCGCCCACTGCCAGGTGGCGGTCATCACGCTCGGGCTGATCGAGACCTGGCTCGACAGAAAGACCGGGCTCTACATGAACATGGCGCCGATTCCGGCGATGGTGGAGCGCGAGCCCGGGCGATGGGCCTTTCACGTGCTCGACTACGATCAGAACCGCCACAACCTCGAGGCGATTCATCAGCTCCTGACCGCTCACGGCGACCGGGGGCTGAAGATCGTGGTCACCGTTTCGCCCGTTCCGCTCATGGCGACCTTTACCGATCGCGATGTGGTGGTGGCGAACACCTATTCCAAGTCCCTTCTGCGCACCGCGGCCGAAGAGTGGGCGGCGGCCCACGAGAACGTGCACTACTTTCCGAGTTACGAGATCGCGCTCAACTCGGATCGCGGGCGCGTGTGGACCGAGGATGGCCGCCACGTGGAAGGCAAGGCGACGCAACACATCATGAGACTCTTCACCGGGGCCTATGTGAAGAAGGGGATCAAAGCCTTGTTCGGAAGGAAATGACCGGCAAAGAAAAGCTCGAGATGATCCTGAACGGGCGGATACCCGATTCGCCTCCTCACTGGGAACTGGTCTTCCAGATCGAGAAGGCGATGTTCGGAATGGATCGGGATGCCCTTCGCGAGGCGGACAGGCCGGCCTTTCAGCTCGAGTTGTATCACCGCCTCGTCGACGAGTTCGACTGGGCCGCCATCCCGGGCGGCTACGACCTCGCCGAGATCGAGAGAACCAAGAATTCGCTGGGACGCAAGGCGCTCGTCCCCGCCTACGAGGGCGGCGGAGTCTTCTGGATGCCCAGCGGCGAGACGATGATGGACTTCGTCGTCAAGCTCTTCGAGCGCCCTGAAGATCTGCACGCCGAGGCCCGCGCGAAATGCGACAGGGCGAAAACATTCTTCAGGCACGCTGTCGACGGGGGCGCCGATTTCTTCGTGCTCACCTATGATTTCGGGTACAACGACCAGCCCTTCATCTCGCCGCGGCACTTCGCCGACATCGTCGCGCCCTATCTCACCGAACTGGTCGGGACGATCCACGATCTGGGCAAGAAAGCGATTCTCCATTCGGACGGCTGTATCGATCAGATCCTCGATCAGATCCATGCCACAGGGGTGGACGGCTACCAGTCGGTCGATCCGCAGGGGCAGATGGACATCCAGAAAGTCCGGAACGACTACCCCGATTGGATCTTGATGGGGAACGTGGCCTGCAACCTGCTGCAGGATACCGATGAGAACAGAATCCAGGAGTCGGTCCGGTATTGCATGACCCACGGCGGCGTGGGGAAGCCCTACATCTTCTCCACCTCGAATTGCATCTACGAAGGCATGCCGCCCGAGAGCTACAGGATCATGCTCGACGCGTACCGCCGCATGGCGGATGACGCCGACCGTTCCAGATGACCGAGCCCTCGCGCCGGCACCGCACCCTGGCCGCTGCCGGTCGTTCCCAGTATAATCCGGGCCATGAACAGCAGATCCCGGCAAGAAGAGGAGATCCGCCTTCCGTGGGACTTTCGCCCCGAAGGCGGGGAGTGGGCGCCCATCGACGTGCCCGGTCCCTGGCAGAAATCGTTTCCCCAGTTTCATCGATCGGGCTCGTATCGCGCGGAGCTCGTCCGGCCCGACGACGATCCCTTCCTCGTCCAGTTCGAGGCGGTGGCCACCGAGGCGCGCGTCGTGGTGAACGGCCGCGACGCGGGCGGCCACCTCGGCGCCTGGACGCCGTTTTGCATCGACCTCACACCGCACCTCCACGCAGATCGATCGAAGCCGAACGAGATCATCGTGCACGTCGACCAGAAACCGGATCACACCACCGCCGGCTTCCTGCCCGCCATCGGCGCGGCTTTCGGCGGCATCTGGGGACGGGTCCTGAGGATCGCGCGCATGCCGTCCGAGGAGAAACCCGAACCGATCGACACCGGGGTACGCGCCGAGGGGCATCGTCTTCTCGTCGACGGCCGCCCGCTCCAGCTGCGTGCCATGCTCCACTGGGGTTACTACCCCGAACTGGGCGCGCCCGCGCCAAGCGCCGGGCAGATCGAATCGGAAATCGCCTGGCTCCGCTCCATGGGCTTCAACATGGTCAAGTTCTGCCTCTTCGTGCCTCCCGAGAGGTACCTCGACGCCTGCGACAGGCACGGGCTCTGGGTCTGGCAGGAGTATCCGGTCTGGGACCGGCCCTTGTCGCCAGCGACGGTTGCCGAGCGGGACGCCCTGCTCGCCGAGTTCGAGGAGATGGTCCGCCGCGATTCCGTTCATCCGAGCGTGATCGTGCGCACCTTCACCTGCGAGAACGATGGCGTGGACGAGGATTTCGCCCGTTCCCTGTGCGACATGACCAGACGCCACGCGCCGCACGGTGTCGTGCTCGACAACAGCGGGTGGCTCTCGTCGGAAAGGGTGGGCGACTTCTACGACGAACATCCCTACCTGAACAATGCCGAGTGGCGCCACTACCCGGACCGCATGAAACGTGCATTCGAGAAGCGGCCGCCCAAACCCTTTCTGCTCGGCGAGACGATATGCGTCGACACGTGGGTCGACGCGCGCCGCGGCGGGCACGATTTCACGCGAAGCCAGCGCGCGATCGAGGAGAGTGTGGACACGGCCGGTGTGCTCGAGCGGTCGCACCGCATCGCCGACAGGGTGCGAAAATTCCAGATCGAATTCCTGCGGCGCACCCTGCCCGGCACGGGCTACGCGATGAACGTGATGCGCGACATCGCGGCCACACCGCTCGGATTCTTCACGATCGACGGAAGGCCGAAGTTCCGCGCCGAAGACTGGCAATGGCACGCGGACACGATGATCCTCTGCGATCTCGATGATCGGAGCTTCCCGGGCGGCGCATCGGCAAGGGCGGGTCTCTGGGTCTCCCACCACGGCGCGGACCGGATCGATGCCCTCCTGTGCTGCACAATCCGGCCGGACGACGCGAACGGCGCGGGCGGCGATTTCGTCGGATCGGTTGCCCGGTTCCCGGTGCGCATCGAGCCGGGCGAGACGCTCAAGGTGGGCGAGATCGATCTTGGCTTTCCCGAGGTGAATCAGCCCACGCCATTCGTCCTCGACGCGGCCCTCGGTGGGAGAACGAACCGCTGGACACTGTGGGCCGTGCCCCCCGTGGACATCGCCCGCATTCCCCTGGCGGAATCTCTCGACCCGGCCACGGTGCGCGCCGTCGAGGCGGGCGCCGACAGGATCATTCCCGCCGCGGCGCGCGCCAACAGCTGGCGGTGCCCCAACTTCACCTGGTGGAGCCCCGTTCTGTGGCTCGCCGAGGGGATGGCGCCCGCCGCGATGGTGGAAGACCTCATCACCCTCGATCTCCTCTCGAGCCGCGTGCTGGCCCCGGCCGCGGGCGCCCGGAGCCTTCTCGAGGTGTGGGACATGCACATGGAGCCGGGCCGGGTGATCCGCCATCCGCTGGTGATCGCCACGCGGCTCGGCAAGGGCAAGCTGATCGTCTCCGCATTGCGCCACGACACTCCCGCCGGACACTATCTGCTCCACCTGCTGGCGCGCCACCTCGAATCAGCCGATCCTCCCCGCCTCGAGGAGTTCGTGCCTGCCGATTCGATCCTGCCCGGCGCCTGGGAGGTGGGGGAATCAAAAGACGCCAAAATCTCGTTCCCCCGCAATGCGCGAAAGGTTACATTCGGCGAGCGGATCGTCTACGAGGGCTGGAAATCCTTCAGGGCGCGGTTCGATGTTCCTGAAGCGTGGCACGAAGAGGAGGTCGTGCTGCGCTGCGAGGCGGTGGGCGACGCGTTTGTCGTGTTTGTCGACGACCACAAGATCGCCGAGGCCGGAAACCTGACCGGCACCTGGAACGGCACGCGCGATCGGCCGAGGGAATTTCCTCTCCGCCTGACCGCGGGCGGCCACACGATCCGGATCGACGCGCGCGACTGGCGCGGTAACGGCGGTATGGTTGGCCCTGTCTGGTTCACGCGCACACCGGAATCCACGGTCTACTGATTGAGGATGCTCGACATGGCAAGAGTCGACCTGATCGGCCTGAACAAGTCCTTCGGCCCGAATCGCGTGGTCCGCGACGTGAACCTTTCCGTGGGGGACGGCGAATTCATGGTGCTCGTCGGCCCCTCGGGGTGCGGCAAATCGACGATCCTCCGCATGGTGGCCGGCCTCGAGGAAGTGTCGGACGGGCTGATCAAGATCGCCGGCCGCGAGGTGACCGGTCTCGAACCGGCACGCCGCAACCTGGCCATGGTTTTTCAGAACTACGCCCTCTACCCGCACATGACCGTCTACAAGAACCTCGCCTTCCCCCTCAAGATGCGCGGGGAGAACAGGGACGCCATCGCCGCTCGCGTGCGCGAGACCGCCGAGATCCTCGGAATCGCCGAAATGCTCGACCGCAAGCCGAAAACCCTCTCGGGTGGCCAGATGCAGCGCGTGGCGCTCGGCCGCGCCATCGTGCGCAATCCGCTCGTCTTCCTCTTCGACGAGCCGCTCTCCAACCTCGACGCCAAGATGCGCGTCGAGATGCGCGCCGAGATCACCCGCCTCCACCGGAGGCTGGGCACGACCATGATCTACGTGACCCACGACCAGGAGGAGGCGATGACCATGGGGAGCCGGATCGCGGTGCTCGACAGCGGCGTGCTCCAGCAGGTCGACGAGCCGATGAATGTCTATCACCGCCCGGCCAACCGGTTCGTGGCTTCCTTCATCGGCAGCCCGGCCATGAATTTCTTCAGGGGCGCCGTGTTGAACAGTGTCTTCGTCACGGCCGGAATCAACGTCCCCGCCGACGATGTGCCCGACGGCGATGCGATCCTCGGTGTCAGGCCGCACGACATCGTGCGCGCTGACGCGCGCGAAGACGTGCGC
>CAZUHB010000047.1:7036-51521 GCA_964620445.1 uncultured Phycisphaerales bacterium
GCGCTCCGAGACGGATGGAGACGTCCCGGATGCGGTCGCGGACGATCTTGCCGGGGCCGGCCCCGCCGATCAGGACGGGGCGCCCCCGATCCGCGCACTCGTCGACAGTGTCGAGTCTCTCGGTTCGGAGACGCACTGCGGGTGCACGGTCGAGAAGAAATCCTTCCTCGTCAGCTTGCCCGGACACCACGCGCTGCAGAGGGGCCAGAAGGCGGGCTTTTTCTTCCTGCCCGAGAGGCTGCACTATTTTCATGCTGAAACGGGCGAGAGGCTGGCATGAAAGACGCCCTTCTCCTGGCCATGATCCTCCTGTCGGCCGCGGCCGGATCTCTTCACGCCCAGGGCGAGGAGATCGAGCTGCGCGTCATGGTCACGGAGCCGACCTTCGAGGCCTACGATGCCTTTCTGAAATGCGGACACGATTTCGAGGCCGCCCATCCCGGTGTGACGGTCAAATTCATCAGCGAGGCAGGGGGCGGCGACACGCTCACCAAGCTGAAGATCATGCTCGCCGCGCGGCAGCCGCTCGACGTGGTCTGGATCGACATCATCGATTTCTCCCAGTTTCTCGACGACAATGTGCTTCTCGATCTTCAGCCCTATTTCGATGCCGATCCCACGTGGAACAGGGAGGACTACTTCGAGGCACCGCTCCGGGCGTTCTCCGATCGCGAGGGTCATCTCTACGGCCTGCCGTCCACGTTCACACCCTATGTGATGTATTACAACAAGGACATTCTCGACGAGGCGGGGATCGCCCACCCCGTGCAGGGCTGGACATGGAGCGACCTGCGTGCGGCGTGCCTCGAGGTGACGAAAGATCTCGACGGCGACGGCACGGTCGACCAGTGGGGGATCTCGGTCACCCAGTGGCTGCAGGCGATCGCGCCCTGGATCTGGCAGAACGGCGGCCGGTTCATGAACGAGGCGATGACGCGCTGCACCCTCGACGAGCCGGCCGCGAAGGAGGCGATCCGCTTCATCGAGCGGTTGCTCCACGTGGACAGGGTGGCCACGTCGGACGCCACCTTCCAGGCGCAGTTCACCGAGGGGCTCTTCCAGGCGGGCAAGGTGGCCTTTTACGGGCCTGTCGGCTACTGGGAAACCTACCGGTTCAAGAAGATCACCGCTTTCGAATGGGACGTGGCGCCCCTGCCGATGAACAAGACGGCGGCCACGTCGATCGCGTGCCGCTCTTACGTGGTCTGCCGCAACTCGGCCCACCCGCGGCTCGCGTACGAGTTCGTGCGCGCCCTCGCGGGGGAGGAGCTCGAGCGCGTCCTGGCGCGCATCGGCAACGGCGTGCCCGGTTTGAAGAAGGCCGCCTTTTCCGAGGATTTCCTCAAGCTCGGCGTGCCTCCCGAGAGCGAGAATGTTTTTCTCGACGTGATCGACCACGCCCGGTTCCAGCCGGTCTTTGCCAACTGGCGCGATATCGAGCGCCGCGTTCAGGACGAGCTCGAGGCGTGCTTCCTCTTGCGCACGATCAGCGCCGACGAGGCGTGCGCGCGCATGACGGCCAAGGCGAACGCCTTTCTCAAGCAGACCGTGAAGGACAGGGCGCGGCCCCCTGTGAGTTTCCGTGCCGCGGGGACCTTCGTTTTTCTGGGGCTCGGTCTGCTGGTGGGCCTCTTCTTCTGGAGACGCGGCCCGCGGCCGAGCCGGCTGCGGCGGCGCGAGGAGCGGCAGGCAGCGCTCGTGCTCGCGCCGTGGGGGATCGGTTTCGTTTTTCTGATCCTCTGCGCGATGATCGTTTCCTTCCTGGTGAGCATGACGATCTGGTCGCCGATCAGACCGGTCGACGACGCGCGCTGGGCGGGCCTGGATAACTATTACCGCCTCGCGACGAGCGGCGTCTTCTGGAAATCGCTTTTCGTGACCGCCGCCTACGCCATTCCTGCGGTGGTCTTCGGGCTCGGCGTGGCGCTCTTCCTCGCCTGTCTTCTGAACAAGGCGATCAGGGGGATCTCGATTTTTCGCACCGTCTTTTTCATCCCGGCGATCATCTCGCCGGTGGCGATCGGCGTGATCTGGGTCTGGATGTTCAATCTCGACAATCCCTCCTCGGGCCTGGTGAACCAGATGCTCGCCCTGATCGGCATCGATGGGCCGGACTGGAAGAACAGCCAGCTCTGGCTCCTCACCGTGTTCATCCTGCTCGGGGTGTGGGGGATCGGATTCCAGATGGTGGTCTTTCTCGCCGGGCTCCAGGGGATCAACCGCGATCTCTACGATGCGGCGCGCGTCGACGGCGCGCCCGGGTGGCGGCAGTTCGTGCACATCACCGTTCCGCAACTCACGCCGGTGATCGTTTTCAACATGATCATCGGGATCATCAATGCCTTCCAGTTCTTTGCCCAGCCCTACATCATGACCCAGGGCGGGCCCGGGTCGAACTCGCTCTTTCTGGTGCTCTACATCTTCCGCGAGGCGTTCCGCATGAACCACATGGGGTACGCGTCGGCGCTGGCGTGGGTGCTCTTCGCGATCCTGCTCGTGCTCACCGTGCTCATTTTGAGATCGTCGCGGAGCTGGGCCCACTACGAGGGGGGTGAGGCATGAGGGGGCGGTGGCAATGGGTGACCTGGGCGCTGCTTGTGGTGTGCGGGATCGTGTTCATCACGCCCTTCGTGTGGATGGTGGAGACTTCGCTCAACTACGAGTCGCCCGGGATGGACGGCCAGGAAGGCTTGCTCGGCAACTACACGCTGGCCATGGAGCGGATGGGTGATTTCGGGCGGCTCGTTTTCAACACGACCTTCCTCACGGTGGCGAGCATCGTGTTTCAGATTTTTACGTGCTCGCTGGCGGGGTACGCCTTTGCGCGGCTTCATTTCCGTGGGCGGGATTTCCTGTTCATCCTCGTGCTTGCCACGATGATGCTGCCCATGCAGGTCACGGTGATACCGCAGTTCGTGCTCTTCCAGTCGCTCGGTTGGGTGGACACATTCCTGCCGATCCTCGTGCCGGCGCTGCTCGGGGGGAATCCCTTCTTCATTTTTCTCTTCCGGCAGTTCTTCCTCACCATTCCCAAGGAGGTGGTCGAGGTGGCGCGCCTCGACGGGTGCGGCACCTTCGGCATCTACTGGCGCATCATGCTCCCCCTGGCGCGGCCGGCGATCGGCGCTGTGGCGATCTTCACCTTCCTCATGGTGTGGAACGATCTCTGGTGGCCGCTCATCTACCTCAACTCGCCCGAGAACGCCACGCTCACGCTGGCGCTGGCCGGGTTCGCGCGCTCCTTCCGCGTGGCGATCGATCTGCTCATGGCGGCGGCCGTGATCGTGATCATTCCGTGCATCGTGGTTTACTTCGCGGCGCAGAAGTACTTCATCCGCGGGATCAGTTTGACGGGGGGGAAGGGGTAGGATGAGGGCGTTTTTCCACGGTTGATACACAAACCCAGAAATGTACCAAAAAATCCAAAAAAACGGCCATCTGTCAATTTAATCTCTTGAAATATATGTAGAGTTGCGATAAAAAAGTAATATTACATTGTTATTATAAGATTAAAAGACATAAAAAACGTCTCTCGCAAGGGAGGTCGCCAAGAGCCACGAGGTGTCGCGACGCTGAAAAAGAACACTTCGGCGTTCTTTACGAGAAAAATGGAGCAGACCGTTGAACATTGTCCCGAGGCATCTGGCCCGCCACATCAACCAGTCTCTGAAAGTTGACCGGGTCGTGGCTCTGATGGGGCCCCGCCAGTCAGGCAAGACAACTCTCGTGCGCCATCTTCTGAAGAGCTCTCGGGAGATCAAGTACTACAATCTCAAGGATCCCGACACGCGGCGGCTTCTTCAAAAGAATGCGGCCCGTGAGTTCGATCATTTTCATCAGTGTCTGATCGTTCTCGACGAGGTGCAGCGGATTCCCGAACTGGTGGAGAGGATTCAGGTCCAGGTCGATTCCAAGCCCGATGAGAAGGGACAGTTCATGCTCCTCGGATCGAACCATCTCCTTCTGAACAGGCGCATCAGGGAGTCGCTCGCCGGCCGCGTCGTGCTCTTTCGGCTCTATCCCTTTTCCTTGAGCGAACTGGCAGGCAGGAGCAGCCCCGCGCTCCTCTCCCGGCTCCTGAGAGAGAGATCGATCCCGGCTGTGGAAGAGTCGCTCTCCAGTGCTTACATTCCTGTGGAGGACTCGATCGGGCTTTCGGCAAGATTCGACGAGCTCAATCTCTTCGGAGGTTATCCCGAGTTTCTCGCGCGCAAGGACGACGACGCCCGCAAGCAATGGCTCGACAGTTATCATCAAACCTATCTCGATACCGACTTGCGCGAGCTCGTCAATCTTCGAAATCCCGATTCGTTCGAGCGATTCGAGCAGCTCTTCGTCTCCAGGATCGGGTCGCTCTTCAAGCTCAGTGAGCTCGCCCGGGATTGCGCTGTTTCGGTCAACACGATCCAGCGTTTCACGAGCTACTACCGACAGCTTTTCGTGGCCTGGGCGTGCCGCCCCTTTCACTCGAATCTGGGAAAGCGGGTGATGAAGATGCCCAAATGGTACTTCGTCGACACCGGCTTGCTGCGGTCATTGCTCAAGAATTTTCGACCCGAGGACGGGACCCTGTTCGAAAACACGGTGCTTTCCGAGATCCGCAAGCTGCTCTATCAGGAAGCGCTCAACGAGGATGTCTGCTTTTTTCGAACCTCCACAGGCGTGGAATCCGACGCAGTGATTTCCGGGCGGGATGGAGAGGTCGTCTTCTTCTGCGAGGTCATGCAGAAAGCGGGCGCGCACAGAACCGACGTCAGACATCTCAAGAAACTCGTCGCACTGTCGGGGGAACACATCGGTCTCCTGATCAATACAGCCGATTCCGTTGAAAAGCTCGACGAGCGGATCTGGCAGGTTCCGGTTCACCTTCTTCTCGGGTGAACCGGAACCTGCGGTGTTCGCCAAGAGTGTAGACGAGTTCGCGGTGGACTCGGCCATCGACTTCCCTCAATCAAGATCAACGACTTTCATCAGCATGATGCGTTATCGGTCTTGCCGGTCGCTTTCTCATCTTGGCTGAAAAAAATTGTCCCCTCGTGGTGAGAAAATCCCTTCCACCGGTCTAGTTCTTTACGAGGAGAGTCGTCTCTTCGGCAATCGGTAGATTGAATTGTCGCGGGGCTGACTTCGTGGTGCCGTGCAAGTTCGGGACAGCGTCTAGCTGGGAGGATGGAAAATGGTCAGGCCACACTTCGCGCTTCTGTTGATCTTGGGAGTTGCACTTTTTTTTGAAAGTCCGTGCCTCGCCCAGGATTTTGATAATGACGGTTTTCGTCCGCGCCTCGACAAAAGGACCGATTCCGCTCTCGGGCCGAGCGCGTCCACTCCCCCTTCCCGCGGCGCGGCGACCGGGGGGCGCGGATCGCTCACAACCATCTTCGCATCGAACAACGGCGCCGCCGGGAACACCTTCGACATCACTCCTTCGATCGATCTCTCGATCAGTGGCATCGATGTCAATGTCAGCCCGGGGGGAAAGCCGTTCCAGTTGGATCTGTACTGGAAGGAAGGGACAGCTGTAGGTTACGAGAGCGACGCCGCTGCATGGACCTTACTCTGGACCGGCAGCGGAACGTCTGCAGGCAACGATCTGCCCAGTTACGTCGATCTCGGCGGCAATGGGACGTTCTTCCGCGCAGGACAGACCTACGGCATTTACGTCGACATGTGTGATTTCAGCGGATCTCCTTATATCAGCTACACGAACGGCGGGCCGGCGACCTATTCGAACGCCGATCTGAGCCTGACCACGAACACGGGTCAAGGCTCGCCTCCGTTCACCAACTATTTTCAGTACAGGATCTGGAACGGAACGATCTACTACAGCCCGGTCATCAAGGTGCCCGAAGAGGAGGGCACGATCCAGGACGCGATCGATGGCGCGGTGAATGGCGACGCGATTTCCGTGGCGCCGGGAACCTATTACGAGAACATCGACTTCAAGGGAAAGGCGATAAGGCTCTTCAGCCGGACTCCGGGGGGAGCGGTCATCGACGGCGCCGGGCTCGGATCGGTCGTGACTTTCGATACCGGTGAAGATGACTCATCGGTTCTCGGTGGATTCATTATCACGAATGGCGCCAATTCGAGCGGAGGGGGCGGCATCCGCTGCGACAGCACGTCTCCGACGATCGTGAACAACCGCGTGGAAAACAATTCTTCCGCCGGCAGCGGCGGAGGCCTGTTCTGTTCGCAGGGTTCGCCTCTCGTCGAGGGCAATTTTTTCAAGGACAACAGCGCCGCAACCGGAGGAGGTGGCTATTTCCACTTCGACTCGGCAAGGGTCAGGAAAAACGTTTTTGAGGATAACCACGCCAGTGACTATGGCGGGGGCTTCTATTGCTATTACGGCACGACGCTCATCGATCACAATATCATCTGCGGCAACGAAACGGCGGGTCCATACGGCGGAGGCGTTCGCCTCTACCGCGCGAGTCCCGCCTCTTTTTCCAACAACCTGATCTGCCGCAACCTGTCGAACGGCTTTGGCGGCGGAATCGCGACCAATGCAGAAACTACAATCACGAATTGTACAATTTGCGACAACAGGTCCGCCAACCTCGGCGGGGGCTTGTATGTCGACATTTATGCCGTCACCGTGACCGATTCCATAATCTGGGCAAACAGTGCCGACTTGGGAGGTGATCAGGTCTGGGACCCCACCGGCATCGCCTCGGTCTCCTACAGCGATGTACAGGGAGGCTGGCCGGGCACGGGCAATATCGACTCCGATCCGCTGTTCACCAGAGGTACCAGTTCTGCGTGCGGAGACTACTATCTCGGCCAGACCGCGGCGGGACAGTACCAGACAAGTCCCTGTGTGGATGCGGGCAGTGACAATGCCGCCGGTCTCGGGCTCGATTCGTATTACACGAGAACGGATCATCAGGGCGATTCGGGCACGGTCGACATGGGATTCCACGACGTCGAACCGGTTATCAAGGTTCCTGCAGATTTTCCGACGATTCAAGCGGCGATCGATGCCGCCTCGACAGGAAAGACCGTGGCCGTTTCTCCCGGTACTTACAACGAGGACATCGATTTCAAGGGAAAGGCGATCAAGGTCGTCAGCAGCAACGGCCCGGAAACGACAACGATCAAGGGAACAGGATCGGGAAGCGTGGTGACGATCAGCACCGGAGAAGGCCGGTCGTCAATACTGGAGGGTTTTACGATCACGAACGGCAACTCCATGTTCAACGGTGGTGGGATCGTTTGCTACAACACATCGCCGACGATCGTGAACAACCGTATTGTCCTGAACATGGCCGATGACTGGGGTGGCGGGATGCTCTGCTCGAACGGTTCACCTCTGGTAGAGGGCAATCATTTCGAGGCCAACAGCGCCTTCTGCGGCGGTGGGGCCTATTTCATGACAGGTTCCGCGACGATCGTCAGAAACAGGTTCGAGCACAACGAATCGATAAGCACCGGCGGAGGACTGTACTACTGGTCCGGAGCGCCCGTGATCGAGGATAATATCATTCGGTTCAACAAAGCGGCCGGCAACGGCGGCGGCGTTTATCTCAACCAGTGTACGGCCACGTCTTTCACCAACAATCTCATTTGCGAGAACGAGACCGAGGCGCAGGGCGGGGGGATCAATGCGGCATATTCGAATTCCACGATCAGGAACTGCACTATCTGCAACAACACCGCGCAGAACGGTGGGGGCGTGTACTCCGGATTCTATACCCTGAATCTTGTAGATTCGATCCTTTGGGGCAACAGGGCCACATCCGGCGGTAGCCAGATCGCCGAAATGGTCGGTGTCGGCTACAGCGATATCCTCGGCGGCTACGCGGGAACGGGAAATATCGAATCCGATCCGATTTTCACACGAGGGCCGTGCACGGAGGCCGGCGATTTCTACCTCAGCCAGACCGAATCGGGACAGGCCACTACGAGCCCCTGCGTGGATGCGGGCAGCGATACGGCTGCGAATCTCGGCATCGATTCTCTGTTCACCCGTACCGATCACGTGGAAGACGCGGGTACGGTGGACATGGGATTCCATCATTACAGGAACACGATCGCCGTACCGGGCGAAAGCGCGACCATTCAAGCCGGCATCGACGCGGCCCGGGACGGAGACGTCGTTCTTGTTGCGCCGGGCACCTACCATGAGGATATCAGGTTTTATGGAAAGGCCATCACTGTGGCGAGCACCAACGGCGCTGATATGACGACCATCGTGGGGAGCGGACAGACGTCCGTTGTGAAATTCACCGATTCGGAGGGCCCGCGATCGGTTCTCGACGGATTTACGATCACCAACGGCAGGGATTGGGGCGGCGGAATTCGATGCCTGCAGGCGTCCCCCACGATCGTCAACAACCGGATCGAAAACAATGATTCCGGGACCGAGGGTGGCGGGATCTATTGTTCCTTTTCGTCAGCCAAGATCGTTGGAAACCGTATCATGAACAACACGGCCTACGATCCGGGCGGCGGCATCTATTGCTCCGAAAGCCACCCAACGATCGAGCGAAATCTGATTACCGGCAATAGTGTCGACTCTCAAGGCGGCGGTGGCGTCGGACTCTCGGAATCTCTTCCCTTCTCTTTCGACAACAACATCATCTGCGGAAACAGCGCGCACGGTGACGGCGGCGGCGTCAGCACGACCCAGGATTTGACCCTGTCGAACTGTACGATTTGCGACAACGCGACATCGGCGACGGGCGGTGGGATTTGGGCTTACAACGACGTGATACTCACGGTCACGAATTCCATCTTGTGGGGAAACACCGGCCTTGGAGGAGGCGATCAGATCTATTGCGATGGAACCGTCGTGGTGACCTTCAGCGACGTCCAGGACGGGTGGACGGGTACGGGAAACATCGACGCGCCTCCCCAGTTCTCTGATCCCGCGTCCGACGACTACCATCTCCTGTCGATATCTCCGTGTATCGATTCGGGACACAATGGCGCACCGGGGATCCCCCTTGTCGACTTTGACGGGGATCAAAGGATTTTCGGCCGTGGAATACCGACCGTCGATATGGGGGCTGACGAATTCACGGATATCACTTTGATCGAGCTCGACGAATTCAAGGCCTCGGGAAGGAGCGGCACGATCCACGTCACCTGGAAGACTTCCTACGAGATCGATATCGGTGGTTTCCACGTCTGGCGGAGCGACAAGCCCGAACCGGACGAGGAGGACTTTACCAGGATCACGACGATTCCCTTGCCCGCTCTCGGCGATCCGTCCCAGGGACAGGAGTATGATCTGGAAGACACGAGTGTGATTGTGGGCCATCCCTACAGCTACAGGCTCGAGTCGTTCAGCTACGGAGGGGAGAGTCTCTTCTTTGAATCCGCGACGGCGCGATGGGAAAAATCCTATCTCGAGCACCGTTGAAAAGGATGACAGGGCTCGCCGCCGGGCTTCTCGACGGTTGGGACATACGGCCAGGGTCTCGCGATTCGCAGGACCGAACGCCGGCGGGGATGGGCACGACCGACAAACCCTCTGCCGGCGATGACTGCCGCGGACTCTCCCCGACGAAAGGCCAGCGGCCCGCGAGAGCCTGGATCGCCTTCGTCGACGAAATGATTGGCCCCTCATGGTCGGCGGTGATACGATGAATATCTCCAAGTACCGAGGGAGATCACCGCGATGAGCGAGGGACAGTTCAAACGGATCAAGGACATATTCCAGGCGGCCCTGAAGATCGATCGGGACGAGCGGTCACGGTTTCTCGGCGAAGCCTGCGGGGGAGATCCCCTTCTTCGCGAAGAGGTCGAGAGGCTTCTTCAAAAGGTCAGCGAATCGGAATCCTTTCTCGAGACTCCGCCGGTCACCTTCCTTCCGGCCGATCGGTTCGTTGAAAAACGGGTGGGCACCCGGATCGGTCGGTACCTGGTCAAGCGGGTCATCTCGTCGGGCGGGATGGGCACGGTCTACGAGGCCGTTCAGGAGCATCCCGAACGGGCCGTGGCCATGAAGGTGATGAGCCGCGGACTCGGATCGCCCTCGGCGGTCCGACGTTTCGAGTACGAGGCGCAGATTCTCGCCCGGCTCAGGCACCCGAACATCGCACACATCATCGAAGCCGGCACCATGAGCGAGGAAGGTGCGGTGCAAGAGTTGCCCGAGGGGCTTCCCTATTTCGTGCTGGAGTACATTCATGACGCCCTGCCGTTGACGGAGTACGCCCTTCGAAAAGAATCCTCGATCGGCGAGCGGCTCGCGCTTTTTCAGCAGGCCTGCGCGGCGGTGCATCACGGCCACCAGAAAGGGATCATCCATCGCGACCTGAAACCGGGAAACATCCTCGTCGACGGCGAGGGGCGCGTGAAGATCATCGACTTCGGGATCGCGCGCGCCACCGATTCCGACCTGGCCCTCACCACGGCGCGCACCGAGGTGGGGCAGCTCCTCGGCACGCTGCAGTACATGTCGCCCGAACAGTGCGAGGCCGATCCGGACAAGCTCGACGTGCGCAGCGATGTCTACGCTCTCGGCGTGGTTCTTTACGAACTCCTCTGCGAGGAGCTGCCCTATGACGTGCAGAAAGCAGCCGTTTACGAGGCGATCCGGCTGATCAGGGAGGAACCGCCCCGAAGGCCGTCCACGGTCAAGCGCATCATCCGGGGCGACCTGGAAACGATCGTGATGAAAGCGCTCGAGAAGGAGCGCGCCCAGCGGTATCAGAGCGTGGCGGACTTCAGCACCGATATTCAACTCTACATCGAGGGAGAGGTGATCCTGGCCAGACCGGCCGGGATCACACGGCGGATCTGGAAGCGCGCAAAGCGGAGTCCCGTGGTGAGCGTCGCCATCGGCGTGGCTCTGCTCTCTCTCGCGGGTTTCGTGGCATACGTTCTTTTTTATTCCTACCCGAACATCATCGAGGAGAAGAAGAGGGCTCTCGAGGCAGAGGGAGAAGCCAACGCGCAGCGCGCCGTTGCCGAGAGCGCGCGCGTCGAGATCGAGGAGCAGTTCAACGAGATCATCCGGCTTTCGGACATCAAGTGGCTCACCGATCTCGAGGAGGAAGCGGAAGAACTCTGGCCCGCCTATCCCGAGATGATCGATCCGATGAATGACTGGATCTCGAAGGCCGAGGAGCTGGCGGATCGGCTCCCCCTACACCGCCAGACCCTCGACAGGATTCGCGCGCAGGCAGGAACGGATTCCGTGATCCCATCCGAAACCTACGGCACCAAGGAAAAGGACTGGCAGCAAGAGGTGCTCACTGAATTGATCACCGGCCTGACGGCTTTTGCCGACAGGAGCTCCGGAACGCTGGGTGACGTCAAGAAGAGGCTCGAATTCGCCGGCACCGTCGAGCAGCGCAGCATCGGCGATCATCGCGACGCCTGGGATCGGGCCCTGGAGTCGATCGCGAGCCTCGAAGAATGCCCGCAGTACGGCGGTCTGCGCATGAAGCGCATGATCGGTTTCGTTCCGGCCGGGCAGAACAGGGACACGGGGTTGTGGGAGTTTGCTCATTTGCAGACGGGTGCGATTCCCGAACGGAATGGAGATGGCCGGCTGGTGATCGGGCCCGAGACGGGTCTCGTTTTCGTGCTCATCCCCGGGGGAGAGTTCCTCATGGGCGCCGAAAAACCGACGCCCGAATTCCCGATCGGATCTCCCAACAGGGATCCCGACGCCAAAGTCGACGAGGCGCCGATCCACCTGGTGACGGTGCCCCCATTTTTGATGTCCAAGTTCGAGATGACCCAGGGGCAGTGGAAGCGGTTCACGGGAAACAATCCGAGCAAGTACACGGAGGAGTATTTTCAGTCCCTGGAATCCTGGGACGTCGACGAAGAGCTGCCCGCGTCTGATCGAAATCCCGTGGAACAAGTCAGCTGGCTCGATTGCAGGAAAGTCCTCGATCGTCTGAAACTCCGGCTGCCGACCGAGGCGGAATGGGAATACGCCGCGCGGGCCGGCACAACCACGATCTGGTGGACGGGGAACACCAAGGAAACCCTCGAAGGCGCGGCCAATATTGCCGATCTCTTCTTGAAACGAAATGGAGGTCCGCCGCAGTGGAATTACGAAGAGTGGCTCGATGACGGCCGAGTGCTCCACAGTCGGGTCGGAGAATTTCGACAGAACGGCTTCGGACTCCACGACACTTGCGGCAACGTCTACGAATGGTGTCAGGATGTCTACGATGAACCTTTTTGGTACACCAAATCGCCGACCGACGGCTCGGCCCACGTTGTGGAGGGGATCAAAACCAAGGTCTTTCGCGGTGGATCGTGGAACCACGTGTCCTTCGATTGCCGTTCGGCACACCGGATCGGCGGCGAAATCAACTATTCAGGCCTGTTCGTCGGGGTGCGACCTGCCTGCTCCTTGCCGGAGTGAGAGCAGCCGGCGCGGTCTTTCTGTTTGACGGGACTCAATCGCCCGGTGGGGCCGAGGGGAACTTCACGATCACGCATGTCCCGCCCTGCGACGTGTCGATGCGGGATTCCACGGAGTGCACCCGGGCGACCTCGGACACGAGCGCCAGACCGAGCCCCGCCCCGGGCACGTCGGGATTGGCCGACTCGATCCGGTAGAACCGGTCGAACACACGCCCGACCGCGTCGGACGGAATGCCGGGGCCTTCGTCCTTGACGCTGAGTGTCACGCCGTCCGAGTTCACGACCGTGACATTCACGGGGGCCTCCCGGCCCGAGTAGCGGAGCGCATTGGAGAGGAGATTGTCGATCAGCACGCGCAGGAGACCCTCGTCGCCCTCGACGAAGGCGGGGGACTTCCCCTCGATCGAGACCCTTCCCCCGGCGAGGGGCTGCGCGGTCGCCGAATCGTGGGCGACGGCCACGAGGTCGACCTTCTCGAAGGTGGAGGCGGCCTGGCCCGCGTCGAGCCGCGCCAGAAGCAGAAGCGCTTCCACGACCTGGCCCATCCGCTTGGCCGTGGCCAGGACATCGCCGAAGAAGTCCCGGTATTCGTCGGGCGATCGCTTCCTGCGGAGCGCGATCTCGGCCGCGTTCCGGATCACCGCGATCGGATTGCGCAGCTCGTGGGCCGCGTCGGAGGTGAAGCGCGTCTGGCGCTGGAGCGCGTCCTCGAGCCGCGAGAAGGCTTCGTCCAGGATCTCGCCGAGATCGTCCACCTCGTCGCCGGTGCCGCGCCGCGGCAGCTTGACGGCGCGGCCGGCGCGGATCGCGGTCGCGGCTTTTCCGAGCTCCTTCAGGGGACGGATGACGCGCCGCGAGATGAGCACGCCGAAGATCAGGACCACCGCGGCCGAGATGGCCGCCAGGATCACCACGACCCACGCGAGCTGCGCCAGCTGGGCCTGCACCGGGGCGAGATCCTCGGCAACGCGCACCAGCACGTCGAACTCGAGATCCTCGAGATCCTCGGGGCTGGGTGCGCAGTGGTGGAGCAGGGTGCAGAGCCGCCGGGCGCCCTCGGGCGTGTCGATCGTGGAAAAAACCACGGCCGGGCACGCGGTCAGGTCGACACCTTGGCCGAACGACGCGTCAGGGAGGGGGACATCGATCGCTTTCCCCGATCGGTGGACGCTCCACTGGTCGGGCCAGTCCCAGACTTCCTGGCTCATCTCCGGATGGCTCGCCTCCTGCTGCGCGGCGAGCTGCTTGGAAAGCTCGATCTCGACGGCGTGCGCCTTCTCCTCCCAGTCGGCGAGCGCCGCCAGGCCCCTGGCCGTCGTCTCGAGCCGCTTGTCGAGGCCGTCATGCAGGGTGCGGCTCACGCTGGCGTAGAGCACGGCGCTGAACGCGAGCAGCAAAAGGAAGGTGAGCCCCACGAACCACGCGGTCAAACCCGTTCTGATCGAGAGTGGTTTCATGGGCTCATGTCCGAAAGAATGTAACCCGCCCCGCGGCGGGTATGGAGCAGGGGAGTCTCGAACTCGCGGTCGAGCTTGCGTCGAAGATGCGAGATGAGTACCTCGAGTACGTTCGAGTCGGGACCGATGTCGTCGTCCCAGATCGCTGCCGCGATGCGCGACTTGCTCTGCACGGAGCCGGCGTTCTGCATCAGGTGCTCCAGAACGCGATACTCCATGTTGCTCAAGGTCACCTCCTGCCCCGCGCGCCAGACGCGGCGTGTTTTCACATCGATCTCGAGGTCGGCGAGCTTGAGCCGCGTAGACCGGGCCGTGGTGCCGCGCCGGAGCAGGGAGCGGATGCGGGCGAGCAGCTCGGTGAACTCGAAGGGTTTGGTGAGGTAGTCGTCCGCGCCGAGATCGAGCCCCTTCACGATGTCGTCCGTCGTGTCGCACGCCGTGAGCATGAGGATCGGAACGAGTGAGCCCTCGTCGCGCAGGCGGCGGCAGACCTCGAGACCGTCGATTTTCGGAAGGCGCAGATCGAGAAGGACGAGATCGTGATGATCGGCGGACGCGAACCAGAGCGCTTCCTCGCCGTCGCGCGCATGGTCGACAACGAATTGCTCGTCACGCAGACCGATGGTGATCGATCGGGCGAGTCTTTCTTCGTCTTCGACCATGAGTATTCGCGTCATCTCTGCACACTGTCCGCAGTTTACCGTGTTCTTGCCGATTGTGAAACTTTCGATCAGTTAATGATCTCTTTGAGCTCCAGGCGGTCGCCCGTCGTCAGATCGATCTCGATCACGAGACCCACCCCGGGGGCGTAGGCCTTCTGCATGTCGTCTTCCGGTTCGAGCGGGGAGAGCTCCTGGGTCTCCACGCAGTTGTGGTACGTTCCGGCGGGCACGGTGTGGGTCGTGTTCAGGGCGACGATCTCGGCCGCGTCCTCGGCAACGTTCATGAGATACTCCTGGCGGAAGATCAAACCGGGAGTGGGGGTGGCGGGCATCAGGATTCCGGGTTTGGCGCCGTCCTTGCCCGCCCTCCAAGAGCCTTCGAGGCTGTCGAGGAAGCCGTCCTCGTAGAGCCGGGCGACCTCTCCGAAGAACCAGACATCGCCGTTCGAGTGCTGGGCGATCCAGTTGACGGAGATTTCCCTGAGTACGCCGTTGAGGGTTTCGTGCTCCTGCACGACCAGGCACTCGACACCGTCGACGACCACCGTTCCGGGAAGCACGGAGACCTCGATCCGTTCGAGCCCCTCGGCCCGGTGCGCCTCGTAGACGAGCGTCCGGCCGGGCACGAAGGGCATGTGGGGATTGTCCACCCTCGTGGAGAACTGGGCCGGATCGATCTTCGGATCGTAGAGCCCGCCGCCGACCGATTCCCAGAACCGGATGCGCGTCTCGTACTGCTCCTGTGCGAGAGCGAGCGCTTCGTTGCGCTCGATCCAGGCGTTGTAGATGTTCTCGAAGAACTTGGCGTCGCAATCGTTGAACGCGTTGGCAACCTTCAGCCAGAAGTCGGCGCGGGCTTCGAGGCAGACGTTCTCCTTGAGCACCCGGGCCATGGTGTCGAGGACGGAGTGTTCGTCCATCCCCGCTCGGGGAAGAAAGCCTTCCTGCCCCAAGCCCTGGACGGCTCCCGGCAGGGCCGTCACCATGATCGAAAGAAAGAGAATCTGTATGACCTTCATGTCTCGATCCTTTCACTGAAGTGAGCGGTAGAGTTATTTATATAAATAAGTATATCACCGGGAACCTTAATAGAACCTTAATTAAGCCTGGTCAGAGCCGGTCGCAGGCGAAATTCACGAAGGTGGTCGATTCAACTCTATTTGAAATATATAGTTATGGTGTTTTTTGGCTTTGCCTGTCCCGAGGTGGGAATTTCGTCGGGGCACACCTGGTCAGTGCGCCCCGACTTGGAGTTTTGTCCGTCCTCGGATCAGAGAATCTGGATCAGTTCGAGCCGCTCGCCGGATTCGGGATCGACCTCGAGAACCATTCCGATCCCGGGGGCGTAGTACTTGTACTCGAGACTGTCATCGGGCTCGAGCGGCGTCCACTCCTCGGTCATGATGCAGTTGGTGAAGGTGCCCGCCGGCACAACGACAGTCTCGCTGAGGGAAACGACCCGGGCCACGTCCTCGGCCTCGTTGAGAAAGTACTCCTGGCGATAGAAATCGCCGATCGCCGGGGCGGCCTGCATGAGGATTCCGGGCTTGGCATCGTCCTCGCCGGTCATCCAGCTGCCGTCGAGGTCGTGAAGCAGTCCGTCCTCGTAGTTCATGGCAATCTCGCCGAAATACCAGACATTGCCGTCGTCGTCCTGGGCCATCCAGTCGACCGTGTCCTCGACCACCTCGCCTTCGAGGGATTCCACGTCGTTGACGATGATGCACTCCACCTCGTCGATCTCGACCGTGTCGGCAAGGGTGGTGACCTCCACGCGCTCCAGTCCCTCGGGCGTCATCTTCTCGTAGATGAGGACGCGGCCCGGTGTGAAGGGCAGGTAGGGATTGTCGACGGTTGTCGAGAAATCATCGGGCTCGATCTCCGGATCATAGGCGCCGTGGCCGAGCTCGGCGCAGACGTCGAGACGGGCGCGGAACTGATCATAGACGAGCTCGAGTTCCTCCCGGCGCTCGGCCCACGCCTCGGCGAGCGCTTCGAAGAAGTCCGTCTCCAAGTCGTTGAAGGCGTTTCCGATGGCGATCCAGAAGTCGGCGTTCACCTCGTGGCGCGACGCCTCCTTGGCAACGGCGGCCGTGGCGCAGCAGGGATTGCCCAGGCAGTCGGCGCTCGGCGCAGGCCGTGCGAGAGAAGAGCCGAGGATGATACCTGCGATTCCGATCGCGAGGAACGTGAGAGTAACGAGTTTCGAGGTCTTCATTTTTTTGCTCCTTATCGGTTGAGAACTGTTTTGCTGATTTGCTGCAGCGCGTGGGGAAGATACCAGTTCGAGATTAATGGAACCTGAAGAGGTGAAAAAAAATGAAAGTCGGCCGGGCTCGCCCGGCGCGGGCGCCGCCTCGTGTAAAAACTGGACCGGGCGGGAGAGATTCGTTCTGATAGGGAGATCCTCATTCGCGGATGCGAGTTATTTTTCGTGGAGACCCAGCCATGCTGAGAGATCTTCCCAGGCTCAGAAACTGCCGCCGCGGCCGGGTGTCGAGTCATGATCGGACCGGCCGGAATGCCGACTTCATCACCGTGCGCGCGGGCGGGACCGCTCTTCTGGCCGACATCGAGGGGAGCGGCCGCGTCACCCACATCTGGTGCACCCTGCTTTTCGAGGAGGAGCACGCCCTGCGCAAGGTCAAGCTGCGCGCCTTCTGGGATGACGAAACCGAGGCGAGCGTGAGCGCACCGATCGGCGATTTCTTCGGCGTGGGGCACGGGCTCGTGACGTCGTTCACGTCGGTCCCGCTCACCATGTCGGCCGAGGACGGGCGCAGCTTCAACTGTTTCTTTCCCATGCCCTTCGGCAAGCGGGCGCGCTTCGAACTGGTCAACGAGGGGGAGCGCGACCTGAGCCATTTCTACTTCTACATCGACTACGAGCTCTACGACCGGCCCGAGAAGGAGGTCGGCTACTTCCACGCCCTCTTCAACAGGCAGAATCCCTGCGACGGTATCGACGAGGAGGGGATCGACAACAACGCCTTCCAGATGGAGGGCGAGAACAGATCGGGCGAGGGGAACTACGTGATCCTCGACGCTCTCGGACGCGGCCTCTACGTGGGGTGCACGCTCAGCATCTTCAACCTGCGCAAGACCGACGAGCACAACTGGTACGGCGAAGGGGACGACATGATCTTCATCGACGGCGACCGCCTGCCCACGCTGCACGGCACCGGCACCGAGGATTATTTCAACATGGCTTTTTGTCCCACGCAGCGCGTCGAGGCTCCCTATCACGGGCTGCCCCTTCCGGGCGGCGAGAACTGGGCCGGGCCAATCTCGATGTACCGCTTCCACATCGAGGATCCGGTCTGGTTCCAGAAGTCGATCCGCGTGACCATCGAGCACGGACATGCCAATCGGAGGAGCGACGACTATTCGAGCGTGGCTTACTGGTACCAGGCCGAGCCGCACAGACGGCCCTGGCCCGAGATCGCGGTCGAGGACCGGATTCCGCACGTTGAAAAGTGAATCGGGGACAGAGCAATGAAGTCGATTCTTTTCGCACTGATTTTTCTGAACACGATTGTGGCCGCCATCGCGCCGGGCCAGGATTGCGTGGTAGAGGAGTTGCCGTTTGGCCGGTTTTCCGACCTCGATGAGAACGGCCTCAGGGCCAACGAGGGTTTTCGGCGCTGCCGCGACTATGTGGCCGGCTGGCTGGCCCACGCCGACAAGGAGACGGGCCTGATTCCGCGTAACTTCCGGGATGCCTACTGGAACGCCCAGGACAGCGCGGCCGACAACTACCCCTTCATGGTGCTCACCGCGGCGATCGTCGACCGTCCGCTTTTCGAGGGCACCATGCGCGACATGCTGCGCACCGAGATCGCGCTCACGTCGCGCATCGGCAGCCTGCCCGACACATACTCCTTCGCGAAGAAAGGATTTCTCGACGAGAGGCCCGACTTGGGCCGCATCCAGTTTGGCGCGTCCGAGTACATCAAGGACGGGTTGTTGCCGCTCACCGAGTGGCTCGGACCGAGCCCCTGGTCGGAACGGATGCTGTCGATCCTCGACGACTTGTGGAAGCTCGCGCCGGTTGTGACACCGCAGGGCAGAATCGTGTCGACCAATGTGGAAGTCAACGGCGAGATGCTCCAGACGCTCTCGCGCGTCCACTTCATGACGGGGGAGGAAAAGTATCTCGACTGGGCGGTGCGCCTCGGCGACTACTATCTCCTGGGGAACAATCATCCGACCCGCGATTTCAAGACCCTGAGGCTTCGCGATCACGGGTGCGAGATCGTGTCCGGGCTCTGCGAGCTCTACGCCGCCGTCCACTTCGCGCGGCCCGAGAAGAAGAAGGCTTACCACGAACCGATCCACGCCATGCTCGACCGGATACTCGAGCACGGCCGGAACGAGCACGGCCTCTTCTACAACACTTTCGATCCGCGGAGCCTCAAACCGGGCAAGGGGATCGCCGACACCTGGGGCTACACGCTCAACGGCTTCTACACGGTGTATCTGATCGACGGGACCGACCACTATCACGAGGCGTGCAAAAAGGCTCTCATGTGTCTGTGGGAGAATTACCGGAACTACAAGTGGGAGGGAGACTCCTCCGACGGATACGCCGACTCGATCGAGAGCGCTCTCAACCTCTGCAACCGCGAAATCGTCAGACCGGCCGCGAAATGGATCGATTCGGAAATCATCGTCATGTGGTCCAAGCAGAAAGAGGACGGTGTGATCGAGGGGTGGCACGGCGACGGCAACTTCGCGCGCACCACGATCATGTACTGCCTCTGGAAGACGGCCGGGACAACGATCCGGCCCTGGCGCGAGGACGTGATCTTCGGCGCCAGGCAGGACCGGAACGGCCTGTGGATCGCCCTGTCCTCGAAGACGGACTGGAAGGGGACGCTCTTCTTCGACACCCCGCGGCACAAGACCATCATGAAACTCCCCATCGACTGGCCGCGGATCAATCAGTTTCCCGAGTGGTTCACCGTGGAGGAGGACGGGGTGTACCGGATTTGGGCTGATGTGTCGATCACCGGCGAGAGCCGACCGGCCGTCGATCGATCGGGCAAGGATCTGCTTGGCGGCTTGCCGATCGAGCTCGAGGCAGGGGAAGGGAAGCGCCTCCGGATCCGAAAGCTGACGGACGGGGAGAAGTAAAGGATCCCATGACCGACTGGTGCGCCGAGCTGGACGATGTGATCTCCATCGAGAGGAGCCGCGGGCTCTTTTCCGACCGCGGTGCGTGGCACGGGTATTGCCTCAGCGGCGATCACCTCGAAGCGAGAGAGCTCGTCGACCTGCGATCCCTCGTGCGGATCGACGTGGGGGACAGCACGCGCATCGACGCGTCTGTCGACCGCATCGAAACGACCGGATTGCGGCTTGGCTTCGTCGACAACCGGAGCGCGCTTCTGGAAATCGGCACGGACACACTGCAGGGGATTTCAGATCTGCCATTTTCCGCCGAGGGGGGAGCGATCACCATCGAGTGCGGCGGAGGCGTACTGCAGACGCGGATCATGGGGCCGGGGCGTGCGGAACGAAACGGGCGTCAATGGATCCTGAGCAGCGACACCATCCCCTTCCGCGCGATCCAGACTTTCGAGCCCGGACGAATCCCGACGGCTCCCGACACGATCGATCCCGGGGGCGTCTTCGAGCAGAATCGCTCCCGCTGGAACGGGTATCTCGATCCACTTCTCGCACCCCAGACCGATCCCTCGATCCGCCGGCTCCTCGCGCGGTGCGTGGCCACCCTCATCTATAACTGGCGCAGTCCTGCCGGCGGGATCAAGCATGCCGGTGTGATCCCCTCGCCCTTCGCCTACCGCGGCTTCTGGGCCTGGGACTCGTGGAAGCACGCCCGCGCGCTGGCTCTCTTCGAGCCCGATCTCGCCAGGGATCAGGTGCGCGCCATGTTCGACCATCAACTCGATGACGGCATGGTGCCCGACACGGTCATGATCGACCCAGGCGCCAACAACAGGGCCAACACCAAGCCGCCCCTCGCGGCCTGGGCAATCGAGGGGATTTACGCGGCCACCGAGGATCATGATTTCGTCGACGAAATCGTGCCCGCCCTGCTCCGATACGATGCATTCTGGGACAAGCGGCGCCACGAGGGAGCGCCTCTCCATTCATGGGGCGGCGCGGGTGGGACAGAGGCGCGCTGGGAAAGCGGTTGGGACAATGCCACCCGTTTCGACGGGGTGACCATGGTCCCGGCCCGCGACTGCGTGCTGATGAACACCCTCTCGGTCGACCTGAACGCCTTTCTCTGCAGGGACAAGCGCCTGCTGGCCGGACTCTGCGACATCATCGGAAGGGACAGCGACGCGGCCCGGCTCCGGACGGAGGCCGGCGCGATCGAGGCTGCGCTGCGCGCGTGGCTCTTCGACGCGGAGCGCGGCGCCTTCTTCGACGTGACCTGGCCCGGACGCGACCGCGTGCGTGCCCTGACCGCGGCGACCTGGACCCCGCTCTGGTGCAAAATCGCGCCTCCCGACCAGGCCGCGCGGATCGCTGCTCTCATGTGCGACGATAACGAGTTTTCCACCCCGATGCCCCTGCCCACGGTGGCGCGGAGCGATTCCGACTTCGACCCGGACGGATACTGGCGGGGATCGGTTTGGATCGATCAGGCTTCGATGGGGGTGGAGGCGCTGGTTGCGTACGGGTTTGCCCGCGAAGCCCGTCGGATGCTCGCCGGGATCGTCGACCCCCTTTGCGTGCATGATACTTTTTACGAATGTTACAATCCGCTCGACCGACGACCCGCCGCTGGCGACCGGCCCGCGCAGGCCCAGTTCGCGTGGACAGCCGCGCACGTCATCCTGATGGCACGGCTTTTCGATCTCGAGACGATCAATATCGGAGAGCGGCAATGAATGATCTGACCCTCGCGGTGATCGCCGACATTCACGGAAACCGCTGGGCGCTCGAGGCGGTCCTCGAAAACCTCGCCCTCTGGGGAGTGGAGCGGATCGTCAACCTCGGCGACAGTGTCTACGGCCCGCTCGATCCGGCCGGAACCGCGCAGATCCTGATCGATCGCCGCATTTCGTCGATTCGGGGGAACGAGGACAGGATCGTTGTCGATCCGCCGGCCGATCGCGTTCGCGAGCCGACCCTCGAATTCGTGCGCCGCTCCCTCACCCCCGAACACCTGGACTGGCTCGCATCGCTCGAAGAGACCGCGACGATCGACAGCGCGGTGCTTCTCTGTCACGGAACACCCTGGGACGACGGTGCCTACCTCCTCGAGGAGGTGACCGGTTCGGGTGTGCGTGCGCGGACCGCGGCCGAGCTGGACGGCACACTGGCTTCCCTGGAGTGGAGAGCGGTCCTCTGCGGCCACAGCCACTTGCCGCGTACGGTTTATCTTCCGGGCGGAAGGGTGGCGGCCAATCCGGGCAGCGTGGGGCTCCAGGCCTATGTCGACGAGAATCCGCGGCCGCACGCGATCGAGAACAAAACACCCCACGCGCGGTACTGCAAGGTGCTCGCCAACGAGGAGGGGATCTGGATCGAAAACTTCGCTGTCCCCTACGACTGGGAATCCGCGGTACACCGCGCACTCGCGAACGGAAGGCCCGACTGGGCCGAATGGCTCCGAACAGGGAGCGCCCAGGCCTGAGGCCGGACCATCGCGGCTGAATCACCACGGGGGAACCAAGACTGGTATCTCGTTTCTTCAGCGGGTAAACTGATCCGACTCGTTCAAGAACTGGAACCGACCATATCCGACCGAGGAGCCGATGAACTCAACCCACGTCTCGCGTCGCCGCTTCCTGAGAACCCTTTCGGCCGGCGCCGCTTCGGTGACCTTGCCGGTCCCGCTCATGGCCGGCGCAAACCCCGAGCGAAGACCGAACATCATCTTCATCATGGCCGACGACCACGCGTCGCACGCCATGAGCTGCTACGGGAGCCGGATCAACTCCACGCCCAACCTCGACCGGATCGCCGCGGCCGGGATGCGGTTCGACAACTGCTTCTGCACGAACTCCATCTGCGCCCCGAGCCGCGCCGTGATCCTCACGGGGAAGTACAGCCACCTCAACAGCGTCACCGACAATGGCCAGCGGTTCGACGGCGGGCAGAACAACCTCGGAAAGATCCTCCGGAAGGCGGGCTACAAGACCGCCATGATCGGCAAGTGGCATCTCAAGTCGCCGCCAACCGGTTTCGACTACTGGAACGTGCTTCCCGGCCAGGGTGCCTACCACGATCCGGTCCTCATCGAGATGGGGGAGCACAAGCAGCACAAGGGATATGTGACCGACATCGTCACCGACCACGCCCTCGAATGGCTGCAAGGCCTCGACGAGGAGCAGCCCTTCCTTCTCATGTGCCACCACAAGGCGCCGCACCGCAACTGGCAGCCCGGGCCCGACCACCGGACCATGTACGATGAATACGACCTGCCCGAACCGGAGACCTTCGACGATGACTACGCCACCCGCTCGGCCGCCGCGCGGGAGCAGACCATGACGGTCGAGCATCACCTGACGCGCAACGACGTGAAGGGGCCCTGGCCGGCCGAACTCACCGGCCGGGAGCTCAAGAAATGGAAGTACCAGCGCTACATCAAGGACTACCTGCGCTGCGTGGCATCGATCGACGACAACGTGGGGCGCATCCTCGACTGGCTCGACAGATCGGGCCTGGCCGACGACACGATCGTTGTCTACACCTCGGACCAGGGGTTCTACCTCGGCGATCACGGTTGGTTCGACAAGAGGTTCATGTACGAGGAGTCGCTCCGCATGCCGCTCATCGTGCGCTATCCGCGCGCCGTGGCGCACGGCACGGCGAGCGACGCCATGGTGCTCAATGTCGACTTCGCCGAGACCTTTCTCGATTTCGCCGGCGTCGCGATCCCCTCCGACATGCAGGGCCGCAGCTTCCGCTCGATCCTCGAGGGCGCGGCGCCGAGGGACTGGCGCGACGCGATCTACTACCACTACTACGAATATCCCGCGTCCCACATGGTGAAGCGGCATTACGGAATCCGCACCGAGCGGTACAAGCTGATGCACTTCTACAACGATATCGATGCATGGGAGTTCTACGACCTCGAGGAAGATCCGACCGAGCTCAACAACCTCTACGATCACCCGGCCCATGCCGGTCTCATCTCGGTGCTCAAGGGGAGGCTCGCCGATTTGCAGAGGAAATACGGGGACACGATCGCGCTCTGACGGCGGGGACAAATGGCGAATTCAACCCGTGACAATCGACTCCCCTTTTCTTATCATTCCTGCCGAACCCCGCGGACGTGCACCTTTTTCGAGAACCGGACAGAGCCGGTTTTCCGTGAATCGAGGATTCAACCATGTCATTGAATTCCATTTTCAGCCGTCCCGAGTTGCTTGCCCTGCTCATACCGATCGTGGCGATCATCGTGTTCGGTATCGTTGCGGTCGTGAAGATGTTCGTCCGCCATCAGGAGCGGATGGCGCTCATCGAGCGGGGGATGCATCCCGATTTTCCTCCCGACGAACCGGATCAGCAACAGAGGTGAATGCCGGGATGTCCGCCAGGATAACCCTCTCATGCCGTTGAAGCAGTACGACTACGACCTGAATGCCGCTCTCTACGACGAGATCTCCCTCGGCGGTGAAGCCGAGTCGGTCGAGATGAATCGCTTTCTCAATCGCCTCTTCCGGCGCCGCAAGGTGAAGACCGTCATCGACATGACCTGCGGCACCGGCGCGCAGGCGGTGGGCCTGGCGCGGTACGGCTACAGGGTGCTGGCTTCCGATCGCAACGACTCGATGCTCGCCCTGGCGCGCGCCAAGTGCCGCGGCCTGGGCATCAGGTTCAGGAAGGGCGACATCCGCTCGAGCCGGTTCGGCAGCTTCGATGCGGCGATCGCCATCTTCAACGCCATCGGCCATCTCGACAAGAAGGAGTTCGGCCTCGCCCTGCGCAACGTGAACGCCAATCTCGAGCTGGGGGGCGTCTTCGTCTTCGATATCTTCAACCTCGGTTTCATGATCGCCGGCGGTTTCCGCAACTACGAGTACATCGAGCTCGCCCGCCAGGTGGGCGACCGGAAGGTGGTGCGCTTCAACGACAACACCCTCGATCCGGGACGGGGCGTCATGACGGTCAAGCAGCGGACCTATGTCCAGGACCGGTTCGACGAACCGCGCCTTCGGAAGGAGAGATGGGAGATGCAGCTCTACACCGCCGACGAGCTCCGCGCCCTGCTCGACAGCGCCGGCTTCGGCCGCGTCCGCTTCCTTGGCGGCCCGTCCGAGCCGTTCGAGGAGGACACGTCCCTCTCGATCGTGACGGTTGCAAAAAAGCTGAAGGCGCTATAAGTAGATCACGAGAAAATCAGTACTCCGAAACAGGAAAGGAGATAGAGATGTCAGACAAGGTCAATCCCGTTCCCGAGGGTTTCAACACGGTCAGTCCCCACCTCATCATCAAGGGCGCCGGCGAGGCGATCGAATTCTACAAGAAGGCCTTTGGCGCCGAGGAACTCTGCCGCATGCCGGGCCCTGACGGCAAGTCGGTCATGCACGCCGAGGTCAAGATCGGCGATTCGACGATCATGATCTGCGAGGAGTTTCCCCAGATGGAGGCGATCTCGCCCACGACGCTCAAGGGATCGCCCGTGTCGATCCACCTCTACGTGGAGGACGCCGACAAGCTTCAGGCACGCGCCGTCGAGGCGGGCGCCACCGAGCGGCTCCCCGTGCAGGACACCTTCTGGGGCGACCGCTACGGCAAGGTGACCGATCCCTTCGGCCACCACTGGTCGATCGCCACCCACGTGGAAGACGTCTCTCCCGAAGAATGCGCCCGCCGCGCCGAGAAGATGTACGGCGAGCGGGAGGGCTGCGGCGAGAGCGAGTGAGCGCCCCGGTGACGGTTCCGCCGGTCACTTGCCTTCGAGAGACCGGAAGACGATCTCCGTGAACTTGTCTGGCGGGAAGATGGTTCCGCCCCATTTCGCGTCGAGCTCCGCCGTCGGCCTGCGGGCGATGATCGCGGCCAGGTCCTTTCCGGCGGCGATCTCGCCTTCGATGATCGCACGGAATTCCTGGAGCATGACGAGATATTCGTGAAGCTCTGCCTTGCCCATGAGCGGGCCGTGTCCGGGGATGATCTTCGTGTCGTCGTCGCAGAGCGCCTCGATCCCCTTGACCGCCGCGATCACGCCGTCGATCGATCCTGAAGCGGAGATGTCGATGAAGGGATAACCCGGATAAAAGACGATGTCGCCCGTGTGTATCACGTTGGCCTTCTCGAAGACCACCACGCTGTCGCCGTCGGTATGGGCCGGCCCCGGGTGAAAGACGCGGATCACCTCGCCGTTCATCCTGAATGTGATCGCATCCTTGAAGGTGATCGCCGGCAAGGCGTCCTCGGGCGAAGGGGGCACGTCCACATCGATCACGGCGATGCGCTGCCCCTTGGCCATGCGGGCGCGTACATTCTCGTGGGCCACGATCAGGGCGCCCCCCTCGGCAAAGAGCTGATTGCCGCCCACATGGTCGAAGTGCCAGTGGGTGTTGAGCAGGAGAGAGACCGGTTTTTCGCTGAGTTCGCCCACGGCGTCCCTGACGAGGCCGGCGAGCTCGGTGTACTCGGAGTCGACGAGAAAGACACCGTCCTCTCCCACGCAAACGGCGAGGTTGCCGCCCGCCCCCGTGGCCAGCATCGACACGGAGCCGCCGAGGGGGGTTGTGGTGACCTCGTGGCGCGCCCTCTCCTGAGCGCCCGCCGGGCAAAATGGGGCCGCGACGGCGAGCACCGCGAGAAACAGTGTTACAATCGATTTCATGATTCACCTCGAAAGTGGTGGCCGGAAGGGGGGCTGCCCATGCGCCTGCCACCCTAGCCGAGATCGTTCCTCGAGTCAACAAGCCGTTGCCGCGTGCAACTGGACAGGAGGGGGGCAAGCCGGTTATGATGCCCGGTTCGACAGGGCCAAAAAAAACGAAGACCGGCTCGCCGCCGGATTGGATCGCCTCATCGATACGAAGAAACCAAACAACCTGCACCAGTCCTCGGGCCGCTGGAAGATCGGCCTGCTCCTCTCGATCATGGCCGCCTTCTTCTGGGGGCTCCTGCCGATCGCGCTGAAGCACGTGCTCGACACCGTGGATCCCTGCACGCTCACGTGGTACAGGTTTCTGATCGCCGCCGTGATCCTGGGAGGCTACGTGGCCGTGCGGGGGAGGCTCGGCGCGGTGCGCACCCTGCGCGGCACGGTCCTTCTCCTCTTCGCCGCGGCGTGCGTGCTCCTCTGCGCCAACTATGTGGTCTACGTTCTCGGTCTCGAGGAGCTCACACCCGGTACGGCCCAGGTCGTGATCCAGCTCGCACCGATCTTCATGCTCTTCGGCGGCCTCCTCCTCTTCAAGGAGGCCTTCAGCCCGGTCCAGTGGTTCGGGCTGGCCGTCTTTGTCGCGGGGCTCGGCCTCTTTTTCAACGAGCGTCTGGGCGAGCTCTTTTCCCGACTCTCCGACTACACGGTTGGCGTCCTGTTGATCGTGCTCGCGGCGTTCCTCTGGGCAGCATACACGATGGCCCAGAAGCAGCTTCTCAGAAACTTCCCGTCCGACACGATCATGGTCCTCTTCTACGTGGCCGGGACGGTGCTCCTCTTTCCGATCGCCGATCCGGCACAGGCCGCGAACCTCGACACGCTGGGCGTGGCCATGCTCCTTTTCTGCGCTCTCAACACGCTCCTGGCCTACGGCTGCTTCGTGGAGGCGCTCAACCACTGGGAAGCGTCGCGTATCAGCGCCGTCCTCGCCACGACGCCGCTCTTTACATTTCTTGTACTCGAATTCGGCGCACCGATCGTACCGAGTGTGATCAGGCCCGAACCGCTCAACACGCTGAGCGCGATCGGCGCGCTGCTCGTGGTCGGGGGCTCCATGCTGAGCGCCCTCGGCAGGAAGGAGAAGCGGAAGCGCATGAGGACAGACGCGAGGGAAGGATGATGAAAGGGATCGCGCGAACCGGTCATGGTCAACTCGGGCCTGGTCGTGAAGGAAATCCACGTCCGGATCGAAGGCGAGGCGATCCTTTTGTGGATCGAGTCGTGCGTGTATACTGATGACCTGCGCACCCCGCGAACGACCGGCGTTGTTCTGAATGGTCTGCGCCCCGGCCGATACACGGTCCAGTACTCGAGCAAGGACGGCGGGAGAGACGAAATCGGGGCCGTTCTGGTCGAGGAGTGATCCTCTGCAAAAACGATGAAGAAAACAGGCTCGAAAAAAAAACTCCTCACGCGGCGCCGCTTCCTGGTCTACGGCGCCGGCCTGGGGATCGTCGCCGCCGCGGGCGGTTACGCGCGCTTCGTCGAATCGGAGTGGATCGAGCTCAACCGCCGCGACGTGGATCTGCGCGACAAGACGCTCGAGCGGCCGATCCGCATCCTGCACATCAGCGACATTCACGCGTCGAAGTACGTGTCCATCTCGTACATCAATGATGCCTTCAGCCTGGGGCTCTCCGCCGAACCCGATCTGATCTGCGTGACCGGGGATTTCATCACCAGACGCCATCACGAACGAAAAAGCTACGTGCGCGCCCTCCGCCGCCTCAGCGATGCCGCGCCCACTTTCGGGTGCATCGGCAATCACGACGGGGGGTGGTGGATCGCGATGCGCACCAATGGATTTCCCGATCAGAAGGAGGTGATGGCGCTCATGGCGGAGAGCGGGATCGAAGGCCTCTACAACAGCTCCCGCACCATCGAGGTGTCGGGACAGCGCATCCACCTCGCCGGCGTGGCCGACCTCTACTCCCGCGAGGTCTTGCCGTCACTGGCGTTCAGGGATCTCCCCAGGAGCAGCCGCGATCCTGTTGTCCTGCTCGCCCACAATCCGGACACGAAGAGGCTGGTCAGGCCCTACGGCTGGGATCTCATGCTGAGCGGCCACACCCATGGCGGTCAGATCGCGTTCCCCTTTCTGGGGGCGCCGATCGTGGCCATTCACGACCGCCGCTATGCCGAGGGGCTCAATCCGTGGCTCGGCCGGTGGATCCATACCTCCCGGGGCGTGGGCAACGTGCGCGGCGTGCGTTTCAGCTGCCGGCCCGAGGTCAACATACTCACCCTGTCCTGAGCGCGGGGCTAAAGAGAGGAAGAGTCATGAAGCTGCCCATCTATCAGATCGATGCGTTCACGAGCGCTCTCTTCGGGGGCAATCCGGCCGCGGTCGTGATTCTCGACGAGTGGTTGCCCGACGAGATCCTGCAAGCCGTGGGAGCGGAGAACAACCTCTCGGAGACGGCTTTTGTCGTTCCCGGGGACGACGCGTTCCGCCTGCGGTGGTTCACACCCGGGATCGAGGTCGATCTTTGCGGCCATGCCACCCTGGCGAGCGCCTTCGTCCTCTTCAACGAGGGACGGGTCGACGGGGATACGGTGCGGTTCGAGTCGCAGAGCGGGCCGCTTTCCGTGACGCGCACCGGCGATATCTACAACCTCGACTTCCCTTCCCGCCCGCCCGAGCCGGCTGAATGCACGCCCGAACTGGTCGCCGCTCTCGGGGCCGAGCCCGTCGAGGTGCACCGCGCGCGCGATCTCCTCGCGGTCTATGACGGCGACGAGGCGATCGGCAGCCTCGAGCCGCGGTTCGACCTCATGGCCGGGCTCGACGACTTCGCGGTCTGCGCAACGGCGCCGGGAGGATCGAGCCGGTCCGGCGAAAAGGTCGATTTCGTCTCCCGCTTCTTCGCCCCCCGGGCAGGGATCAACGAGGATCCGGTGACCGGATCGGCCCACTGCACCCTCATCCCTTTCTGGGCGAGGAGATTGGGGAGGAAGGAACTCCGCGCCGCCCAGCTCTCCGGGCGCGGCGGCGAGGTCTTCTGCCGCGATTGCGGCGACCGGGTGCTCATCGGCGGACGGGCCGTGGAGTATCTGCGCGGCGAAATCTGTTTGTAAGCCCGCTCGCGGGAAGGGACACTGGGCCCACGAGCGGCTCCGTCATGACCCGGTTGCACGAGGAGGCGAGATGAAACTCAAGACACCTCACATCCTTTTGCTTCTCTATCTTCTTCTCTTTGCTCTTTGCGCGATCGAGCCCCACGATCGCGCGGTCTGGTGGGCCGAGAACATCCCCATCATGCTCATCGTCGGTGCGCTGATCGCCACCTATCGGTCGTTCGAGTTTTCAGCCGCCGCATACGTCATGATGAGTGTTCTCGTTTTTCTTCACACCGTGGGCGGGCATTTCACCTTCGAACGGGTGCCCTTCGATTTCGTCACCGATCTCTTCGGATTCGAGCGCAACCACTACGACCGGATCGCGCATTTCACCGTGGGTTTCTACGCATTCCCCGCGGCCGAGTTCCTCCTCCGGAAGAGGTGGGTCGCCTCGCGGTGGGTGCTCTATCTCTTTCCCGTCTTTCTCATTTTTTTCGTGGCAAGCGCCTACGAGATCATCGAATGGCTCTACGCCGTCGGCGCCGATCCTGACGCGGGAACGGCCTTCCTCGGTTCGCAGGGAGATATCTGGGATGCGCAGAAGGACATGCTCGCCGACGGTCTCGGATCGGTCGCGGCGGTTCTGCTCTTCGCGGTCATGAGGCGCTCAAAGATCAGGACCTCCATCAACGGGTGAAAGGAACCAAATGAAAATCAAAGCCGCACTCCTGAAGAAACCCGAAACGCCCCTCGCCGTCGAGACCCTCGATCTCGACGAGCCGCGCAAGGGCGAGGTCCTCGTCGAGGTGGCCGCCGCCGGTGTCTGCCACAGCGACTGGCACCTCGTCACCGGCGCGACCGAGCATCCCCTGCCCTGCGTTCTGGGCCACGAGGGATCGGGCCGGGTGGCGGCCGTGGGGGACGGTGTGGAACGGGTCTCCCCGGGCGATCACGTGGTTCTCAACTGGGCGCCGGCGTGCGGCGCGTGCTTCTACTGCATGAAGAGCCGGCCCTGCCTCTGCTCCACCTACATCGAGCCGATCTGGGGAGGCGCCATGATGGACGGCACGACGCGCCTCTCGCTCGAGGGGGAGCCGGTCTATCACTACAGCGCGCTCGCCTGTTTTGCCGACCACGCCGTGGTTCCCGAGGAGAGCTGCGTGCCGATCGAGAGCGACGTCCCCTTCGAGATCAGCGCCCTCATCGGGTGCGCGGTGACGACCGGCGTCGGATCGGTGCTCAACACGGCGCGCGTCCCGGCCGGCGCGAGCGTGGCCGTCTACGGGGCCGGCGGAGTCGGATTGAGCACGATCCTGGGGGCGGACCTGGCCGGCGCGGGTCCGATCGTCGCGATCGACCGTGTCGCTACCAAGGCACGGAACGCGCGGGATTTCGGCGCCACCCACGGCGTCGTCGCGGGACCGGACGCGCTCGGGGCGATCCGCGATCTCACCGGCGGGAGGGGCGCGGACTACGTTTTCGACACGACCGGCCTGCCCGCGGTCCAGGAAGAGTGCCTCGCCGCGGCGCGGCCCGGCGGTACGGTGGTGCTCGCCGGTCTGGCGCCGATGGGGAGCATCACCAACCTTCCCGGCTCGCTCATCACCCGCCAGGAGAAAACCGTCATGGGAACCTACTACGGCACGGCGGTTCCTGAGCGCGATTTTCCCCTTTACGCCGATCTCTTCGTCCAGGGCAAGCTCAAGCTCGACCGGCTGGTGACCCGGACCTTTCCTCTCGACGAGATCAACGAGGCATTCGGCGAGATGATCGACGGAACGGTGGCGCGCGGGGTGATCGTTTTCTGAGCCGTCCAATTTCCTTTTGCAATTGGGCTGTCCAATCCCTTTGATGGGACGCTTCGATTCAGCGTGGCTTCTCGAAATCAAAGAAAGGCAATCATGAAAAAGACATTCGCCCTTGTTGCTCTTGGAGCAGCGTTTCTCTGTTACGGTTGCGGCGGCGACTCTCACGAATCGCTTAACGACGAGACGTGCGATATTTTCACGGAGATGACCGAGATCATGGCCACGATCACCGACGAGGCTTCGGCAAAAGAAGCTGCTCCCAAGATCGAGGCGCTTGCCGTCGAGTTCAAGGATATCGTCCAGAGGGAAAAGTCGCTGGGCGATCCGCCCGACGATGTAAAGAGAGAACTCGAAAAAAAGATGAGTGCCGCGATGCAGGATTTCTTCAAGGAAATGATGCGCGTCGGCCAGGTCGAGGGCGCCATGAAGCAGATCGAGAAGGCGATGGAAGGGGTCGGTCCCAGGTAGTCGATCGTCCGTCGATCAATACCAATCGAATTCAAAAGGTTGATCTCGAGTGGATCCCCTCAGCCAGGGGTTGCTGGGCGCGGCAGTGGCCCAGTGCTTAGCACGCAAGTGCGACAGAGCACCGACATCGCGCGGCGACGGACGTCTTCCGGCGGTGATCGGCGCCCTGTCCGCCCTGCTCGCGGACGCGGACGTGTTCATCTCCTCGCGCGCGGATCCGCTTCTATTCATAGAATATCACCGCCACTTCACACACAGTCTCCTCTTCATTCCGGCCGGCGGATTGATCGCCGCGGGGATTTTTTGGATCTTTCTCGGGAAGCGCCTCCCCTTCGGGCGGATCCTGTTCTTCGCGATTCTCGGTTATGCCACGGCAGCGCCGCTCGACGCGTGCACCAGCTACGGGACCTGTCTGCTCTGGCCTTTCTCCGGGATGCGCGTCGCCTTTGACATCATCTCCATCATCGATCCGGTCTTCACTCTCGCCCTGCTCGTCGCGGTGGCGATCGCCGTGAAAAAGAGATCAGCGCGTGCCGCGCGGATCGGTGTCGTTTTCTGTCTCGTCTACCTGCTCCTCGGCGCCTGGCAGCACGAACGCGCGCGCAGGGGGCAGATCGAACTCGCCCGGAGCCGCAATCACACGATCGAGCGGGCGCGCGTCATGCCTTCTTTCGGCAACCTGCTGCTCTGGCGGTCGGTGTACGAGACGAACGGGGCTCTTCACGCGGATGCGATCCGGGTGGGGCTCCTCGGTGGAAGGGCCGTCTATCCCGGTGAATCGAGGGGGTTGTTCCGACCCGGCGATCTCGATCCCGAGGTGCCGGCCGATTCCCTGTTGCGCCGGGACGTGAGCCGGTTCAGTTTCTTCGCTGACGGTCTGCTCGTGATCGTGCCCGGCGATCCGCCCGTCGCGGCCGATTTCCGCTACTCCCTCCTGCCGAACGGCACCGGGTCCCACTGGGGGATCGAGATCGATCGGGACCGGCCCGGCCGGCACACGCCCTTCGTGCGCTACGGCAGGTTCACGCGGGAGCGATGGAATCGATTCTGGGCGATGGTGCGCGGCCGCGCGCCGGACCATCTCCGTTCGATGCCCGCCGCGGAGGAAGAAGAGTTCCAGATCGTGGGCTACCTACCCCATTACAGGATGAAATCCGTCTCGGCCGCGGAGGTGGCGCCATGCCTCACCGACCTGATATTCTTTTCCGTCGAGCCCGATGCCACGGGCGGAATCGACCGGAGCAGACTCACGCCGGAACGGGCGGACCGGTTGCGTGTTTTCAGGAATCGCCTCGGTGTGCGGCTCTTCCTGGCCGTCGGCGGCTGGGGGCGCTCGAGCGGATTCGGTCCGATGGTGACCGATGGCGCCGCGCGCGCCGCGTTCGTGGAGAACGTGACCCGTCTCTGTCTCGAAGAGGGTTTCAACGGCGTCGACTTCGACTGGGAGTACCCCGCGAACGACGCTGAACGGAGCGCCTACGCGTCTCTTCTCGCCGAAACCGGGGCCGCCTTCGGGCCGCACGGACTGCGCGTGACAATGGCGCTCGAACCGCGCACAGCGCTCTCCGCCGGGGCGCTCGCCCGCGTCGACAGGATCCACCTCATGGCGTACGACCACGGCGGCCGGCACTCCACATTCGAACAGGCCTGCGCCGATGTGGAAAGACTCGTCTCGATCGGTGTGCCGCACGCCAAGATTTGTCTCGGCCTTCCGTTCTACGCCCGCAAGATGGACGGGAGCCGGGATGCGACCACTTTCGAGGCGATCGTGCGGCGCTTCGGTCCTCGACGCGCCGAGGACGAGGCCGGCGGCTACTTCTTCAACGGGCCGGACACGATCGCACGCAAGACGCGCTGGGCGCTCGATGAGGGCCTGGCAGGCGTCATGGTCTGGGAGCTCGGACAGGATGCCCCGGACGACATGTCGCTCCTCGGCGCGATCGGCAGCACGGTGCACCAGGCGACGGAAGGGTCCGGTCGATAAAAGGGGCGCGCGATTTGAATGACCATGCCCTTTTGATAGGCTGTGAACAACCCTGAATGGAAGGATCGATCATGAAGATCGTGAGACCGACAGACTGGGACCTGATGGGCGCGATCGTGCCGAAAGGGTATGTTTGCTACCGCACGCCGCACGCGCTCCGCGTGGACGGCACCCTTTCCGACCCCGCATGGGACCGCGCGCCCTGGACAGACGAGTTCGTGGATATCGAGGGGGACCGGAAAAGGGAACCTCTTTTTCCGACGCGGGCCAAGATGCTCTGGGACGACGAGTATTTCTACGTGGGCGCGCGCCTCGAGGAACCCCACGTGTGGGGGACGCTCACCAGGAAGAACGCGATCATCTTCCAGGACAATGACTTCGAGGTTTTCATCGATCCCGACAGGGATAACCACAATTACTACGAGTTCGAGATCAATCCGCTCGGAACGATCTGGGAGCTGACCCTCGAGCGCCCGTACAAGGACGGGGGGCCGGCCGTGCACGGAACGAACCTCTCCGGTCTCAAGAGCGCGGTGCACGTGGCGGGCACGCTCAACGATCCGAGCGACGACGACGAGGGGTGGTCGGTGGAGATCGCCTTCCCTTTCAGCGGTCTGGCCGCGTACGGGGCGCACGCGCCGCCGGCGGACGGAGACCTGTGGCGCGTCAACTTCTCCCGCGTCGAATGGCAGCACGAGGTGATCGACGGCCGCTATCGCAAGATTGCCGGAAGAGCCGAGGATAACTGGGTCTGGTCGCCCCAGGGCTTGATCGACATGCACCGTCCCGAGCGGTGGGGGTTCGTGCAGTTCTCGACCGCCGAACCGGGCACGGACAGCTTCCGGCCCGATCCGACCTTCGAGGCGCGCGAGATGCTCATGGAGATCTACCACGGTCAGAAGGTCTTTCACGCTCGCACGGCGCGCTGGGCCGAGACGCTCGCCGAGCTCGAACTCGATCCCCCCGGCGGGGAGGACGCCTCCGGGACGCGCATCGTCGGAATGAGCATCGACGGGGAGGGGTTCGTGGCCACCGCCGAGGCCCTTCTTCCCGACGGAACGCGCGAGAAGGTTTTTGTGAACCACGAATCGAAACTGTGGACCGAACAGGGGTGACCATGTTTCAGACCGAAAGAGGCCGATCCTCTCCCAAGCCGGAGTTCTATGCGCGCCTCGCCGAACAGTTGCGCGCCCTGCTCGGGGAGGAGCGCGATTTCATCGCCAACGCGGCCAACATGGCGGCGCTCGTCTACCATCTGCTCGACGAACTGAACTGGGCCGGTTTCTACATCCACAAGGAGGGGGAGCTGGTGCTCGGCCCCTTCCAGGGAAAGCCGGCGTGCATCCGGATCGCGATCGGCAAGGGCGTGTGCGGCACCGCGGCTGCCAGGGGGGAGACGATCGTGGTTGCCGACGTCCATCGATTTCGGGGGCACATCGCGTGCGACGCCGCATCCAACTCGGAGATCGTCATTCCCCTCGTCGATCGGAAGAGCACGCGGCTGATCGGCGTTCTCGATCTGGACAGCCCGAAGAAGGCGCGCTTCGACGACGAGGATCGCACCGGGCTGGAGGAACTGGTCAGGATCTTTCTGGAGCGGACCGACGTGGAAGGGGCGGGGTGATCCCGGCTCCCCGTCGATCCCCTCTCCGGGCGGAGGCGCCATGCAATTCGATCTGCAGACCCTGGCCGTGGTGGGAGTGCTCTTCGTCAGCACCCTGGTGCGCTCCACCTTCGGCTTCGGCGACGCCCTGCTCGCCATGCCGCTCCTCGCCATGGTGACCGGCCTGCGCATCGCCACCCCGCTCGTGGCCCTGGTGGCGAGCACGATCGCCTTCACCATTCTCGTGCGCCACTGGCGCGCGGTGCGATTCGCGAGCGCCTGGCGTTTGATCGTGGCGTCCCTTGCGGGAATACCGGTCGGCCTCTTTCTTCTCGACCGGCTGCCCGAGGCGGTGATGAAGTCGATCCTCGCGGCGGTGATCGTCGCATTCGGGCTGTACAGCCTGATCAATCGAACGCCTTTCCTGCTGAAGAGCAGCCGCGGCGCCTGGCCCTTCGGATTCACCGCCGGCATCCTCGGAGGCGCCTACAACACGAACGGCCCGCTCGTTGCGGTCTACGGCGTTCTGCGGCACTGGCCGCCCGCCGCCTTCCGCGCGACCCTGCAGGGTTATTTCTTCCCCACCGGCCTTCTCATCCTCGCCGGCCACGCGGCCGCGGGTTTCTGGACGCGGCCCGTGGGTGAGCTCTTCCTTCTCAGTGCGCCCGCCGTGCTCGTCGCGGTCTGGGCCGGCGCGTGCCTCAATCGGGCCATCCCCGAGGGGAAGTTCGATCGATGGGTCCACCTCACGTTGCTGATCGTCGGTTTGCTGCTCTTCGTCCAGACCGTGACCGGGGGGGCGGCGGCCTGATTCAGCGGCGACCCTGCGTTCAGATCCTCGGCCACGGGCTCCGGCCCCGGGGGTGCGGTCAACGGCTCAGCTCGTGGAGGATCCTTTGGGTTTCCGGTTGGACTGCTTCTTCTCCTTTGTTTTTTCCTTGGGCAAGCAACCGCAGCCGCATTTCGTTTTCTTCTTTTCATCAGCCATCGAGACTTCCTCCGATTCCTTGGCTTCGCGCGCGCGCTCACAGGCGCACACACATCGGTGTGCAAAATTCCTGGGTAGAAGGTGTTCTTCCAGGTTCTTCTCGGCCGTTTCGACGATTCTTCTCTGAAGCAGCTTCTTGGCATCGTGCAGCCGTTTTCTCATAGCCCCCTCGGGAATGCCGAGAAGACGGGCGGTATCCTTGCGCGACGCGCCGTCCATGTAACAGAGAATCGCGACCTGCTTCTTCTTTTCGGGGAGTGTGGCCAGGATCCTGACGACGTCATCATCGAGACCGCCTCCCGTTTTCGAGGCGGCCAGGTGATCCACGTTCGCGCGCGTCTCCCGGGCGGAGTTCTTGCGCAACCACATGCGCGCCGCGTTCGACGCGATCTTCCTGAGCCAGCCCGGAAAGCGCGAGGGATCACGAAGCTTCGGCAACTGCCGGAACGCGGTCAGGAACGTCTCCTGCGTGATGTCTTCGGCGCCGGCGAAATCGTGAACCATCGACCAGACAAGAGCGTACACGCCCTGCTGGTAACGATTGACCAGAGTTCCGAAAACGTTCCCGTCTCCGGCCAGGAAATCCCGGATCAAGATCTCGTCCGATTTTCTCGTCGTCGCCATGATGGGTCGTTCCTCATATCTGTATCAAGGATGCAACGGATCGGCGATTCGTTACCTCTCTTTACCGCGGCGATCCGCGGAACAGCAGGTGCCCCGGGGAAAGCGACGGCTCAACGCCTATATCTTCACGATCCTCGCGAGGGTGGTCTTGACGATCTCGAGGAAGGCCTCCATCGCGGGCGAGATATGTTTGTCCTTGTGCCGTACCAGATAGATTTGACGCCCGAGTTTCAGGCGGCTCACGGGAAGCTTTTTGACCCGCCCCATGCGAATCTCGTCGCGGAGCCCGGATGCGGACATGAATGCGAAACCGATACCCGCTGCCACCAGCGCCTTTACCGTTTCGGGGGAGCCGGGCTCGATCGTCCTTCCGATCCGTCCCCCGATCGTGGCGAACCACGACTCGAAGAGCCGGCGCGTTGCCGAGCCCTTTTCGCGCATGACCCAGATTTCACGCTCGAGAGACCGGGGATCGATACGCTTCCGGCCGGCGAGGCGATGCGACGGGCCTGCAAAACAGACGATCTCGTCATGGCCGACCGGTTCCATGAGAAGGTCGTCGTTCGTCAGGCGCGCGCCCACGAATCCGAGATCGAGTTCGTTGCCGATGATTTTCTGCTCGATGAGCGACGAGTTCTCCACGGCGTAGTGGAATTCCACCGTTTTATAGCGCTTCTGAAAACGACCCATCACCTCGGGCAGCATGTACAATCCCGGTGTGGTGCTCGCCCCGATCCGGAGACTGCCGCGCTCGGCGGACAGATGGGCCCTCACGACTTCTCCGGCCCTCTCCATGGCGCCCAGGATCTTTTCAGCCTCGCGGGCCAGGGTATTCCCCGCGTCGGTCAGGTGCAGCCTCTTGCCGATCTGCTCGAAAAGCGGAATCCTGAGTTCCTGTTCGAGCTGCCCGATCTGCCGGGACACGGCCGGCTGGGAGAGAAAGAGCTCCTCGGCGGCACGCGTGTAATTGAGGTGTTTTCGAACGGCCAGGAACGTGCGCAGATGGACGGGATTCATCGGGTATCCAACGTTTTGTGCATGGTTACGATTATTATTATGCATTTTCATTATAATCGTTCTCGGTCTATAAACAAGTCTGCAATTCGGGGATGGGGGCGCGATCGACGAAAGCGGGGCAACTCCCCGGGATCATTTATCTGTGAGATCTCATGACATTTCTGATGCTCGTTCTGATCCTCGGCGCCGCAACGGGCTTTCTGTCGGGACTCGTGGGCCTCGGCGGCGGAATCGTCATGGCGCCGGCACTCCTCTTTCTACCGCCTCTTTTCGGTTTCAGTGCTCTCGGCATGCATCAGATCACGGGGCTCACCATCACTCTGGGTCTCTTTGCGGCCCTGTCGGGCGCGCAGCGGCATGCCAGAGACAACAACGTGAATCGCAGGCTGGTTGTCTGGATGGGCGCGAGCATCGTCGTCGCCGCATTGATCGGTTCGGTCCTTTCCCGGTGGATCTCGGGCAACGTGCTCCTCGTTATTTTTGCAGGCATGGCGGTTTTTGCGGCCCTCTTGATGTGCTGTCCCAGAAAAGGCTGCGACGAGGTGGACGATGCCAACTCGTGCACCTTCAATCTTCCCCTGGCCGTGGGCATCAGCTCGATCATTGGGCTCCTCGGCGGCATGGTGGGGCAGGGCGGATCGTTCATCCTCATACCGTTGATGCTCCATGGACTCAGGTTACCGACCCGGGTCGTCATCGGGAGCAATCTGGCGCTCGTCTTTTTTTCTTCCCTCGCCGGTTTTGCGGGAAAACTCGCCACCGGCCAGATACCGCTCCTGCCCGCCGCGATACTCGTTGCCGGCGCTCTCCCGGGCGCGCAGCTGGGAAGCATGCTCAGCCGGCGGACACGAACGGTCTGGCTGCGAAGGGTCCTGGCCGTGGTGGTCGCGCTGGCGGCAATGAAGATCGGGATCGATGTCCTGTACAATTTCTAGTCGGACTTAAGCAACGGGTGTGGAACTCAAACCCGAGGCTGAAGATATCGGGACGACTGTCGATTCGCCGTTCTGGGAGGATGACCGCTGTGGGACTGCTGATTTCGAAACTACCGGTATCGACAGGGATGCAGATTTTTTCACAGCGGTGAACGAAAACACCTGGTGTACGACTCGCAAGAGGAGAGGCCCAGCCCTCCTCTTGCGAGTTTTGCGTTTGCGTTGACAGTATCAGAGTCCATGTAGAGTATCGCCTACAGATCTTACTTGAGCAGCGTGGTCTTCCAGGTTTCGCAAGAGTTGCTCGCCTCGCCGTGGGTATCGATCCCGCCGAATATGACTCCATATCCTGATTTCGTGACGAGGAATCGCGGCCAGTTTCCGCGCGCCGACGACATCTTGTAGTCCCCGGTGAACGTGTCATTCGCAGGATTGAAGATCTCGGCCGTGTCGAGATACTCCGTTCCTCCGCCTATCACTGATTTCGCGCCGCCCAGGAGAAGCACCTTGCCGCCCGGCAGAACGCCGCACGCGCCGCGCCAGCGGCCCGACGACATTCCGTTCGCAACCAGGGTGAAGGACCCATTTCCACCGGACAGAGAGGGCGTGTAGATCTCTGCAGTATCAACCTCGATGCCGCCCGCGCTTCCGCCGGCGATAAGGACTCTTCCGTCCTTCAGTTGGGCAAAGAAGGGATACTTCCTCTGTGTGCTCAGATCGTCGATCACGGTGAACGAGTTATCTCTCCAGTCGAAGAGCTCGGCGTGCTCGGTTGCCGCGCAGCCGGTCGTCATGAGTACGAGCCCGTTCTTGAGAAGAACCTGCGCGTGGCAAGACCTGGCATGGTTCATCTGGAGGAGAGGACCGAAGGTCAGCGTGAGCGGGTCGTAGATCTCGGCCGTGTCCAGAAAGGTCCCCGCCGTATCGTAGCCTCCGACAACCAGAACCTTTCCGTTCGGCAAGAGCGTCGACATGGCGCAGGTCCGCTCCGCTGCCATGGATCCGACGAGTGTGAACTGCCCCGTGACGGGATTGTAGATCTCGGCCGACGTCAGCGAAACCCCGGTCTCGTTGTTTCCGCCCACGACCAGAATCGTTCCATCGGGAAGCGCCACGGCATTGTGGCACTGCCTGCGATCAATCATCGATCCGGTGGTTGTCAGCGTCCTGTAAACAGGATCGAAAATCTCCGCGGAGTAGTGAGAGAGATCGCGAGTGGTCTTGTATCCGCCTGTGATGAGAATCTTCCCATCGGGAAGATGGGTGGCCTCGAGCTTGGCACGGTAATCACTCATCATGGCCGATACGCTGTCGAACGCTTTTGTTTTTGGATAAGAGATCTTCCATTTGTCGCAGGTGGCAGAGGCTTCGCCGTTGGCGCGGATCCCGCCGAACACGACTCCATAGCCTGATTTTGTCATGAGGAATCGCGGCCAGTTTCCTCGTGCCGACGACATCTTGTAAGTGTCGGTGAACCTGTTGATCGCGGGATCGAAGATCTCGGCCGTGTCGAGGTACCTCGTTGTTCCACCCAGATTCGTTTTCGCGCCACCCGCCAGAAGCACCTTTCCGTTCGGCAGAATGCCGCACGCGCCGCGCCAGCGGCCGGTTGTCAGCTTGCCCGCGGTGAGGGCAAAGGTTCCCTTCCCTCCGGAATAGGAGGGCGTGTAGATCTCCGCCGACTTCACCTCCTTGCCCGCGGCGTTTCCGCCGGCGATGAGAACTCTTCCGTCGTTCAGAAGGGCAAAGAAGGGATACTTCCTCTGTGTGCTCAGATCGTCGATCACGGTGAACGAGTTGTCTTTCCAGTCGAAGAGCTCGGCGTGCTCGGTCGCCGCGCAACCGGTGGTCATGAGAACGAGTCCGTTCCGCATGAGAACCTGCGCGTGGCACGACCTGGCGTGGTGCATCTGGAGAAGAGGACCGAAGGTCTGTGTTCGCGGATCGTAGATCTCGGCCGTGTCCAGGAAGGTTCCCGCCGTGTCGTAGCCTCCGGCAACCAGAACCGTCCCGTTCGGCAGGAGCGTCGACATGGCACAAGTGCGTTCCGCCGCCATGGAGTCGACCTGAGTGAACAGCCCTGTCGCAGGATCGTAGACCTCGGCCGAGGTCAGCGAGGCCCCGGTCTCGTTGTTTCCTCCCACGACCAGAACGGTTCCATCGGGAAGCGCCACCGCGTTGTGGCACTGCCTGCGCTCGTTCATCGCCCCGGTGAGAGTGAACTTCTGGGCCACGGGATCGAAGATCTCTGCCGAGGCATGGGAGAGATTGGGAGAGGTCTTGTATCCACCGGTGATGAGGATTCGTCCATCGGGAAGAGGCGTGGCTTCGACTTTTGCCCGGGCGACGTTCATCTTGGCGGGAACGGCGGCGAATTTCGAGGTACCGGCATTCGATGATTTGTTGCCGCTGCTTCCACTGTTGCACCCTGTCAGAGCGAAGCAGACGACGGCCAGAACGATCAAGCCGGAATGGAGAGACAGTTTCAGTTTTTTCATGGTGTATTCCTTTCAGTGGAGAGGAAAAAAGAAATGACAACCGATCGAAAGCCGAAAGGGGCGAGCCGCGCACCGGATCACCGATGATTGCATCGAATCACATCAGTGTACGTGCAGATTGCCGGGTGAAGAATTACCGGTTACGGGGGAGTGGGAGATGGGATCAGGAGTCAGGATTTCCAACCGCTCAACCCGCAAGGCTTCCCTTTCCTGAGTCGACAGGACCCAGCCGCGCGGCGTCATGTGTATCGGTGGTGGTGATCCATTTTTTCAATACTCGAAGTGTGAGCTGTCGGAACGGATGATTGTATGTGTTCAAGCTCATGTTTAAAACAAATAACCTATATATACAATAGGAAAATCTACAATTAACTCAATGAAGTGAGTTTTTCTGCGTTAAATCTATTTATAAAAATAAGTAAACACAAATTAGGACTTGCTCAAAATCGCGAACTGTCAGGGGAACGTTCCGATGAGTTCGCCCAGATTCCGCGCGCGCGCGGTTGACGGATTCGGTGACGTTCCTTCCCTGCAGGGCCCGGCGCATCAAGAGGACAAGGAACTGGCGAGCGAGCTCCCTGACCGCGTTCGTGAGCGTCTCTGCAAAACTGATCCAAGTCAATGGGATGTTGTAATCCTGCCCTTCTCGAGCCCGGACATCGGCCGTTCCACGGCGAAAGGATGGCACTCGGGCCTCGAGACACTTTTTTCCCGACCTATTCGTTTTTTTTGAATAATTCCGCACCCTGCGGGCGTTCACCTCCCGAAGACCCGAGTCTGGGTGATGCGGATTTTTGGTCTGCAGCGCTCTGAAGTGCATCGTGTCTTCCGACGAATCGCGCAGTTGCCGGAAAATCAAGGCTTCGTAAATTGACCGAATTTCTCTGTTCAATAACCCCTTTTCATCTTGTTGCCCGAAAGGGATCGTCGACACCTCGAGTTAGGAGATCTGCAAATGTTCAGGCTAATCGCTTTCACATGGATTGTTTCTCTTTTTTTATCAATGCTTTTTCCGACCGTCTGTATCGCCGATGAGACCGACTATGTGGTGAACACAAACTGGTATATCGATCCTGATACGGGTGTGGGAGAGTTCCGGCCCGGTGAAGGTTTCGATCCGGATCCGGGAGAAAATCGTCTTCCCCTCTGCAACGACTACGAGTTCGAGGTGACGGACGACGTGGGTATCGAGCGGACCGAGTTGAACAGTCTTTTGAGCATCTGGGATTCATACTGTCAGCAGGAGAACATCGACGGTGTGGATGTGCTGAACAAGATCACCGACCTCCGGCCGAATCTGAACAGAATACAGCTGGTGGTCAACCACGTGCCGCTCGACAAGAACGGCGAGCCGTTCAAGGCCATGTTCAGCATCTTTTTTCCTCCCTACCTGCAGATAGGAGGGGACAGCTGTTATCCGATCGTTATCCAGAGCCCGGGCTACGGCGGCAGAGGAGTCAATGCCAGTCTGTTCGAAATAGCCCCCATGGGGCTCGAGATCGTTCGCGACGCCTATGTCCTCAACAGCGAAGGGGTCGTTTTCGTCAAATGGAACGCTGGTGGCAAGCAGTGCATGAGCGTCAACAGCAACGCCCGGGAGGCGATGGGCAAGTTCATCGAAGAACTGTGCGGGGGATACGGATGCGACAAGAACAGCGTCGTCGCCATCGGAGGTTCCCGCGGAGGATTCTGCAGCTTGACCCTTGCCGAGAACATCGCCCACAAGTCATACAATTACAATGTCATCGGTGCCTTCACGTCGGGAATCCCTCTTTCGATCGGAACGCTCAGCGAGAAACCGATTGCGACGAATCCCACCTTTGCCAGCATGTACGGTTCCAACGCGGGACCGAACACGGGGCGCTACACCCATGTTCCGCCTCCGGGGGAGAATCCGGAAGTTCTCAGACCCGCCTTCGGCCCTGACCCGGCCGATCCGGGCGGCAATCCCACGCCCAAGTGGGCCAATGTGAACTGCCCCGACTACCCGGCCAACCTCGACAGGCTCAGCGGGAAATACATCCTCATCTCCATGGGAACCCATGATTCGTTCTTTCCTCTGAAACACTTCATCGATATGGACAACTATCTGAGCAACCAGGGAATAGAACATACGACCGTGCTCGGCCTCCAGTGCGGCCACAGCGCCCCAGTGGGCCACATCAAGCTGGCGATCTTCGAGGAGTTCCTGTACGAACTGCTGACCGACGAGGATTTCGATCCGGCGGAATTCAGGCCCGCGAACTACAAGCACGGCCTCTACGACGATGCGAGAAACTACACGCTGAATACCGATCTGCTCACCCAGAAGCTCTCCTTCGAATCCCTCCATCTGAAGGAGCTTCCCTTCTCGGCGACATTTCCCTATCGCCTGGGCTGCGACGTCTATGGCAATGGAACACCCTTCGAGGCCGACGAACCGGGTATCATCTACCTTTCCGGGGCATCCGGTAAGGACTGGAAAATTCACCTGGCGACCACGGTGAATCCCCAGGGGTTCGATCTGGCGGCCGGAACTTTCGACGGGACCGAGGTTGCCACTGTCGAATGGTGGCGGGACGATTTCCCCATCTACGCCAATGGCGCAGGCGATCCCTTCGATCCGGACAACACGTGGCTCAAGTGGACCGTCTTCTATGACGAACAGGAGGTCTCCCAGTACACCTGCTGGATCGTCGACGGCCAGAGGGTGGAGCTGGAGTCGGAGATCTGCGATCGGCAGGCGTGGCCCGCCGAGGGTTATGTCCATTCCGGGCATGCGGAAAACTCCGGATCCACGGGCAACGGGATCGACTACTTCCCGCCGCTGGTGGCTGAGCTGACCTGTCTTTACGAGTCGGGGACCGCTCCCTTCGAGAACTCTTTCACGATCACGGCAGCCAACAACAGCCCCTACTACCGGAGACTGTCCTACAGGGTGGATGTCACCAAGGCCAACGGAGGCTTCATCTCCAACGTCTGGTCCGGATGGAGCAACGTGGCTCCCTACTCGGCGAAGTCCGAGGTGAGGACACTGACCATCCCGAACATCCCCAGCGTGATCGGCGATAACGTCTTCGAACTCCACGTTCTCGACATCACACCGCCGCCTTACAATCAGCCGCCCTTCCCGCCCGATGGAGGCACGGATTCGGACACCTGCACGGTGACGGTTTTGTAAGTCATACGGTGCCAGGCTCGATTCGTCGGCCTTGGCGCTACATACGGTGCCA
>CAZUHB010000048.1:0-51192 GCA_964620445.1 uncultured Phycisphaerales bacterium
TAACTAGTTATTCTATTGCCTAGACGAAAAACCAAATGTGGGGCGGACAGCGGGATTGACCGCGCCGTGAAATTGAATTACGTTCCAATAAATTCCCAGACACCAAATAATAATGCCTGATCGGGGAAAAGAGTATCCGCGGAAATAGGCTGTACGGACGACAATCTAATCCCCGATGGTGTTTGTAACATAATTCGTGGTTGGGCGCGAGCTTCGGGCGGAAAATTTGAGAGATGGTGCTGGGTGCAGGGCGTGTACACGACCGGTGGCCGCAGAGGTCTCACAAGCGGTCGACCGGGCTGCGGACTCCCATCCCGCCCCGATTCAGCACATGGGTGTAGATCATGGTTGTGTTGACGTCTTTGTGGCCCAGGAGTTCCTGGACGGTTCGAATGTCGTATCCGTCCTCGAGAAGATGGGTTGCGAAGGAGTGGCGCAGCGAGTGACAGGTGGCGTGCTTGGGAATTTTTGATCTGCGGACCGCCTCCTTCACCGCCCGCTGGATCACCGACTCGTGGAGATGGTGCTGAAAGACCTGGCCCGTGGCCCGGTTGACGGTGAGGCGGGTGGCTGGAAAGGCATACTGCCACGCCCACTCGGTGGCTGCGTTGGGATACTTGCGGTCGAGGGCGTTCGGCATGGTGGCCCTCACGTAGCCGAGTTTAAGATTGTGATTGTAGCGTTCCTTGACCTCTTTTAGGTGGGATATCAGTGGCTCCTTGGTCGCCATCGGCATCATGGTGAGGCGGTCCTTTCGGCCCTTACCGGCTCGAATCACTATCTGAGAGCGCTCAAAGTCGAGATCCTTGATCCTGAGACGGGCACATTCGAGCAGCCTCAGGCCGGCACCGTAGAGGAGCGAAACCATGATCCACTTGGTGCCCTTCACCTGTTCGAGAACACTCCTGACCTCGCCTCGCGAGAGTACCACGGGGAGCCGGCTCGGACGCTTGGCGCGGATCACATTGTCGATCCATTCGATTTTCTGCTGCAAGACCTCCCTGTAGAGAAAGAGTAGCGCGCTCAGAGCCTGATTCTGCGTGGAGGCGCTCACCCGCCTGCGCACGGCAAGATCGGTCACGAAGCTGCGGATCTCATCCTCCCCCATTTCGTTAGGATGCCGTTTTCCGTGGAAAAAGATGAAGCGCTTGATCCAGGAGACATAGGCATCCTCGGTCCGGCGGCTGTAATGACGCGCCCGGATCGCGTGGCGCACACTGTCCAGAAGCCTCGGCTTGGAACGCCCTGCGGGATGGGGTATCTCGTTATTTCTTTGGGAGGAGGGACGGCTCACAGGTTTGGCCTCTCCGGATTTCGGGTGACTCTCTCCACGAAACCGGACGGGCGCAATCGGCGCCGGTTACGGACTTCGACGGTGTTTCGTCGATCCGCTCCCCTGGGAGGGCTCTCACTTTTCTGCAGAAGGTCCATCCTCCCGCCGGTCGAGCCACTCCCGCCGCGCCCTAACGAACGCCTTCGCCGCGAACCTGTCCTGTGATCGGTCCCACACGGCGAGCTCATCGAGACGGGCGAGTGTCTCGTCCACGCGATCGAGCCTCTCCGCCCCATCCAGCGCGCATTTGCAGGCAGCGAGAGCGTCGAGGGAGGTCACCTCGTAGCCCCGTCCATCAGCCAGCCACCGGTACGCCGACACCGCGCACTCGAGGGCGAACTCCGGCTGCTTGTCCCTGAAAGCCTCGGCAGCGCGATTCAACGTCCTCGGATCGCAGAAGGAACGGTTCGCCAGTTCGACCGCAAGATCGAAAAGCTCCAGGCTCTTGGCCGTTGCGAACCACCTGCCTTCATGACCGGGCGCGGCGGCGATCAGGTCGGCAAGAATCCCGGTCTTGTCCTTCCATGGATATTTTTTTGCGATCGCTCTGAAAGTGCCGATGTTGGTCGACGCAGTGTGATTGATCAGGCCGTAACGCCGATAGGCCTCCTCCTTGAATCCAGAGGAGAGGAGGATGTCCTCGCAGGCGCGCGCCACGCTCTTGTCGGGATCGTCGTGCCCTCCCGATGCCTCGGCGTAGGCAAAGGCCTCGGCCTTGCGGCCCAGCGCGATTAGCGCACGCACACCGTAAAGACGGTCATGCCACCAGACATGAGGGGCCTTTTCCAGAAGAGCGAGGAGTTCCTCGTGTCGGCCCGCGGCCAGGAGGCTCGAAAGGCACATGATCGTACCCGAGAAGTAGGTGTGCGCTTCGCGCTCCGGCGCCCATGCATAGAGAACGCCCGGCAAGAGCTCGTCGGCCCATCGCGAAGCCATCTTCGCCGAACCACACAACTCGCCCCAGCGCTCCCGAACCCGGAGAAGATAGTCCACACCATCCTCTGCCACCGCGATCTGGAGCCGGTTGAGCCACTTCGAACGGATCTCGTCCCCAGCCGGAGCATCGATGACGAACTGCACGAGAACGTTTGCGGCCTTATCGACCGCGTTCCCCAGGGCTCCCGACGAACCGTCGATGCCCATGAGCGCCGGCCAGAGCCGCTCCAGCAGGCCGACCGCGCCGTCACCGGCAAGGACAGGATCCTTGCGTGCGACCTTCCTGATTTCCGAGATCGCTTCCCTGAGGCGCTGGCTGGCGAGCTTCGTTCCCTTCCAGCCATAAGCTTCCGAACGGAAGCGCGCCTTGAAGGTCCACTTGTGCTTGTTCTTTTTTGTCGCCATTTCAGGGATTGATCCGCGTGCGCCCCTTTTTCGCGCATCCGCAGGTTCCGATGGTTCGCTCTTTCACCTGCCGATAGGCTCTGCTCAACGTTCTGAGTCATCCGTTCAAATTGGCGCGGATGATTGACCTCATCGATCTAATGAGACCGCTTCCCGAGAAATAACAGATGGGAAAGTCTCAGAAAGCCACCTCGAAACCACATCCTCCCGCCATCCGCTCTGCCGCGCCGCCGCACGCCCCGCTCAACTCCGCAGCCTGTTCAGCAGCGAATAAAGATGGCACCCCACGCAAAACGCGAAGAACCCCTCGAGCGCCGCAAAAAGCGCAAGAAGCCCCGCCAGAACCTTCGCGATCACTATCAGGTCCATGAACCCAAGAACAGCGATCACAAAGGTGAAAACAAAACCGACCCGCGCGGCAAAGATCTTCGGCCCCGCGTTGATCGGCCGTGGCTTCAATCCAACGACTTTGGCGATCAGCTTCGCCACGAGCGCCAGATAACTGATCGGCCAGCTCGTGAAGGCGCGAATGGAAAAATCGAGCGCAAGCGCGGCCACGATCCACGGCAGGTACACGAAGCACCCCGCGATCGCACTGACGAAAACGAGCAGGGCCACGAGTCGTGCAACAGTCTCGTCGACCTTCCGGAACGAAATTGGGCATGCGTCCTTCATATCAACCACCTTGGTCTGTTCTCTTGTCGCAGCCGGCGGGCGCACCGATTGCGCGCCCGCCGGCCATGTCGTCTTGCTCCGGAACCTTTCGTCAGATCCCGGCTAATCCTGCGGCTTCCCCATCACCTCGGCCATGAAACCTTCATCGATCGGTTTCCCCTCGGCCACGAGCTGGCGATACCGCACGAAATCGATCACATCCTGCCCCGTGATCTTCTTCGTGTTGAACGCATTGAACCCGAGATAAGCCTCGGTCGCCATGTTCGCCGCCAACCAGTGCCTGTTGGGAATCTTGCACTGATCCCAGAAGAACTTCTTCTTCATGCGGATCCCGTCGATCGACTTCATGAGGCAATTCGGAAAAAGGTTTGTGAACTTCCACGCGAGCTTGTCCACCTCGAGATCGAGGCGCGCAAAATCCACGGTCAGGCTCTTCACCTTCCCGCGGGCGGCCTTGAACTCGTCGCCGCTCTTCATGTCGCCGTAGACGATCTCGCCGTCGTCCACGTAACGGTCGGTGATCACCATCGGGTTGCGCACCCACTCGTCGCCGTCCTTGAGCACCGGCACGACCGAGGTGACGAGGCCGAGCCGCTTCATCTTGTACGCCGACCAGACCTCGCACGAGATGCAGTTGAACATGGCATCCTCGATCGTGAGGAACCAGGGCAGAAAGTCGGTGCTCCCCCCGTCGGGCGCCGACCCGTGCTTCGGCCCGGCCTGGCCGTACATGGCCAGATCGCTCGAGACCGCCAGGTCGCACGCCATGCCGATCTCCTGACCGCCGGCGATCCGCATGCCGTTCACGCGGCAGACGACCGGCTTCTTGCACATGAGGATCGCGTCCACCATGCCGTTGAACAGATCCATGTAGGCGCCGTACTCGGTCGGCTTGCCCGAGTAGTACTCGGCGTACTCCTTCGTGTTGCCGCCCGTGCAGAACGACTTGTCTCCCACCGCGGTGAACACCACCATCACCACCGTGCGGTCCATCGACGCGCGGTTCATGCCGGCGATCACACCCTTGACCATCTCCGTGGTGTACGAGTTGTACTGCTTGGGATTGTTGAGCGTGATCCACGCCGTGTTGAGCCCCTCCACCGGGTCGCCCTTGGCGTCCCTCACAGGTTTGAGCTCGTACATCGTCGACGGCGCGTCGGTCCCGAAGCATTCATCGCCCCAGAGGTCGTGATTCTTGATGTCGTGATCCTTGGGCAGCCAGTCGAGATTACCCATCTCTTCCTCCTTTCAATTACCAATCTATTCAATCGGGAAACAAGAACTGTGAATATTTCAAAACGCAGAGCATCGCCAGGCTGATGCTCGCGATCGTACCAGTGGCGAAGAGGCAGAGCCGGAGCTCGAACATGTAAGTCTTGTGCGCCAGCCAAGCCACGCAGACCTCGGTTAGCGGGCCCAGAAAGAAAAACATGTTGGCGGCGATCGCGAAGAGAGCGACCGAAAAGACAATGCGCTTGTCCACGGCGACCGATCCAAAAACGTCCCTGCCCGGCCAAAAAGTCATAAAGACTCCGGAGAGAACCGGCAGGAGTACTAGAGCGATATTGAACGGGATGCGCAGCTTCTCCCAGCCGAGAAAGATGGCCCGGCAGTCCACCTTGCCCGGCCGTGCGAGACCCTCCATCCCGTTCTCCTCGACCGCGTCTTGCGACTCTGTCTTTTCTCGCTCCTCGTCCGTCATGACTTCAACTGTATCTTCCTTCGATCCACCACGGCCACCACAAAAAAGGCAGCCGCCGCGGCAATCATCGTGTAGTACACCGGATGGGCCAGCCCGCCGATCTCGGGCTTGACGAACCAGAGCCCGAACGCCGCAAAGGTCGCCACCAGCACCCACACCGCGGTCCCCCTCCGGCAGAGAAAAGGACAAAAGAGCGTCACCATCATCAGCAGCGCGTATCCCGCGTTGAGCGTGAGCCCCGCGAGCAGCGTCTTCAGGATCCCCGTCACCGTCGTGGCGAGGATGAAGGTCACCACGCTGATCACCAGCACCGTGCCGCGCGACACCATCCACGCGCCCCGCTCGCTCAGGTTCGGCGCGAAGAACCGCTTGATCAGGTCGTCGACGACAAGCGTCGAGCTCCCCAGAAGGAGCGCGCACGCCGTGGACACGTCGGCCGCCCAGAGCCCGGCGAGGATCATTCCCGCCACGAACGGATTGAGGTCGAGCACCGCCATGGGCAGCGCTTCCTTCGCCTCGATCCCCGGGTGCAACCCCGCGGCTGCCAGCCCGATCATCGCGCTGATGAAACCGACGGGCAGAATGATCAAGCCACCGAGCAAGAAACCGTTCCGCGCCGCCTTGCCGTCGCGCGACGCGAATCCGACCTGCACCACCGACTGCGTGCCGAGGGCGGTCACCGCCATCACGACGAACCACGCCGCCACCTCCGCACCGGGCAGCCCGCCGAGCGAAAATCCGGCGTGCCCCTCGGGCAACTTGTCGATCAGTCCTTTGATCCCCCCCACCTCGGGCTTGAAGAGGATCATCGCCGCGCCGAGCAGAACGCCCGTGTAGATGAGGATCACGTTGATCACGTTGGTCAGGCCCGCGGCCCAGAAACCTCCGATGAGCGTGATTCCCACGAAGACCACCGCCGTGACCAGCATCCCCACGAAGGGCGAGAACACATTCGGCAGCAACGCGTGAAGGATCGCACCGCCCGCCACGTACTGGAGCGACGTGATCACGACCTGGATCACGAGCTGCCCCACCACGCCGAGCACGCGCCCGCCCACGCTGTAGTAACGCTCGAACATCTCGGGCACGGTGGTGAGCTTCATCTCGCGGATGCGCTTCACCGCGAAGAGCCCGACCAGAATGGCGCCCACGCCCCAGGCCGCGTTGTACAGCCCGGCGCCGAGCCCCCGCCGGTAGGCGTCCTCGGCCACGCCGATCGTGGACGCGCCGCCCACGGCGAGCCCGGTCAGCATGGCGGCCGTGATCCAGAAGGGCAGGTTGCGCCCGGCGAGCAGATACCCGACGAGGCCGTCCTTGCGCGACAGCCGCCGCGACCACCAGGTGATCGCGTAGAGGAGCGTGATGTAGAGGCCGATCACCACGCACGGAATCCAGTGGTTGGTCGTCGCTGCCATCAGAACCTTCGCGCTCACCCGGCCGCCACCTTCATCCGCACGTCGACCACCGCGGCGCCCTCGCCCGCGGGGTAGGCGAGCACCGGATTCAGATCCATCTCGTCGATGAAACCGAAATCCTTCACCAGCCACGAGAGCCGGATCAGACACTCGCGCAACCGGTCGAAATCGACGCCCGGCTGGCCGCGCACGCCCTCCAGAATCGGCAGAGCGCGCACACCGGTGAGCATCTCGTCCGCCTCCCGCTCGGAAAGGGGCGCGAGCCGGAAAACAACGTCTTTCAAGGCCTCGACGAAAATCCCCCCCATGCCGAAGAGCACGAGCGCGTCGAGACCTTCCTGGCCGGCGGCGCCCATGATCACTTCCTGGCCGGCCGGCTTCTGCTCCATGAGCACGTAACGTGTACCGGCCTCGGTGAAGGCGCCCGCCATCTTGTCAAAGGCCGCGACCAGCGCGTCCTCGTCCTCCAATCCGAGAGCCACACCGCCGGCGTCCGACTTGTGCACCACCGACGTGGAATCGACCTTGAGCACGCAGGGATAGCCCACCGCGCCCGCGGCCGCGGCGAGCTCATCCTTCGACGAGACCTCGACCACCCTGGGACAGGGCAGGCCGTAGCACTCGAGCACACGGAACGCCTCGGCCTGGGGCAGGTACTCGCCGCTCCCCTTGTGTTTTTCCAGAATCGCCGCGGCGCCCGCCTTGTCCACCTCGTACTCGGGACAGGTGTCCGCGCCGCGCGCCTTGATCTTCCCGTACCGCGTCATCGCCTCGAGCACGCGCGCCGCATGCTCGGGAAACTCGTAGACCGGCGTGCCGCCGTTGCGGATCGCGTCCATGAGCGGGTACCACTTCTCGATCGTCATGAGACAGCAGACCACCGGCTTTTCAGAGGTGGCGCACGCTTCTTTCAAACGATCGGCAGTACCCATCAGGTCGACGAAGGGCGCCGAGATGAAGTTGACCAGCACCGAGTCCACATTCGGGTCCTTGAAGAGCGCCTCCACGGTCAGCCCGTAATGCTCGGGCGTGGCGGTCGCCACCACGTCGACGGGATTCTTCACGCTCGCCATCGGATAGAGGTTCGCCCGCAAATGCTCCTTCGTCGACTCCTCGATCTTGGCGAGCTCGAGCCCCCCGTTGATCAGCTCGTCGAGCGCCAGGATCGCCGGCCCGCCCGTGTTGGTCACGAGCGCCACCCTTTTCCCCGTCGGCGCCGGCTGCTGGGCGAAGGCGATCGCCGCGTTCACCATGTCGTCCTGCTGGGTGAACCGCATGATGCCCGCCTTCGCGAAGATGGCATCGGCCATCTGGTCCTGGTTGAGCAGCTTGCCCGTGTGCGACGACACCGCCACCGCCCCCTCCTCGGTGCGGCCCGCCTTGATCGCCAGGATCGGCTTGCGCTTCGTGATCTCGCTCGCGATCCGCAAGAAACCCTCCGGATCGCTGAAGGTCTCCACCTGCAGCAGGATCACCCGCGTGCCCTCGTCCTTGCCGTAGTACTCCAGGATCTCGTTCATGCTCACGTCGCACTCGTTGCCGAAGCTCGCGTACATGCGCGTCCCCATCCCCGCCGTGTGAATGGGAATCTTGAGCACCTCGCCCACCCCGCCCGACTGGGCGAGGATCGAGATGTGCCCCTCCTTCTGCGGCACGAATGTGAAGTTGGCATAGAGCGACACGTCGGGGTCGGAGTTCTGCACGCCCTGCGAGTTCGGTCCGTACACGCGCACCCCGCCGGCGTGGGCTGTCTCGACCATCTTCTTCTCGAGGGCGATCCCCTCCTCGCCCACCTCCTTGAAACCGGCCGTGTGCACGATGGCGAACTTGACCCCCTTCTGGCCGCACTGCTCCATGATCATCGGCACGATCGTGTTCTTGATCGAGATGTTGACCAGGTCGACGTCGCCCGGGCAATCGAGCACCGACGGGTAGGCCTTGAGGCCCTGGATCTCGCTCTCCTTCGGATGGACAGGATAGATCGGGCCGGTGAACTTGTGCTTGAGCAGGTTCTCGACAACGATGTAGCCGATCGACAGGGGGTTGTTCGAGGCCCCGATCACCGCAACGGCCCGCGGCCTGAATAGTGCGTCCAGCATCGCCTTTGACTCCTTATTCCGTTTGATACTCGTCTCTCGCCAGAAGGGCCGCGCCGAGCGCGCCCGTGAGCTGCGGGAAGGAAGGCAGGTGCACGTCGCGGCCGAGCTCCTTGGACATCATCTCGGCCACGATCGTGTTGTGCGCCGCCACCCCGCCGGTGAGAACCACGTCTCCCTCGAAGGTTTCCATCTCGCAGATCCGCTCCACCACCGACCTGAAAGCGCCCCGGACGATCCCGGTGACCGGTTCGCCTCGACGAATGTGGGCGAGGATCTCCGTCTTCGAGAAGACCGTGCAGAAACTGCCGAGCTTGACCGTCTTTTCCGCGCTCTTGGCCATGGCGTCGAGCTCGTCGAGGTCGAGGTCGAGCCGCGCCGCGATCTCCTCGAGAAAGGCGCCCGTGCCCGCCGCGCACTTGCGGTTCATCTTGAAACTCACCCGCCGGCCGTCATCGCCGAGGCGGATGATCTTGTTGTCCTGCCCGCCGATGTCGACCACGGTGATCGCCCTGGGGAAATAGAAATAACAGCCCGCGCTGTGGCAGAGGATCTCCGTCTTCGCGTCGCCCGCGAAGTCGACGTTGCGGCGGCCGTATCCTGTGGCGATCGTGCCGACCACCCGGTCGGGCTCGAGCCCGGCCATGGCGAGCGCCTTCTCGAGGCTGTCCTGCGCCGCGATCTGGTAGTCGACGCCCGACTTGCGCACATGGCTGCCGAGCATCTTCCTGTCGCCATCCATGAGCACCACCTTGGTGGAGGCGGCGCCCACGTCGACGCCGCAATAGACTGCGCTCCCGGCGCTCGGCCCGTCGTTGCTCATCACCTTCCCTACCTTTCGGCCAGCTGTTCCACGAATGCCTCGATGTTGGTCCGCGTCTGCTCCTCCGAGTAGCAGCGCAAGTCGTTCAGGTCGCCCTGGATCGTCAAGGTCGGAATGCCCAGCTTGTTGCGCAGCCGCTCGGGCAGGCCGTAACGGTTGTTCGAGTTGTTGGGGCAGGTCTTCGAGTCGTGGAAGATCACGCCGCTGACCTTGTAGTCGTCGATCATCCGATGCAGATAGGATTCCTTGAAATCCTCGGACCGGGTGATGAAGAGCTCGGTGTAGGCGCGCGCCATCCCCTCGAAGGGATTGTCCGGATCGAGGGCCTCGAAGATCCACGAGTTGCAGTAGGTCGAGGCCACGACGCACGTCTTGAGCGACGAGAACTGCTCCGAGTGCTCGCGCAGCTTTCCCCACACCGGCATGCCGTCCCAGTAGATGCGGTACTCCTCCCCGTCGATCGCCGCCACGCCGCCTTCGATCCGCTCCTCGAGCTCGGCGGTGAGCGTCTCGTAATAGTCGACCGCCGGCTGCGTGCCGCGCAGCACCACGGCCGGCCCCATGTGGATCGTGCCGTCGAAGAAGGTGAGCGGCGACGGCGCATGGGTGGCGGCGCGAAGCACCTTCTTCCAGAGCTCCGTCGTTTCGAGGGAGAGCTTCACCACGCTCTTGAACTTGTCCCTGTCGAGTTTTCGGCCCGCCACCTCCTCGAGAGTGGGCACCATCTCCTCGAGCTGTCCAACCACCGCGTCGATGTGAACTTTCGACACGTCGTGCACCCCGCGCGGCGTGTCGATGCCGAGGCAGGGCACGTCGAACTCGTCGCGGTAGAAGTTGAACCAGTCCTTGACGTCGCGGCACTGGTTCGTGTTGTAGACGAGCACGTCCGGCCTGGGCAGCCCGTCCATGTTGAACGCCCGCTGCAGGGGCGTGGTCTTCTTCAGGTAGGCGCCGATATCGCTCGTCAGGTAGGAGCAGATGTCGGGCGAGTAGCCGATCGCGTTCGCCGCCGGAATCAGGTCCATCGCCATGCGGGTGGCACCGAGCAGGGCGCCGTGGTTCTCGGGGTAGTAGACGAGAAAACCGAGAGCGTGAAGCAGCTCGGCCGGCCCCACGCTCGTGCACCAGGCGATCTTGCGATCGCCGCTCTTCGAGGCCTCGTCGAGCTCCTTGAAGTAGTCGGCCATGATCCCCTTCATCATCTTGGTCGACTGGATCGGTTTGAAAGGAACTTTTTTCTCTTCTGGCACGGATTCGCCTCCTGCTGTCAACCGGCCCCTGGGCCTGAATCAAATCGGTCCTTCGATCACGTGATCACAGTGAGGGTCGCCCTCCGGTACGGAACAGGCGATCCTGTAAGATACCTTGTCGCCCAGGTTTTCGACCAGGGCTTTCTCCATCTCGGTGTGGGCGCGGCACATGGCCGGGTCGTCGAAAAGGTACGGGCAGCGCCGCACGCGCACCACGATCCGCTCCCTCGAGTACTCGGTCACCTCGCCCTCGCCGCCGATCGTGTTGAAGACGCGGATCACGAAGGCGCCGATCGACTCGATGTCGTCGCGCTCCACGAGCGGCGCGGCCCGCTCGGCGATCTCCTCGCCGTAGGCACGGCTCGTGGCGCGGATCGCGTCGAGCCCCTCGTCGCCGAAGCGCTCGTACACCCCGTCGTAGAGTAGCCGGATCCGACGCGTCAGCCCGGCCACGGCGCTCCGGTAGCGCTTCTCCACGGGACGGTCGTCGGCGAGCGTCACCCCCTCGGGAAGGGAGATCATCCGTCCACCCAGACGCGCCGCAGGCAGCAGTCATCGCCGCCGGGCAGCGACTTCTGCGTCTCGATCCGGATCTTCGTGCCCATCTTGCGATTGATCTCGTCCACGGCGGTCTCGAACCAGGTGTCGCACCCGGGCTGATCTTCCGCGAGAATGTCGAGCTTCTTGTGCCACAGATACCAGGGGCATCCATCGTGCTTGACAAAGGCCTCGTCCCCCTCGCCGGGAACGACCTTGGCATCCTCGCCCATGCAGACCGACGACCAGGCGATCGACTCGGCCACCTGCGCGGCGAGCGGCTTGGACGTATCGAGCCGCTTCATGTAGGCCTGCGCCGTCTGCACGCCGGTGATCTCCCACATCTTGTTGCCGAGCTCGGCCGGATCGATGTCGGGCATCATGGCGAGCGCCGCCTCGCGCCACGCAAAGTGCTGGGCGCGCACGATCTCGCAGAGGATCTTGAATTTCTTTTCGATCGGAATATCCATGTGAACTCCAAATTTCGGCCGTCTATCGTGTGGCCCGATAACACTCATGCACGCCGTGCGGTTCGTACTCGGGAAGCCGAAAGATGACCGCGTCGATGGGACAGACCTCGGCGCAGATCCCGCACTCCTCGCAGAGCATCTCGACGATGGCGGCCCGGTCGTTGACCAGGCCGATAACCTGGGGCGGGCAGCGCTTGACGCACACGCCGCATCCATTGCACTTGAACGCATCAACCAGGGGAATCATATCTTTATCTCCTTTTACGAGTCTACCACTTCATGCCGTACCTGTAGCCGTCGAGAAGGGCGCCGTTGCCGCGCCGCGTGATCAGCGCATCGCCCATGACGGCCACGTTCGGTTTCTTCGAGGTGAGCGCCTTGTTGGGAGCCATGTTGGCGAGGATCACCGTGTCGCAGGCGATCGTCACGCCGTTGCCTTCCTTGTCCTCGGCCAGCACGCCCTGGTCGGTGATCTCCTTGATCGTGTGGAGGGTGTACTGCTGGACACCGCCCTCCCTGAGCTTCTTCATGTAGCGCCAGATGTAGGAAGGATTCACGTCGAGGCCGAACTTCTTGGTCGGGCCCACGATCGACACTTCGAAGCCGCCCTTGTCGATCAGGTAGAGCGCCACCGAGATGGCCACGCCCTTCCAGCCCACGATGCAGACCTTCTTGCCGACCTCCACGGCGCCGTTCATCACGTCGAGACAGGAGACCACATTGCGGCCGTCGGAACCGGCGAACTGGGTCCGGTCGGGCACCGCGCCGGTGGCGAGGGCGATCTCGTCCGCGTCGATGCTCTCGAGGAACTCGGAGTCGATCTCCTTGCCCGTTTCGATGGCGGCGCCCGCCTTCTCGCAACGCACCTTGAGATGGTTGACGAGGCGCTGGAACTCGTTGTCGCCCCAGGGACCGTTCGCCGCGGTCGCGGTCTGGCCGCCCACGCGGTCCTCCTTCTCGTAGATCGTCACGTCGTGGCCCTTCTCGGCGCAGATCGCGCCCGCCTGCATGCCGGCGATTCCGGCGCCCACGATCACGATCTTCTTCTTCTCCTCGGCCTTGGCGAATCCGTAGAAGCCGTACTCCGGCTCCGACTCGTGGCCGAGCGACGGCCGCACGGCGCAGTTCAGCTCGGCGTCGCGGAAGAGGCGCGCCAGGCAGAGATTGCACGCCACGCAGGGGATGATGTCCTCCTGCCGGTCCTCGGCGATCTTCGTGGGAAGGAAGGGATCGGCGATCATGGCGCGGCAGCTCTCCCAGAATTCGATCGTGCCGTTCTTGATCGCCTTCTCGGGCTGCTCCGGCTGGAAGAGACGGTAGGCCATGCAGACCGGCATCTCGAGGTTCTTTTTCATGCTCTCGGCGATGTACATCCAGTGGCCCTGGGGGATATCGCGCGAGATGACCGAGTCGGGAGACTCCTGCCACCCCACGGTCACGGAGAGCATGGTGACTCCCGCACCGCAGATGATCCGGTTGATCTCGAGCGTGTCGTCCACTGTATTGCCGCCCCGGTCATGAAGGAGCTCGTCGCCGCAGAGGCGGATGATGATCGGATAATCCTCGCCCACCTCCTTGCGGATCCCTTCCACGATGCGGCGCGGGAACTCGGCGCGGCCCTCGAGGCTGCCGCCGAACTGGTCGGTGCGCTGGTTCGTGTAGGGCGAGATGAAGTTGGACAGGAGATACCCCACGATGCCCGAGATCTCGACCGCGTCGAAGCCGGCCTCGATGCAGCGCCGCGCGCCCTGCACATGCTCTTCGATGCACTGCTCGATCTGCTCGACCGTCATCTCCCGCGGCTCGCGGAAACGGGGCAGCCTCTGGGGAACGACCGACGGCCCGACCGTGTAGTCGAGCTCCACGCCGCCCACGCGGCCGCAGTGCATGAGCTGCAGCACCGAGACCGAGTCGTACTTGCGGATCGCGTCGGCGATCTTCTTGAGCCCCGGGATGTACTTGTCGTCCCAGATGCCCATCATGCCCACGTAGCCCTTGCCCTCTGTGCCCGGGTCGGTGTAGGCGCCCTGGGTGGTCACCATGCCGGCCCCGCCGCGGGCCTGGGCCTCCATGTAGGCCACCTCCTTTTCGGCCACGAACCCGTCGCGGTAGTTGAAGTTCGTTTCCGTGGATGCGTACTTGATCCTGTTCTTCGTCTCCAGCTTCCCCAGTTTCCCGGGGGAGAAGATGTGAGGATACTTCTTTTCTCCTGGAAGCATGATTTCTCCTTCCGGCCGATTGGGCCACCTGGAAGGTGGCCCAATCGGCTTAGCAGTTCGCGCCACCCTTCGGGTGGCCCGAGCTGCAAGCCATTTTAGCAGTTCGCGCCACCCTTCGGGTGGCACGAGCTGCAAGCCATTTTATGTCACAACTCCTTTTTTCTTCAATTGAGCAAGCTCATCCGCTTTCAGCCCGATCTCGGTCAGGACCTTTTCGTTGTCCCGGCCGTAGGTGGGCGCGAAAGGCACCGTGCGGTCGATCTCGTCGACGTGCGCGCGCTCCACCGACGGCGGCGGCAGGCGCACCTTCTTCCCCGAGGGCGTGACCGTCTCGAGAAGCTTGTCGCGCACGGGCGGAAACTCGACCACGTCGGCGATCCTGTTCACCGGCGCGGCCACGAGGCCCGCCGTGCTGAACCGCTCGTGAAGCTCGCCCGCGGGGTACACCTTCGTCAGCGCGCCGAGCGCGGCGCTCAGCGCGGCGCGGTCCTGCCTGCGGCCGGCGTTGGTCTTCCATTCCGCCCTGTCGAGCGAGCCGAATCCCTCGAGCGCCACGAGCCGTTCCCACTGCACGTCATTGCCCACGGCGAGGTAGATGTAACCGTCCCTGGCCGCGAAGGCGTCGACCGGCGCGAACTCGCGGTGCTGGTTTCCGTTGCGGCGCACCTCGTCGGGAGAATAGCCCATGTCGAGGAGCGGCAGCGAGGTGAGCAGCCACGACGCCGCCGACTGGACCATCGACACGTCGATCCGGCTGCCGCGGCCGGTCTCGGCGCGCTCAGCCAGGGCGAGACAGACCGACGAGAACGCCTCGTCGCCCGCCTTGAGATCGACGAAGGGCACGCCGCACAGATAGGGCGGCCCCTCCCGGTCGCCGGTGAGGTCCATGTATCCCAGGAGCGCCTGGAGCGCGGGATCGTAGCCGGGCGCGTCGGGGTACTCGGGCCCCATCGCCGAGAGCCCCACCCAGATCAGCTCGGGCCGGATCGCCGCGAGTGTCTCGTAGTCGATTCCCATCGCCTCGTAGCGCTTGGGAAGCGTGTTCGAGCAGAACACATCCACGGGAAGATCGCGGATGATCCGGTGCAGAAGATCGCGCCCCGCGTCGCTCTTCAGATCGAGGGAGATCGTCTCCTTGCCCACGTTGGGCGCCACGAAGTAGGTGCGCAGATCGTCGCTCTCCCCCTTCTTGCCCACGTAGCGGTTCGGATCGCCCGGCAGGCCCTTGCCGCGCGGCGTCGACTCGATGCGGATCACCCGCCACCCGAGGTGAACGAAGCGCTGCGTCGCGTAGGAGAGCGAAAGGGCCTGTTCGAGGGAGAGGACGGTGAGCTTCTTCATGGCGCCTCCCCCTTGCGCGCCGCGCGCAATCCGGCAAAGACCCGCTCCGGGGTGAGGGGCAGCTCGGTGAATCGCACCCCCGTGGCGTTGTAGACCGCGTTGACGATCGCTGCCGCGACCGGGATGAGCGGCGCCTCGCCGATCCCCTTGGCGCCGTAGGGCCCGTCCGGATCGTTGGACTCCACGAAGTCGTTGACCAGCTCGGGCAGGTCGGTGGTGGTGGGCATCTTGTAGTCGGTGAAATTCGGGTTGAGGAGCTTTCCGTCTGCGAACTTCATGTCCTCGCTGAGCGCGTAGCCCATCCCCTGGAGAACGCCGCCCTCCACCTGGCCCTCGATGGCGAGCTGGTTGATCACCTTCCCCACGTCGAAGGACGAAGTGAGCCTCTCGAGCCGCACGACGCCCGTGTCGAGATCGACCGCCACCTCGGCCACCTGCGTGGCGAAGGAGTAGGTGGGCGAGATGTTGCCCTTGTACTCGGCGTTCTCCGCCTTGCTCGGCGGCTCGTAGTAGTCGGCGGTGACCATCATCTCGTGCTTGCCCGAAAAATGAAGCGACCGGATCACCTTGGGAATGCTGCCCAGAACCTCGCTCGTGCGCGCCATCACCACGTTGCCGTCGGCGAGCGCCATCTCTTCGGCCGGCCGTTCGAAGAGCTTCGACGCGGCGGCGAGGATCTTCTCCCGCGCCGCGCGCGCCGCGCGCAGGGCCGAGTTGCCCGCGATGAATGTGGTGCGCGAGGCGTGGACCCCCACGTCCCACGGCGTCAGGTCGGTGTCGTTGTTGATCACGTGGATCGATTCGAGGGGCAGGCCGAGCTCCTTGGCCGCGATCTGGGCGAGCACCGTCTCCGAACCCTGGCCGATCTCGGACGAGCCGGAGATGAGGGTCACCCTCCCGAAATCGTCGATCTTGAGAATCGTGCCGCATCCGTCGGAGCGGTAGATCTTGGCGCCGCCGCCCACGTGAAAGAGGGACGCCATGCCGATGCCGCGCACGGTGTGATCGCCGGCCTCCGCGGGCAGGGATTTCCGTTTCTCTTTCCAGCCGGCCTTTTCGGCCGCGTTCTGGAGGCACTCTCTCTGGCCGCAGGAGGTGATCGTCATTCCCTGGCCCGTGGTCTCGCCCGGCTCGAGGCTGTTTCGGATCCGCATCTCGAGCGGATCGATACCGAGCGCCTCGGCCATCTCGTCGATCTGCGACTCGATGGCGAGTGTGGCCTGGGGATTACCGTACCCGCGGAACGCGCCCGCGTAGGGATTGTTCGTGTAGACCACCCTGCCGAAGACCTTCACGTGCGGCACGCGGTAGAGGGACGAGAAGGAGCGGATCATGATCCACGGCGTGGTCGCCCCCCACGACGTGCGCCCCCCGTTGTCGAGGAGGAGATCGACGTCGCGGAAGGTGAGCGTGCCGTCCTTGCGCGCGCCCGATCGCATGGTGATCGTCGCCGGCTGGCGGAAGGGCGAGGCGAAGAACTCCTCTTCCCTGTCGAAGAGGAGCCGCACCGGCCGGCCCGCGGCGCGCGCCAGGAAGACGCAGATCGGATCGTAGGGATAGATGTCGAGCTTCGAACCGAAACCGCCGCAGATCACGGTCTGCTTGATGCGGATCGACTCGGCCGGCATGCCCACGATCTTGGCCAGGTCGTTCCTGTAGAGAAAGGGCACCTGGGTGAGGGAGTGGACCGTGAGCCGCCCGCCGGAATCGAACTCGGCGATGATGCCGCACGGCCCGATGCACCCGTGGGTCACGCGGTGGAGGTTGAACGTCCCTTCCACGACCACGTCCGATTCCGCCTCCCCGTCGACCACGTCGCCGTGGGAATAGTTGTACTTGACGCGCACATTGTCCTTCCACTGCTCGTGGATCACGGGAGCGTCCGCGGCGAGGGCGTCCTCGGCCGTGAATACTTCGGGAAGGTCTTCGTACTTCACATCGATCAGACCGCACGCCTCCTCGGCGATCTCGGGCGTGTCTGCAGCCACGGCAGCCACCTCGTCGCGGCGGCAGGTGACCTTCTCCCCCTTGAGCGCGAAGTTGTCCTTGCCGAATCCGAACGGTGTGCTCGGCACGTCGGCCGCCGTGATCACGGCGCGCACACCGTGTCGCGCCCGCGCCCTTGTCGTGTCGATCGACACGATCCGCGCGTGGGGCCGGCCCGCGTAGAGGATCTTGCCGTGCACCATGCGGGGCAGCTCGATGTCGTGCACGTACTTGGAGGCTCCCGTCGCTTTCTCGGGAGCGTCGAGCTTGGGAACGCGCTTGCCGATCAGATCAACCATTGCGCCCTCCTTCGGCCGCGGCGTCTGAGCCGCCCGCCGCAACGCCGCTCCCGGCGAGATCGAGCACGGCGTCCATGATCTTGCGGTAGCCCGTGCAGCGGCAGAGGTTGCCCTCGAGGCCGCGCCGCACGTCGTCCTCGGTGGGCGTTGGATTCTCCGCGAGAAGTCCGTAGGCGGCGAGGATCATTCCCGGCGTGCAGAATCCGCACTGGACCGCGCCGTTGCGCACGAAGGCATCCTGGATCGGATGGAGCTGCCCGCCCTTCGCGAGCCCCTCGATCGTGGTCACGGCCGCGCCGTCGCATTCGGCGGCGAGCACGAGGCACGAGTTGACCAGCGTGCCGTCGAGAAGCACCGAGCAGGCGCCGCACTCGCCCTCGCCGCAGCCGATCTTCGTACCCGTGAGGCCGAGGTCGGTGCGCAGCACCTCGGCCAGGGTGCGCACGACCGGAACGCGGACCGCGAACCGCTCGTCGTTCACATGAATGGTGATGTCAATCCTGTCGGGCATTATGGATCATCCTCCGGAGAAGGATACCAAGGAGTTGTCTTCTGTATTCGGCAGAGGCGCGCACGTCGGAGATGGGGCTCACCTCGCTCATGGCTGTGGCGCAGGCTTTCTCGATCGTGGCATCGTCGAGAGGGCTTCCCTCGAGGCAGAGCTCGGTCTTGCGCCCCCTGTGGGGAACGGGCGCAACCGAACCGAAGGCGGTGCGCGCCCGCACGATCTTGCCCCACTCGATATCGAGCGCCACGCCGACCGACACGACGGCGATTTCCATGGCGGGCCGGGTGCCGAACTTTTCGAAAGCGCGATAGGCCCTCGGCGCCCGCTCATCGCCGGCGCCGTCATCCGCATCACGGACACCCGTCCCGCGGACGAAGGGAACACGGACCGCCGAGAGGAGCTCGCCCTCGCGGAGAACGGTTTCGCCCGGTCCCGTGAAAAAAGCGTGGACCGGCGCGGACCGCGTCTTGATCTCGCCCTCGGCGTCTCTCGACGCGATCTCGAGCGAACCGTCGAGGACGATGAGGCTCACCGCCATGTCTGCCGCGGGTGACGCGTTGCAGAGGTTGCCGCCGATCGTGGCCCTGTTGCGCACCTGGGGGCAAGCGACGAGCGACGCGGCCTCGGACAGCAGGCTGCAACGCTCACGAAGGAGAGGTGCGCGCGCGATCTCGGCCAGGGTCGTGCAGGGGCCGATGCGGACCGTCCCCTCTTCGGCAGCGATTCCGGTCATCCCGTCGATCCCCTTGAGATCGACGACCAGGTCGGGCAGGGCCGCGCCCCTGCGCTTCCACTGAACCACGAGATCGGTTCCGCCCGCGATCGTGACCGCGCGAGGTGGATGGGCGTCGTCGTCCGGCTTCTCGATCGCTTCCATCGCGTCGATCGCGTCGATAAGCGTCCCAGGTTTGAAATAGTCGGTCATCGAACCGCCCCTGTCATATTGATTCCGGCCTTCTACCGCCTGCCAGTCAGTGATGTCGACTTTATAGAATCAGCGCCATGGCTGCCACTATTTTTTTTTGAACGCCCGTTCGAAAACAAATCCGCTCCGGCCGGGCCCGCGGAGCCCGCTGGAGCGCCCTTGACGCTCGCCGTGCGCGGTCCTATGATCGATTTCTCCTGAACATCAATAGACGGGGCCGCCAGGCGATCGGATCGCCGTCGCGGCTCATACGGAAGGAGGAGATTTTTCAAATGGCATACACACTCGCAGGCCGCACCATAAACAAGATCGCCGTCATCGGATCGGGTCAGATCGGTCCCGATATCGCCTTCTTTTTCAGCAAGGCGCTCCACAAGCAGGGCGTTGGGGTGGTGATCGTCGACGTCTCGGCCGACGCGCTCGACAAGGGTTCCAAGCGGTGCCGCAAGAAGCTCGACAAGGGTGTGGAAAAGAGGGCTTTCAAACCGGAGCAGGCCGAGGCGATCTTCGCCAACATGAAATTCACGACCGATTACGGTGACATGGAAGGGGCGAGCCTCGTCGTCGAGGCGGCGACCGAGGATCTGGCGATCAAGCGGAAGATCGTGGACCAGGTCGAGGGCCTCGTGGGCGACGACGCGATCATCGCGTCCAACTCCTCCCACATGGAGCCGGAAACGATCTTTGCCGAGGCGCGGCACAGGGCGCGCACCCTGGTCGTGCACTACTTTTTTCCTGCCGAGCGCAACATGCTCGTGGAAATCGTGCCCGGGGCCGAGACCTCTCCCGAGCTGGGCGTCTTCGCGATGCGCTTCTACGAACAGATCGGCAAGCTGCCGATCCGCGTGAGAAGCCGCTACGGCTATGCGGTCGACCCGATCTTCGAGGGGCTCTTCGAGGCCACAGCGCTCTGCGTGCAGGAAGGCCTGTGCGACGTGAAGCAGGCCGACGCCATCGCCCAGAAAGCGCTCGGCCTCGGCGTGGGGCCCTTCACGGCCATGAACCTCACCGGCGGCAATCCGATCACCCACCACGGCCTCAACGAGATGCACACCAAGATCATGCCCTGGTTCAAGGCGCCGGCGATTCTCGACGAACAGCTCGCGTCGGGCGAGCCCTGGCCCACGGCCGGAAAGGACGAGACGGTCGAGTATTCCGAGAAGATGTATGAGACCGTTTCGAAAAAGCTGCAAGGCGCCTACTTCGGTCTCGCCTGCGAGATCGTGGACGAGGGCGTCTCGAATGTGGCCGACCTGAATCTCGCCTGCGAGATCGGCCTGGTGATGAAGCCGCCCTTCACCATGATGAACAGGATCGGCGTGGCCGACGCCCTCGGCCTGGTCGACGACTATACGAGGGACCACGACGGCTTCAAGGCTCCCCAGTGCCTGGCGGAGCAGGCTGTCGCCGGCACGCCCTGGGAGATCCCCGTCGTGGTGCGCCGTGACGCGGGGGACGTGGCCGTGGTCACGATCCGCAGGCCGCGTGTTCTCAACGCGCTCAACGCCGAGGTGATCGCCCAGCTCCTGTCGACCTTCCTGGCGATCAAGGAGGACAGGCACATCAGGGCCGCGGTACTCACCGGTTTCGGAGTCAAAGCCTTCGTGTCGGGCGCCGACATCAACGAGCTCGCCGCGCTCAAGACGCCCGAGGAGGGGATCGGACTGGCGTCGCACGGCCAGAGGGTGTTCAACGAGATCGAGAACCTGGGCAAACCCGTGGTGGCGGCCATGAACGGCCTCGCCTTCGGCGGCGGGAACGAGCTCGCCATGGCGTGCACCTGCCGCATCGCCGCACAGGGTCTGCGGATCCTCGCCGGCCAGCCCGAACCGAACCTGGGAATCATCCCCGGATACGGCGGCACGCAGCGGCTGCCGCGGCTGATCGGACTGGAAAATGCCTGGCCCCTCCTGCGCACGGGCCGCCCCTTCTCGTCAGCCGAGGCGCTCGGGTGGGGATTGATCCTGAAAGAGGTGCCCGCCGGCGACCTCGTCGACGAGGCGATCGGACTGGCGCGCAACGTTGCCACGGGACAGGAGCAGGTGCCCTTCATCCAGCGCGATCCGATCGACATTCCAGGCAGCCTTCCCGACGTGGAGATCGGCCACCTGTCGAAGCATATCGACGGCGTCATCCGCAAAGCGGTGCTCGAGGGCGCGCAGATGTCGCTCTACCAGGGCCTGGTGCACGAGGCGAACCTCTTCGGCGAGTGCCTTCTCACGAAAGACACGCGCATCGGCATGGAGAACTTTCTCAAGAACGGCCCGCGGTCCAAGGCCGGGTTCGTTCACGCGTAAGGAGGCCGGTTCATCGCGACGCAGATGCGAAGTCCGAAACGCACGGCGGCGACGCCCGGCTTCCGGTCCCGTCGTCGCGCCCCGTTCTGGGCGGCGGCGGCTCTTCTCGCGGGCGCTCTGTGCGCCTGCTCGGACCGCGGCGGCCAGCCGTTCAACCTGCTGCTCATCACCGTCGACACGACGCGCGCCGACCGGTTCGGGTGCTATGGATACGAGGAGCCGACCACCCCTTGCGTCGATCGCCTCGCCGCGCGCGGAATCCTCTTCGAGCAGGCGATTTCACCGGTGCCGATCACGCTGCCGTCGCACGCCACCATCCTCACCGGGCTCGATCCCCACGAGCACGGGGTGCGCAACAACAACACCTTCGTGCTCGACAAAAGCCACACCACCATCGCTGAGAGGCTCAAGGAGCACGGCCTCGCCACCGGGGCCACCCTGGGCGCTTTCCCCGTGGACAGCCGGTTCGGGCTCGACCAGGGATTCGACACGTACGACGACGACTTCGATCCGCACACGCAGCGCGCCGCGCTGCGCATGACCCAGCGCCCCGCGGCACGCGTGACCGAGAAGGCGCTCGCCTGGATCGCCGAGCGAAAGGCAAAACCCTTCTTTCACTGGGCCCACTATTTCGATCCCCATTTCGCCTACGAGCCGCCTGAAGGTTTCAGAGAAAAATTCGACGACCCCTACGACGGCGAGATCGCGGCCATGGACGCCGCCATCGGCGGGCTGATCGCGGGGATCGACGAACTGGGGCTGCTGGATCGGACCTGGATCGTGCTCGTCGGCGACCATGGCGAATCGCTCGGCGAGCACGGGGAGACCTTCCACGCCATGCTGATCCACGGCGCCACGCAGAGGGTGCCGTGCATCGTGGTTCCCCCCTCCGGGTGGACACCGCCCCGAGAATGGACGGGACTTGACGCCGAACAGCTGCGCGGCCGGCGGGTGGGCGAGCTCGTGCGCACGCGCGATCTTTTTGCCACCATGCTCGATGCCCTCGAGATCGTTTCATCGGGCGGGGAGCCGGAAGGAACGGCGGCGAGCCTGCTCGGCGTGGCGGCCGGCCGTTCCGAGGCGCCCGCGGCGGCTTACATCGAATCGCTCGCCCCCTCTCTCGAATACGGCTGGTGCGCGCTCCGCGGTGTGCGCACCACCGGGTGGGCCTACATCCGCGCACCCGAGCCGGAGCTGTACGATCTCCGCGCCGATCCGGGCGAAACGAACAATGTCATCGCCGAATTTCGCGATGTGGCCGCGCGGCTCTCATCGTTGTGCGACTCCCTTCTCGAAAGCGAGGTGGAGTTGAACATGAGCGCCACCGACTCCGAAACCACGGCCAAGCTCCGCGCTCTCGGCTACACGGCCGCACCGGTTCGGTCGGGGCCGCTCGTCAATGACAGGGACCCGAAGAAGCTGGTCCATCTCGTGGACGGAATCAACAGGGCGATGTCCTTCATGGGTGCGTCGAGGCCCGACGACGCGCGACTTCTGCTCGAGGAGATCCTGGCCGAGGATCCGCACAATCCCCTCGCGAGCCGCTTGCTCGGCAGCTGCCTCGTCGCCCTCGGCCGCTATGCGGACGCCATCGGCGTGATCGACGGACACCTCGATCGCTACCCCGAGGACACCGAGGTCCTCGTGAACAAGGCCCAGGTCCTGGCACTCGAGAAGAAATACTCCGCCGCCCGGGCGATCCTCGGAGAACTTCTCGCCCGCGATCCGGCCCACGGGGAAGCGTCCGACCTCTATCCGCGTATACTCGTCGAGGCAGGCAGGAATTCGGACGCCAAGACATTTCTCGAGAAGGCGATCCGGCAGAGACCCGATGACGGGGACGCGCTGGGACGTTTTGCGTACTTCGAACTCTTCAACGGCACCGACGAGAACGCGAAGAGGCTCTGCCGAAAGGCGCTCGCCATCGATCCCCTCAACGCGGTGGCCAATGCCGTGCTCGGCGAGATGAAGTATCTCGAGGGGCAGCTCCTCAGGTCGATCGGTTCCGCCGACGAAGCGCGCCGCCCCTTCGCCGCGTCCCGCTCCTACATGGACAAGGCCCTGCAGAAGGATCCTCTCGAATTCCTCGCCGCCTTTCGCATGGGGTGTTTCCTTCACGAGGAGGGCGATGCGCACGGGGCGCGTGAGTTTTTGCAGATCGCGCTCTTCCGCCTGCCCAACTGGCCCGAGGCGCACGCGCGCATGGCGGCCGTGCTCTGGTCGTTGAAGGAATACGGTCCCTCCCTTCTCCACTACGGCCGGGCGGACGCCCTCGGCTTCCATCTGCCGGGATTCCTTTTCAACTACGGCGTTGCACTGGCCCAGACCGGCCACAAGCCGGAGGCCGCGGCGATCTGGCGCAAGGCGCTCGGCCAGAATCCCCCGCCCCAGCTCGCCCAGCGGATCGAGCACGCTCTGACTCAGGTCGAATCGTCCAGATAGACGCGCTCATGGGTCAGCCGGGCACCGTGCCGTCGAGGTTCCCGTTGAGGAGCGGTCGATAGGGGGACTTTTATTTCAGGAAGATCTCGTCGATGAAGGCGCAGCCGCTCACCTCGGCGTCACTCACGGCCGCGCACTCGATGAAGAGGAGCACATCCCTGTCAGCATACGCGGTCACCGGACCGCTCACGGCCTGCCAGAGTCTGGCCGACGGCGCGGGTCCACCCTCGATCCGGTTCTGGGCGATCCATTTCAGCTCCCCGTCGAAGACGCCGAGCCGCACGACGCACGCCGACCGCGCAGGCGCGCTGATCGCCTCGGGCGACACGCGCACGATGAAGGACTCCCGCCCCTGCGGGATGCGCACCTTGCGGATGATCCGCACCGGCAGAACTGCGGAGAGCGGTTTGAAAACACCGACACCCTTGGCGCCCGGATTGGGCTGACATGTTTTCTCCGCCTTCTTCTTGAAGCGGTCGATCCATCGTGGAAAGCCGGACGCGCAGGTGGTCAGCGACAGGCGACCGAGATCGGAATCCTTCTTGAACTCGATCCGGGCGAGCGGATCGACGGGTAGGAGCTCAAGCAGCTCTTCATGCGTGAAGAGGGAGGGGTGCGCCCTGGCCACCTCGGCCCAGTCGGGTGCGCCCGGCGCGAGCACGGGCCGCACGCCCGGAAGGGGCTCGCCGTCGGTGCCGGCGATGCGGGCCCAGACCCCGGAGGTTCCCTTCCGCTCGTCGACCTTCACGACCAGAGTGTGCGTGCCCGGCCGGAGACGGAGAGGAAGACCGAACCGGTCCGCCCCGGTGGAGCTGTGGCTGTGGTGTGAAAGGAGTATCTTGTTGTCGAACAGAACACGCAGTCCGTCGTCGGCCCCCACCCAGAGAACCGCCTCCGTCTCCTCCGTCACGATCAGGTAGGTGGCCGCGCAATAGAGGCAGTTGTCGGCCGGCCGCGCCACCTCCTCGAAGTTGAACATGTCTCCCTTCGAGCGTCCCACTTTCCACACGCTCCCGTGGGTGCGCGTGCCCTCCAGGGGCGGCACGGTGGCGAGATCGGGTTTGAGCGGCACGACGAGCAGGGAGTCGTCGGGGTTCTTGATCGGCCCGAGAGTGAGCCATCGCCGGATGAAGGGAACATCCGGTTTCGGTTTCGATTTCCACCACCGGCCGAGGGCCGCGCCCTCCGGTTCCTTGGCGCGCGTCGCCATGAGGCCGATGTCGCGAAGCCGGATGTCGAGGATCTGTGCGCCGCCCGTGTTCTTGCAGTGCGCGGCGATATGAACCGGCCCTTTCTCGATCGTGGCCCGCGCCGCCGGTTTGATCTCCACCATCTCGAACTGCTGGTTCCACTTGGGCATCGACACCGCCAGCACGCCGTTGATGTAGAACTCGGCCTCGTCGTCGTGGCGGACGAAGAGGTTGAAATCAGCGGCCGACTCCCCCTTCCAATCGATCGTGCGGCGGACCCAGATATCCGACTTCTTCCACCCCGTTCGCACTGTGCCGCACGACGTGCCGTAGTTGCCGAATCCGCCCGCGCCGCGCGACCACTCGGAATCGTCGAAGCCCGGTTTCTCCCAGCCCTCGGGCGGCTTGGTCGTGGTGAAACGCCAGTACTCGGCGCGCGGCACGCGGCCGGACTGGTAGGATCGTTTCGTGAGCCCGCTGAAGGTGGCGCGCTTGAGAAAGAGGAGCGCGAAGGAGGTATTGAGCAGGTCGCCCCACCCGCCCGTGTCCGATTCGTAGTGCAAGATCGTGCGCGCACCCTCCTGATACCAGCTCCGGCCGCCGATGCGGGAGCGGTCGGAGAGGGCCGCCACGCGCTCGAGGCCGTAGAGATAGTAAAAGTGGTGGGCCGCCGAACGGCTCGGAAAGACCTGGCTGATCACTCCGTTCCGGCCGGCGAAATTACCTGTCGCGGTGAAGCAGCGCTCCAGGTACTCCCAGGCCTTCTCGAGAGCCTTGGCCGCGCGCCGTGTCAGACCGCTGCCCCGGCCGTCCTCCTCGAGCGAACGGATCGCAACGGTGAGAACGGTGATCCCCGCGGTGGTCATGGCGCCCGAGGAGTTGCGCTTTTGCGCCTCGCGGTATCCGAATCCGCCGAACTCGTTCTGGAGAGCCATTGAGCCCTGGATCACCCGTGTCCATGTTTTCGATTTCGTCCGGAATCCGTGCCCCTCGGCCACCCAGAGCGCGAGGGCCGCGTACTGCGTGTTGGAGAGGTCCGGGTTGCGGTCGGGGTAGGCCCAGATGTTCGTCTCCGGATCGAGGTGATTCTCGATCCACTCGGCCGCCTTGCAGATCCTGTTGTCGTACTCCGGATCGTTCATGGCGTCGAGCGCGAGGATCAGGACCGAGACGCTGTAGATATACTGGTAGGGCTGGTAGCGCAGCGAGCCGAGGGCGCGGTTGATGGCCGGGTCGTCGGGCGAGACGCCCGATTTGACCAGGGCATAGACGGCGAGGGACGTGATGCCCATGGGGTAGCGCGCGTTCAGGCCGGTGGCACCGGGATAGGCGACCTTGAACGAACCGTCCTCCTTTTGCTGGGAGAGCAGGTTGTGAACGCCGCGCTCGATGGCGAGGTTGACCTCCTCGTAGAAGGACTGGGCGCCCGCCCCGGCCGCCAGGACGAACAGAAAAACGAAAAACGCGACAGGGGAAGCTGTTCGCGCCAGGGGTATTTTGCTCTTTGTCGTGGTCATGCTCTCTGATCGATCGAGGTCTCGCGGCTCCAGATCTCCTTGAACGGGGAGGCTCTTTCCCTGATCATTGTACCCTGACCGTTCCGGAGATTTCCAGGACACGAAAGCCAAAGGAGGGATCGTTTTTTTCCCGGGACTTTCGATTCCGCGGAACCGATCGCGCCACGACCGGTCTGAATCGGAGCGCAAAGGGAAGATCTCGCACCCCCTCGAGAGTCACTTTCGAACGGGCCCGCGGATCGGAATCGATCGCTGGTTCTTTCCCATCCTTGGAGGATGACAAATGAACAAGAGAACGGGAATTCTCGGGCTGACCGCTTTCGTCGGAGTCGTCGTGACTCTGCTCGCCTGCACCGCCGCGGCCGACGAGGAGCAAAAGCCGAAACCGGACACCGGCGCCGGCCTCGACGCCCTGGCCGACGCGAACACCGCCTTCGCCCTCGACCTGTTCGCCGCCCTCCGGAAAGATGAGGGGAACCTGTTCTTCTCTCCCTACAGCATCTCGACCGCCCTGGCGATGACCCGCGCGGGCGCCCGCAACGAAACCGCCGGGCAGATGGCCGGCGTACTGCATCTTGCGGGCCTCGAAGATGTCGATCGAACCTTCGCCGCGCTCCGTGCGCTCGACCGCGGCGCCGGCACCGGTCCGGGCTGCCGGCTCCATCTGGCCAACGCCTTGTGGGGACAAAAAGGGTATGCGTTCCTCGACGAGTTCCTCGCGCTCCAGGAGAGCTGCTACGGCGCCCGGCTGGGAGAAGTCGATTTCGTCAACGCCGGCGAGGAAGCACGCCTATCGATCAACCGATGGGTCGAGGACCGGACGGAATCGAAGATCAAGGATCTGCTGCGAGAGACCGACATCGACAAATCGACGGCTCTCGTCCTGACCAACGCGATCTATTTCAAGGGAGCCTGGGCGAACCGGTTCGACAGGGCGCTCACCAGGGAACGCCCTTTCCTCGTGAGCGAGGAGAAAAAGGTGATCGTTCCTTTCATGAGCCGGAGAGGAACTTTTGGCGTGGCGTACGGCAGCGGCGTCAGTCTCCTCGAACTGCCCTATCAGGGGGGGCGGCTTTCCATGCTCCTTCTCCTTCCCGACGAAGACTCCAGCCTCGCCCATCTGGAGCAGTCGCTGAGCGGCCGGAATCTGGATCGATGGATCAGCGGATTGCGCGACGATATGGTCAGCGTGCTCCTGCCCCGATTCAAGATCCAGTCGCGATCCGACCTGGCCCGCACCTTGAAGGGGATGGGAATGGTCGATGCCTTCGATCGGCTGAAGGCCGATTTCTCGGGGATGACCGGCAAAAAGGATCTTTTCATTTCGGCCGTGATCCATCAGGCCTGCGCTGAGATCACCGAGGAAGGCACCGAGGCGGCAGCGGCCACGGCGGTCGTCATGAAGAAAGGCCTGAGCCGCTTCGTTCTGAACAGGCCCTTTGTTTTTCTCATCCGCGACCGGCGGTCGGGAAGCATCCATTTCGTGGGACGGGTTGTCGATCCCACGCTCTAGCGAGTCTCAGATCAATCCTTCCAGATCATCCACGCGACCGGTCAGGCCGGCGATCTCGCTGCGCAATGAGTCGAGCTGGCCGCTCAGCAAGTCGATCTGGCCGCTCAGAACATCGATCTGCTCCTGCAGTTGAGCCCCACTCCGTGCGACCTCCGGTTCCGGGCCGACCTCCGGGGAGAGGTTCTCCGCCGGTAGGGACTCGGCCGGCTCCGCAGCAGGAGCCGCGGTCGGCTCCGCCGCGGGGGCCTCCACGGCGACCGCGGCCCCGGTCGATGCGGTATCACTCAGAAGATGCCTGTGCCGGACGGCCGACTTTCCCGGCTCCCGCGGCAGGGTCTCGACATAGGGCGGATCATGCCGCTCGAGACTGACGAGAACCATCCGTACCGCGTCGATATCCTCGAAGGCCACCATGCGCGCGCAGCGGGACCGGAGTTCGCCCACTGTCTGCGGCCCGCGCAACAGCAGCTCGGCCATGACCGCGATCGAGCGTCTCTGCCAGCCGTAGTGAGCCTGCGCCTCGTGGCCGTAGCGGTTCACCCGCGCGCCCTGCCCCGGAGCGAACTCGGTCACGATCCCGCTGACCATCAGATAGGTCAGCGTTTGCGAAACCTCCTGTTCGGTGACCCCCATGACCGGATCGCGATTCTGCTTCTGGTTGCAGCCCATGACGATCGCATTGACGGAGAGCGGATACTGGCTGGGCTGGGACAGGGATTTTTCGAGAAGGACTCCCAGGATCCGCTGTTCGAGAGGATTCAAAGGTCGTGTCACGGTATCTCCTTTGTCGAACCGTTCGTGTCTACAAGACGGTCGCGCCACTTCTGCGCTTCCTCGTCTTTACCCCAGGCGTCATAAAGACGGATCAGCTTTTTCATGGTGTAGAGCGTTCTGGAGTGGTCGAGGCCGACCTGGTCGACCAGATCGTCGAAGGCCCTGCTCAGATGCTCCTCGGCCTCGTCGAAGCGTTTCTGCCGGGTCAGGTGCACGCCGTAGAAGGTATGGAAACAGGACGTGACGATGTGACCCTTCGCGAGGTTTTCCGTGGCAAGGGCCAGACCTTTCTTGAAAAGTTCCTCCGATTCGGCGAGCTCGCCTTTCCAGCCGAGCAGATTGGCCAGGTCGCAGACGGTGCTCAGCGTGTTCCTGTGCGATTCTCCGAGAACGCGGGAGCGGATTGCCAGGATGTCGCGATAGACAGCCTCGGCCTCGGAAGCCCGGTTCTGCTGGTAGTAGAGATCGGCGAGTTGGCTTTTCAAGGTGAGCGTGTCCGGGTCTTCCGGGCCCGACAGGCCGATTCGAAGCTCGATCAGCTCGTTGAGCATCCGCTCGGCCTCTGCGTGGTTGCCCTCGCGGATGTAGATGTAGGCAAGGTTGGAACGCGCTCCGAGCGACTCCGTGGTCTCTTCGTGCTGCAGCCGCTGGCGCGTCTCGATGACGTCGCGATAGATCTCCTTCGCCTCGGGATATTTCCCCTGGTTCGCGAGCACGGCGGCCAGGTTGTTGCGATAGTCGAGGGTCACGGGAGAATCCGGTCCGCGGTGGCGAGCAGAAAGTTCCGCCGCCCGCCGGAGGAGCGACTCGGCCTCGGTGTAGGCGCCCCTGTGCGTGAGCAGCAGCGCGAGAGTCGCCTGCGAGCGGGTCATCTCAGGCTGATCTCCGTCCGAATTGCGACGCTGGAGATCGATCACCTCGCGGCAAAGCTCTTCGGCTTCCACATCATCGCCGCGGCAACGGAGCAGGGCGACCAGATCGAGAGTGGACGTCAGGGTTTCGGAATGGGTCGGGCCCTGGATCCGGCGGCGGTCGGCGAGGACCGCCCTGTAGATCTCTTCGGCTGCGTTTATGTTTCCCTGGCTCAACAGCAAGTTGGCAAGGACCGATCGCGCAAAGAGGGTGTCCGGATTCTCCGTCGTCCAGACGCGGCGGTTGGCCGAGATGACCTCGCGCAAGAGCTTCTCGGCCTGGTCGTGCTTGTTCCTGTCTTTCAGTACGATAGCGAGATAGGTTTCGGCAACGAGCTTCTTCCGCTCCAGCGTGAGGAGTTCTTCTTCGTCCGCCGCCGAGGAGCCGGTCCGATCAGCGCCGGGCCGGGACGCTTCGATCGCCTGGAGCAGAACCGACTCGGCCTCGTCGAGACGGCCCAGGTTTCGGAGTATGTAGCCGAGACTCGACATGATGTGCACCGTGAGACCGCATCGCAGGCCGTGGACGCGGCGGCTCAGTTCCGCGGCGATCCTCAGATGCGGCTCGGCGTCCACATCCTGGCCGAGGCTGTGATAGGTCCAGCCGATCGTGTTTCTGAGCATCGCCTCGATCTCGGGTTGCTGCGAGAAAGAATCGGCGATCTTGCCGGCCGCCCTGTCGAGCACGTCGAGGACCTTCACCGCCCGACCCGCCTTCGCCGGATTGGGCGCGGAGAGCATGTCCTTCAAGAACTTGTTGATCGCCAGGTTGATCTCCGCTTCCTTCTCCGCCGCCCTCTGCGCCTCGAGAGCGGCCGTTCGCTGGCGGGTTGCGTCGTTGCGCGCCGCGATCGCCTGCTTCTTCGCTTCGATCGCCTTGTCCTTCTCGGCCATGATCTGCGGATAGGACCAGAGCAGGACGTAGGAGACGAACGCGATCAGCGAGAAGAATCCAAAACCCACGGCGGTGCTCACGATCGGATTCCGCTTCGCCTTTTTCCACATCCGCGTGCCCGGGCCGGCCGGTTTGGCGAGGACGATCCTGCCGTCGAGGAAGCGCCGCAGGTCGTCGGCGAACGCGCCCGCGGACTGGTAACGGCGGTTCGGCTCCTTCTCGAGCGCCTTGAGGAGGATCGTCTCCACGTCGCCGCGCAGGGAACGGTTCGTCGATGACGGCCTCTTGGGCTCCTCCTCACGGATGACGCGCGCCGCATCGAAGACCGCCGCCCGACGCACGTTGTAGGGAAGCTCCTCGCAGAGGAGTTCGTAAAGCACCACGCCGAGAGCATAGACGTCGCTCCTCGTGTCGAGGTCGTGCGGATCGGCATCGCACTGCTCGGGCGACATGTACTCGAGCGTGCCGATGAGCTGCCCCACCTCGGTCTGAAGCGTGGTCGCGCGCAGTCCGCGATCGGTGGCGCGCGCCACTCCGAAATCGATGACCTTCACCTCCCCGCCGGAGCTGACCAGTATGTTGCCGGGTTTGAGGTCGCGGTGGATGATCCCTTTCTGGTGTCCGTGGTGGACCGCTTCGCAAACGTGGAGGAACAGACTCAGCCGCTCCCTGGTGGCGAGCCCTTTTCCCCAGGCGAATTCAGTGATCGGCTTGGCGCCGCGAACGAACTCCATCACGAAATAGGGCAGATCGCTGCCGGCATCACCGTCTGCGGCTCCGTCGGAATCTTCTGTGCGCCGCTCCGTTCCGGCCTCGATCACCTGAGCGATACTCGAATGCCTGAGCCGCGCCAGGATCTGCGACTCGTACTCGAACCGGCGCTGAGCCGACCGCGAATTGATCCCCTCTTTCAACACCTTGATGGCCACGGTGCGGTGCGGGTGCTCCTGAATCGCCTCGTAAACGATTCCCATGCCGCCGGAGGAGATGACGCGCTTGACGACGTACTGTCCGATCCGCGTTCCCACCCGCTGCTCGCCCGTGTCGGCCGGCCTGTCGGCCGGGAGTGCGGACGATTCCATGAAGCTGCTTCCGTCCGTGTCGGCAGCCAGAAGGCCCTCCACCTCGGCGCGCAGCGCGGCATCACCGCCGCAGGCTTCGTCGAGAAATCCGGATCGCTCCCCCGGATCCCGCGACACGGCAGCGTCGAAGATCACCTTGATGCGGTTCCAGCGCGTTTCGTCCGATCGATCGGTCATCTGTTCTCATTCATCACCCGGCAGCGGCGTCGACCGTTGATCGGCCGCCCTTGCGCCCCGGTGATCGTATCCCTTCCGATCGCTCTTGCCAGGCGATCCCGGCCGGGGATTACAGCCCGAGCCGCCATGGTAGCAAATTCACCCGATCTCCCGCAATTTCAGGAACGGATTCGATCGTGGCGGTTACGGCCGGGCCTGGTGTTCCGCCAAGCGTGTAGACTTTTTCGGAATAAAATGCTACAAATATGTACTGAGATTCTACGCAATCTCTGGAGGTGATAAACGGTGATTTCTCGCATCACACTGGTGAAGTATTCGCGCATCATCCTGATCAACCTGGCGGTCTTCGTCCTGCTTTTCTTTGCGCTCGAGCTCACGGTCAGGATCTATCACGTCGTGTTCGAGGACGGAGCCTTTTTCCGTTCGAACAAGTTCATCTCTCCCTGGATCACGTCTTACGATTATCCGCCGCCCATGATCGATGACGAGGGCAGGGCTTTCTTCAGACACGAGACCGAATCGACTTCGATGGCGAAGCCGGACGATACGATCAGGATCATCGCGGTCGGAGGTTCGACAACGGTCAACAAGCGGACCTTTGCCGCGCAGGGCATCGACTACCCCGCGGTTCTCGAATCCCTTCTCAACAGGGAGCCGGCAGAACATCGGTTCGAGGTGCTCAATGCCGGAGGCGATGCTTTTTCCACGGCTCACAGCCTGGTCAACATCTCCCTCAGGCTGATCGAATACGAACCGGACATCATTCTGCTGATGCACAACATCAACGATTCGACGGTCAGCTTGTTCGGGGAGTCGGTGTCGCCCGATTATTCGAACAAGTACCTGCTCCCCCATTATGTCAATCCCCGGCTCCAGGTGAGCTCGAGCCTCTACGGTTTTCTCTATCAGTCACGGCTGCTTGCCAAGCTCGGCCTCCCCCAGAAGCTCGCCCAGAGCCGCGGCGGTTTCAATGTCGACAACGATAGCGAGTTCCTGCTGCGTCTGTTCAAGCGGAATCTGAAGCACATCGCCAACATCTGCACGTCCAACAACATCGACATCGTGCTCCTCACCCAGCCCAATTCGATGAAGGAACACGAAACGATCGATCAGGAGTCCTTTCTCGAATTCAATCGAGCCATCAAGGAAGTCGCCGAAACGGAGGGTGTTCACCACGTGGACATGTTCGCCGAGATGGGCCACGACGAAAATCTCTTCGAAGGCCTCATCCATTACACCCCCGAGGGGATTCGGAAATTCGCGAATATTCTCCACCCCAGGATTCGCGCCATCGCCCGGGAGCGGATGAAGCTCTGATCGTCCGAGCGGCACGTTGATGCCGGCCCGATCCGACGATCGGAAACGGGAATCACCTCTTTCGCGACAATCCCATGATGAGCCCGAGCACAACCGACCAGAGCGCCGCGAGCCCGATCTGATATTCGGCGGGCAGGACGAAGGTGACGGTGTGCGCCGGGATCCAGAACCAGATCAGTGTCCACCACGCCCTCTCGAGCCCCCTGAATCCGCGCTCTCCCATGATCAGGTTGTCCTCGAGACGGTGAAAGAACATCATCTGCGGTCCAAACAGGAGATTGGTCAGCGTGGAGAGCCCTATCGCCCATCCCAGCCCGTCGCTGAAGTATCCGGGAAGCAGGCCGTGATCGAGCAGCGCGCGGGTGAACCCCTTCATCCCGGCGAAACCGTACTTGATGATCACGCCGAGAAGCGCCCAGCCGAGCGCCTTGCACAGCAGCTGGAAATAGTTGCAGGGAAGGGCCGCTTTTTTCTTCTGCAGGCAAAAGGACAGGATTTCGCCGACCGTCCCCAGGATGGCGAACTGGATCGCCGCCGAGAGAAGAGGATTCTGCCTCACCCATTCCGCGTATTCGTTCATCGACAGGGCTCCACTACCGGGTCCGTCCGGCTGGTTCTTGAATTCGAACAGGAAGGCCATTATAGGAAGATGTGATTGTATTCAGTACTAGGTTATGTATATTGACGAATTCTGGGATCACGGCACAGGTACGCGTAGCTCGAATTTTCCGTTTGCTGACATCATTGCGAATCGATGGAGGAGGGCGCATGCCGCACAGGAAGTTTTTTGCATGCCTAGTTTTGTTCACTCTCTGCCTCTCTTCGGTCAACTGGGCCTCCACGGTCGGCGGCAGGGCCGACACCCAGGGAGACCTGGGGATATTCTCCCTCACCCTGGAATATGACAGGATCATGGACAGGGATCTCAAATGGAAGAAGGGCAAGATTCACGGAATGGTTGGAGGTGCGCTCTACACAGACACCACCCTGGGCCCCAATGACAAGATGGTCGGCCTCAACCCGGAATCGAACCGCCTCTTCCTCAAGGGCGCGCTGGGCGTCCATCCCAACGTGGACCTTTTTCTCAAAGTCGGTCTCGCTGACGGCAAGTACCAGCAGATGTACAAGAGCCCCGCCTGGCAGAATTCGAAGGATGAATTCAACGGCGACCTGGACTATGCCTGGGGTGCGGGCGCGAAGGCGAAGCTCTTCGAGACCAAGGACGGCTTGAAATTCATGGCCAACCTCGACTACTTGTGTATGAGAACCGACGGCACCGTCAAGAACAATGGAATCGACCTTTCCCAGACGATCATCACTATCCTGCAGAACAACGGATTCACGGGCGTGACGGCCGGTTATGATGCGAACAACGAAATTCAGGAGTGGCAGTTCGCCCTCTACGCCACCAAGAACCTCGGCAGCTTCACTCCCTATGCGGGCGTCAAGTACTCCGACGTTCGGATCGTCAACGATATCCACATCTACGGGTTTGCGTCCGGCGCTCCCTACTGGATCAAATCGAAGGAGACGATGGTGGCCGAGGATCACATCGGTATCGTAATCGGATCGGATATCGATATCATCTGTGATACACTGAGCGTCGGCCTGGAAACGAGATTCCTGGACGAGACCGCCTTCACCATCGGTATGAGCTACAAGTTCTGAAAGCTCTTTTCGGGCTCGAAAAACGGTTGGTCCTCTGCTGAATATTTCCGAAACAGGATTGTGATCGATGAGAACGCTGCGTCGCGTCCTGACCGTTCTCCTCCTCCTGACAAGCTGTGCCTGGCCCCCCGACGTGGATCGTCCCGATGTGGATTTCGCGTACCCCGAGTCGTGGACGGCCGGCGCCGTCTCGGAAGGGGAGCTCTGCGCTGAATGGTGGACCGATTTCGGAGACACCGAGATCGACACCGCCGTTCTCATCGCTCTCGAATACAATCACGACCTGCAAACCGCGGCCGCCAGGGTGAAACGAGCCGCGGCCGAGGCGCGGATCGCCGGCGCCGACCTGAAACCGACGGTGACCCTGAATCTCAACGCCAGCCGACAGCGCTTCGATTTCGAGGGCTCGCCGATCCCGGCCGGAGCGCGGCAGGATTACAACACGACGGTGCAGAGCTACGGCGTCGCGCTCGAAACGTCGTGGGAGCTCGATCTCTGGGAACGAAACCTGTCAATCGCAAGGGCCGCTCTGGCCGATCTTCAGGCTACCGAATTCGAATACCACGGCGCCCGTCTCTCCCTCGCCGGCCAGACCGTCAAGGCCTGCTTCGCCGCTGCGGAAGCGAAGGAGCAGGTCGCGCTCGCGGAAAGAACGGTCGAGAGCTTTTTGAGGTCGGCCGACCGGACGCGTTCGAAATACGGAAGCGGCCTCGGGTCGGCGCTCGAAATCCGCCTCGCCCTCTCGAACCTGGCCGACGCAAGGGCCAACCTGGCGCTGCGCGAAAGGCGGCTCGATGCATGTCTCCGCCAGATGGAACTTCTTCTCGGCAGCTTCCCCGATTGGCGCGAGGCCGTCCCGGAGGCGCTCCCCGTTCTTCCGCCGCCCGTTCCGGCCGGTCTGCCGGCTGATCTCGTGGCGCGCCGGCCCGATCTTGCAGCGGCCGAACGGCACGTGGCGGCTTCCCTGTCCAGAGTCGAAGCGGCGCGTGCATCGCTCTATCCCCGCATCAGCCTGACCGCCGGCGGAGGGACGGCGAGCGGGGAGCTCTCCGATCTGCTCGACTGGGACTTCACCTTCTGGTCGCTGATCGCCAACCTGGCCCAACCGATCTTCGACGGCGGCCGTTTGCGGGCCGGCGTGGACCGGGCCGACGCTGTCAAGGACGAAGCGCTCGCCGCATGGGGCAGCGCGGTTCTGAACGCGTTCGCGGAGGTGGAGTCGTCGCTGGCCTCGGAGCGGCTCCTCGTGGCGAGAGAGGGTCAACTGGCACGCGCGGCCGAACACGCCTCGGCCGCGGAGACGATCGCGCTCGACCGCTATCGATCGGGTCTTGTCGACTACATCGCCGTCCTGGAATCGCAGCGCGCGGCCCTGTCGACCAGGAGCCGCCTCCTCTCCGTGCGCCGGGAGCTTCTCGACAACCGCGTCGACCTGGTGCTCGCCCTCGGGGGTGGATTCGTCGCCGAGGGCGAAGACGTCGCCGAGGGCGAAGACGTCGCCGAGGGCGAAGACGTCGCCAAGGGCGAAGATGTCGCAGTAGAAGACAACGAGGAAAAGAAGGTAAAAATCGCGCCCTGAATCACGGGGAGTCGAGAAAACACGATGATACGATTTCTGATCATTTCCTTGAAGGTCTTCCTGCCTCTGCTGGTCATCGCCGGCGCCGTATTCGCCGCGCTCGAGATGTTCGAGTCGAGGCCCGAGGTGGAGAAGCGTCCCTCCCCCGTGTTGCGCCCCAAGGTTCGCGTGCAGGCTGTTGCGGCCGAAAGCACGACTCTGACCGTTCACAGCCAGGGCACGGTTCGACCGGCCACCGAAAGCCGACTCGTTCCCGAGGTCTCGGGACGGATCGTGTCTGTCTCTCCATCATTCGTACCCGGCGGATTCTTCGAGGCGGGTGACGTACTCTTCAAGATCGACGACCGCGACCACGAGCAGGCGATCGTCCTCGCTCGCGCCGAGGTGACCCGTACGCGGCTCCGCCTCACCCAGGAGGAGGCCGAGGCAAAAGTGGCTAAAGAGCAGTGGGACGACGTGGGAAAGGGAGAGGCATCCCCCCTCACCCTGCGCGCCCCCCAGCTCAGTGCCGCGCGCGCGTCCCTGTCCGCGGCCGAGGCCAAGCTCGAAATGGCCGAACGCGACCTCGCACGCACCGAGGTCAAGGCGCCCTTCAAGGGCCGTGTGCGTCGCAAGACGATCGATGTGGGCCAGTTCGCCACACGCGGCATGCCGGTGGCGGTGCTCTACGCCGTGGACCGGGTCGAGATCAGCCTGCCCCTGGCTGACAGGGACCTGGCCTTCATCGATCTGCCTCTCGACTTCTACGGCGACGATCGGACGCGCCCCGGCCCTCCTGTCACGGTGCGCGCCACTTTCGCCGGAAGAGACCATGAGTGGCAGGGACGCATCGTGCGCACCGAGGGAGAGATCGATGCCACGACCAGGCTCGTTCACGTCGTGGCCGCGGTGGACGATCCCTACGGTCGGAGCGAGGAGGCGCCCGACCGTCCTCCTCTGGCCGTGGGAATGTACGTTCGTGCCGAGATCGAGGGACGCCTTGTTGACAACGCAATCGTGCTTCCCCGCTCCGCCATGCGCGGCCGGAACCGGGTCGTGGTTGTCGATGGCGATGACAGGCTGCGATTTCGCGAGGTCGACATCCTGCGCAAGACAGGCGAGGAGGTCGTGATCCCCGGCGGACTCGAACCGGGCGAGCGTGTGTGCGTCTCACCACTCGAAGCGATCGTCGACGGCATGCAAGTCGAGGTGGTCGAGCAGAGCGATAACCGAGAGGATTCGTGATGCGGTTGATCGACTGGTTCGCGCACAATCCCGTGGCAGCCAATCTGGTCATGGTTCTCATCCTGGTCGGAGGCCTGCTCACCGCATTCTTCATCACCCACGAGGTCTTTCCCGAGGTTTCCCTCGACATGATCACTGTTTCGGTCGAGTACCTCGGGGCGGCGCCCGAGGAGGTTGCCGACGCTGTCTGCGTTCGCATCGAGGAGGAAGTGGAGGGTATAGAGGGGATCAAGCGTATCACGTCGAATGCATCGGAGGGCCTGGCACTCGTCATCATCGAGCTCGAACTGGGCGAGGATGTGCGCGGCGTGCTCGACGACGTGAAGGCGCGCATCGACGCGATCGACACCTTTCCGGAGGAGATCGAGAAGCCCGTGGTCTCCGAGGTCACCAGCCGGCGCCAGGTGATCAACGTCTCGGTCTGGGGAGAGGCCGGAGAGGCGGCCCTGAAGCAGGTGGCCGAGCGGGTCCGCGACGAGATCTCGGCCATCGACGGGATCACTCTCGTGGAACGGGCCACGGGCCGGCCCTACGAGATCTCGATCGAGGTCTCCGAGGATGCGCTCCGGCGGCACGCGATCACATTCGATTCCGTGGCGGGCGCGGTCAGGCGATCGTCGCTCGACCTGCCGGGCGGAGCGATCAAGACCGACGGGGGCGAGATCCTGCTGCGCACCAAGGGCCAGGCCTACCGCGGCCATGAGTTCGAGGATCTCGTCCTCTTGACCCGGCCCGACGGGACCCGACTGAAGCTGGGCGACGTGGCGCGCGTGGTCGACGGCTTTGCGGACACCGACCAGGAAACGCGCTTCGAGGGCAAACCGGGCGTGCTGCTCAAGGTCTTTCGCACGGGAGACCAGGGCGCGCTCGACATCGCCTCCAAGGTGAACGGATACATCGAGCACGCCGAGGCGGATCTGCCCGAGGGGATTCATCTGACCGCATGGCAGGATTCGGCCAAGATCCTGCGCGATCGTCTCGACCTCCTCCTGCGCAACGGCCGCAACGGATTCGTTCTGGTCTTCTTGATTCTGGCGGTCTTTCTCCGGCTGCGGCTCGCCTTCTGGGTCGGCCTGGGGATTCCGATCTCCTTCCTCGGGGCACTCTGGCTGATGCCCGGTTTGGATGTGACCGTCAACCTGATCTCGCTCTTCGCGTTCATCGTGGTGCTCGGCATCGTGGTCGACGACGCCATCATCGTGGGCGAGAACATCTTCAGGCGACAGCAGAAATCGGGACGGGGCGTCAAGGCCGCGATCGACGGCGCCCGGCAGGTGGCGGTGCCGGTCTTCTTCGCGGTGCTCACCTCGGTGGCGGCATTCCTTCCGCTGCTCGGGATCGAGGGCGTCACCGGAAAGCTGATGCGCGTGATCCCGCTCATCGTGATTCCGTGCCTCCTCTTCTCGCTCGTCGAATCGCTGCTGATCCTTCCCGCCCACCTCTCTCATGGAGCAGGGCCGAAGGCGGAGCGCAAACCAGGCCCCTGGCGCCGCTTTCAGGGGCTCATCGCCGGCGGTCTCGACCGGTTCGTGAACCGGGTCTACAGCCCTCTGCTCACGCACGCTCTGCGCTGGCGCCACCTGACCGTTGCCGTGGGCCTGGCCACACTGATCCTCACCGTAGGAACGGTCGCCGGGGGATGGATCCAGTTCTTCTTCTTTCCCGATGTGGAGGCTGATTATGTCTCGGCCGCGGTCACCCTGCCCGAGGGCACGCCGGCGGAGATCACGGCTGCCGCGGTGCGCGACCTCGAACGCACGGCCGAGCAGCTCCGGCGCGAGATCATCGACCAAACAGGGCAGGACGCGTTCCGCCTCATCTCGTCGTCGGTGGGCGAGCAGCCCTACGTGCAGGAGCAAGCCCGGAACACGACCGGCATGGCGACCATGGCCATCGCGGCCGGCCATCTCGGCGAGGTGACGATCGAGCTCGCGCCGGCCGAGGAGCGCTCCGTGAGCAGCACGGCCATGGCCAATCGCTGGCGCGAGCTGTCCCGATCGATTCCCGACGCGCGGGAGCTCTCTTTCAGCTCGTCGATCTTTTCCACGGGCGAGGATGTGAACGTGCAGCTCACCGGCGAAGACCTCGATCAGCTCCGGGCCGCGGCAGCGGAGATCAAGACCCGGCTTGCCGACTACGCGGGCGTCCACGACATTGCCGACTCCTTCCGTGAGGGGAAGCGCGAGCTGAAGCTGAGCATCAAGCCCTCGGCCGAGCTCCTCGGCCTGACCCTCGCCGACCTGGCACGCCAGGTGCGCCAGGCCTTTTACGGCGAGGAGGCGCAGCGCGTTCAGCGCGGCCGCGACGATATCCGCGTCATGGTACGCTACCCCGAGGCCGGGCGGCGGTCGCTGGGCGATCTGGACGAGATGCGCATCCGCACACCCGACGGCAGGGAGGTTCCTTTCTGCGAGGTGGCCGCGGTGGACGAGGGGCGCGGGTTCGCCACGATCAAGCGCGTCGATCGTTGCCAGGCGGTCAATGTCACTGCCGCGGTCGATCCGGCCCACGCCATGCCGTGGAGTGTCATCGCCGATCTGAAGAACACTGTCCTGCCCGACCTGCTCGCTGACTACCCGGGCGTGTCCCACACCTTCGAGGGCACGCAGGCCGAGCAGCGGGACACGATCAAGGGGCTCGTCAAGGGTTTCGCCCTCGCGATCCTTCTGATCTACGCCCTTCTCGCGGTGCCGCTCAGGTCGTACGTCCAGCCGCTCATCATCATGCTGGCCATCCCATTCGGTCTCGTGGGCGCCGTGTGGGGCCATTTGATCATGGGGATCGATCTGACGATCATGTCGATGTTCGGGATCGTGGCTCTGGCCGGCGTGGTGGTCAACGACAGCCTGGTCATGGTCGATTTCATCAACCGCCACCGGCAGGCCGGAGGCGAACTGCTCGACGCCGTGCGGCAATCGGGCGCGGTGCGCTTCAGGGCCATCCTGCTCACGTCGCTCACGACCTTTGCGGGCCTCTTTCCGCTGATCATGGAAAAGAGCCTTCAAGCCCAGTTCCTCATTCCCATGGCGATCTCCCTCGCCTTCGGCGTTGTGTTTTCCACGGCGATCACCCTGGTGCTCGTACCGGCGGGGTACATGATCCTCGAGGACTGCAGACGGGTCATCGGTAGGAGTTGACAGAACCCCGTTTTCGGGCTCTAATTGATCACCCCGCGCGTTTGAAGGGAATCGACATGACCGCAACCAGAACCATTCCCGGACGCATACCCTTTCCGGCCGGCGGCCTGTTGACCGTTCCGGCGACGGTGATCATCGTCTACGGCGTTCTGTGGCATTTGATTCACATCTCCCTGGGGGTGACGACATCTCCCTTCTGCTACGAGTTCTGGTCGATTCCCCAGTACCTGGGATTTTCCCACGGCGATCTGTTGAGGATGATCAATCTCCTTCTCGCGCTCTTTTTGTCCATCCATTTCTGGAAGTTCGCCTCGGACAAGCTCGGCCGGTCGAGACGGGCCGTTGCGCTCTGGATCGGTTATGTCTTTCTGTTCGTCCCCCTCATCGGAATCGAGGTGTACCAAAAGGGGATGGCCGAAAAGTACGGACTTCCCGAAGAGATCCTCTCCCTGAGATTGAACGAGTTTCACGATCTTCGCGGCCGGGGTGTCGAGGACGTCGTTCTCCCCAGATCGGACATGTGTCGCGGATTCTCCGCTCCCTTCGAGGAACGGTGCATCATCAATATCACCAGACCGGGCCATTTCGTCAGGAACCGCCGCGACCTGGGGCCAGTCACCGGCGCTCTCGACCGGATCCGGTCGCTGCTGATCGATGAGACGGCACGCGCGGCGCGTGACCCGGATGGCGCCTCGCGGCTGATCCTGCTCATCCGCGCCGACATGGAAACCCGATTCGGGCCGGTCCACGAGGTGATGGCGCTCTGCGGGGACAGCCGGATCGGCATCCACAGGATCGAGCTCGCTTGCGATTGCGATCTGAAGCGGCGACACCCCGAGGCGGAGAAAAAGCTGCTCTGGGGTTACCGCCTTCCCGAGGGGCGGCTGGACGCCTACCTGCCGCGAGGCGGAAGCGACGTGACCACGATCGACGTCGAGGTCGCCGGCGACGAGGGATCGGCCGAAGGCTTCGGCTGCAAGGTGAACGGCCAACCGATCGACGGCCCCGGGTTGACGGGGCGATTCTTCGAGGCGATCGACGACCTGGTCGCCGGCGATGAGGAGAAGACGATCGTCGTTCGCGCACAGGAAACGATCGAGTACGGTCGGATCATCGATCTTCTGGCCGAGTGCCGCCGGGCCGGGGCGGAGCGGGTCGCCTTCGAGATCCTGGGCGGGGACTAGGGAAAGCGTCTGTAAGGCTGGCGCGACTGGAAGAGCCGGTACCTTTCGTGGATACCCACGGGAATCCGCCGTTTGGAATTCCGCGCGGCATCGATCGCATCGTTGCATGTCGCCAGTGCGTCGTCGAAGCGGCCCACGCCCGCATAGGCGATGGCCAGGGTATCGAGGAACTCGGGATTCGGGCGCTTCGACCTGGCGCACACCTCCTCGGCGAGACGGAGCGCCTCACCTGCATCGCGGAGCGCGTCGACCGGACAGACGGCCAGGCCGCGTGCCAGGAGGTTTCTGATCTCCAGTTTGGCCGGCGAGAGTTCGAGCGCTTCACGCAGGAGTTTCAGACCGCCCTCGAAGTCCTCTCCGCAGAGCGAGACGTAAGCCTGGTGGCGCAACACCTGGCTCAGGTTGTCGCGCACGCCTTGCTTGGCCGGGTCGAGGGCGCACGCCGTGCGGAAGAGCCGGACCGCCTCGTCCATGTCGCTCTTGATCAGAAGAGCGCCGAGATTGCTGTATGCGGCGGCCACGCTGATCTTGTTTCCCAGGCCGCCCTCCTCGTGAGCGTTCAGCGCGCGACGCAGGTACTCGATCGCCTTCGGTTCGTCGCCCCTCTTGCGGAACGCCGTGGCCAGACGGCTGAGGAGAACGAAATCGATCGGATTCTCCACGAGCAGCTTCTGAATGAGGGCCTCGGCCTCGGCCATCTTGCCCTCCCTGAGCAGACCGAGCGCACGCTGCGACCCTTCGAGGTAGCCGACCATATCCTTCGGATCCTTGAGCCTGGAAAAATCGATCCCCTCGGTGCTGCGCGCTCCGCCGGCCGAGTAACCGAGCGCGGTGAGTCGGCGGAGTTCCTCCGCTGTGAGCTCTTCGCCGGCGGTGTCGCTCCGGATCATGGCCCCCTCGATGGCGGCGAGTTTCCGGTCGAACTCTTTTATGAGATCCTTCTTGGCGGGAGCCAGATTGACCAGTTCGTCGCTGTCGCTGATCCTGTTGTAGAGCTCGGGCGTGGGCGCGCGGATATATTTCCATTCCTCCGTGATCAGGCAGCGCTGGGGAGACCAGCCGTACGAGTTGAAGGGATACTGCGACTCCCCGTACTGGGCGGCCGAGTCGATCTCGCCCGCCGAGAAGGCGGCGGCGAGGCTCCGTCCGCTCGATGCGGTCCTCTCGTCGAGCCCGAGAAAGTCGATGAGCGTGGGATAGATATCGATCACCCCCACCGAGGCCGCGATCCGCGTCCCGCCCCGGATCACGCCGGGAAGGGAGAACACCATCGGAACGCGCATCGTCGTATCATAGACGAACATGCAATGGTCGGGCTCGCCGTGATCGCCAAGCCCTTCGCCATGATCGCTGACGATCACCACGAGGGTTTGGCTTCCCGCTCCGCTCGAGTCGAGCCAGTCGACGAGGCGCGCCACCTGGCTGTCGACGAAGGCGATCTCGCCATCGTACTGATCGTGCGCGAATCGGGTGCTGTAGGGCGCCGGCGGGCTGTAGGGTGTGTGGGCGTCGTAGAAATGCACCCAGCAGAAAAAGGGGTCGCCCTCCTTCTCGCCCAGCCAGCGGAGAGCGGCGTCGACGACCTCGTCGGCCGGGCGCTGCGGATCCCCCGGGACATCGCCGCCCGAGGTCATGTCATCGTCGTAGGCGTCGAAACCGCGGTCGAGTCCGAAGGCCGCGTCGAGCACGCTCGCACCGACGAAAGCGGCCGTGGTGTAGTCATGGTCCTTGAACACCTCGGCCAGGGTGGCCAGGTCCTTGTTCAGTGTTTTCGACCCGTTGTCGCGAACGCCGTGCTCGGGGGGATAGACGCCGGTCAGTATCGTGGCATGCGACGGCAGCGTGATCGGGACCGCGGTGAAGGCCTGCTCGAACAGAACGCCCTTTGCGGCCAGCTTGTCGATGGCGGGCGTCTCCGCCCCCTCGTAGCCGTAGCAGCCGAAGCGGTCGGCGCGCACCGTGTCGAGGGAGATGAGGAGGACGTTGTACGACGCGTCGGAACCGCAACCGGCGCAGATCATACCCGCAAGAAAGAGAATCAAGAAGATGCGCATGAATCTGGACCCCATGAACGGCTCCGGCAGATCTGGTTCGCTCGACGCGGGGGCTATTCTAAAGCCAAAGCTGTCGTTTTTCCACCTGACGGCGGAAGAGAGCTTACCCGATCGCCGCTCACTCCTCCTCGATCCAGGCTTCCACGTCGGTCACCTTGCCGGGCAGGATGGTGAAGTGGATCTCGGTTTTTTTGAATCTCTTGGGATGGCCTCTCGCCTCCACCTCGAGCCTGTGCGGGCCGGGGCGCAGCAGTTTCTGCCCCAGATAAGGGACGCCCGATTCCATTTCCCTCGGTCTGATCCGGTCCGCGCTGCCCGTCGCAGCGAAAGGGATATAGACGATCTTCCGCTCCCTCAGCTCATCGTAGGCATCGAGATTGACACGGAAAAATTTCGTGCCGCTCCTGTCGAAGTGAAGGGTGAGGCGCACCAGGCCGCCCTGCTCGAGGGTCACGGGCAGGTGAGTCACCTTGCCCGGTTCTATGGCAACATCGTCGAATGACACCCAATGGTGGAACGCAAAGGGATAGACCACGCCGTCGACGGTGGAGGTGTTCCTCGAAGAGACCACCACGTAAAAAGAGCCGGGCGGCACGGGGAATTCGTACTCGCCTGATCCACTCGAAAGGTTTTCTCTCAGCAAGGGCCAATCGCTCTCGACGATGCCGTGCCCCTCGGCCCGCGGCTTCGCCGTGAACAGCGTGAGGCCGGCCTGGCTGATCGGCCGGCCGTCCGATCCCTTGACGGTCAGGCGCAACGCACCGGAGAGATCGAGCGCGGGGAGGACGAGATCGACGGTGGACTCGTAATCCTTCTCGCCCACGGTCATCGTCTTTTTTGTGGGCTGCCGGCTGTTGGAGAAACCCCACACCGTCCACTTGCCGGGAACCACCTGCATCGATGCAACGCCGCTCGATGTCTCCTCCCCCATCACGTCGCCGGCGACGAGCTCGCCAACAGCAAAGTCGATCTGAAAGAACATCGTTCCCGGCAGCGGCCGGCCCGCGTCATCGCACATGCGGGCATGGAGAACATGGATGGGAAGGACGAAGCGGATATCTGACGCTCCCGAATCATGAACCTGCTCGAGATGAGAAATACTCCACTCGTCGGTCCCGTGGAATTCATTGGGATATCGCGGTTGCACCTCGTATTGCCCGGGATTCAATCCCTTTATGATGAACGATCCTTCGCTGTCCGTGAGCGCCTCGCCCTGGGTGCAGCCGAGAAGGTTTTCGAAACTCGCGTCGCGGTTGCGGGTCAGCGCCTCCTCGATACAAACGGCGCGGTTCCTCTTTTTTGCCGGTTTCTTCATGGACGCGTAGATCTCGACACCCTCGATCGGCGTGCCGTCAGGAAAAACCACGACGCCTGCCAGACAATCGCCTCCCACAAGGATGATGTCGGGAAGTTCGACATCCCTTTTCACATCCGCACTGAACGAAATGGCCCTCGCCACGCCGACACCCCGTTTCTCAGCACTGATTTTATGCTCGCCCGTGCAATCGATCGGAATCGAGTAGATACCGTCCTCGCTCGTTGCAGCACCGAAGTGCCAGTCCTGATCAGGGTTCTTCACATTGACCCGAGCCGCCGCAACCGGGACGCCGTCGGCAGTGACGACACGACCGCCAATGACCGAGCCGGCCTCGAGCACGAAATCGACGCGGACCGAATGCGCCATTGCCGATGACATGGGCGGAGGAAGAAGCGGGTGGAACGTGGACGGATGGTTGGTGGAGCTGAGCCCTCCTTTGCTGTCCGTTTTGGCCGGCCGAAAGCCGGCGGCGTCGGCTCGGCCCGCGATGAGTCCTGGAAAGGAGCGCGAAGGGTCCCGGGACGAGATCCTGTCCGGTACCGCCACGAACGCCTGATACGAGCCTGCCTCATCGGTGGACACGCGAACAGCGCGGCCCTTCATCTTCATGTCGGGTAAACCCCAGTAGTGGAGGCTGACCTTAGCGGCCGCAATCGGATCGCCTTCCCGCATCGCGACCCGGCCTGTGACGAGCCATCCGAGAGGATCCGAGCGCCCGCGCCCGGGATCGCCGGGATCTTCGGCGCCGGTTGTGGATTTCTCCGAAGACTCGATCTCGATCCTCGAACTACCGGATTCCTGATCGGGAAGATCTGATAAGTCGATCCCGCCCTCCGCGCTCTCATGTCCCTTGGCAAGCGCAGGCTCTGTCTCGCCGTTTTCGGACCACAAGAGAAAAAGCGCGACACTGGCAACGATCGCCAGCAACGATATGCCGATCAGATAGGACTGTTTCTTCATTTCGATCGCCAAACGAAATCGAATCACTGGTCCCCGATGCGCAGCTTCGATCGAGAGAGATCTGTTTTCGCCGCCGCAATTGGTCGACGATCAGAACCGCAACGGCTCGTCGTATGTGCCGTAAACCTCCTTGAGCACGCCCATCACCTCCCCCACCGTGGCGTAGACCTGCACGGCGTCCATGATCGCCGGCATGAGGTTGGCGCTCATGTCGGCGGCCGTCTGGCGCACCTCGGCGAGGGCCGTGTGCACCGCGCGCGCGTCGCGCTCGGCCTTGATCGCCGCGAGCCGGTCGAACTGCTTGCGCGCCTCGCCCTCGCGGAAGGGATGCAAGGCCACGTCCGGCTCTTCCTCGTCGATGCGGAAGCAGTTGACGCCCACCTTGCGCACGCGGCCTTCCTGGAGCGCCTTCTCCTGCTCGTAGGCCTGGCGCGAGACCTCGGCCTGCACGTAGCCCTCGGCGATCGCCTGCACGATGCCGCCGGCCGCGTCGACTTTCTCCATCTGCTCGACGATGAGCCGCTCCATCTCGTTGGTGAGCGACTCCACGTAGTAGGAACCGGCGAGGGGATCGACCGTGTCGCACACGCCCACTTCATCCTGGAGGATCTGCATGGTGCGCAGGGAGATGAGCGCCGCCTTTTCCGTGGGGATCGTGTAGGCCTCATCGTAAGAGCAGAGCGCCATCGTCTGCGTGCCCGACAGGGCTGACGCGAGCGCATAGTAGGCGCCGCGCACGATGTTGTTCTCGGGCTGCTCGATGGTGAGTCCGCCCCCGCCGCCGCCGGCGATCATACGCAGCACGCCGGAGCGCGGGTTCCGGGCGCCGTACTTCTCCTTGACGATCTTGGCCCAGAGCCGCCGGCCGGCGCGGAACTTGGCCACCTGCTCGAAGAGGTTGCCGTGGATATCGAAATTGAAGCTGAGCCGCGACGCAAAGGAGTCGATGTCGATGCCGCGCGCGAGGGCGTGCTCGATGTAGGCGCTCGCGATGCAGAAACCGTAGGCCATCTCCTGCACCGGGTTGGCGCCCGACTCGCGGATGTGGTAGCCGCAGATCGACACGGGGCTGTACTTGGGCACCTCGTCGGCGCAGAAAAGGATCGTGTCGCCGATCAGCTTGATCGACGGCTCCACGGGGAAGACCCACGTGCCGCGGCCCACGTACTCCTTCAGGATGTCGTTCTGCGCCGTGCCGCGCAGGGTGGAGAGGTCGAAGCCGCGCTTGCGCGCCATGGCGAAGTACATGGCCATGAGCACGATGGCGGCGCCGTTGATGGTGAGCGACACGGTGATCTTGTCCAGGTCGATCCCGTCGAAGGCCTCTTCCATGTCGGCGAGCGTGTCGACCGCCATGCCCACGCGCCCCACCTCGCCCTCGGCCATCGGATCGTCCGAGTCGTACCCGCACTGGGTGGGCAGATCGAAGGCCACGTTGAGCCCGGTCTGCCCCTGCGAGATCAGGTACTTGAAGCGCTCGTGCGTCTCGGCCGCCGTGCCGAAGCCCGAGTACTGCCGCATGGTGAAAGGACGCGAGCGGTACATGGTCGGATGGATCCCCCGCGTGAAGGGATACTCGCCCGGCTGACCGATATCCGCCGCGCCGCCCGAGGCATCCACATCGTCCTGGGTGTAGACCACCTTGACCGGAATGCCCGATTCGAGAGTCACGTCCCGCGTGGGGAACTTCTTTTTTTGTTTGTCGCTCAATTTACTTTCCCGCGTATGAAGTCAACGATTTCGTCGAAAGGTGTACCCGTGGCAAAGACGCCGTCCACGCCGATGGCGCAGAGCTTGTCCCGGTCGGCGGCCGGGATGACGCCTCCCACGATCCAGAGCTTGTCGCCGAGCCCGGCCTCGTCGATCTGTGTTTTCATTTTTTCACAGATCGGAATGTGCGAACCGGACATGATCGAGAGGCCGATCACGTCCACATCCTCCTTCTTCGCCGAGTCGACGATCGAATCGACCGACTGGCGCAGGCCGGTATAGACCACGTCGAACCCGGCATCCATGAGAGCGCGCACAACCACCTTGGCACCCTGGTCGTGGCCGTCCAGCCCCGGCTTGCCGATGAGAATGCGGATCTTCTTTTCAGCCATGAATCACGCTCCTGTTTCCTTGGCGATGATGAGTTTGAGGATTTCCGAGGTGCCGCCGCCGATCAGCGTGAACCGGATGTCGCGCAAGTAACGCTGGATCGGGTACTCCATGGCGTATCCGTAGGAGGCGAGCACGCGCGCGGCCTGGTCGCACACATCGAGCGCGGCCTCGGACGCGAAGAGCTTGGCCATGGCCGCCTCCTTGGTATTGGGCTTCCCCTGATCGGAACGCCACGCCGCATAGAGCACGAGGCGGCGCGCGGCCTCGAGGTTCGTGTCCATGTCGGCGAACTTGAGCTTGATCGCCTGGAACGCCGCGATCGGTTTGCCGAACTGCTTCCGCTGGTGGGCGTACTCGAGCGAATCGTCGAGCGCCGCCCGTCCCTGTCCCACGGCGAGGGCGCCGGTCATGACGCGGATCTCGTTGAGGATCTCGCGCAGATAGGACTCTCCCTTGCCTTGCTCGCCGAGGAGGCGGTCGGTCGGGATGGCGCAATCCTCGAAGGAGACCTCCGACGTGACCGACGCCCACACCCCCATCTTCTTGATGTCGCGGCCGACCACGAGCCCCGCGTCGTCGCGCTTGACGAGGAAGATGTTGAGCTCCCCGTCGAGGCGGGCGAAGACGGTGAAGAAATCGGCCACCGGCGCCTGGGTGATCCAGATCTTGCGGCCGTTGAGCACGAAGCGATCTCCCTCGCGCACGGCGGCGGTGGCGATCCCCTTGAGGTCGGTTCCCGCGTCCGGTTCGGTGATGCAGATGGTGCCCACCTTCTCGCCCGCGAGCGCGGGCGCGAAGAGCTCGGCGCGCTGCGCGTCGGTGGCGAAGCGGTGGAGGAAGTAAGTGCCCATGAGCGACTGCATGGCGCAGGCCGCGGCCACGGAGAGGGAACCGTAGGCGAGCTCCTCCGCCGCGAGGCAGTAGGAGACCACGTCGGCGCCCACGCCGCCCGCCGACTCGGGATAGCGCATGCCGAAGAAGCCGAGCTTCCCCGCCTCGCGGAACGCGTCGCGCGGAAACTCGCCCTTCTCGTCGATGGCGGCGGCCTGCGGTTTGAGCCTCTCGCGCGCGAACTTGCGGAAGGTCTCCCGGATCGCCTGCTGCTCTTCGGTGAGTTCGAAGTTCATTGAGGGTGTTCCTTTTTTTTAACCACAAAGTGCACAGAGTGCGAAGAGTGCAAACAGGAAAGAAGAGGAAAAATGACTATGTATCAAGATGCGTGATGAGCTGGTCATTCGCGACTTCCGGATCCCTTCTTTTTGCCTCGTTCACTTTTTCCTCTCCGTGCTCACTGTGTCCTCTGTGGTGAATCATTTTTTCTTCGACCGACGCGAACTGCTCCGGTGATCAGCATCCTCTCAGTTTCTCTGTTTCGTCAGCATCCACCTCGAATGTCTCCGGGTCGACGGCCACACCGTAAGCGTCGCGCGCCTTGGCGATCGACAATGTGCCGCACCGCACCTCGTGCACGACCTTTTCGATGGGACGCTTGCGCGGATCGCCATAGCCGCCCCCGCCAGAGGCTTCCTGCACGTACCCGGTTCCGTCCGGCACGTCGGTCACCAGATCCTTGGTCGTGGCGCGGTAGACCTTCCCGTCCGGGTAGTGCAAATCGATGAAGTTCAGCCCTCCCTCTTTCCCGCCGTCGATTCCAAAAGCCGGTTCCACGTCGCCGTCGCCGAAGGTCACGAGCTGCGTGCCCTCGCCGCGAAGGCTGAGGCGGGTGCGCACACCCAGCCCGCCGCGCCACTCGCCGGCGCCGGCTGAATCCTCGAGCAGTTCGTGCTCGAGTATCACGTGCGGCGTCTGCTGCTCGAACATCTCGTAATCCTGGTCGAGCACCCCGCCCGACGCGTCGATCATGCCGATGTGGTCGTAGCCGTCGGTGCCCTTCATCGCACCCGATCCGCCCTTGAGCCCCATGAAGCAGATGTCGACATACTTGTCGTCCTTGCGCGGGTCGTGCCCCGTGGTGAGCGAGCAGAGCAGCTGGTTCCATCCGGCCGTGATCCGGTCGGGGATGGCGCCGGCCAGCGCACGGATGATCGAGTCGGCATTGGGCGGGCAGAGGTGGTTGCCGAAAGTGGTCGCCGCCGGGTACGCCGCGTTGAGAATCGTTCCCTCGGGAATGATGATCTCGATCGGCTCGACCATGCCCTCGTTGTGCGGGATGTCGGGATTCACCATCTGGAGGAAGGTGAGGATCGTGGCCGACGCCGACGACGTGTAGGTGCCGTTCACGAAGCCGTCGGTCTGTGCGTCGGTGTCGGAGTAGTCGAAGGTGATGCGGCCGTCCTTCACCGTGATCGTCACGCGGATCTGGTAGCGCGAGCCCGGGGTACGGCCGTCGTAATAGACCGTGGCCTCGCCCTTGTAGGTCCCCTCGGGGATGGTGCGGATCTCGGCCTCCATCATGCGGCGCGTCGACTCGAAGAGGTGTTCCTTGTGGGCATCGAAGACGCCGATGCCGTACTTGTTCACCAGGTCCTTGACGCGGCGCTCGCCCACGACGCAGGCGCCCATGAGAGCGCGCATGTCTTCCTCCACGATCTGCAGGCGGATGTTGGCGAAGATCAGGTTCCACACGTCCTTGCGCAGTGCGCCCTTCTCCATCACCTTGACGGGCGGGATGCGGAGCGCTTCCTGCCAGACCTCGGTGGCGTTCGGATTGTAGCCGCCGCGCACGGCGCCGCCGATGTCGGCCTGGTGGCCCTTGCACGCCGACCAGGCCACGAGCTTCCCTTCGACGAAGATCGGCTTGTACACGGCCACGTCGTTGTTCTGGTTCCCCATGGAAAAGACGTCGTTGTGAAAGATCACGTCGCCGTCGTGGATGTCGCCCTCGAAGAAGTCGAGGATGTACTTGCACACCGGTGCCAGGGAGAAGGAGAGGATCGGCAGGTTCTCGGTCTGCTCGAGCATGCGGCCCT